>CACZFF010000042.1:14335-39829 GCA_902780385.1 uncultured Lachnospiraceae bacterium
GGGACGGTTCCAAAAAACTCATTGCACGCAATGAGTTTTTCAGAACCGTCCCTCGTGACTCATTCCATCAGTGAGATCACTTCATTGCGAAGGGTGTTTTTGTCATCGCGGAGAAGGAGCAGACGGTTCAGGCGGAAATAGGATTCATTTCCATGCTCATTGAGGAAGCGGAGGCTGTGGTATCCCGCAGAAAGTTCTGTGAGGAAAAGCACCATCTCCTGTCCCTCCCCGTAAACACGGGACAGAAAACGAAAGACGTTTGTGAGATGTTCATCCGCCTCGCGGACTGCTGCCTGCCGCTCTTTCTCACGCCCGGCAAACCACTCTTTGATCCTGCCGTACTGGGCCCGGGCGGAAAAAAGCGCGCTGTCTTTTGCGGCACTGATCCTCAGTTCTCCCGCCAATGTATTCATAGCCTTGCAGGCCAGGCGCTGTGTGCGCTCTTCCTCGCGGGAAACGGGCAGACCCGCGTCCTTTTTTGTCTGCAGGGAGCGCAGGATCCGGCTGCATTCCTCTGAGATCGTGTCCGCGGCAAGATTTCTGTCTGCGGAATTCTTTTCGGCATCCGGATTCAATTCTTCCGCACTCTTGAGAACGCGCCTTACATGAGACATCTCCTGCATGATCAGCCCCTGCACCGCCTTCTCCTGCGCACAGGCCGCAAAAGACTGGTTCAGGGCATCGATGAGTAGACTGATCAGGCTGAGTTTTTCATCAAAGGGCGCGTCCTGCATTTCCTGAACGCGTATAGGATCAAGCAGCAGGACTTCTCTGACCTGAGGTGTCCCGGAAGCATTCCCTGCGTCTGCTGCATCCCCCTGCCCGGTCCCGGACGCGGAGTCCGGAGCGTCCTCCTGGCCGAAAAACCGGCCATCGAGAATATCGGGCACACGGTAAATGTCCCGGTATTTTTTATACAGATCATAATAGGCGGCAAAGCTGCGGGCGATCTCGGGATCCTGCAGGAACTGCACGGCCAGCTGCTCGTCCACGGGAAGCTTCCTCTTCTCGTGGACCTGGATGGTGCGGGAAAGATCCTCCCAGCCGCGGGCTGTCACAAAGTGCCTTCCCTCCACTTCTGTACGGATGGAATAGAAATGATTGCTGCGTATTCCCAGATAGGCCATGACCGAACCGTGGATACCGACGCGGGAGGCATATTCGCGGAAGGCGGCAAAGTCCTCTTCAATATCGATCCTGCGCAGACGGTCCAGGGTGACGATGTCAAAATCGCGGACGGACTTGTTGTACTGGGGAGGGTTGCCGGCTGTCACTATGATAAAGCCGTCGGGCACACGATGGGTACCGAATGTCTTGTACTGCAGAAACTGCAGCATAGTGGGCGCCAGTGTCTCCGAGACGCAGTTGATCTCATCGAGAAAGAGGATCCCCTCCTGCACACCGGTGGTCTCGATCTGGTCATAGACCGCGGCGATGATCTCGCTCATGGTATATTCCGTGACTGAATAGTCCTTTTTCCCATATTGCTTCTTGGAAATAAAGGGCAGTCCGATCGCGCTCTGCCGTGTGTGGTGGGTGATCGTATAGGAGACCAGGCCGATCCCGCACTCCTGGGCGACCTGTTCCATGATCGCGGTCTTGCCGATTCCAGGAGGTCCCATCAGAAGGAGGGGGCGCTGCCGTTCCGTGGGGATGGTGTAAGCCCCCGTCTCGTCCTTGTCCAGATAGGCCTGCACCGCGTGAATAATGACTTCTTTTGCCTCTTTTATATTCATCTTGAATTCCTGTTCATCACTATTAGGCTGTTTGGCTGCAACAGTAGAAAATATTACCGGCAGATCTTTTCTCCATCTATATAGAGGCGGACTGCCCAGTCGGGGACTTTGCTGTCGTCCAGTTCCTCGTCATTGAAAAAAACAAAGGCGGTATCATAGTCGGTCGGTTTTTCCGGATAGACGCCCATTCCGTCGGTGAAGTACATCAGTGCTTCCATATCCTCAATCTCTCCCGCCCTGCGTTTCTCTTCCACCCAGGCAAATACCGGGCGGAAATCCGTGCCGAAGCCGCCTTTGACATGAAACTGAGCGGCGTATTTTTCCAGATCGGAGGGTTCGTGCAGCAGGATTTCGTTCTGCACGTGCTCGTCGCACTCTATAATATAAACCGCGGACGTCTTGAAAAACTGTCCGATGTTCCTCAGAACGGCCGCCGTCTCATTCAGAAATTTCTGTACCAGCACATCCTGGCAGGAGGCGGAGGTGTCGATGGCGATCACAAGGGTGCGCAGGCGGTTCAGTTCACGATATTCGTTTTCCTCTATGAGGGGCATATTGCCGTAGACTTCCAGTCCGTAATTGTAAAAACCATAGTCAAAGGAATCGGGATCGACTGTCGCCACTTCCCTCAACACAGCAAACTTTCTCAAAAACTCCCTGTAGTCTGTCCTGCGGCGGTTGGAGATGGACAGGATACGGTCAAGGCTCCCTCTCTCCTGTGAGGCATCTTTTCCGTAGGCAAGAATCTCTGCTTCCATCCGCCTGGAAGTCTCTTTCCAGTCTCTTTCCAGCTCATCTGCCGATTTCAGGCGGGGAAGGCGTTTTTCCTGATGCCGGCGCCTCGGATCACGGTCATCCTGCCGGTCATTGCCCCTCCGGTCCGGAGGATTTCGGTCATCCTGCCGGTCATTGCCCTTTCTGCCGGAGGGATTGCGGTCATCCCCCTTTTTTTTGCGGGGCGGGGAGGGATCCTTACCGTCTCCGCCGCGCGGATCATCTTTGTTTCCTGGATCATCGGGGTCTCTGTCACGGTCCGGATCCCGGCCGGGGTCCTCATCACGCGGTCCGTCCTCTTCCTGCCGGCTGTCATCATCCCTGCCGGGATCCTGATCCTGGTCATCCTCATCCTCCATTCGCTCCCAGAAACTGTGATCGTCGAGAGCGAAGGCTGCCGCAAGCTGAAGCTCTTCAAGATAGTTTCTCTTCCGCTCCAGGAAATACTGGTAGATCCGCTCTGCTGTCAGGACATGGATCTCTTCCTGGAGGCGGTCATAAACACGCTGGCGGAATTCCGGCGTCAGCTCTGCCACTGCACGGTAATCCATGGAATCGATGATCGAGCTGACCGCGATATCACTGGCCAGGTCCCAGAGCTCCCGGTCCTCTTTCTTTTTTGCCGTAAACATATGGCGGAAGACACAGTGCAGCAGCATGTGCAGATAGGTCCGGTTCAGAAGACGGGGCCGGTCGACATAAAGACGGAACAGGTGATTGGGATTAAAGCGGATATAGGCCGCGTCCGTGCCCACTGTCGTTGTCGACAGATCCATGATGAAGCCCAGACTGTGCAGGGCCGGTCCCAGAAAACGCATTGAGAGATACAGATCCGTTCTCGATGCATCCAGTATTCTTTTTCCCATCTGATCGAGTTGTTCCCGATTTCCCATAAAACAGCTCCTTAAGATCACACCCCTGCCGAAGCGGAGACCATATTGCTGCCGGTCCGGCGGGCGGCATGGCCGGAGGTGAGGACACAAGACCCGGACGCTGCCGGTAACTGTGCGAAACTATTACCAGTCATCCAGAGAAAACATATCCGGACCGGCAGGACATTCATCTGATCCTGATGCCGCCAGGGGCTCCTCACGCCCGGACATGATAATGCTGCAGGCCTCTGTAAGGTGGAGGTCCGATGCCAGGCGCAGGGCAGGGTCTGCCGCTTTCTCTGTGATCAGGCCCCTTTCTGCCATCAGCCGCAGACGCATATATGCTTCGTCAGAAGACTCCGATCCTGCGCCTGCATTGAGCTGTTCCACAAAGCGCAGAAGGGCCTCTTCCGCGTTTTGACGAAGATACTCTTCATAGGCCCGGGCATGGACCTCTGCCAGGTCATATGGAAAGAGCAGGCGGTCGGCGGCTATTTCCGCTGCGGCATGGGGATCATCCGGAATTACCCTCACAAACAGGCGGTCATATTCCCTGAACCCGATCCCTTTTCTTCTGACACATTCCCGATAGACCATTCCCGATCCGGAGATTGAAAACTGGATCGTCCGCGCCATGGTATTTTCATTAAATGCGTAATCGTATCCCGGAAACAGGAGGCGGGCCTCTCCGTCCGGAAGCTGCAGGGAAAACTGGAGTTTGGCATCTGTGTCGGACAGGATGTCACGCATCACAGTAAAATTGCCCTCGTGTACGGACAGGCGTATCCTGCGCAGCTTCCTGTCCTGACGCACCACTCCGTTATGGAAATCCCGGATGCCGTCGTGCAGGGAGATCTCCTCCAGCTGCGGACAATTGTGAAAAGCAAAAGCGCCGACAGACCGCAGATTCACAGGTAAAGACAGGGACCGCATCTGCGCCTTTTCAGCTAAGGCGTGCGGGGCGATCGCAGTGACCGGAAATCCGCCGAGCATCTCAGGAACTTCCACATGCCGCCTTTCCTGCAAAAGGCCGGTGATCACGGCCCGGGGTCCGTCGTCCCCGCCATCTTTTCCGCCATCCCTTCTGTTTGCAGGCGCTTTTTCCGTCTTATAGATAAAATTACCTTCTGTCAGTGACAAGTGCCTGTCCCTCCGGAATCAATCGAATTAAAAACCATAACAAGACGAAATATGTTATAATCAATGTATAAGTACAAACATTCAACGTATCCTTAACGGATACTTATAAATGCGTCTAAATGCTTCGCTTTTTAAAGAAGAAACCTTTATCCGAAGCTATAAAAAACATTATATACAATTTTCTGTGTTTGTGTATTGAAATCATCGACTTTTTATGGGAACATAACACAAGCATGTTCTTTTTTGCGCTGATACGCTGAAGCGTAAAAATCGAATAATATTGCCGTACATAAAAGGCGGCAAGAGGAATATACTTATGAGAAGAGAGTACTTCACTCATTACAGCAACAGCCTCAAACGGGAAATGCATATCCTGATCCACGGAGAGAAGGGGCTTCCGCTCCTGGTCTTTCCCACTCAGGACGCCACATGCACCAATTTCGAAGATTTCGGTATGATCGCCACGATCTCTGATTTTATAGACCGCGGGGAGATAATGGTTTTTACGGTAGATACGGTAGACAGAGAAAGCTGGTACGATCTTTACGGGGATCAGGCACGCCGCAGCGATATCCAGGAAAGTTATTATCACTATATTGTCGATGAAGTTGTGCCTTTTATCAGATCACGCAATACTTCCGGGAAGCTGCCTGTCGCTGTGGGCTGCAGCCTCGGTGCCACCCACGCAGGCATCGTTGCCCTGCGCCGTCCTGATCTCTTCGGCGGCTGCATCGCAATGTCCGGCATCTACGACGCCTCCTACTACACAGGAGGATGGATGAACAGCAAATGGTACGACAACTCACCCTGTCATTTCCTGCAGAATATGCCGCCCGACCACCACTATGTCGGGATGTATAATGAGCGCGCGCTCATCTTCTGCGTCGGTCAGGGAGCCTGGGAGCAGAACGGCATCCGCACTCTGCTGCTCATGGCCAGTATTTTCCAGAAAAAGGGCATCCATGCATGGTGCGACTTCTGGGGCTATGATGTCAGTCACGACTGGGACTGGTGGAAGAAACAGATCCGCTATTTTCTTCCCAAAGTACTGGACGGATCCGCAATCGGAAACAAGTAAACCTGAGATCGTCCCGGTTTTACGCCCGGCGGACGGGTGAACCGGCGGCGCATTTCAAGCACTGCTGCAATTCATAAAGGGAGATACTATGAATTTCATTTTTATTTCACCGCAGTTTCCTGCAACCTTCTGGAATTTCTGTGACAGACTCAAAAAAAATGATGTCAACGTACTCGGCATCGGCGACACACCTTATGACAATCTTTCCCAGAATGTCAAGGATTCTCTGACCGAGTATTACTGGCTGCCTTCACTTGAAAATTACAACGACGTATTCCGTGCAGTCGCATTTTTCTCCTTTAAATACGGCAAGATCGACTGGGTCGAATCCAACAACGAATACTGGCTCGAACTGGATGCCCGCATCCGCACCGATTTCAACATCAACACCGGTGTCAAGTCCGACCGGATCGAAGGATTCAAGAGCAAGGCACTGATGAAAAAGCAGTACGAGAAAGCCGGTATTCCGACTGCCCGCCAGTTTAAGATCCTCGATCATGACGCAGCAGAGGCAGCAGGTCTTTCCAAGTGCCTGGAGGAGGCCAAAGCTTTTATCGCCCAGACCGATTACCCCGTCATCGTTAAGCCTGAGATCGGTGTCGGCGCCCTCGCCACCTACAAGCTGGAAAATGAGGCTGATCTGGAGAAATTCTATGCGGATCTCCCGCATCACCCCTATGTCATGGAAGAGTTCATCACGGGCAATATCGCATCCTACGACGCGATCATCAATTCCAAGGGTGAGCCGCTCTTTGAGTCCATGACCTGCTGGCCGCCTTCCATCATGGATATCGTCAATAAGAGACTGGACCTTGCCTATTATGTGGCAGCGGAAATGCCCGATTCCCTTCGTAAGATGGGCCGCGCAGCCGTCGAGGCTTTCGATGTGAAAGGCCGTTTTGTCCACATGGAATTCTTCTGCCTGACCAAGGCAAAACCGGGTCTGGGCCAGGTCGGCGACTTCGTGGCACTTGAAGTAAACATGCGCCCTGCAGGCGGCTACACTCCCGATATGATGGACTACGCCCACTCTCTGGACGTCTACCAGATTTGGGCAGACATGGTGGCATGGGACGAGCGCCTCTTCCCCGCAGCCGAAGTCGAGCACTTCTGCGCCTACGCCGGCCGCCGGGATGAGTACAACTATGTACACTCCCACGAAGAGATCATGGAAAAATACGGAAGCCGCATCGTGACCTGCGAGCGCATGCCCGCTCTCATGTGGGACCAGATGGGCAACATGAACTACACTGCCATCCTCGACAGCGAGGAAGAGACCAGAGAATACATTCACTTCGTCCAGGAGTACGCTCCCGGCAGCGGCCCCAAAGCCTGATCCCTCAGAAATAGTGCCCAAAGTCCGATCCTTCAGACATAGTGCCCCAAAATCTGATCCTTCAGACATAGTAAGGGCATAAGAAAAGGGCATAGAAAAAGACAAAAAAAGATTGCAGACTTCTCACACAGAGGGCCTGCAATCTTTTTTACTGTAAAAGTTCGATCAAGCGGCTGTGCGGATGGGCGTGCTCGCACGCACAGACGTTCAGACATTTGATCGGACCCCCATGTATGAGACAAAAAGCTGCGCGCAGCGTAGCAAGCGGAGCGATTGTCGAATACACGGGGGCGATTGTTCCGCATGGCCTCGCCATGCGGAACAATCGACTTTTACTCCCTTGGTGGAAGCAGTTACGCTGCCATGGCAGTTTATTGTAGGGGATCCGCAGCTGCGGCAGCTGTCTCTGACGCAGTTTCCGGCGCGGCCTTTTCCCCGTCCCTGTTTTTGGGCTTCCACTCCCATGCCTTCTCCGAAATCTCGTTGAGGTCGTAGGGCGTTGCCTGATAGACGTAATAATTGATCCAGTTGCAATAGAGGTTATTGCTGTGGGAACGCCACTGCAGAAGCGGTCTCTGGGTGGGATCATCATCCGGGAAATAATTCAGCGGGACATTAATATCCAGGCCCTTGCGCACGTCGCGGTTATACTCGTCGCGCAGGGTATTGCGGTCATACTCGGGATGTCCCATGATGAAGAAGCGTCTGCCGTCCCTGGACATGCAGAGCAGGATCCCCGCCTCCGGAGACTCCGCCAGGATCTTGAGCTCCTTGCAGGCATGGATGGCCTTGGCAGGGACCTCTGTATAGCGACTGTGGGGGATCAGGAAATAATCGTCAAAGCCGCGGACAATAGGCTCCTTGCGGTGACGCACTTTGTGGGAATATACACCGAACAGTTTTTTGTCCAGCAGCTTCTTGGGGAGACCGTAATGATAGTAGAGTCCCGCCTGTGCTCCCCAGCAGATATGGAAAGTGCTGGTGACATTGGACTTACTCCACTCGAAAACCTCGCAGAGTTCGGACCAGTAATCTACTTCCTCATACTCCATCTTTTCCACTGGTGCACCGGTGATGATCAGTCCGTCAAAAGTGCGCTTTTTCAGTGTCCTGAACGAATAATAAAAGTTGTTCAGGTGAGATGCGGCCACATTGACTGACTGATGTGAGCTCATACGCATAAAGGTGATGTTGAGCTGCAAAGGCGTGTTGGAAAGCATTCGCAGAAGCTGGAGTTCCGTCTCCTCCTTGGTCGGCATGAGATTCAGAATACAGATCTCCAGAGGACGGATGTCCTGATCGATCGCTCTTCTCTCATCGATCACAAATAAGTTTTCTCTCTCCAGTTTTTCCTTGACAGGCAGTCCATTTTTAATTCTGATCGGCATTATACCCTCTTTTCCACAGCTGCAACACTGATGACTTATTGGCTGTGCCTCTTGCCTTCTGCCCGGGCCTTCATAAGGAACCTTTCTTTTCAGTCCCCGGAACAAGGGCAGGCATGACACATAACTGCTGTTAATCTGTTACTGCACCCGCGAGTTTTATAAAATCTTCTTCCGAAAGAATCGGAATCCCAAGCTGCGCGGCTTTTTTATTTTTCGAAGATGTCGACGTGACATCATTGTTGATCAGATAATCCGTTTTGGCGGAGACGCTCCCGGTGACCTTACCGCCGCGGTCAGCGATGAATTCCTTGAGGGCGTCGCGGTTTGCAAAATGAAAGACCTTTCCGGTGACGACAAATGTCTTTCCGGCGACGGGATCTTCCTGTATTCCCGACGCGGCAGGGCCCTCCGTATTGCCCGCGCCGTCTGCAGCGTCCGCTTCCGCGACACGCGCTTTCCTCTCCGCAGCCGCACGCACGCTCTCCCTGACTGCAGGCTTTAGCTCCTGCAGAAGGCGGTCCAGCATGAGAAGGTTCTTCTCATCGGCAAACCAGGCGGAGACAGCAGCCGCAAGAACAGGGCCGATCCCCTCCACTTGTCCCAGTTCCTCCGCGGAAGCAGAGCGGATCGCCCGGATATCATCTTCAAAGTGGTCGCACAGGACCCTGGCATTGGCGGCGCCGATTCCTGCGATCCCCAGGGCGTAGATCAGACGGGGCATGGTGGTCGTCCTCGATTTGTCCACGCTCTCGATCAGGCGGTTATAGGATTTCTCCCCGAAGCCCTCCATATCCACGATCGCGTCCCGGTGATCGTCCAGATGATAGATATCCGCAAATTCATGGATGAATCCCTCGGCGATAAACTTTTCCAGCGTCATCTCGGAGAGTCCCTCGATGTTCATTGCGCTTCTGCTGGTAAAGAGCGTAAAAGCCTTGATCTTTTTGGCGGGACAATCGGGATTCGTGCAGACGAGAACTTCCGTATCGATCTCCCGGCGGATCTGCGTGGGTCCCGAACACACAGGACAGCTGCAGGGAATCTCCAGCGTTCCGGATCTGGTCAGATTTTCCGCGATCTGCGGGATGATCATGTTGGCTTTATAAACAGTCACCCTGTCCCCGATTCCCAGCTGCAGGGAGCGGACAATACTGACATTGTGCACGGACGCTCTGCGGACAGTGGTTCCTTCCAGTTCAACAGGCTCGAAAATGGCGACCGGATTGATCAGGCCGGTCCGGCTGGCACTCCATTCCACTTCCGTCAGGGTCGTCTCCTGAAGCTCATCCGCCCACTTGAAGGCGATCGCATTCCTGGGGAACTTAGCAGTGCGCCCGAGTGATTCGCCGTAGGCGATGTCGTCCAGCAAAAGGACCAGTCCGTCGGACGGAACATCAAAGCCGGTGATCTTCTGCGCAAAGCGTTCGACTGCTTCGGAAACTGTCGCCCCGGTCACGATCTCTGTCTCCACGGTCTCGAAGCCCTGAGCCTGCAGGAAGCGAAGCTGCTCGAGACGGGAATTGCAAAAATCCGGTTCCTGTCCCTGTGAAGGGTCCGTCAGGGAAGCTTCCACCAGTGTAAATGCATAGAAGCGCACCCGGCGCTTTGCTGTCACAGAGCTGTCCAGCTGGCGCACAGAGCCGCTGCACAGGTTTCTGGGATTCTTGTAGCCGACATCCTCCAGGGTTCCTCTGGCAGCCGCCTCGGCGGCCATCTCCTCATTGATCTGTGTAAAGTCGGAATAGCGGATCACAGCCTCTCCGCGCAAAGTGAGCTTTCCCCTGAAGGGGATCACTGCAGGCAGGTTGCGGAAGGTGGCTGCATTTGCGGTGATCTCCTCGCCGATCTCGCCGTTGCCTCTTGTCACCGCCCTGGACAGCCTGCCGTCCTCATAAGTGAGTACAACCGTGAGACCGTCCAGCTTCCAGGAAAGAAGCCCTCTGTGGTCACCCAGCCAGGAAGCCAGATCCTCTCTGGACTTGGTCTTGTCCAGAGAAAGCATGGGACGTTCATGGCGGACACGGGGAAGCTCCTCCACTGCCGCATAGCCGACGTGTACAGTGGGAGAACCGGCCATGACTACGCCTGTCTCTTCCTCCAGTGCGCGCAGTTCATCATATAAGGCATCATACTCCAGGTTGGACATGATCTCCGTGTCGCGGGCATAATAGGCCTCTGACGCGCGGTTCAGCAGGTCCGTGAGGTATTCCATTCGTTTGCGCTGTTCAACCGAGTCTTTTTTCACTTGTGGTCATGACCTCGCTTTCACAAACAGGTAGGGAAGATTCTTTCACAAACAGGCAGGGAAGATTCAAGAATCGCTCCCTTTCAGGGCATCACTGCACGGTAAAGTGCCTCGAGCTCCTCTCCTTCGACCCGTCTCTGCTGGCCGGGCCTGAGTGCTCCCAATTCTATATTGACGACACGGACGCGCTTCAATGTCCGGACCTCATGTCCGACAGCGCTCACCATACGCCGGATCTGACGGTTCAGGCCCTGGGTCAGGACGATACGGAAGGTCCGGTCCCCCAGACGTTCCACTTTACAGGGTCTGGTTGTCTGCTTCAGTTCCCGCAGATAAATCCCTTTTTCCAGACGGTAGAGGTCTCCGTCGGAGATCCTGCTCCGCAGGCGCACAATATATTCCTTTTCATGTGCGTTGGCTCCGCGCATCATGGCATCGATCAGATTTCCATCATTGGTCATCAGAAGAAGGCCTTCCGAATCCCTGTCCAGCCTCCCCGCATAGGTCAGGCGCACCGGGTAGCGGAAGGCATCCGAAACCGTCTTTTCTGCATGCGGGTCACGCGCCGTACAGGTCACTCCGACCGGCTTATACCAGGCGACAACAACCCTTGTCCGCTGTGATTCCACAGCCTTTCCCCGCACAGTGACCTTCTCGTCTCCGCGCAGGTTCATGCCCAGCTGTGCAGGGGCTCCGTCCACCCGGACTTCTCCCGCCTGTATCAGCCTGTCTGCCTCCCGGCGTGAACAGACACCGCAGGAAGCTATATATTGATTAAGCCTCATCACATCTCCCCCGATCCATTCCGGGAATCCGAAGAATCCTGCCCGCCTGCGTCCGCTTTTCCGGTCTCCTGTCCTGCGGGCACCTTCAGGCCGGGAATCACGTTCAGAAACATCTCAATGGCATGTTCCCGGGCGACGCAGACGCCGTGTTCCGCCACAAAGGCAATATACTGCTCTTCAGATGTGACAAACTCACCGAATTCATTTGCGGAGAGCGCGCATTTTTCGAATCCTGCAGGCGTCTCCCCCGTCCGCCGGACGATCAGGAAATATGTATCATCCTCGCGCAGATAATAGAAGGATGAATCAACAGGCCCCGCGCCGGCGAATACTTTGACACAGTCCATGGCATCCCTCACGGAGAAGAAGGAAAACATGAAGGCATCCCTGCGGACAGGGGTATTCTCTTCTTTTTTGTCCGCGCTCTCAGGCAGATCTTTATTTTCCGCATTCTCAGCCAGAAGGGACTTTACGAGACCGTCGGAAGCCTTGTCGCCCCCGGCCGTCTCTTCCTTTCCGGCTTTCTCAGAGGCTTTTTCCGCAGCCTTGGAAATGATCGAATCAAAAATACTCCTTGCCAGTCTGCGCACCTGGCTGGCGGCTCCCTCTTTACTGTCCTCGCGTGTGATCAGAAGATTCAGCGAATGATCCGGGAGCACAGAGACGCGCATGGTCGTCAGTTCTCCCTGCAGATCAAAGTTCTCTGAAATGGCGATCTGGGCAACCGTCTGCCTGATAAACTCTACCGCCTCTTTTTTCCGGTCAAAGAAATCATCCAGCTCAAAACCATTCGCCTTCAGATCTTCGGGGGTAATGGTGCAGCTGATCGTATTTTCATTAATTCTTTTTATTTTCATTCAAAATTCCTTCCGGACAAAAACCATGTTGCCTGCTGCATCCTCCGGGGGAGTCTGACAAATCATTTGAATCATAAAATAGAACAATAAATACAGCCAGACCGCAGAAAACACATGCGCAGGTCCGGCAGGATAGATATTATCATACAACTTTTGCGACAATATGAAAAGAGCGCCTGTATGAAAAGGAAATCCATACAGGCGCATATGATGCGAAATACTTCCGCAATCAGTTACGATCAAAGATCATCAGTGCTTGATCTGGCTCATAACTTCCTCAGCGAAGTTCTCAACTTTCTTCTCGATTCCTTCACCGGTCTCGAAACGGACGAAGCGGCGGACAGAAAGATCTGTGCCGTTTGCCTTGCCAACCTGCTGCAGATACTGTGCGACGGTCTGCTTTCCGTCCTCAGCTCTTACATAAACCTGATCATACAGGCAGATCTGCTTGAGCTCTTTGTTGAGTCTGCCGATCAGCATCTTCTCGATGATGTTCTGAGGTTTGCGCTTATTCTCAGGAAGCTTCTCGTTCTCTTCGATTGCCTGTGCCAGAAGGATCTCTTTCTCATGCTCTTTGTAAGACTCGGGAACTTCGTCCACGGTGACATACTTGGGAGACATAGCTGCAACCTGCATTGCAACGTTGGTCAGGGCTTCCTTGACAGCATCATTGACAACACCGGTCTTGGCGTCGATGATGACAGCGATACGGCCCTTGCCGTGCAGATAGGAAACAACACAGCCGTCCTGTGCAGTGACCTGCTCAAAGCGGCGGATGCTCAGCTTCTCGCTGATGACAGCGATCATGTCGACGAGTGCTTCGCGGACAGTCTTGGAGCCGTCTTCGATCCAGGGCTCAGCCATGAATGCGTCGATATCCTTTGCATCGGTCTTCAGAGCCTGATCAGCAACCTTTGCAACATAGGTGCGGAACTTCTCGTTCTGTGCGACGAAGTCAGTCTCGGAGTTGACTTCGACAACGGCTGCCTTCTGGTCGCCGTCAGTTGCGATGAGGCAGATGCCTTCTGCAGCGATTCTGCTGGCCTTCTTCTCAGCCTTTGCCTGACCCTTTTTGCGAAGGACCTCAACAGCAGCGTCCATATCGCCATTGGTCTCCATCAGAGCCTTCTTGCAGTCCATCATACCTGCGCCGGTTGCTTCGCGCAGCTCTTTAACCTGTGCAGCTGTAATTGCCATAGTGTACTTCCTTTCGATCTATCTTTGTAACTATGCCGCAGACTCCTCTGCGGAGTCCGCGGCAGCATGTGTTCAGTTTATCTCAACGCTTTTCGCTCCGCCGGATCAGAGAGTTCCATCTTCTGCCTGCTCAGCTTCGGATGCTGCAGACTCTTCTGCAAGAGCTTCCTGCTCAGCTGCGTCAGCCTCTGCGCCCTGGTTTGCCTCGATGACAGCGTCAGCCATCTTGCTGCAGAGCAGCTTGACTGCACGGATCGCGTCGTCATTTCCGGGGATGATGAAGTCGAGCTCTTCGGGATCGCAGTTGGTGTCGCCGATACCGATCAGAGTGATGCCAAGTGCATGAGCCTCTGCCACGCAGATTCTCTCCTTCTTGGGGTCAACTACGAAGATTGCGTCGGGAATACGGGTCATGTCCTTGATACCGCCGAGGTTTCTCTCAAGCTTGTCCCACTCCTTCTGGAGCTTTGCAACTTCCTTCTTGGGAAGAACTTCGAAAGTGCCGTCCTGAGCCATCTGCTCGATCTTGCGAAGGCGCTCAACGCGGCTGCGGATGGTCTTGAAGTTGGTCAGCATGCCGCCGAGCCATCTCTCGTTGACATAGTACATGCCGCAGCGTGTAGCCTCGGCCTTGACTGCGTCCTGAGCCTGCTTCTTGGTGCCGACGAAAAGGATTGTGCCGCCCTGCTCTGCGATCTGGAAGACTGCCTTGTAGGCCTCATCCACGAGGATAACAGACTTCTGCAGGTCGATGATGTGGATGCCGTTGCGCTCGGTGAAGATGTAGGGAGCCATCTTGGGGTTCCAGCGTCTTGTCTGATGACCGAAGTGCACGCCTGCTTCCAGGAGCTGTTTCATTGATACGATACCCATGTTTAGTTTCCTCCTAACTGGTTTTTCTTCCGCGCCCTTTCGCGGTCATTGAGGATCTGCCACCCTTTCTGAAAAAGAGCACCGGCATCCGCTGGGACGCGTGTCTGATAAAAAGACATAAAAATTGCAACTTAAAAACAATAACACATTCAGTGGAATTGTGCAAGAGTAAAAATTCCAGTTTTTCGAACTGTTGTGGTTTTGAGTAGGACACAATTCGCCATGCCGACAGGCTCGCAAACGCTTCGCTTTTTGCTCGCTGTCACGGCATTCGCCGTATACAGCCAGTCTGCCATCCGTCCAGTTGAGAGCGAGCTCTCACTGTCCGTCTGTCATCCTGTCTGTGCATGGCTCATTGCTAACGCGCAAATACCAGTTTTTCGGCAGTCTTTACGGCTGTACCTGTTTGCGCAGGTCCGCAAGTTCGCCGTAGATCGCATCGTTGAGGACCTTGATATAGGTGCCCTTCATGCCGGAGGAGCGGGACTCGATGACGCCGGCGGATTCAAACTTGCGCAGCGCGTTGACAACAACGCTGCGGGTAATGCCGGCCTTGTCTGCGATCTTGCTCGCGACCAGGATCCCTTCCACCCCGTCCAGTTCCTCAAAGATGTGGATGATGGCGTGCATTTCGGTGTAGCTGAGGGTGCTGATGGCAGACTTGACGACCGCGATCTTGCGGCTCTCCTCGGCAGTCTCCTCAGAGACGGCGCGCAGCATTTCAAGTCCGACGACCGTTGTGCCGTACTCGGAGAGGATGATGTCGTCTATATCAAAATGCTCGCCGTCCTTGTAAATGAAGACGGTCCCCAGACGCTCGCCGGCCACTTCGATCGGAAGGACGATTCCCATGAGGTCTTTGTCCTCATCCGAGAAAAAACCCAGTGTCTGCAGAGCAACGTTCTCATGTGTGGACAGAACGTCCAGAAGACGCGTATTGAGTTCCGGATCCACAAATGTGCCGATCTCTTCTGTGATCATACCGTGGGCGGATCTGATTTCCCTGCATTTACCTACGCCCAGCACTTTTCCCTTTTTGCTGATCACCAGGATATGGGCCTGCAGGATCTCGCTCATGACCTTGCAGATGTCGTTGAAGACGACCTTTCCTGTATCATTGTTGTGGATCAGCTTTTCAATTTTTCTTGTGTTGTCCAGCAGAACAACATTTCTGGCTGCGTGCAGAGTATCCAAATTTTCACCTCCTGCTGCAAGAGCAGCATCTATTTCGGGATCATTCCTCAGGGGAATCATTTCTTTGTTCGACATATCCACACTCTTTGTCCGCACAGACAAGTCGTGTTCCTTTTTCCAGCATGATGCTGCCGCAGCGCGGGCATTTCTTCCTGGAAGGCTTCTGCCACACCATGAAATCGCACTCGGGGTTGCCCATACAGCCGTAATACCGGCGTCCCTTTTTGGACATACGCACGATGATATCCTTGCCGCACTTGGGACACTCAACGCCGATCTTCTCATAGTAGGGCTTTGTGTTGTGGCACTCGGGAAATCCCGGACAGGCCAGGAATTTTCCGTGAGGTCCATACTTGATGACCATGTGGCGCCCGCAGTTTTCACAGATCTCTTCCGTCTCTTCATCCGCGATCTTGACTTTTTCCAGAGACTTTTCTGCTTCGAGTACTGCCTCGTGCAGGTCGGGATAAAAGTTCTCTATGACGGTCTTCCAGCGGACCTGGCCATCTGCGATACCGTCAAGGAGAGCCTCCATGTTTGCGGTAAAGGAAGGGTCCACGATCGTCGGGAAGGCATCTTTCATGATCTTGTTGACCACATCGCCGAGCTCGGTCATGTAGAGATTCTTTTCCTCTTTGACAATGTATCTTCTGGCAAGGATGGTCGTAATGGTAGGCGCATAGGTACTGGGACGTCCGATGCCCTGCTCCTCGAGAGCCCGCACCAGGGTCGCCTCTGTGTAATGCGGGAGGGGCTGCGTGAAATGCTGACGGGGGTCAAAGGAGTCCAGAGAAAGCTCGGAGCTCTCGTCGATTCCCTTGCTGATCACCGGTGATTTTTCCTCTTCGTCTTCCATATAGACCTTCTGGAAGCCTTCAAAGATCAGGCGGGAAGCGGAAACCGTGAACATCTGTGCAGGGATACCGGCAGTCTGATCGGCAGAGTCAGCAGGTGTGCCCGTGATCCGGATCTGTGTGGTCTCATATTTTGCCGCGCTCATGCGGCTTGCCACGAACCGTTTCCAGATCAGCTGATAGAGACGATACTGCTCACGGGACAGGGAATCCTTGACCGAAGCCGGCAGACGGGTGACATCCGTGGGACGGATCGCTTCGTGGGCATCCTGGATCTTGCCGCCCTTTTTCTCCTCTTTCTCTTTTTGGAGAAGATATGTTTCGCCGTAGTTCTCACCGATAAAAGCTGCTGCAGAAGCCTGTGCTTCGTCGGAAATCCTGACGCTGTCCGTCCTCAGATAGGTGATCAGAGCGACCGTTCCCTGCCCCTTGATCTCCACACCTTCATAGAGTTGCTGCGCGATGCGCATGGTCTTTTGTGTGGAGAAATTGAGGACTTTGCTGGCCTCCTGCTGCAGGGTGGAAGTCGTGAAGGGAAGCGGTGATTTGCGGGTGCGTTCGGAGCGGCGCACTTCCCGGATCGCGAATGATCCGCCGGACAGGCCGTCGACGATGCGCATGGTCTCTTCTTTTGTCTGGAGATCTGTCTTCACAGCCTTGCCGTCTTCGCCGATGCTGCCATAATAATGCGCGACCAGGGGTTTGCTGCCTTTTACCTGCAGAAGGGCGTCAAGAGTCCAGTATTCCTGAGGAATAAAGGAGTTGATCTCATCCTCTCTGTCCCCGATCATACGAAGAGCGACAGACTGCACACGTCCCGCTGAAAGCCCGCGCTTGACCTTGGCCCAGAGAAGGGGCGAGATCTGGTATCCGACCATGCGGTCCAGAATACGGCGGGTCTGCTGCGCGTCGACCAGATTCATATCCAGCTCCCTGGCGTTTTTCAGGGATTGGGTGACTGCATTCTTTGTGATCTCGTTAAAGGTGATCCTGGACACCTGTTTGTCTTTTACATCGTCAAGCTTCAGGGCTGCCATCAAGTGCCATGATATAGCCTCTCCCTCGCGGTCAGGGTCCGTTGCCAGATAGATGCGGTCCGCCTTCTTAACCTGCTTGCGCAGTCCTGCCAGGAGCTCTCCCTTGCCGCGGATGGTGATGTACTGCGGCTCATAATCATGCTCTATATCAATCCCCAATTTGCTCTTGGGAAGATCACGGACGTGTCCGTTCGAAGCCGCAACTTCATAGTTTGATCCGAGAAATTTCTTGATGGTCTTCACCTTTGCAGGTGACTCCACGATCACAAGATTGTGTTTTTTTCGACTTACTGCCATAAATTACCGGTTCCTTGTCTGTTGTTTTTTCTGTTTTAACCGCATTGATCTCTGTAAGGTTTGATCTGAGAGGTCATCTTTTCAGGGAGTTCCGATTCCGAGACGGACCTTTCGTTCGATCATCTCATCGATATTGTCCAGATAGGTCCCTACATCTTTACAGTTATCACTGCGCTCGATCCGTCCCCCCGGGAAGACAGCTTTTGAAATACTGCCGGCTCCCAGTGCCAGGATGGACTGTTTTTCCTCCATGATGAGGATATTGTAGATTCCGGCTTTTCCCGGACGGGAATAACCCACATTTTCCAGATTGCCGGATATATTTTTCTGTCTGTACAGATAATATGGATCCATGCCCATGCGGGCAGCCGCCTGAGCTGCGATTTCCATGCAGCCATCCGTATTATTAATAGAAGAAAATCCCTTTTCCTCTATATACTTCTGCATGCGGGAGCCTCTCTTGAGCGCAAGGGAGTGAACCGTCAGACTATCGGGGGAGAGCTTCTCTATCTCCTCAAGAGTCCTGCGGACATCCTCTTCCGTCTCCTCCGGAAGGCCCAGAATGATATCCATATTGATATTGTCAAAGCCCGTCTCCCGGCAGAGGACAAAGGCCTCCCGGATCTGCTGCACCGTATGCCGGCGTCCGATCAGGCGCAGAGTCTCCTCATTCATGGTCTGGGGATTGACACTGATCCTGGTCACATGATGTGCATGGATCACACGCAGCTTATCTGCGGTAATACTGTCCGGCCTGCCGGCCTCGATGGTAAATTCCTGAATGCCTTCCATGGGAAAGCATCTTTCCAGCATGGAAAAAAGACGTTCCAGCTGCGCGGGCTCCAGGGTCGTCGGTGTGCCGCCGCCGATATAGACGGTATCCAGGACGCGGCCGCGCATCATGGCCGATGAAGCTTCCATCTCTTTTTCCAGTGCGTCAAGATAAGAATCCACCTTGTCCTTCCACTGTACCAGATTAAAGGACGGGAAAGAGCAGTAGAGACAGGTGGTAGGACAGAAGGGAATTCCCACATAGAGGCTGTAGCCGTTTTCATAGTGGATATCCGCCAGGATCTCCCTCTCCCTCTGCGCGATCTGCGCCGAAAGCAGGGCTTTTTCAGGACTGACCAGGTGTTCCCTTTCCATATCCGCTGCGGCCTGCTCCACTGTTCCGCCTCTTAGCAGGGACTGCATGGCGATCTTGGTAGGACGGATCCCGATCAGTTCACCCCAGGGAAGTGTGCGCTTCTCTCTGTCTGCAAGCATGGCATAGAGAAGATGCTTCATCTCTGTCTTTAAAAGCGTCCCCTTTCGGTCGAAGGAGATCCCCTCCGGTGCCCGGGCACAGCGCCTGTCACTCCCGTCACAAAAGGACAGGGTGACCGTTTTGTCCGCAAAAAACACCCTCAGAAAAGGCTCCTTCGCAATCTGCTCATACTTTCTGTTGGTTGCGGCATCCGCCTCAGTCAGTACCTTGACATCTTCCTGCGGATAAAAAGCCTTAAGCAAAGAGTGTATTTCGTATCTGTATAACTCAATATTTACAATTGCAGTGATCATTATTTCATTTATCTATTTACAGCACAGTGAGTCGCAGCATGGACGCCCGATCAGGCTTGCCCGCACGGGGCTCATGCTCTCACAAACCAGTTGTGCTTTTTCTCATAGCCGATTGTCGTCTCGTTACCGTGTCCGGAAAAAACAGCTGTGTCTTCGGGCAGGACATAGAGACGGGTACGGATGGACTCAAACAGAGTCTGCCCGTCGCCTGTGGGCAGGTCAGAACGGCCGATGGATCCTTCGAAAAGCGTGTCGCCGCTGATCAGGATATGACCGTCTTCGATATAATAGGCGCAGCTCCCCTCTGTGTGACCGGGCGTGAAGATCGTCTTCAGGGTGATACCCGCAACAGTGACCTCCTCATTATCCTGAAGATAGAAATCAGGAGATACCGTGCAGGGACGGCCTACGCTCGTGGATTGATTGAGCGAGGGATCCTCACAGAGGCGCTTTTCATGAATGCAGGCATAAACAGGGGCGTCTGTGTGGGACTTGAAGGCCTCCAGCCCCAGAATATGGTCGAAATGGGCATGGGTCAGAAAGATCGCCTTCACCGCCAAGCCGCGCTTTTCCAGTTCCTCATAGAGCCTGTCGCCCAGATCCGCAGGGTCAAAAACAATGGTCTCATTGCTGCCTTCCCTGTAAAGGAAGTAAAAATTGGTCTGTACCATGCCGACCACAAAACAGTTTACCTTGATAACGCCATTAGAATCCGACATTATATCTTTCTCCTTCGAATGGTGAATCCGGAAACAGTA
Organism: uncultured Lachnospiraceae bacterium; assembly: GCA_902780385.1. GTDB lineage: Bacteria > Bacillota > Clostridia > Lachnospirales > Lachnospiraceae > CAG-791. The sequence continues at coordinate 34,317 of CACZFF010000042.1, forward strand.
AGCGGTGAATCCGGAAACAGCGAGTCCTTGTCCTGTAAACGTATAATCCACGGGGACTGATCAGCCGTTACTGCGCTTGATCGCACGGACATCGCGCACACTCTGCAGGTGTGCGATGATCTCGTGGAGTTCCTCACGGCTCTTCACTTCAAATCCGAACGTCAGGGTGGCAATTCCCTGCTTGCTGGTCATGGAACTGATCCTCATTATACTGATATCTTTTTCTGAAAAGACTTTTGTGAGATCGTTCAGAAGACCGCTGCGGTCCGTGGCGAAAATCTTGATCTCAACAAGGAATCCTTCTTCCTTTTTCGCAACCGCATTTTCAATCCAGGAGGCTTCGATGATACGGTCTTTTTCCTCTTCAGGCACATTGACCACATTGCTGCAGTCTTTCCGGTGAATCGATATACCTCTTCCGCGGGTGATAAATCCCACAATATCGTCACCGGGGACGGGATTGCAGCACTTGGAGAAGCGGATGGAGACATCGTGGACACCCTTGACAACGACAGCACCCGATGTGCCGCGATGACGCCCGCCTGCAGATGAGCTCTGCTGTTGCTGGACCTGCTGTATGATCTCCTCGCTGGAGAGCTGCCTCTTGTGATCCTCCGTGTAGAGATCATAGAGTTTATTGACAACCTGTCCTTCTTTCATCCCGCCGTGGCCGATGGCCGCCAGCAGAGATTCCCAGTCCCTGAACTGATATTTCCGCAGAACTACCGGAATGTATTCAGGCTTCAGCAGTTCAGAGAGCTGAATTCCATGGCTTTTGGCATAGGCTGTAATCAGCTCTTTGCCCTTTTGGATATTGTCGTCTTTGTTTTCGCGCTTGAACCACTGGTTGATCTTATTTCTGGTGGAAGCACTTTTGGCAATGCTGAGCCAGTCCATACTCGGTCCCTTGGAACTGGGACTGGTCAGGATCTCGATACGGTCGCCGTTTTTGAGCTCATAATCAATGGGGACGATCTTATCGTTGACCTTGGCGCCGACCATGCGGTTTCCGACAGCGGTGTGGATGGCATAGGCAAAGTCGATCGGTGTGGAACCGGCGGGAAGGTTCTTGACTTCTCCGCGGGGTGTGAAGCAGTAGACGTCCTCCGAAAACAGGTTGAGATCGCTCTTGAGCAGGTCCATGAACTCAGTGTTGTCGGACATGTCCTGCTGCCATTCGAGGATCTGACGAAGCCAAGAGAGCTTCTCTTCCTCCCTGGTCTTTTCGACTTTCTGGCTTCCGCCTGCTTCTTTATATTTCCAGTGCGCAGCAATACCATATTCCGCGGCACGGTGCATTTCATAGGTCCGGATCTGTATCTCAAAGGGCTGCCCGGCAGGTCCGATCAGAGTCGTGTGAAGAGACTGATACATGTTTGCCTTGGGCATGGCTATATAGTCCTTGAATCGTCCCGGGATGGGCTTGTACATCTCGTGGATCGTGCCGAGCACCGCATAGCAGTCCCGGATCGTTCCCACAATGACACGGACAGCAAACAGATCGTAAATCTCTTCGAGAGATTTCTGCTGTTTGAGCATCTTGCGGTAGATACTGAATAGATGCTTGACGCGTCCGTCCACTTCGCCTTCGATGCCGGCCTCATGGATGTGACGCCTGACCTCGATCGCGATCTCCTGAACATAGTGCTCGCGCTCACTCTTGCGCTGCTCCACCTTCGCGGCCAGATCATAATATATGTCCGGATAAAGATATTTGAGCGAAAGATCGTCGAGTTCAACCTTGATCTTGGAAATACCGAGGCGGTCGGCGATCGGAGAATAGATATCCAGTGTCTCCTGGGCGATCCTCTGCTGTTTCTCGGGAGGCATGAACTCAAGCGTGCGCATATTGTGCAGACGGTCTGCCAGCTTGATCAGAATGACACGGATGTCCTTTGCCATGGCCAGAAACATCTTACGCAGATTCCTGGCCTGCATGTCCTGCTGGGCCTGTGACCTGTCCACATAGTCCCCTGAGAGTTTCAGTTTTTTCAGTTTGGTGACACCGTCAACCAAAAGCGCGACATCATTTCCGAACTGTTCCCCGATTTCGCTTCTGGTAAGGACCGTATCCTCGACTACATCGTGCAGAATGCCGGCCACGATGGTCTCCTTATCCATTTCAAGGCCTGCCAGAATGATCGCCACACAGAGCGGATGGATGATATAGGGTTCTCCGGATTTGCGCAGCTGTCCCTCATGCGCCTTGCTCGCAACTTCATAAGCCTTCACGATCAATGAAATATCATCGGAGGGATGGTATTTTCGGACACGATCAATAAGGCTCTGGTAAAGATCCTCAGGACAGTGATATTCTCCAATGCTCTCGATCTTACCGGTGTCTATAGAGACTTCTCTTCTATTGTCTTTCTGGCCTTTGATGTCTGTCATGTTGCACCTCTGCCGACAAGACCCGGTTACTCCCAGTCTTTTCTTTTATCCTTTACTATTACCCTTTACTATTATCCTTAACTGTCGAAAATAACGATAGCCTTAAATATTGATAACCTTATATAATAATAGCCTAAAATAATGATAAACAATTCAAAATATTGCCTGAAAAATTAAAAAGTAAAGCAATTATAGTCTGTTTTGTTGAGTACGTCAATCGGGATTTTGAATGATGCGGGAAAAAAGCGGAGAAGAAAACAATGATTTGTACACCATATAGCGCGTATCATTTCGCACAGCAGAAAAGATATCCTCTCGCGCTGCTAACCGATATTCGAAAAACGCCCCGCTCATCCTTTGGATTCGCGGGGCTTTTTGCATTGACCAGATTTTGGGGTTTCAGAGCCTTCTTCCAACTATAACGTATAAGCTCTACGCATCGCTTCGCGGGCCCCCACCCCGCTCTCGCGCTGCTAACCGATATTCGAAAAACGCCCCGCTCATCCTTTGGATTCGCGGGGCTTTATGCATTGACCAGATTTTGGGGTTTCAGAGCCTTCTCCCAACTGTAACGTATAAGCTCTACGCATCGCTTCGCGGGGCCCCCACCCCGCTCTCGCGCTGCTAACCGATATTCGAAAAACGCCCCGCTCATCCTTTGGATTCGCGGGGCTTTTTTTCTCATATCGGTTGCCCTGTCAAATGCCCGTGCATTTTTGCTTGCGAGCATGCAAAATGCACGGTCGCTTGACAGGAGCTTATTCGTTACATCATTCCCGGGGCGCCTGCGGGCATTGCAGGGGCGGGTTCTTTGATGATGGCGACGGCTGCTTCTGTGGTGAGGAAGCTGGATGCCACGCTGGTTGCGTTCTGGAGTGCGCTTCTGGTGACCTTTGCGGGATCAAGGATACCGCCTTCGATCATGTTGACGTACTCTTCTTTGTATGCATCAAAGCCGATGCCGACTTCGGACTCTTTAACCTTGTTAACGATAACAGCGCCGTTGAGGCCTGCATTCTCAGCGATCTGGTGAAGGGGAGCTTCGAGGGCCTTGAGGACGATCTGGGCACCGGTCTTCTCATCTCCGTCGAGACCTGCAATTGCTTCCTCGACCTTCTTGGAGGCGTGGATGTAAGCGCTGCCGCCGCCGAAGATGATACCTTCCTCGACTGCTGCCCTGGTAGCATTGAGGGCGTCTTCCATACGGAACTTGGCTTCCTTCATCTCTGTCTCGGTTGCTGCACCGACGCGGATGACTGCAACGCCGCCTGCCAGCTTGGCAAGACGCTCCTGAAGTTTCTCTCTGTCGAAATCAGACTTGGTCTCTTCGATCTGCTTCTTGATCTGGGCTACGCGCTGGTCAAGAGCGGTCTTGTCGCCGAGGCCGTCGACGATGACAGTCTGCTCTTTTGCGACCTTGACGCTCTTTGCGCGTCCGAGCTGCTGAAGGGTTGCATCCTTGAGCTCAAGACCCAGGTCGGAGCTGATGACTGTGCCGCCGGTCAGGATGGCGATATCCTCGAGCATTGCTTTACGTCTGTCGCCGTAGCCGGGAGCCTTGACAGCAACTACGTTGAAGGTGCCGCGCAGTTTGTTGACGATCAGGGTCGTCAGAGCCTCGCCCTCGACATCCTCAGCGACGATGAGGAGCTTGGCGCCCATCTTGACGATCTGCTCAAGAACAGGAAGGATATCCTGGATCGTGGAGATCTTCTTATCTGTGATCAGGATGAAGGGATCTTCCAGATTCGCTTCCATCTTGTCCATATCAGTTGCCATATAAGCGCTGATATAGCCTCTGTCAAACTGCATGCCTTCGACCAGGTCAAGCTCGGTCAGCATGGTCTTGGACTCTTCGATGGTGATGACGCCGTCCTTGGAAACCTTTTCCATAGCGTCAGCGATCATAGCGCCGACATTCTCGTCACCGGAGGAAACGGTAGCGACCTTCTCGATGTGGTCCTTACCCTGGACGGGAGTGCTCATTGCCTGGATGGCTTCGACTGCTGCATCGGTGGCCTTTCTCATGCCCTTGCGCAGGACGATGGGATTTGCACCTGCTGCCAGGTTCTTCATACCTTCGTTGATCATGGCCTGTGCCAGAACAGTTGCGGTCGTGGTGCCGTCACCTGCGACATCGTTGGTCTTGGTGGCAACTTCCTTTACGAGCTGTGCGCCCATGTTCTCGAAAGAATCCTCGAGTTCAATTTCCTTTGCAATGGTAACACCATCATTTGTGATCGTCGGAGCGCCGTAGGTCTTATCCAGAACAACGTTTCTGCCCTTGGGTCCAAGTGTGATCTTAACTGTATCAGCGAGTTTATTGACACCTTCAGCAAGCGCTACGCGTGCGTCTGTGCCGTGCTTAAGTTCCTTTGCCATTACTTAACTACCTCCAGTAATATAGTTATTTCTTAAATAAATAAAGTAATCAGAGCGGCTTATGTGCCGTCTGTCCGGAATCAGTTATATTCGGGACGACCCCAGATCATTCGATGATCGCAAGGATATCACTCTGCTTGACGATAATGTATTTCTCGTTATCATCGACCTTGACTTCCGTGCCGGTATATTTGGAATAGATGACCTTATCGCCGGCCTTGACTTCCATCTTGACTTCCTTGCCGTCAACCATGCCGCCGGGGCCTACAGCAATGACTTCCGCCTGCTGCGGTTTCTCTTTCTCCTGTCCGGGAAGGACGATGCCGGACTTGGTTGTAGTCTCAGCTTCCAGATGCTTTAATACGACTCTGTCTCCCAAGGGAACTAACTTCATGATAAAACCTCTCTTTCTTATTGGAGCCCCGGGTTTTTTATCCCGGATGATTCCTGATCATATCTTTAATATGTTGTTAGCACTCATACGTCTTGAGTGCTAACCCTATCGTGTATAATAGTTTTCCGCCCTTTTGTTTGCAACCCTGTTTATAAGTACTTTTTCTTCATTTTTCTCTATTTTTCTCTATATATTTCTGTTTTTCTTTATTTTTCGTATATCATCTAAGAATATGTAAAAATAGTCTTACTTCAATTGCAAAATTAAATTCCACCCGGAACATCCGTTCCGTGGAATTTACTTTTTCCAAATAAGGGGGTGGAGTTTAGTCTTACAAATGTTTATG
>CACZFF010000043.1 GCA_902780385.1 uncultured Lachnospiraceae bacterium
AGGGGCATTCATCATCGTTTGTGCCGAAGGAGGTCGGGACGACTGTAAAGGAGGGCCGGGCTCCGCCCGGCATGAACTGAAGTATGAATAAACAGCGAGTCAAGCGGCTGCAAATGCCGAGCTGGCTCGAGCATTTGCAGACATTTGACGCAGACCGCCTGCGGTCTGCTGCGTCCGTAAACACGAGGAAGAAGCCATTTTGCATGCCCTAAGCATGCAAAATGAGCGGAATCCGAGTGTGACAAACCGAAGGTTTGTTGGGGCCATGCGAGAGCGTCCTTGGCGCGGAGCAGCGCGTTGATTTAATCATACGCGGTTTGTGGTATACAGCCATGGAACGAAAGTGTGAGGTCATAATCGCAGGTATGGAAGAAAAAAATAATAAAACCCGAAAAAAGGAGGCGCTTCAGCGGATCATACATCCGATACCGCCTTTATATAATGAGGATTCCAAAATATTGATTCTGGGAAGTTTTCCTTCGGTAAAATCCCGGGAGATGGCTTTCTTTTACGGGCATCCGCAGAATCGTTTCTGGAAGCTGCTGAGCCTGCTGCTGGAGGCCCCGTTTCCTGAGACCGTGCCGGAGCGCAGAGAATTTCTTTTATCGCACCGGATCGCTGTGTGGGATGTGATTGCTTCCTGTGAGATTTACGGATCATCGGATGCGAGTATCCGGAATGCAGTGCCCAACGATCTTCGGCAAATTCTGGATGCCGCGCAGATCCGGCAGATTTATGTCAACGGGCAGACGGCAGGAAAACTGTACCGGAAGTATCAGGAGAAAACTCTGTGCCAGGCCTATGGCGACTGCACGAAGGCAGTGATCCTGCCCTCCACAAGTCCCGCGAATGCGGCCTGGAATATGGAAAGGCTCCGCGCGGCATGGAGTGTCATTCTTGAGCCGCTTGGGAAAATACCGCAAAGGGACGATCCTGATTGATTGGACAATCATGTTCAAATAGACAATTGTATACTTTAAATAGAAACAACAGACAAGCTATGACAGACTGGTTAAAAACAGTAAAAATAGAAATACAAGAAATAAATAAAAAGATAGAAATTAAAAAAAGAGAGGATATGGCTGTAAGGCATGAATGAAAATACTCAGAAACTGACCTTCGGAGCTCTGCTGGTCGCAATTTTCGGTGTACTGCTCCTTCTCAACCGCCAGACGGGCGGAATGCTGGAAGAGACTTTTATCTTTTTGTTCCCGATTCCAATGGTGGCTTTTTCGGCCAGATACGGCTGGAAGGACAGCCTGCCGGTCTTTGTGTGCACGGTGCTGATTTCCATTGTCTGCGGAATCTTCACGTCCGCATTTTACGCGATCTCCCAGTCTTTTATCGGCGTGGTCTACGGAAGCTGCCTGCATGCGAAGCGGGACTCCAACAAGACTATGCTTCTGGTGATGGGCCTGAGCGCGGTCTCAAATCTTCTCAGCAGTATCGTGCTCGCCTCACTGTTCGGCATCAACCTCCAGGAGGACATGGAGATGATGCAGACCATGATGCGTCAGGCGATTGAAAAAACCGGTGTAAGCATGACACCGCAGCAGATGCAGTCGATCGAGCTTCTGCTTCAGAAGGACACGCTGATGCGGATCTTTATCGTCTCCATGATTTTCATGGGTGTCGTGCAGGGATTTATTGTCTGTCAGCTCAGCCTTCTGATCCTGCGCCGTCTCCGCTTTCAGATTCAGAAACCCGCTCCGATCACATCCTATTACCCCCCGCGCTGGACGGGTTATATTGCGCTTTTGGTCTTCGTACTCTACAGTTCAACTCTGGCCATGCCTGCAATGTCGGGCCGGAAGGAGATCATCCGTGTGATCGGCCAGGTCGGGGCCCTTTGCGCCTATATGTACCTGCTGTGCTTCGGCTTTATTGCGATCCTGTTTCTGCTGAGGGCGTACGGCCCGGGTTCTCGTCTTTTGAATATTATTATTGCGCTTTTGGGATTTTTTGTTTTGCCCCAGCTCTTTATGATCCTCGGCTGTGTCTACATTTCCACCGGATTTCATGACTGGGTCGTGGGTAAAATGGCGGAGCGGATCGCGCGGGACCAGAAATATCAGCAATACCGCAGGTGATTCAGGCCCAAACCTCCGCTGATCCTTCACCGTTTTCGCCTGCGCGAAAACGCTTCAGGCTGCCGCTCCGGGGAGCGGCACAGGAGGAAAGAATGAAAATAAAAACTGCTGTTCTGCAGACAAAGGTCTTTGCGGACAAGGAAAAAAATATTCGACAACTGGAGGAGATCCTGGCATCGGGAAAAACGGAAGGGGCGGACCTTGTCACCCTGCCGGAAATGTTTGCCTGCCCCTATGAGACAGGGAAATTTCCTCTGTATGCGGAGGCCGAAGGAGGGCCTTCCTGGCAGGCACTCTCCGCGCTGTCCAAAAAATACGGGATCTACCTGTCCGCCGGCAGCATGCCGGAACTTGTCAGCGTGCAAAAAAGCGGAAGCTGTGAAGGAAAGGACCGGGTGTATAACACGGCCTATGTATTTGGCCGTGACGGCAGACAGATCGGAAAGCACAGAAAGGCTCATCTGTTTGACATCAATGTCGAGGGCGGACAGTGCTTTAAAGAGTCGGATACCCTTTCCCCGGGAGAAAAAATCGGCTGTTTTGATACAGAATTCTGCAGGATCGGACTCTGTATCTGCTATGATTTCCGTTTCCCGGAGACTGCCCGCCTCATGGCTCAGGACGGCGCAAAGGTCATACTGGTCCCGGCTGCGTTCAATATGACCACAGGGCCGGCCCACTGGGAGCTCATGTTCCGCCAGCGCGCGGTCGAGAGCCAGTGCTATGTGATCGGCACTGCGCCAGCCCGCGATCCAAAGAGCAGCTACACATCCTGGGGACACTCCATCGCTGTGGATCCATGGGGAACGATCCTCACGCAGATGGACGAAAAAGAAGGGATCCGCATAGTGGAACTGGATCTCGACTACGTGGACAAGGTCCGCCGGGAACTCCCGCTCCTGGCCCATCGCAGAACGGATCTCTACCAGCTGCGCAGGCTGTGAATAAACGGAACGGCATCCTGCAATCCGCCGCGAGATCAGTGTGAGGACCCACGGCGCGAAGCAATAAGTAATTTGTTCAACATGGGTGAAATCAACAATAAGCAGGGCAGCATGTCGGAAAGGCACCAGAAATGAGCGAAAAAGAACGTCTTCAATATGAAAAACTGGTCCTGATGCCGATCGGGAAACTGATTCCCTTTCTCGCCATACCGACGGTCATCAGTATGATGGTTACGATGATCTATAACCTGGTGGACGCGTTTTTTGTCGGAAAGCTGGGGACCAGCGCGAGCGCGGCAATCGGGATCGTGCTCGGTGTGCAGTCGATCATCCAGGCTTTCGGCTTCATGCTGGGGCACGGATCCGGGAGCCTGATCAGTGTGCATCTGGGACGCGGAGACCGGGAGACCGCAGACCGCCTGCTCTCCACGGCATTTTTTACCGCGGCGGGATTCAGCGTCCTGCTTTCAGCTTTCTGTATGTTCTTTATGGCTCCGCTGATGAGGCTGATGGGCAGTACGGAGACGATCCTCCCCTATTCCAGCAATTACGCGGGCTATATTCTGATTTCGGGACCCGCCCTGATGTGCAGCTGTGTACTCAACAACGTCATGCGCTATGAGGGAAAGGCCGTTTTTGCCATGATCGGCCTGGTCTCCGGCGGTGTGCTCAACATGATCGGTGATCCGATCCTTATGTTCGGCCTCGGTCTCGGGATTGACGGTGCCGGTCTTTCGACAGCTATTTCCCAGTATATAAGCTTCGGAATTCTGCTCTATATGTTTCTCTCCGGCAAGACGATCACACGGATTTCGATCCGTTCATACACCAGAGACATCAGAGAACTGCTGAAGATCATAAAGGTCGGCTTTCCCAGCCTGATCCGGCAGATGCTCAACAGCCTCGCCACCATGACGCTGAACAACTGCGCCATGCCCTATGGAGACGCATCTATTGCCGCCATGTCGATCGTAGGCCGCATCTCCATGTTTATCGGCTCTGCCATGATCGGCATTGGCCAGGGCTTCCAGCCGGTTTCTGCCTTCAACTACGGAGCAAAAAAATACGGCCGGCTGCGGAAGGCTTTTTCCTTTACATTCAGGACGGGAATGATCATTCTGGGCACGCTGGGGATTCTGGGGATGATTGCGCCCCAGGCTGTTGTCCACCTCTTCCGCGATGACCCCCGGGTTGTGGAAATCGGCGCACTGGCGCTGCGTTTTCAGTGTGTTGCCGTATTTTTTCAGTCTTTCAGTGTGACAGCAAATATGATGTTCCAGAGTGTCGGCAGGAGCCGGGAAGCGTCCTTCCTCGCGACACTGCGCAGCGGCCTCTTTTACATACCGCTTCTGATAATCCTCCCCCGCTTTATGGGGCTTATGGGGATTCAGAGCGCCCAGATGTGGTCGGACATACTGACAACTGCTGTCTGCCTGCCTTTTGTCATCCGCTTTTTCAGGGAAATCCCCAAGGAGGATCAGGAGGCGGCGATCGACATCGCCTATCGGCGCGCAACAGGAAAATGATTTGCGTAAAATGGCTGAAAAAGAAAAAGACCGGCGGGAAATGCCTGTCGGAAAATGAGCAGCAGGAAAATGACCGGCGGAAAATAACCGGCGGAAAATAACCGGCAGGGAAAGGATTTATGAAGCTGATACACTGTGCAGATCTGCATCTGGATTCAAAACTGCATACACATCTGGACAGGGACAGAGCCAAGCTTCGGAGGGATGAACTGCTTCGTAATTTTGAACGGCTTGCACAATATGCTTCTGAAAACGGCGTGGAGGCGGTCCTGATCGCGGGGGATCTTTTTGACCGGGACAATGTCTCGGCACTGACCAGGAATACGGTTCTGTCAGTCATCGAAGCGAATCCGCAGATCCGCTTCTACTATCTGCGCGGAAATCACGATCTCGGAGACTGCCTGGCAAATACAGGTTCCGATGCAGGCGGTGCCCTGCCCAATCTTTTCCTGTTCGGGAACCGCTGGAAGACTTTTTATGAAGGGAAGGAAGGACTGATCGCGATCACCGGTATGGAGCTGACCCGGGAAAACAGTACTTCCGCCCTGGCTTCTCTGCGCACAGATTCCTCCCGCTTTAATATTGTAATGCTTCACGGGCAGGAGTCTGCGGGGCGCACGGGTGATATCAGCCTTTCTGCTCTGCGGGGACGGGGGATCGATTACCTTGCTCTGGGACATATTCACGCATACAAAAAGGCACCGCTGGACAGCAGAGGGATCTACTGCTATCCGGGATGCCTGGAAGGACGCGGTTTTGATGAGTGCGGTCCGCACGGCTTCGTTCTTCTGGAAATAGATGAGCGGACCGGGGGGATGGAAGATCGGTTTATACCTTTTGCCCGGCGCAGCCTCTATGATCTGCGGACCGATGTGACCGGCTGCCTGACGACCGCGCAGATGAAGGACCTCATGGAGGACACATTGCACGCGTCAGAGTGTACTGAGCGGGACATGGTGTCCATGACCTTGTGCGGTCAGCTGGATGTGGACTGCGAAAAGGATCTCGGTTATCTTCGCATGAATCTGGAGCAGGAATTCTTTTTTGCCCGTCTGCAGGATGCGACCGAACTCCGTATACATGCGGAGGATTATCTGTACGATGAATCCCTGCGCGGGGAATTTGTGCGCCTGGTCATGGCAGATCCGGCCGTTTCGCCTGAAGATAAGGCTGACGTGATCCGATGGGGCTTCAAGGCCATGGACGGAGAGAATCTGCTCTGATCCGATTCCTCCGATTTCATTCCGCCTGTTTTTACGCATCTTTGATTTCCTATTCCGGAGGCGGAAGTCCGTATTCCCGATTCTGATCTAAGACGGTTTTTTATTTTTTCCTCAGCCAGAGATCCAGATCCACGACGCCTTCGATGCCGGGGACAGTCCCTTCGTTGGTATACTGCCACCAGGTGAAATGGTAGGGAGTCTGGGGGAGAGGTTCATAATCCGCATACCAGATCTCGTACCGGTTCATGGTATCAGTGTCAAAATAGTTGTGTTCCCAGGGAAGGTTGGAATAGATATCCACCCTGCAGGTTGAGCTGGTCTCAACGGTTTCCCGGAAAGCGGCTGTATTTAAGGCAACCTGGTCCCTTGTGATGTCATTGGCGCGGCCATCGTCGTCTTTGATGATCTCGGGGTCATACATAAGAGGGAGATCGGGCTCAACACCGGACTTTTCGATGACACTGACAGAGAGTGCGGCTTCCTCGGCAGCTTCCTCTTCATTCAGTGCCTGGGAGAAAAAGTAGGTGCCTACATGCAGTCCTGCGGCCTGTGCCTGCTGCAGGTTTTCCACTGCCATAGAGTCTTCTACAAGAGTACCGGCCTCGCCGTAGCCGCGAAATCCGACCCGGATAAAAGCGAATTGATAACCTGCCTCCGCGACGGCCTGCCAGTCAATGGTGCCCTGGTGTTCTGAAACGTCGATTCCCTGCAGGCATTCGTATTCCTCTGATCCTTTTCCTGTATAAATCATCCACTGGGGGTTCTCTTCGGCTGAGATGAACTGAGAGGCATTGTAAGCGGTTTCCCGTACATCGGGATCGACGGTCATTGTGTGCCATTCTTCCCATGCATCGATGTATTTTAACAGCCGGCCCCCGGCTGTTTCGCTGTCTGTGCCGGCTGCTGCCGCGGATGTGTCCTCTGTGCCGCCAACTGCCGCGGATGTGCTTCCTGTGTCGGCTGCTGCCGCGGATGTGCTTCCCGTGCCGGCTGCTGCCGCAGATGTGTCCCCGGAAGAAGCCGGGGCTGTTCCGGCGCTTTCGGCGCGGTCTGCAGAGTCTGCCGTATCTGCGGGCTTTTCAGACACGGCAGATCCTTCCGCAGTGTCAGATTCAGCAGGTGCTGCCGGTATATCGGAAGCTGCGGAAGCACTGGTCTTCGGTGCGCCGCCGCATCCCGCAAGACATCCTGCCGTCAGAATTACACAGCAGATCAGTGCGGCAGGAACACGCACTTCTATACCTTTCTTTTTCCGGGGATTTCCGGTGCTATACAGTCTCTTTCCGGTCTTTTTTGTTTTCACAAATGCCCTCCTTTACCGCAGTCAGAGTTTCCCGGCGACGGATTCATTATACGTGGAGTGCAGGAGTTTGTATACCGGAGAAGGATTTATTATATGCGAAGTGAAAGATTACATATACCGGAGAGGGATATCAATGTCTGCCTTGGCCCGCCGAGCCGTCAGAAATAGTGCTTCCGTCTTATTTTGGTGGTCCGTCTGAGGTATCCTGCAAACACAGGGTGAACAGGCCGTTTGCAGGTGACATTGATATCCCTCTCCGGTACATAGGCGTGATAAAGAGCGTTAGAAGCGATGTAATGCAGTGCAGAAGCGGGAAGATTTGATGATTTTACGACGGGAGGAGAGCATTCTGTTTATTTCCTTATGAGAACAAGTATAAATAGCAATGGATTAACATAGAACATACCTTTTTTTAACAAAGGCAAAATATCTCTTAACAATCATTTTTTTCCTATGAAAATGGAAGATAATCCGGGCGTACACATGGCAGGTGAGCATGCCGGTGTGATAAGATGATGTAAAGGTCAAAAGGTATCCGCATTGGGCGGGGTGGGAACTGTCATTATATCGCAGACATTAAACAGTGGGGGGAAGAAATGTCGGGGAAAAAGCGCACGATTCATCCTTTTACGATCAATATGATATTTAAGAAAATCGAGGACCAGAGAATCCTGCGCTCTGCGGAAGGCCGGTTTTCTTTCACCCGCGAAGAAAAAGTCGAGCTTGTTTTCCCTGCAATGATCGGAGACTATCTGCGTCAGCTGTCTTCTTCCTCGTATTACTCCTGGTTTTTGCACGGACAGGAAAACGGCGGCCGGGTGCGGGCCAGGGTTGAAAAGGAGTTTTTGGCACATACGATTCAGTTTGTGCAGGAAATGGCGGAAAAATGCCGCGCGTTTTTGTGCCCGCAAGGGCATCCGGTACTGGACGCTGCTGTGTGGAAGATCCTTGTGGATGAGCTGGGCCAGAATAATCCCATGTTCGTCCGGGACGGACATAAGTCGCGCCAGCTTCTTGCAATGATACATGCTGCTCCGCATCGCGTCCTGACAGTCATGCTTCTGGCGGCGGGGATGAACGATTTCTCGGAAGAAAAATACGAGTCTGTTCTTGCCTGCTGGCAGTTGATGGACAGAGACCTGGCAAAGAAGGACTATTCACAGCCGCAGGAATTTGCCAGGACAGGAGCGATCCTGTATGCGGACGGACTCAGGCAGGAGGCACTTGCAAGCTACCGCAAGGCTGTCCGTATGCTGGAAGGCGATATCGGAGATCATGGTCCGGAAAACTGCAGGGATTCAGAGGGGAAAAAGCTGCTCGCATCTATGCAGTACCGGATTGGGGAGATGCTTCTTCATGGGGACGGCTGCAGTGCTGATAAGGATGCCGCAGAAGAATTTCTGACCAAAAGCGCCCGGAATGGAGATCTGCATGCTTTTTACCTCCTCGCTATGCTGCTTATACAGTCCGGAAAAAACGACCAGGCGGAACAAATACTCAGAGAAGGTGCGAAGAGAAAAGACCCTGCCTGCCTGAGAGCGCTGGGGAGCGCGTATTATTCCGGAGACACTTTTCCCGGAATAAAAAAGAGCCTCAACGAGGCAGTGCAGTTCTATCTTGCGGGGGCCTGTCCCGACGACCTGTCCGCAGGCGATGCACAATGCCAGTACATGCTGGGGCGTATCCTGGAGGAGAGCAGTCAGGACGGACTGGCGGAGAATGCTGTCAATAACATTAGCTTAACAGGCCCCATGGCGGAGCCGTCCTTCTGGCTGGAGGCGGCCGCCCGGGGAGGAAACAGGGAGGCAGCGGCGCTGCTGAACAGGCTGAAATGGGGAATTCGGGTAAATACCGAAAGTGCTTTCAGCTCTGCAGGTGTCAATAAAGACGCGATCGATCCCTGGGATGAAAACCCGGGGAAAAACGGAGCGGCTGCCTCAGAATCCCCTGCTTCTGAGGAACCAGCGAACCGGAATCTGCCATATCAGGATATTTTAAGTGCAGATATTTCCTCCGCGGACGAGGCTGTAGGGAAGAAGATCTGCCTCCTGAATTCAGATGGAGAGCGGAATCTCTTTTTTGCGAAAACGCTCCCTGCGGACATGTATTCTGTTCAGATTTGCAGAGAAAAAAGTATGGCCGGTATGCTCCGCGAAACAGTGGAGCCGTATCTGAGGTGCGGAAGGCTGCGGGAACTCCCTGAGATTCTCATGATGGCACTGGATGACAGCGAAGCGAAAAATATGAAGGATTCTCTGGAGATCCTGCAGACAGCTGCGAAACTTCACGCCGAGACCGAGGTGCTGACCGGCACCTGCAGACACCCGGACAGGGGCGCAAGCGGCGGATCAGGTGCAGATCCGGACAGGGACAGTCTTTTTTATCTTCTTTCCGACCGTCTGAGTCTTTATATGTGTGGCAACCGGCAGAACTGCTCGCCGATTATTGACAGTGTGTGCACACAGATGGGTGATTTTTATATTCCCATTTATCTGTGTGACCCGGATCAGATGATATCTTTCTGGCTTCTGGACCGTATGCCTCTTTTCATCCCCTGTCTGCGGGGGGATTCCTCCCGTATGGATACTTTGATTTTCGGGGATCATCCGGGAATTGTCCGGCTCTGCAAGGACGCGTTCGCTGTGGCTCAGATCAACGGAATTCCCTTTTCCCTGACTGTGATCGGAGAAAAGGCAGATGAGATGGAGGAGCAGTTCATGACTGACTGCCCGGGAATTGAGGATCCCCCGGCGGGAATTGAGATCGCCAGACCTGTCTTTATCAAAATGCGTCCGGAGTCTCGCCGACTCCAGAAACTTCTGTCTGTACGTCCCCAAAAAGACTGGACGACGGAGGAGAAGAATCTTTCCGTGATCCTTCAGGCCGCGGACTATATTGTGGTCTATGCGGCAGAGGAGAGCAGGAACCTGAGATTGTCCATGTTCCTGCGGGAATGGTATCTGAAAACAGATCCTTCTTTCGGCAGGCTTCCCTTTATTGCAGCATTCTGCGACAGGGAAGAGCGCGCAGAGCAGTTCCGTACACTCTCTGTAGGCGCGGAGGCGGCGGGTTTCAGCTGGTACAACAATTATGACATCCGCTGCTTCGGAACGCAGAGACAGCTCTATTCTTATCAGACGCTCGTACAGTGCAGGGTGGAGCGGCGCGCAAGAGCCTCTTACCTTATTCTCAGGGGAATCCGCAATGAGGAGGAGTGCAGAGAGACAAAAGAAGGCCGGGAAATCAGACATCACGCGCTGCACGACTATTTTTCGCGCTTTTATAACCACGATATTTCCGCCATTAACGCGCTTGCGCTCAACTATCGACTGTTTTCCGTGGGCATTACCTTTCCGGACTGGCACAGCTATTTAACAGGCATCTCGCAGAAGAGACTTGCGGACCAGTTTGATAAGTGGCTGCGGGCAGAATATGCGGAGGGCAATGATATTGCCGGAGAACAAGCGGCAGGGGGGAAGGATAAAACTGTTGCGGGGAAAGATGCTGCCGCAGGAGAAGAGTGCATGTCACAGACCTCTGAAAGACGCCTGGAAGTATTGTCCATGCAGGAACATGACAGGTGGTGCCGCGCCATGCTGTCGCGCGGCTGGATGCCCGCCAGCCCTGCGCAGATGCAGGCATACATACAGCGCGGCTGTACCAGATATCAACTGTATCTGGCGAAGCTGCACCCTTTTCTTTGCTCATGGGAGGAACTGGGAGAGATGAAACCCGTTCCGACCGGCATGCAGCGCATATATGGGTACCTGATGCAGCAGATCCGCCCCGAAAAGGAATCTTTCGACATCCGCGGGATTGACCGCGAAAATATAAAAGGGACATCGTATCTGGCCAGGATCGAGTAATACAGATATCGTGTAATCGAGCCTTGAATGGGATCTGAAGATGAAATTAATTTCCTGTCATATTGAGAATTTCGGGCATCTGCGGAACTTCGATTATGTGTTTTCGGACGGGATCAATGTGATCTGCAGAGAGAACGGATGGGGGAAGAGCACCTTTGCGGCATTTCTTCTCGCCATGTTTTATGGATTGCCATCAAAAGGGAAAAAGAGGCAGGCGGTCTCCTCCGGGAGCAGGCTGCCTTTGCAGAATGCCCGCAGTGCCTGCAGGCCCTGGCAGGGAGGTGTCTTCGGCGGGCAGCTTATTTTTGAGGCAGGGGGGAGAACCTATGAGATAACCCGTGTTTTCGGTGACCGTGAGGGGGAGGACGAATTCGACCTGCGGGATCCGGACACGAACCTTCCCTGTTTTGACTATACAAAAGAAATCGGAAAAGAACTGTTCCTGCTGGACCGGGAGTCTTTTTTGCGGACTGTCTTCACGTCCCAGCAGGACTGCCTGACAGAAGCGACAGATGATGTGAACGCCCTGATCACGAATCTGGCAGAATATGCGGGTGATATGGAGAGCTATGAGTCGGCGCAGAAACGCCTGAAAGAGGCCTGCAGCCGCCTGACGCCCAAAAGGGCAGCCGGCAGACTCCGCCTCCTTGAGGACCGGATCAGCCAACTGGAGCGTACTGCGGCCGCCGGCTATGATCTGGAGGAAGGCATTGCACTTTGCGGCAGAGAGCAGAATGAACTGAAACAGCGGCAAGGGTCTTTGGAAAGGGAATATGTCCGGCTGGAAAAAGAGCTTGCTGCAGCAGAACACAGAGAGAATGATGCGGTCCATGCAGAGGAAGCAGACAGAAGTCTTTTTGCAAAAAAACAGATCCGTCAGCGGCTTTACCAGTCGAGGGAAAGGCGCCGCGAAGTGCTGGAAAAGACCTCCGCATACTTTCCCGGACGTGTCCCCGTGCGCACGGAAGTGGATGACCTTTTGAAAGCCTGCCGCGAAATGGAGCGCCTGGAAGAACGGATCAAGGCCGGGATGCTCACCGGGGAAGAGCAGGAAAGACTGAACATTCTGGAAGAGCGCTTTTCAGATTCCATATTTCTGGATAATCCTGCGTACCCGGATGATCCTGCACATCTGAATGATCCTGCTGATGATACCGATCCCATGGGAGAAACCGCCTCCGCAAATTTCTCCCCGGGTGCCGCTATGGCGGGCGGTATGACTGGAAGAGCAGAAAAACGGAGGCGGGAAAAGGCGGAAAAGGCGAAAAAGGCGGAAGATATTTCCGGTGGAACTCTTATTGCCCTTGCAGGAATATTGCTCATCCTCATTGCGGTCGGTATGACTGTGTTTTTGCTTGCCGCAGGTGCTTCGGAGAACGCTTTTTCTCCTGCGGCAGTCGCCGCGGCTATACTTCTCGCCGGGGCAGGAGCAGGAGCCGCGGTCTTCGGCGCCTTGAAAAGAACATCGTCCCTTCCATCATCAGATGATCACCGACAGGAAAAGGAAAGTGTACCGCTTAGTGCAGGGGAAAAACATGAACCGTCCTTTATCTGCCTGCCCGGGAAGGGAATGGATCCTTCCGTGGACAAAAACAGATCAGAGGAAGACGCCCGCGCCTATGCGGAGTATGCCTATCTGTCTGATAAGGAACAAAAGCTGGAGCAGATCCATGCGGATTGGGCACAGGCACGCAAACCGATCCTTCGCTTTCTCAAAGAACTTGGTTTTTCTCCGGAAAAAGATCTGCATGCGCAGTTGACGTCTATCCGGGATGCTGCAGATGACTGTGAAGATGCCCGCGCCCTTCTCAGAGAGTCCGATGAGGAGCTGCGTCTCTTCGACGAAGAACTGCGCAGATCCGGTCTGACTCTGGAAATGCTCCAGAGCGCAGGTGCAAAAAAAGCGGACAAGCTTCAGGAGCAGGTAGGAGAAAGCGGTCAGAGCATGGCGGCACTGCGGCGCCGCAGAGAAGAGGTCCGCGAGGAACTCCTCCGGTGCCGGGCACAGGAGGCGGACGCCGAAAGCAGGATGGAAGACCTTGTCAGAGAACGCGAAGACAGAGAAGAGATGCTGGAGGAACTGAAAACCCTGCGCGCACAGCAATGCAGGGATCAGACTGCCTACCGCCAGATCACGATGGCTTCTGATCTGCTGCAAAGGGCAAAAGAATCCCTGACATCCCGTTATGCAGACCCCATACGGACCAGTTTCAGCAGATATTGGGAAATGATCACGGGATACACGGCAGAAGGTGTATATGTCGACGCAAATTCCAATATTACTATAGAAGAAGGCGGAAAACAGAGAGATGCTGCGTCTTTCAGCACCGGCCTCAGAGATCTTGCCGGTATCTGTCTCCGCACCGCACTGGCAGATGCCATGTATCCAACGCAAAGCAGAGAACTGCCTCCTCTTATCCTGGACGACCCTTTCACCAACCTCGATGACGGGAAAATCGAGGGCGCCATGCATTTCCTGAAAGAAGCGGGCAGGCATTACCAGATCCTCTATTTTACCTGCAGCATCACTCGCTGCTGACAAATGAAGGATAAGGCACATAAAGAAATCTGGTATCTGGACAGACTTGATTTAAAATGGCTGATCAAAAATGGCTGATCAAAAATGGGTGATCAAAAATGGGTGATTCAAAATGGCTGATACAAAAGAGGTTTGATCCAAAAGAAGTTTGATATAAAAGAAGTTTGATATAAAACAGGATGGATGCAAAAGAGGCTGATGTTCCGCCGGATCCGGCAGTACATCAGCCCCTTTTCTTTTTACATGTTTTGATCCATCTATTCTATAGAAGATTTCAGGCTCCTATATATGGACATTTATAATCCATCCCGTACTGTAGATAACAACTCTGCCTGGAGATGCTTACTGAATCTGGATATATCCAGTGTGCTCGATGCCTTCGCCTGCAAGGTAATAAGTAACCTTGTACCAGAAATTGTCAAGACGCTCAACTACGTTGAGATAATCTCCGGGGTTGGCGTAGTACATGACATTCTCAGCAATCTCTTCAGGAGTGGAATAGATATTTCCGCCGAAACGAACAGTGTATGTGGTTCCGGGATCAACTACCAGATACTCACCCTCTTCAGGAGTCTCTTCAGGAGTCTCTTCTGCAGCTGCAACTTCCTCTTCATCATCAACGATCTCTGTTACGCCAGCTTCTTCGGGAGCTGCGGTCTCATCAGCCTCTGCGACTGCATCGGTGGTGCCTGCAACAGCAGCGACCTCATCAGCATCAGCAGCCTCAGCAGCAGCGGCAACATCTTCGATGGAAGTTGTAGCAGCGGCATCAGCGACCTCGGCAGCCTGTTCAACTACAGCAGCATCGCCGGTAGCGGCAGCATCAGCGCCATCGCCTCCGTCCTTTTTGCTGCATCCTGCGAAAACAGCAGCTGCAAGAGCGGAAACCAGCAGATATGTGACGAGTCTCTTCTTCATAAATCATAACCTCCGAAAAAAATATAAATAAATGACAGTGTTGGGGGTGGAACAAATACATTGTATCATTAATACGGAAAAAATGTGTGTTTTTTTCATTATTATTCAGATTCCGTGTTTACAGCCCCGAAAAGAGTAAAAAAAGCTCAGATGCGGCAGTTTATTGCGGCAGGGTCCCGTGTTCCTTCCTGTAAGAGAGAGGGGCAGAGCCGTACTCGGCGCGGAACACTTTCGCGAAATAGCTCATTTCGCGAAAACCGCACAGTTCCCCGATCTTTTCAACCTTCATAGGGGTGGACAGAAGCAGCTGCTTCGCTTTGCTCAGGCGGAGCTGGCGCAGGTATTTCCCCGGGGTTGTGTGCAGAACATTTTTAAAACATCTCATACATTCCGTATTGCTGATGAAGGCGGCAGAGGCAATCTCGCTGTTGGTGATCTCGTCCGTGATGTGTTCCTCCATAAAGAGGAGCATTTTTTTTATGCGATCTTCTTCGCGGAGATTTCGATGTATGGAAGATACGGCATTTACATCGCCGTGTTTCCAGATCTGTAAAAAAATATCTGAAAGATGGTTACGAACCCGGAACTCATAACCGTCCTCCTGCTGACAGATCAGCTCCCAGGCCTGTTCCATCTGCAGGATGACTTGTCTCTGCCATCCTTCGACAGGCTGAAAGACCATAAAGGGAAGGGACTGGTTGAGCTGCAGCGGATGGAGATATTTCTGCCAGAAAACACTGGTCGTGTCCCCGCCGATCAGACGAGGGTGAAAGACGATGGAATGAAAACGGCAGGAGGCGGAAGTATCGCTCCATGCTCCATGGAGGACTTCAGTGTTCACAAAGTAGGCCTCTCCGCTCGTCAGGCGGAACTGGCTGGTTCCGATCATACAGACGATGCTGCCGGATAAAAGATGGAAGAGTTCCAATTCCTCGTGCCAGTGCCAGGGGACCGGACGCTCCACAACATCGTAATCATAGACTGCGACAGGGAGAAGCCGGGTGGAGTGGATGTTTTTTTCTCTCCCGTTGACATTGACTGTCTCATCATATCGAAGAAGCGGCATAAGGGTTCCTTTCCAATTTCCTGAGAGATTGTTTTGATTGTTTTTCAAAAAGACACAAAGGGCAAACATCCTGAAAATGGATGTTTTGTCCTATTTTTTTGGCGTTTAATGAGGAAAAAACTAAAAATTCTGATGATAATATATCATAGCAGAAAGGAAATGCAAACTCAGACAGAAGAAAAAACGCTTATAAAAAGATTCCTTAAGGAGGATGTGATGGAGAGAGACGACGCATACATCAGGACCGGAAAATGGTGGCACGACAAGATTATTTATGAGATCTATCCCAAGAGTTTTATGGATACCAATGGAGACGGGATCGGAGATCTGGGCGGAGTCATAGAAAAGCTGGATTATCTGCAGGATCTGGGGGTGGATATTTTGTGGATTTGCCCCTGTTATCAGTCGCCGTTTATCGACCAGGGCTATGATATCAGCGATTATTACAAGATCGATCCGGTCTTCGGGACAAATGCCCAGATGGAGGAACTCCTCCGGAAGGCGCGGGAGCGGGGCATGGATGTGATCCTGGATCTGGTCGTAAATCACTGCAGTTCGGAGCATTTCTGGTTCAGGGAGGCTTGCCGCGATCCCCAGGGAAAGTACGGGAAATATTTCTATATCATGGATGCCGGGGAGGACGAGCTGCCCACGAACTGGCGTTCCTATTTCGGGGGCCCTGTCTGGTCGCCGCTTCCGGGCAATCCCGGGAAAAAGTATCTCCATGTCTTTCATGAAAAACAGCCGGACCTCAACTGGGAAAATGCGGAATTGCGCAGGGATATATTCTCCATGATGAAGTGGTGGCTTGACAAAGGCGTGCGGGGTTTTCGGATCGACGCCATCATGAATATTAAAAAGCCCTTCCCGCTGCGGAACTATAATCCGGACCGTGAGGACGGCATGGTCGAAATGGAGACTGTGATCGGACAGACCCGCGGGATTGAACAGTTTCTTTCAGAGATGAAGAGAGAGGTCCTGGATCCCTATGATGCCTTTACCGTGGCGGAGGTGTGCGGGGAGAGGGAAGAGGATCTGCCTTTGCTTATGGGCAGAGAAGGATTCTTTTCTTCCATGTTTGATTTCCGGGAGATGACTCTGGGGATGAGTGATAAAGGATGGTACGACAGGAAACCTGCCACGCTCAGACAGTACAGGGATATGTGTTACGCTGCTCAGAAAGCATTCAACCCCTATGGTTTCCAGACTAATGTGCTGGAAAATCATGACAGCCCGCGCTGCGGGGACCGGTTCCTGCAGGAGGCAATGCATGAGATTACCGGGAAGAACACTTTGACAAAAGATGAAAAACAGGCTCTTGCGGAAAAAGGGAAAAAGATGCTGGCGGTGCTGTATTTCTTCCTGCACGGGATCCCCTGTATTTACCAGGGGCAGGAGATCGGCATGGAAAATATGCCGCTTGAGCGCTTTGAAGATATCGATGACGTATCCGCCCTCGGGGAATACGGCTGTGCGATCCGCGCCGGTCTGACAAGAGAAGAGGCTCTGTCGGTCGTGCAGCAGTTCAGCCGGGATAATTCCCGCACTCCTATGCAGTGGAACGATCTGGAGGGAAGCGGCTTTTCAACCGCTGAACCCTGGATGCGGATCAATCCGAATTATGTCCTGATTAATGAAAAGCAGCAGGAAAGCGACGGCGGATCAGTCCTTTCCTTTTATAAAAAGATGATTTCGCTGCGCAAAAATCCCGCTTACCGGAACACTTTTGTGTATGGATCCTTTACGCCGGTCTGCGAGAACGAAAATGATCTGATGGCCTATCGCAGGACGGGAGAGGCGGATATTCTCGTCCTTGCAAATATCAGCGGACAGATTGTAAAGGTGCCTATAGATCCTTCCTTTTGCCGTGTGCTCCTAAACAATACAGACGCATTTATATTGGAAGGGGAAGGCACGGTCTGCCTGGAGCCTTTTCAGGCAGTCGTATTGGAAAAGATTACTTTGTAATTCCGGAATCCGCGAAGACTGAAAACAACAAAGCATGCGGCGGCAGCATCGTCGTTTAGACGCTGCCGATGATGTTTTGCAGGTTCAAAGCTCGTCAGAAGGTAAAACTTAAACTTGAAAGGAGAGCGACATTGAATAAGAAAATACCGCTGTACAGACAGGTTTATGAAGAACTTCGAAAAGACATCATGGAAGGGATCTATCAGCCCGGAGAGTATCTGCCTCCGATCCGGGAAGAGGCAAAGCGCCTTGGCGTCGCCAGAAATACGATTGAGAATGCCTATCTGATGCTGGCGGAGGAAGGCTATGTCCAGGCAAAACGAGGGCAGGGCAGCCGGATATCGGATGCCTGGCGCTCCCTCTATTTTGGGGAGGATGTTTCCGGGGAAAAGGCAGAAGAACTGTCATATCTGAAGAGTGCCGTACAACACGCGGCGCAGGCGGAAGGAAGCGGCGGCCGGGAGGCAGCGGCGGAAGCGCAGGATCAGTCCATGGAGGGCAGAACCGGAATAAAGCGGCACGAAGAAACAGAACAGGCCATCCGCATTGATTTCAGGGGGAAACCGCCTATATCGCCTATGTTCCCGCGGGGAATCGGGAGCATGCTGGAGACAAGGCTTCTGCAGGACTGTAAAGACAGCGGGGAGATCCTGGCAGGCGAGAGAGTCTGTTCCCTGATTCGAAGATATCTGAAAATATATCGCGGTGTCACATGTGCAGAAGAACAGATTTTCCTGTGCAGAAGTCATAAACAGGCAGTCCGGATGGTCCAGCAGGTTCAGCCTCGTATTCTTTATACTATTCCCCATCATGCAGGGCAGGGGAGCAATCACATAAGTCCGGAGGAGATTGAGGGACTTTACAGACGGATGGAACAGGAAAAGCTTTATGTCCTGGAAGACGACGCTGACGGTGAGGTGGTTTATGACCGAAAGCCTTTTTCCACGCTTTTTGGAGGCAGGGCGGGGGAAAGAATCATCCTGACAGGAACCCTTGACCGTTTTTTCGTTCCCGCTCTTAGTCTTCATTATGTCGTGTTTCCACAGGAGATCATGGAGATAAAAACATCTGTGCTCAGCAGAATCTGCAGGGACAGCTGCTTTTCGCTTCTGGAGCTGGAGATGCTCGATCTGATCCTTTCCTGGGAAAGGCTGCCGAACCATTATCGCAAATACTACTATCGGAACTTTTTGAAGAGAAATCATGTGATCCGCTGCATGGAAGAGGCTTTCGGAAGCTGCGCCGTACTGCACAGGACGGAGTCGGGGACGGAAATCATCGCCGCTGTACCGTGCACGGAAGAGGCTTCTGTGATTATGAACAGGGCGGCTGAAGCAGGACTGGGTCTCGATGCCCGTTCAGGATGGGGAAGGGACAGCAGACAGCTGTATGTCCGTATCTGTTATGAGAATATTTCCATGGAGGATATTGAGGAAGGTATCCGGATCCTTTCCGGAATTCTTGGCTTCCAACGGTCAGAGATATGATTCAGGCAGAGCACAACAGGATTTGCCATATGTTTTGACCAAATATCATTAAAAAGCCGCCGTTATCCCCATTATTTCGAGCGGTCTTGTCCCTTTTTTAGTGACTTTGCATAGGATACAATCTAAACAGTGTTATTTAATATGCATTTTGCATAAAAAAGGAGGATATTATGAGAAAGAAACTATTAGCAGTTGTGTTGGCTGCTGCAATGGCAGTCTGCCTCATGGCCTGCGGCGGTTCTTCTTCCGGTTCTGCGGCAAGCACCGGGGCAGGATCAGGCGCAGCCGGCGGAGAGGGCATCCGTCTTTTGAACGGCAAGCCCGAAATTGATACGCAGCTTAAAAAACTGGCTGCAAAGTATGAGGAAGAGACAGGAAAAGTTGTCAGCGTAGAGACCATCGGCGGTGACACAAACGCTTCCGATGAACTCAAGAAGATGTATCAGGCGGACAACATGCCCGATATCTTCGTTATTGAAGCAAACCAGGCGGCAAACTGGGACGGCCTTCTCGCTGATCTGACGGGTGAGGCGTGGACGGAAGATACCGATTACGAGCTGGTCGACGAAAAAATGGGTACGATCGGATTCCCTTATACGGTTGAGGCAACCGCGCTGGCTTACAATGCGGAGATTCTGGAGAAGGCAGGTGTAGACCCCGCTTCTCTGACAAGCCCCGCAGCATGGCAGAAGGCAGTTGAGACTCTCGACAGCAAAAAGGACGAGCTCGGTCTGACCGCAGTGTTCGGCTGGTGCGCGGAGCCTGCGAATCTGGGCTGGTCCTCCGGCACGCACGTTTTTGCGCAGTATCTGGATGCAGGCCTTGCACAGGATGACACCACCTACATCGATCTGCTCAATGACGGCGGCAAGATTGACGAGGCAAGGATGAAGGATTTCGCCGCATTTGTCGGTATGATGAACAAGTATTCTGATCCCGCCCTTCTGATCGACGGAACCTATGATAACCAGGTGGCCGGTTTTGCCGCAGGCAAGTATGCCTTTGTCACGCAGGGCAACTGGATCAACGGCGGTGTCACGGGCAGCCCCGATTACACCGGCTGGGCAATGGGCTTTGCGCCTTACGCATTCGAGGATGGCATTGATACCATCATTGCCGGCCCTCCCAGCTTCTGGACGGTTTACAGCGATGGCGATGTTGACGGAGCCAAGGCATTCCTTCAGTGGGTTTCCGATGACAGTGCTCAGGAGATCCTGGTCAACGAGGCAGGCCTGATCAGTCCTTTCAAAGACTGCAGCTTTGTTGCGGCGGATCCTTTTGCCGAGAGCATTAAGAGTTATATGGATGCCGGCAAGACTTCCGGATGGCACACCATGCTCAAGAAGGACGGCCTTCAGAACAAGACCTGCCAGGTATTTGCGGATTATGCCAAGGGTGCGCTGGATGAGGACGCTTTCGTGAAGACCATGGGCCAGGTTATTTCCAGCTATTATAATAATTAAGCAATTATTTACGGAGAAACGGTAGAGCCCCGGTATTTGCGGCAGTAAGGCAGACTGTCCTGCTTTAAGAAACAGTTACTACCCTTAATAATTACTGCGTTGGTATTTTCAAAGAGGGCAGAATTATAAAAATCCTGCCCTCTTTGTTAATGATTTTGCAACTGTCCGGCACAGCCGGTTTTGATCTGCCGCAGTAGGTAAGTGAATAACCGTACACTAGGAGGAGTATCTATGAAAGAAGATTCCGGCAGCAAGAAACTGCCCGCTCTGATTTGCCTGGTCGGTGGCGCAATTCTGCTGATCTGGGCGCTTGCCCTTGATTTTTCGGGCAGTAAAGTGGGCTACAGAGGAGCGCTCCTTGTCATTGGCCTGATTGGTATCATTATGGGATTGTATATTTTCCCGACTCTCAAATATCACAGGACACTGGTTTATGTCGTTTTCCTGTTCCCGCTTTTATTCGCTTTTGTTGTTACAGTCATCATTCCTTTGTTTCTGGGTCTTTTCTACTCCTTTACGAACTGGAACGGTATCCGTTATACAGAATTCGTAGGAGTGGCAAACTACGCGAGGATGTTCCGCCAGCCAAGCTTCATCTGGTCTATCCTGATCACCGCGCTGTTTGTTGTTTTCAATATGATCCTGGTCAACCTGGTCGCGTTCCTGCTGGCGCTTCTGTGCACATCCAAGCTTAAGGGCATGGGATTCTTCAGAGCGTCCTATTTCCTTCCCAACCTGATCGGCGGTATCGTTCTGGGTTATATCTGGCAGTTCGTCTTCAGCAATGTTGCCACAAAGATTTTCTCTGGCATGAAATACTCCATGCTTTCCAGCACGGGAACGGCTTTTATGGCCATTATCATTGTCTATGTGTGGCAGTATGCCGGTTACATCATGCTGATCTATATCACCGGCCTCAACACGGTGCCGGCAGAAGTCCTGGAGGCATCCAATATCGACGGTGCCAACGCGATCCAGACACTGTTCCAGATCAAGATCCCCATGATCGCGCCTACGATCACCATCTGCACATTCCTGACACTGACGTCCGCCTTCAAGCAGTTCGACGTCAACCTGTCCCTGACAAACGGTACCGGTTCTGTGGCGGACTTCCTGGGCCAGTACCTGACAAACGGTACGCAGATGCTCGCCCTGAACATCTACAACACGGCAGTGGTGGAAAATGAATATGCATTCGGCCAGGCCAAGGCCTTCCTGTTCTTTATCATCCTGGCATGTGTATCGATCCTGCAGGTACGTATTTCCAACAAGAAGGAGGTAGAGCTTTAATGAACAGAAAAGAACCTACTTCCCGGGTCATCCTCAAATTCGTGATCGCGGTCATCATCGCGATTTATGTCCTGTTTCCTTTTGCTCTGGTTGTCATCAACTCCTGCAAACAGACGGCGGACATCACGTCAAATCCCATCGGCCTGAACGGTATGAGCATCGGTCAGCTGATGAAGAACATGAACGATGTTGTCAACAACCCCAACTTCCTGTTCTGGCACGCATTTGGATTTTCGGTGCTGATCACGGTGCTGTCTCTGGTCCTGCTGGCCCTGTTCGGCGCCATGACGGCATGGGTCATCTGCCGGAACAAGACCAAGTGGGCGACCCTGATTTATTTCACTTTCATTGCTTCCATGATCATTCCCTTCCAGGTGGTCATGCTGCCCCTGATCTCCACATTCCGCGATGTGGGTAAGTTTGTGGGTATTCCCATGCTGCAGTCCGTTCCCGGCATCGTGTTTGCCTATCTGGGATTCGGCGGCGCTATGACTGTGTTCATCCTGACCGGCTTCATCAAGGGAATTCCTTATGATCTGGAGGAAGCCGCCTCCATCGACGGCTGCCGCCCTGAACAGGTCTTTTTCAAAGTCATATTCCCTCTTCTGACACCGGTTATCACGACCGTCACCATTCTGAACGGTATGTGGATCTGGAATGACTATCTGCTCCCTTCCATGATGCTGGGGCAGAACGGAGTGGTTAAGACGCTGCCTGTCGCAGTGCAGGCTTTCGTCGGTTCCTATGTCAAGCAGTGGAATCTGATTCTGACAGCTGCCCTGCTGGCGATCATCCCCATGATCGTTCTGTTCCTGTTTGCACAGAAACAGATCATGAACGGTATGATCGAGGGCGCAGTCAAGGGCTGATACAGGCCCCGGAGTATTGACATTATTTTCATCAGGTCCCCCGGATCTGAAAAGAGGCTGTACCCAGGCCAGGTGCAGCCTCTCTTGTGTATAAGGAAATAAGAGTATTATGAAGAATATGTTGGACCTGGACGGACCTCTGGTGCGGGCGCTCAGTGATCTGAACACACTGGTGATCTTGAATATCCTGACGGCTCTTTTCTGCATCCCGGTGATCACTGCCGGCGCCTCTGTGGCGGCAATGCATTATGTGATCATGGAGATGTTTGAAAACCGGGGAGATGGCGCGGCCAGGGAGTTCTGGAAGCGTTTTAAGGAGAATCTCGGGAACGCGACTCCGGTGTGGCTGATCCTCCTGGCTGCGGCGGTATTCATTTATGTGGACTGCAGGATCATTATGGGCGGGCAGATGGGCCTGCCGCGGGCCATGCTGGTTCCGCTCTACATCGGCGCGTTTATAGAGGCTTCCATCGCCGTGTATGCTTTTCCCCTGACGGCCAGATTTGTCTATTCCACAGGCGCGACATTCAAAAATTCCGCGATCCTGGCAGTCGCCAATTTCCCCAGGACGGTCCTCATGGTCCTTTATCACGTGATCATGCCGTATCTGCTCTTTAATGTATCACGGCTGCTGCCTCTCTTTTTCCTGGTGGGGATTTCTCTCCCCGCATATTTCAGCGCGCTGCTGTATATGCCGGTCATACGAAAAATGATCGGAGAACCGGAACCGGACGAAGATACGCCCGAAGACGGACCGGACGGAGAAGAATTCATGTAGTAAGAGACTGTTTTACAGATTATAATAAAAAGGAAACCTGCCGGAAAAACCTGTCCCGGCAAAACAGGAGGATATCATGCGAACAAGCGGAATATTGCTGCCCGTCTTCAGTCTGCCCGGTAAGTATGGAATCGGCTCCTTTTCAAAAGAGGCGTATGCGTTTGTGGATTTTTTAAAGGAAGCGGGCCAGGCTTACTGGCAGATTCTGCCGCTGGGTCCCACAGGATATGGAGATTCTCCCTATCAGGCCTTTTCCACATTCGCAGGGAACCCCTATCTGATCGATCTTGAGAGTCTGATCGGACAGGGGCTGCTCACCCGGGAGGAGTGTGAGGCTGTCGATTTCGACAGTGACGAGGGAGTAGATTACGGGAAGCTGTACAAGGGGCGGTGGAACCTGCTCCGGAAAGCGTTCTCCAGAAGCAGCCACAGGGATACGTCTGCCTTCGAGGCTTTTGAGAAGGAGAATGTCTTCTGGCTTCAGGATTATGCCGTCTTTATGGCGGTAAAGGACGCTCATGGAGGCGCGGGCGCGGAAAACTGGGAGCCTGATATCCGGGATTATAAGCCGGAGGCCGTACAGGCATGGTCTGAAAAGCTGGCGGAGGATATAGATTTCTATAAATACCTGCAGTTTGAATTTATGCGGCAATGGAAAAAACTACGGGAGTATGCAGCGGCGCAGGGGATCCGGATCATCGGTGATATCCCGATCTATGTCTCCGCGGACAGTTCCGATTTCTGGGCCAACAGAGAACTTTTCCAGCTCGATGAGCGCGGCCGCATCCACATGATCGCGGGCGTGCCTCCGGACGGCTTTTCAGCAATCGGACAGGTCTGGGGAAACCCGCTTTATAACTGGACACGGCACAAAGAAACAGGCTATGACTGGTGGATCCGACGGATCAAAAAGTGCAGGGAGCTCTACGATGTTATAAGGATCGACCATTTCCGGGGATTTGATGAGTATTTCTCCATTCCGGCACAGGCTGAAACAGCGGTGGAAGGACACTGGGAGAAGGGCCCCGGCATCAGCCTGTTCGAAAAGATCAGGGAAAAACTGGGCCAAGTCCCCATCATCGCGGAGGATCTGGGCTATGTGACAGATACGGTGCGTCAGCTGGTGCGCGATACAGGTTATCCCAGCATGAAGGTCCTGGAGTTCGCCTTCGACTCAAGAGACTCCACCGGAGCCATGGAATACCTGCCCTATCGCTATCAGCCCAACTGTGTGGTATACACAGGGACACATGACAATGAGACACTCAGGGGATGGATCGACAGCATTCTGCCCGCTGAGAGAGCGCAGGTCTGCGAGTACCTGGATGTCAGGACTGATGATCCGTTGGAAATCGTGGAAAAGCTGATTATCGCGGCATTTTCCTCTGTTGCAGATTACTGCATCATTCCCATGCAGGATTATCTGGGACTGGATAACAGAGCCAGGATCAATAAACCGTCCACCGACAGCAATAACTGGAAATGGAGGGTGAAGGGGGAAGATCTGTCCCCGGAGCTGGCTGCCAGGATCCGCAGGCTGACAGAATTGTACGGCCGCTGAGTGCAGCTGAGGGCCGGTCCTTTTGTTTCCGTCCCCATGTTTTTCCTTTCCCTGGACCTGACAGTTCGGCAGACAATCGTTTGGATACATCCGGCCGGGCATCTGATTTTGAGAAATCCGGCACCCCTGGCACCTGCTGCCGGGATCAGGCAGCTGCGCACAGGGCAGTCAAGTAAAAAAGTTACAGCCTGGCCAGCCTGAAACGGGAGGTGTTTTTTGCGTACTTTCGCGAAAAATCCGAGTATAGCAGCGCGCGACGCACGCGGAGCGCAGACTGCGCAATGCGGTGCTGGAATCGCTGCTTGCTGTGCTGCAAGTACACCCCCTTCGGGGGGAGTGTGTTGTGACAAAAAGAAAAAAGAAAATATCAGCTGAAAAGGGTCAGTTGTAAAAGTAAATTCCACCTTGTAAGAGTAACTTCCACCCGGATCAGGTTTTTCTCGATCACCGAGAGGATCAGCTGAAAATTTTCGCCAA
>CACZFF010000044.1 GCA_902780385.1 uncultured Lachnospiraceae bacterium
GCAGCCGGTTACGGCAGTTCGAACATTCCCTTATATTGGGAAATAAAAGCCAGCTGACTCATGACTGAAGTCACAAGAATGCGCTGGCTAATCTTTCAAGCGCTTGAGAAGACAGGAAATGGTTCTGAGGAGGAGACAGAGGACGGTTCAGTGTCTCCTTTGGGAACAGGAGACACTGAACCGTCCCCTGTCTCCTCCAGGCCTTCCAAAAAACAAGACCTCCGCACAGTGACGGAGGTCCCTGATCAGATTTCAAATTCTCAAACAGCTTCTGTCATCATAGACAGCAGCTGCCGCCGCTGTCCTGAATCCTGTTATCGCTTCTATAATCCGTACTTACGCACTCTTTGTCATTCCGGCAGTTCTCTCGATGACGTCATAAGCCATCTCCAGCGCCTTCATATTCCCGTCTACGACCTCAGGCTTCCTGGCAAATTTATGCAGGAAGGAGGCACGCATCTCGTGCAGGAAGTCATCTTTTTTCATGACTCCGCTGACCGCAGCCGCGGCTGCCAGCATGGGGGTATTGGGGAAGTTCTTTCCCAGGGTCTCCTCGGAGATCGAACGGGCGTCAACCGTGTAAACCGCGCCTTTGTAGCCCCTGAGCAGGGGACGGATTTCCTCTGCAGACCTGGGCGTATTGACAATGATGGCGCCGTCGCGCTTTAGGCCGTCAGTTACATGGACCGAATGGAGAAGTGTCTCATCCACTACCACGACGAAATCAGGATCGTAAATATTGGAATGCACGCGGATGGGATTCCGGCTGATCCGGTTGAAAGCTGTGATCGGAGCGCCCATGCGCTCCGGGCCGTACTCGGGAAATCCCTGCACGTGCGCGCCGGTTTTGAAAGCTACATCCGCCAGCAGCAGTGCCGCAGTCTTGGCACCCTGTCCGCCTCTTCCATGCCACCTGATTTCGAGTGTGTTGTTCATGACTGAAAATCCTGCCTTTCCTGATACTGCTAAAACGCGCAGGACTGAACGCCCTGTTTTTCGCTTTACTTGAAATTCTTTTCGCCTGCCTCTGTCATATGGTGAATTTTATTCACTTTCATTGTGAATTATTCTAAATAAAACAGACGACAAAAGTCATTATACGCCTTTTTGAGTGAATGTAAATAATTTCATAGATGAATCTTTTTCATCGCATTCGCCGGGAAAATGAATCTGTTTTGAAAATTGTATACAGAAACATAGTACCGACGCATGGTGGACCGGATACACCCTGGCCTGGTATCAGTGGTGGACAGGCTGTGATTTCCGGGAGTTATTTGAGCAAGTCCCGCCTTCCTCCGTTGCCGGAATGTACCGGAAGTATCATGAGATGGATCTGCATCATTCCGCTGACGAAATCAACCGGCTGCGCCGTATTTCCGCATATGCCGGAAGCATCGGATTAAAGCGCCTGCGGGAGCAGGCAGGACTGAGCCAGCGGGAACTTGCGGAAGCCTCCGGCGTCCCTGTCCGGACCATCCAGCAGTACGAACAAGGTCAAAAAGAGATCCGCAGGGCAGCCTGGGAGACAGTCAGCCGCCTCGCCACAGCCCTGCACTGCCGGCCGGAGCAATGTGTCCGTTCTTTCCATGTTTAAAGTCCGCTCTTTCCAAATTTGAAGTCCGGCTTTTCCAAATATCCAAATAATTTCCATTTATATTGACATTATCTATCCATTATTATATAATTCAATTGCACAAGCGGAAATTTACATTCCAAAAGGAGTCGGGAAAATGACGATAGAAGAAATGAAAAAATGGAAACGGACACTGGGCATGACTTCCGAGGAGATTTCTTCTGCCTCCGGAATTCCTCTCAGCACTGTACAGAAAATCTTCAGCGGTGTAACCAGATCCCCCAGGAGAGCGACCCTGGATGCCATCCTCTCCGCATTGGAGCGGCAGGCAGAAAAAGATGGTCTTCCTCCCGGAACCGCTTCAGCCGTGCATCCATCATCTGCTGACACAGAAAGCTTCGGTGAGAACGGATATGAGACTATCTATAGAGGGAGTCTGTACAGGGAGAATGACAGTACCGGATATCCGGACAGGCTGGAGGAATCGGCAGGCCTTTATCGAGTTGAAAAGAAAGATGTGCTGAGCGAAAAAAAGCAGGGCGAATACACTCTGGACGATTACTATGCCCTGCCGGATGAACGCCGTGTCGAATTGATTGACGGGGTGATCTATGACATGGCTGCTCCCGCGATCATTCATCAGAAAATCCTGGGAGAGCTATTTATCCTTTTCAGAGAATGCATGGACCGGCATGAGGGTAACTGCGAAGTATATCTGTCCCCCTGCGATGTCCGTCTGGATCGGGATAACCGAACCATGGTACAGCCGGATCTGCTGGTCGTATGTGAGGAATATGATATCGGTGCCAAAGCCTTTGACGGAGCGCCGGCTCTGACCCTGGAGATCCTGTCTCCCTCCACCCGCTCCAAGGACATGCTGCTCAAGCTTCACAAATATGCCAATGCGGGCGTACGGGAATACTGGATCGTGGATCCGGACCGCCAGACGGTGCTTGTCTACGACCTCGAACATGAAAACTACTACCCTGACAAGTATACATTTGAAGACTGTATCCCGATCATGATCTCCGGCGGGGAGTGCAGCATTGACTTCGCCAGGATCATGCGCAGGATAGAGCGCTACTACAAAGAATGAGGTCGCTAAAAGCTGTGATTAATACCGTCCCGGGCACAGCTCATGAATGTATTGATCACAGACCATTGATAAGACTCTGACCGGTATCCGAACTTGATCCAATACGATGCCTCATCGGAAAGGCGGAAGACCATCATCTCTCTATACTGCTGTTCAGTCTGAAAAGACTTTATAAGAATCTCCGGGCAGAAACAGGCCCCTGTTCCCTGCACACAGAGCTCCATAAGCATTCCCACATTGTGGGATACTGCTCTGATCTTGGGCTGTTCAATTCCTGCATTTTTCAGGACAGAATACCCGATCCGCCCATCAATATCTTCCATACTGCCGAGCACAAGCGGGCATTCTTTGAGAGCTCGGAAATCTCCGGCCCGGAACTGCCGCTCACATTCAGAAGCTTTTTCCCTGAACATTTCTTCAAACAGGCTGCGGCGGATCATCAAGACAATTTCCTCCCGATAAAACTGCTGCAGTTGGATTTTCGGCAGAGTCTCCGGAAAGTCCGCGACAGCAAGATCCAGGGTCCCCTGCTGCAGAAGTCTGCAGAGGGAATCGTTTGCACCCTCGGTCAGTTCCACGCGGATTTCGGGAAAAATCTTCTGAAAAGACTCAATTGCCCGGGGAAGCAGGACTCTCCCTCTGGTCGGTGCTGCACCGATGCGCAGAATCCCTTTCTGGTTCTGCGAAATGTCTCCGAACTCCCGCAGCATGGCGGTCTGCGTATCCTGGAAACTGCCCGCATATCTAAGGAACACTTCTCCTGCATAGGTCAGTTCAAGAGGAATATGACGGACCAGGAGCTGACAGCCCAGTTCCTTTTCCAGACCCGCAATATGGGAGCTGAGAGACTGCTGTGTGATGTGCAGCTGCTCCGCAGCTTTCGTGAAGCTCCGCTCTCGTGCCAATATTGTGAAATACTCCATCGATGAAAAATTCATAACGCCTCCAAGATACAGGTTTTTCCTGTAATATATATCAATTTTAACAGTTTTACAACGATATCGAAGTAATGGTATGCTGAAAACAGTAAAGCAAACATGTGGCTATGGTCTCGTGCCAGCAAACATAGATGAAAAAGGAGTTCTCCCATGCCCTTAGCTCTGTTCCCTTCATTTCTGCTCTTCTGCACAATCTCCGCCATCACACCCGGCCCCGCCAACCTCTGTTCCCTTGCCTCCGCCATGGCATACGGCAGGGTACCGGCACTGCGTCAGTGGAGAGGAATTTTTATCGGCTATACCCTTGTCTCCCTTCTGGTCTCTCTGGTCGTCTGGGGGCTTGGTCTGACATTAAACCGCTACATTGGTGCGCTGGCCTGGGTCAGTGCTGCCTATATTCTCTGGCTTGCCTGGAACATTCTGCACAGCAGCCACGACGAACAGCTTCGGCATCGTGAACACTGCAGTTTTTACACAGGGCTCTTCGTCCAGCTGACCAATGCGAAAATTATTGTCTTCTGTGCTGCAGCGCTGACCACCTATGCTCTTCCCTACGCACATAGTTATCTCGATGTATTAAAAATTGCGCTGCTGCTTCCTCTTTTCGGCGGTCCGATCGCCAACCTGCTGTGGCTGTTTGCAGGAGCCGGTCTGCAGCGTTTCTTTCAGAAATATCAAAAGCCCGTAAATGTGATCATGGCTTTATCTCTTGTGTTCTGTGCAGTCAATATTATCTGGAAATAACCAAGGGGAGGAAGGGGGTTCGGAGACAGGGGACGGTTCTATGTCTCCTCCTGCGAGGAGACATAGAACCGTCCCCTGTCTCCGAACCCCCTGTCCTTCCAGCAAAGAGGTCTTTATGGAATACATTTATCACTATTCTTCTCCCCTTGGGGGAATCCTTCTATCGGGAAATGATACTTCACTTACAGGCCTTTGGTTTGATGGTCAAAAATATTATGCCGACACCTTGACCGGTCCTGGGGTAGAGCGGCTCACGCCTGTTTTCGAGCAGACGCTTGACTGGCTGCAGATCTACTTCTCCGGTCAGGATCCCGCTTTTCTGCCACCTCTTTCTCCCAGAGGGACTCCCTTCCGCAAAGAAGTGTGGGATGTTCTTTTGACCATTCCTTACGGGCAGACCAGGACCTATGGGGAAATCGCATCTGTCATTGCCGCCCGGCGCGGTCTGCCGCATATGTCGGCCCAGGCAGTGGGCGGTGCAGTAGGGCATAACCCCATCTCCCTGCTCATCCCCTGCCACCGGGTTGTCGGTGCTGACGGCAGCCTCACCGGCTATGCCGGAGGAGTCGATAAAAAGGCACAGTTGCTGAAACTGGAGGGCATTCTGACGGGGGTGTCAAGGGGACGGTTCCTCTGACACCTTGCGTACAAGGTGTCAGAAGAACCGTCCCCTTGACACCCTAGAACCGTCCCTTTCCCAATTATGCCTTTATTTATTGATGAATTCTTTGACCTGCCTGCAGATACCCTCGCCGTCAAGGCCGTATTTTTGGATGAGCTGGGCGGCGGAGCCGGTCTCACCGAACTGATCGCGCAGACCGATGCGGGCAAAGCGGAAAGGTGTCTGTGCCTTCTCGGAGAGGCACTCGGAAACAGCACTTCCCAGACCGCCGATGATGCTGTGCTCTTCGGCGGTTATGACTTTACCGGTCTTTGCAGCGGAAGCCAGGATCATGTCCTCGTCCAGAGGCTTGATGGAAGCCATGTCAATGACTTCGGCTTCGATACCGTTCTCGGCCAGAAGGTCAGCCGCTTCGATGGAAGCGGCAACACAAATTCCAGTTGCGACGATAGTCACATCCTTTCCCTCTCTCAGAAGGGTCCCTTTGCCGATCTCAAAGTGGTGGTTTTCATCGTAGATAACGGGTGTGGCATAGCGGCCGAAACGCATGTAGACCGGGCCTTCCATCTCGAGGGCAGCACGGACGATTTCTTTTGCCTCGGTATCATCTGCGGGGCTCAGAACTGTCATGCCGGGGATGGTCCGCATCAGAGCTATATCTTCCAGGCACTGGTGGGAAGCCCCGTCCTCTCCCACACTGATACCGGCGTGGGTCGCGCCGATTTTGACGTTGAGATGGGGATACCCGATGGAATTGCGGACCTGTTCAAAAGCGCGGCCGGCTGCGAACATGGCAAAACTGCCTGCGACCGGGATAAGGCCTGTGGTGGAGAGACCGGCGGCGATGGACATCATATTACCCTCGCAGATGCCGCAGTCGATGAAGCGGTCCGGATATTTATCGCGGAAAATCCTGCTTTGGGTGGCGCCGGCCAGATCTGCGTCCAGGACGATCATATCAGGAAACTGGTCTCCCAGTTCTGCCAGCGCGTTGCCGTAGCTCATTCTGGTTGCAATCTTTTTATCTTTCATCATATCGCCATACCAATCCTTTCCAGATCCTCCATTGCGGTCTTATACTGCTCTTCGTTGGGTGCCTTGCCATGCCATCCCACCTGGTCCTCCATGAAAGAAACTCCTTTGCCCTTGACGGTCTTCATGACAATTGCAGTGGGTACGCCTTTGGTCTCCCGCGCTTCCTTGAATGCGGCGCGGAGCTGGTCGAAATCATGGCCGTCCACATTGATAACATGGAAATTAAAGGCCTCGAACTTTTTATCAATGGGATAGGGTGAGTTCACATCAGTGATCGGTCCATCGATCTGGAGGTTGTTGTTGTCGACGATGACCACAAGATTATCAAGTCCTTTCGTGCCGGCAAACATAGCTGCCTCCCAGACCTGGCCCTCCTGAATCTCGCCGTCACCCAGAAGGGTGTAGACCCTGTAATCCCTGTTCCGGAGTTTTGCTCCCTGCGCAATGCCGACAGCCGCGCTGATGCCCTGCCCCAGGGAACCGCTGCTCATATCAATACCGGGCAGCCAGTGAATAGAGGGATGTCCCTGCAGGCGTGAACCCATTTGCCGGAAAGTTCTGAGCTCTTCCATCGGGAAGTAACCTCGTACAGCCATGGCTGCATAGAGGCCCGGGCAGACATGCCCTTTGGAGAGCACAAACCGGTCTCTATCCGGATCTGCGGGGTTTTGCGGATCAATATTCATTTCTTCTTCATAGAGGAAGGCAAAAAGGTCTGCGCTGGACAGCGCACCGCCGGGGTGTCCGGACTGACCGCTGTAAACCTCTGTAATGATTCCCTTCCTGATCTCATTGGCCGCACGGGCCAGTTCTCTGTTCTCCATCGAATCTATCCTTTCTCTGACTGTAACAGATCGGTCCTCTCGACCTGTTCCTTCTCTGACTGCCTGTAATCACAGCAGGCTTGAAACAGTTGTGCGGAACTCCTGAAGAAGTTCCGCACCTGATTATTGTTTGAAATACTGTCCGATCAATAACTGTCTGGTGAAAATGAGCACTCCGGTATATGAACCGGTGTAATCATTCCTCTGCCAATACCTTCTCAAGCTTTTCGGTCATTTCTTTCATGTTGACCATATTCAGAAGCCCAATCACCTTGCCGCCTGCCTTCTCGGCATTTTTCACGAGATCCTGGCTGCAGATATAGAGATCCGCTGCGCCTTCCATGACGTCATCGATGGTGGAGTGGACGACTTCAATATCATCTCTGCCCAGTTTCTTCAGGGCTTTTTTTGCATTCATTTCCATGA
Organism: uncultured Lachnospiraceae bacterium; assembly: GCA_902780385.1. Taxonomy (GTDB): domain Bacteria; phylum Bacillota; class Clostridia; order Lachnospirales; family Lachnospiraceae; genus CAG-791. The sequence goes on from CACZFF010000044.1 coordinate 7,259, forward strand.
CAAAGGAAGTTCCAAGACCGGATCCGCAGAAGCACATAACTTTTTTAATCATTATTTTTCTCCTTTACTGATTAAACTTTTTTGATCATACTCATGATTCGCCCGCGATTCTTTCGCGATGAAGATTAAATTTGTTGTAGAAGCTCCGGTCAGGAGGCCGGGGGCTGTGCGTGCTCATACATATTCGAACACGGGCATTTAACCGGAGCTTTTACGCTTTGAGAACAGTCCATCTTCCCCGGCAGGTTATCAGGACACATCATTGTTTTGAAAATCACTCTGCTTCAGAAGCTGACTTTGCACTTGTCCTGCCAACAGTGTAATTGTAGAGGATCGGCAGCAGGAAGAGGACGGCAACGATAACAGTCAGTGTATTTGCAGAAACAATCTTGTAGAGATTTCCGAAGACGATACCGACCAGAGTGAAGTCTGTGTCAGAGAAGGTTGTGTTGGAGAATCCCATGGAAGCCATGACCGGATAGAGGCCGGCTGCCAGGAAGGTTGCGATGAAACCGTGTACAAAGGCACCTGCGATGCAGCCCTTGAGACCGCCTTCCGCATTGCCTGCAACACCTGCCGTCGCGCCGCAGAAGAAGTGGAGTACTGCGCCGGGAAGGATGATTGGGACGATCATTCCTGCATGTCCCATGGCAGCGAGGATAGCCATGGCCAGAATGCCTCCCACGAAGGAGCAGAAGAAACCGATCAGTACAGCGTTGGGTGCATAAGGGAAGACAATAGGGCAGTCCAGGGCGGGACGGGCGTTGGGAACAAGCTTCTCGGAGATGCCCTTGAAGGCGGGGACGATCTCATTGATCAGCATGCGGACACCTGCCAGAACGATGTAGATACCGGCAGAGAAAGTGATAGCCTGAGTGACAGAGTAGAGGATCCAGTGGCTGTCACCAAAAATCTGTGCAGCGGCTTCCGGAGCACGGAAGGCAGCAACGCCTGCGACGATGATGTAGCAAAGGAACATGGCCAGGGCGATGGAGACGGTATTCTCGCGGAGGAAGGAGAGAGTCTTGGGGAAGTTGATATCCTCTGTGGTTGTAATCTCATCCTCATTTTTACCGCGGGCAAAAAGCTTGCCGATCTGGGCGCTGAGCCAGTAGCAACTGCTGCCGAAGTGGCCGAGAGCCAGAGAGTCATCACCTGTTATCTTCTCGATCGTGGGCTGCATGAGTGCTGGGAAGATACCCATGAGAAGTCCCATCAGCAGAGCTCCGGAGACGATGAGCTGGATGCCGGTCATGCCTGACAGGGACATGATGATCGCAACCAGGCAGGACATGTACAGAGCGTGGTGGCCGGTCAGGAAGATGTATTTCAGCTTCGAGAAGCGAGCCAGGATGATGTTGAAGACCATGCCCAAAGCGAAGATGGAAGCAGTCTGCACAGCGAAGTCAGTCAGGCCCAGAGAAACGATTGCCTCGTTGTTAGGGACGACACCTTCTACACCGAATGCGGCCATGAAGAGATCTCCGAACGGGATAATAGACTGCTGAACAACGGCTGCGCCGGCGTTGAGCACTATAAATCCCAGGATGGTCTTGATCGTTCCGGAAATGCATTTCTGTGCAGTTTCCTTTTGAAGCAGGAGTCCCAGTAAAGCAAGGAGTCCTACGAATATTGCAGGTGTCGAGAGAACCTGCTGTATAAAGTTTAAGATTGCCAACATTTTTTCTTCTCCTTTTTCCCTTTATCAGACCTGCAGATCCGTTGAAGCAAAAGGCCGACATCGTATCGGTCTGTATTCTTCTCTCCGGATCAAAGTCCTTAATTAAACGAACAGTGTATAAAGCTCATCTTCATTTGCAGCCTGGAGAATCTGCTCCATTTTGTCATCGTCCTGAAGGATCTCGGAAATCTCCATCAGTACGTCGAGATGAGAATTATTGTCAGAGGCGGCGAGCGTCACGAACAGGTTTGCTTTCGCATCGTCCCGGTCGAACCCGTCAAAATCAACTTCCTCCCGGAAGAGGGTGACTGCAATCTGGGTCTTCAGAGCTCCCTGCTCCGGTCTCGCATGAGGCAGTGCAACATGCGGTGCCAGGCAGATATAGGGGCCCAGCTGTTCGACGTTCGTGATCACACCTTCTTTATAGTCCGGCGTGACATAGCCTCCCTTTTCAAGGGGAAGGACCGATCTGCGGACCGCGTCCTTCCAGTCCGCTGCTTTTTCAAAAATCCGGACATTTTCTCTCTGTAATAATTCCATGCCTATCGTTCCCCTTTTTTGTGTTTTTCTTATTTTCTGCTGTGTCTTTTGTTTTGCTCCTGCAGGAGCTTTTCTTTTTCTTTTATCTCTTTTCTTTTTTCTGCGTTTATCCGTCTGTGTTTCCGTTATTTTTTTCTTGTTTTCTTTTTTGTTTTGAAAGACGCGCGCCTGTCTTATGTGTACATGTTACCAATCGGATTCTGAAAATAGAAGTCCAAATGCCCGCAGGATAATGTGCAAAGCCGTAGGCTGGTAAATCCAGCCATCTGCACACATTTTTGCAAAAAAATGAACGCCTTTCAGTGTCCGCTTCCAGAGCTTTTTCTTACATTCAAGACTCGCTTGCGCGCGTATCTCACAACTGAAGTCACGGGTCTTGCGCGATAAAGAATAAAATAATGTCTATAAAACAACTGCACCAGTTCTACAAGCAAAAAAAGAACCAGGAGATGAAATCGAAACATCTCCCGGCTCATTGCCGCTAATTAACTTATAATGAATAAACAGCGGGTCAAGCGGCCGCAAATACCGGAATCACTCGGGCACTTACGGACATTTGACTTATTCTTCAATCCCGCGCAGCAGGTCCATTACAGCTACCGCATCCGGTGCATCTATAATCCCGGAAAGAAGCGTCTCGCTCTGGGCGATGGTAAGCAGCTGATTAAGTATGCGGAAGTGCCGCTCATTGTCTTCTGCGGCAAGTACAAAGATGAGACGTGCCTTCCTGCCTCCCGTGAAGGGTATGGGATTGCGGAAGATTCCCAATGAAAGTCCCAGATAATTGGCACCGTTTTCCGGCTTTGCATGGGCAAGCATGATCTCATTGGTAATAAACATGTAGGCACCGTAATAGGTGGTCTGCGACACAATAGTATCCAGATATTTTCCGCTTATGCAGCCGCTGTCCACAAGGGGACCGCCCGCCAGATAGACAGCATCGATCCATGCAGGCGTTGTTTCACAAAATGTGATCAGCGATGGACGCAGTATTTGCGCCAGTCCGGGTTTTTCTCCGAAGAGAGGCAGATCAGCAGCAGTATGTCCTGCTCCCGACAGACAATTCAGAAGATCCTGACGGAGTTCTTTATAGCGGGATTCATCAGTATATTTTTTCATCACGCTGAACAGGCTCTCAAGAATCTGCCTGTTATGGCTGCTGGCGATCAGTCTGTGGTGCAGGATATAGCTGCGGTCATCGTCCGTGAGAATAGGATTCACTACGATAACCGGGATAATGCTCTGCACCCGGACTGTGGAAATAACCAGATCACAGGTGTCCTGTACATGTACCGCATTGATCGCAGGCACAACACCAATAATATCTGCTTCCGGCAGCAGCTTTGCCACCTCCCGCCTCAGCATGTTTCCTGTGGACACGCCGTTGACACATACAATCAGGATACGCAGACGGCGGCCGGCCGAAGACGAAGTCTTCAGAAATGCCCCAAAGTGCAGAGCCAGATAGGCGACCTCACTGTCCGGAATGGGGAGTCCGATCATCTGCTCCAGATACTTGCTGACATTTTTCGTAATCTCAAACAAATTGGGATACTCGCGAACGACGTCATCACTCATCGGATTCCCGATTTGAATCCCGTACTGGTAGCGGTAAAGTGAGGCCTTGATATGGATAAAGAGCGCCCTCTCCAATGTCTCCCTGTCTTCAAAAGTCACACAGGCAATTTTTTCAAATTCTGTCACCAGCGCCTTGGTGATTCCGAAGACAGACTTATCCGATTTTTCCTCAAAGATTTCTTCTGTTGTGATTGTCAGACGGGAGCCGAGCAGGTGCAGTGTCAGGTAAATAACTTCATCTTCAGCAAGTTCCGGAAAATACTCTCCGGCCAAACGATACTCCTGGCTGGCGCAGATTTCCTCCCGGCGAAGACCGGGGAAGGATAATGAGGATTCCCCCTTTGGATGATGCATGAGAGGCAGGAGCGCGGCAAGAGCGGAGAGGACACCCTCCACGTAATCGACGTGCAGCGATTCACGGATCTTTTCCAGTCTCTCGTAATATTCCTGAATCTCCTCCTGATTCTCCAGCTGCAGAGCACCGCTGTCGATCAGCGGACGAAGAGAACTGTAATACAGGAAAAACAGGGCACGAGCCCGGACCGGATCTCCGGTTACCTCATATCCTGTTCTGGGTCTGTATTCCAGATCAAGCTCATATTCCCGCAGCTTCTGGACTGCGACCTTAATATCGCCAAATATCGTATTCCGACTGACCTGGAGAAGCTCTGTCAATTGCTCGATATAGACTGGCTGCCGGCTGTGAATCAGATAACAGATAATCACATCCACTCTCTCCGATGGCAGAAAGACATAATAATCTCCCTGTTCCTTTTCCTCAAGGGCAGCAAGAATTTTTTCCTTATCTTCCCCCGGGATCAGGATTCCCTTCCCTCGTACGACTTCCAGATCCTGTAAATAATGCAGGTCCAGCCATTCATTGAGGCTGCATATATCATAATAGATACTGCGCCGGGAGACACCAGTCTTGTCCGCCAGTTTTTGCAGCGAAGTATATCCATTCTCCTGAAGCAGGAGATTCAGTATGCGCATACAGCGTTCACTCAGATTACTCATGCCCGCTCCCTGCCGCAATGCGGCGTTTCAATTGATAGTTATTCCTGCCTGCTGCCCTCCGGAACGACAGTCTGAAGCGTTTTCGCCTCCGTGAAAAGAGGGATCACAGAATGTTTTGGCAGTCTCAAGGCAAAAGCACCCTGCACCTCTTTTGTCATATGTTTATTCTATCCTATAGCAACCGAAATAGAAGTCCAAAAGTTGGCAAAAAACCGTGCAGAAAAATGGAGACAGGTGTCAAGGGGGTGTCAAGGGGACGGTTCTATGTCTCCTCCGGCGAGGAGACATAGAACCGTCCCCTGTCTCCCTGTATTTTCCACTTGCAAACATTTCCATAGCAAGTATAATATATATCAAGAAAATTAGTTATTACTAACTACAGTTTACAGTAAAAGCCAAACAAGGAGTATTATTATGGCCGGAACATTCACACTCAGCACTTTCGTCGGTGTCTTGATTCCTTTTGCGGGTACAACTCTGGGCTCCGCCTGTGTCTTTTTTCTCAAAGGAGAGATGAGCACCGGGATCCGCAAGACTCTGACCGGGTTTGCCGCAGGTGTCATGGTCGCTGCTTCCTTCTGGAGCCTTCTGAATCCCTCACTCGAAATGGCGGAAAAAATGGGGCGATTCGCCTTCGTTCCCGCCGCCGTCGGCTTTCTGATCGGCATGTTCTTCCTGCTGATCCTGGATCTTGTCACGCCTCATATGCATCTGGACAGCACCGTCGAGGGTCCCCGCAGCGGCATGCGCAGGACGACCAAACTCATCCTGGCTGTGACCCTCCACAACATTCCCGAAGGAATGGCCGTCGGTGTCGTCTATGCAGGATGGCTGGCCGGCGACAGCGGTCTCACCGCCGCCGGTGCCCTGGCGCTGGCTCTGGGTATTGCCATACAGAACTTCCCTGAGGGCGCCATCGTCTCCATGCCCCTCCGCGCGGAGGGAATGAGCAAGTCCCGCACCTTCCTGTACGGGATGCTCTCCGGAATCGTGGAGCCGATCGCTTCTATCCTCACGATCATCGCTTCCGCCTTCATCACCGGCCTGCTTCCCTACTTTCTGAGCTTTGCAGCCGGAGCCATGATGTACGTGGTCGTCGAGGAGCTCATCCCCGAAATGTCCGAGGAGCCCCATAGCAACCTTGGGCCTGTCGCTTTCGCCTTCGGCTTCGTCCTCATGATGATCCTGGATGTCACCCTGGGGTAACAGGTTTATGAAAGGGGACGGGTGTCAAGGGGGTGTCAGAAGAACCGTCCCCTTGACACCCCCTTGACACCCGCAAATTCCTTTTTACACCATCTCTTCCGGATGGAAGACCTCATCAAATCTTTCTGCTGAGAGGAAGCCAAGTTTCACACATGCCTCTTTCAGGGAAATGTTTTCCTTGTAGGCAAGCTTGGCCGTCTTCGCCGCGTTCTCATAGCCGATATAAGGGTTGAGGGCGGTGACGAGCATCAGGGAATTGTAAAGATTGTGGTGCATCTTTTCCCTGTCCGCCTTGATTCCGACGGCGCAATTGTTCCTGAAGGAAGTGATGGACTCGGAAAGGAGCCTCACAGACTGCAGGAAGTTGTAGGCGATCACAGGCATGAAGACATTCAGTTCAAAATTGCCCTGAGATGCCGCAAAGCTGATGGCAGCGTCGTTGCCCATGACCTGAACGGCCACCATCGTGACCTGCTCGCACTGAGTCGGATTGACCTTGCCGGGCATGATCGAGCTTCCCGGCTCGTTCTCCGGGATGCGGATCTCGCCCAGTCCGCAGCGGGGGCCGCTGGCAAGCCAGCGGACGTCATTGGCGATCTTCAACATATCAGCAGCCATGGCCTTCACCGCGCCGTGGGCAAACACGATCTCGTCCTTGGACGTCAAGGCATGATATTTATTGGGTGCTGTCACAAAGGTTTTTCCGGTAAGGGCTGAGATCTCCTCTGCCACCTTTTCCGAGAAGCCTGCCGGCGCGTTCAGTCCGGTACCGACGGCCGTGCCGCCCAGAGCCAGCTCGGACAGAGGCTTAATTGACAGGCGGACGAGCTCAATATCTCTCTCAAGAGAGCTGCGCCAGCCGCTGATCTCCTGGGCGAAACTGATTGGAACCGCATCCTGCAGGTGGGTCCTGCCGCTCTTGACGATGCCTTCGTTTTCTGCCTCCAGAGTGCGGAAAGTCCCGATGAGTCCCTCTGCCGCAGGAATCAGACAGTCCTCGAGGACAGTCACTGCCGAGATGTGCATGGCTGTCGGGAAGGTGTCGTTTGAAGACTGGCTCATATTGATATCGTCGTTGGGATGGCAGAGCTTTTCCCCCGCGATCTCATTGGCGCGGTTGGCAATGACCTCATTCGCGTTCATATTGGACTGGGTTCCGGAGCCAGTCTGCCAGACCACCAGGGGGAAATGCGCATTCAGCGTACCTGCGATCACTTCGTCCGCCGCCCTGCAGATCGCTTCCAGCTTCCGGGCCGTCATCTTCTCCGGTTTCAGTGCATGATTGGCGCGCGCCGATGCCTTCTTCAAAATTCCGAATGCTCTAATGATCTCCTTCGGCATAGTCTCGATACCGACGCCGATGGGAAAGTTTCCGCGGCTCCGCTCTGTCTGGGCCGCCCAGTATTTATCCGCAGGTACTCTGACCTCGCCCATTGAATCATGTTCGATCCTGTATTCCATTTTTTGTCCTCTCTTGGTGAAAAAAAAACTGAAAAATGTCCGCAAATGCCCGAGCGGGCACGACGCTCCCCGGGCTTTTTCTTGCTGTTTTCATCATAACACATCCTGACACATGTACGCTATGAAACTCTCTTTCCCGGAATTTTTCCTATTATTTTTTTCCACATAATAGTTTTTAAATGAATTTGACCGTTTATGATTGTATTTTTGCGAAATATTGCTGTAAATATGAAAGAAATTGCTTGATTTTGACTGAATCTGGATATATAATAAAGTCACTCAAGGAAAGGAGGTCAACGAATGATCTACACAGTAACATTCAATCCTTCGCTGGACTACATTGTTTCCGTTCCGAATTTCGAGCTTGGAAAGACGAACCGGACAGTCTACGAGCAGATGCTGGCCGGCGGAAAAGGCATTAATGTAACCACTGTCCTCAGAAATCTTGGCATTGACAGCACAGCTCTTGGATTTGTCGCCGGCTTTACCGGTGACGAGCTGATCCGCAGGATGAATGAGATGGGTCTGAAAAATGACTTCATCCGCATCGGGAACGGCTTCTCCAGGATCAATCTCAAGCTGAAGGATGTCGACGGCACTGAGATCAACGGCATGGGGCCCGTGATCGATCAGGCCGGACAGGACGCTCTGATGGCAAAGCTCAAGGCTCTCAAAGAAGGAGACACGCTTGTACTCGCAGGCAGCATTCCCGAGAGCATGCCCGGAACAATCTATTCCAATATTCTCGAGGCGCTTCAGGGCCGCGGAATCCGTTTTGTCGTTGACGCGACAAAGGATCTTCTGCTCAATGTCCTGCAGTATCACCCCTTCCTGATCAAGCCCAACCATCACGAGATCGGTGAGATCTTCGGTGTGAAACTCGAGACCAGAGAATCCGTTGTCCCCTATGCGAAAAAGCTCCAGGAAATGGGTGCTGTCAACGTACTGGTATCCATGTCCGGCATGGGCGCAGTCCTTCTGGACGAGAACGGCCATGTCCACGCTCTTCCCGCCCCCAAGGGCAGTCTTGTCAATGCGGTCGGCGCAGGCGATTCCATGGTCGCCGGTTTCCTGACAGGCTGGGAAGAGAAGCACGATTACGAGCATGCCTTCCGCATGGGCGTAGCTACCGGAAGTGCAAGTGCTTTCTCGGATCTGCTGGCAACCAGAGAAGAAGTCATGGATGTCTACGGACGGCTTGACGGGTAAGTGTTCTGGTAAGCGACAGGCCGGAAAACGAAGACGTCGACGACGCCGTTCTAGTGATCAGGGTAAGTGTTCCGGTAAGCGACAGGCCGGAAAGCGGCATAAGGCAGACAAAACACTCGGACGGAACTACAACATAAAGGGAGACATAACCGGACAATCCGGGTACAGCCTGTACACGGACAGACGGAATGTCATATTTACACACAGCAATTCGTGTAAAAGGAGGAATTACATGCGTATTACTGATTTGCTCGACAGGCGGAGTATTGATCTGAACGGTACCCCCAAGAAAAAAGAGGAAGCGCTGGACCAGATGGTCGCCCTCATGGCAAAAAGTGAAAAGATCAGCGATCTGGAAGCCTACCGCGCCGAGGTCTACCACAGAGAAGAAGAGTCCACGACCGGTATCGGCGAAGGCATCGCCATCCCCCACGGCAAATGCGACGCGGTCATCAAACCCGGTCTTGCAGCCATGGTCGTCAAGGACGGTGTCGATTACGACGCTCTGGACGGTGAGCCCGTCAATCTGATTTTCCTGATCGCTGCCCCGATCACCAAGGACAACGTGCATCTGGATGTGCTCAGCAAACTGTCCCGCCTGCTCATGGATGAAAAGTTCAGCGAGGACCTGAAGAAGGCAAAGGATGTGGACGAGTTCCTCGCAGTCATCGACGCTGCAGACGCCAAGGACGAGATGGTCGAGAACGGCGCCCCCCAGGTCATGGCAGCCCTTGCGGACGACGCATGCAAAATCTGCGCTGTTACATCCTGCCCCACCGGCATCGCGCACACATATATGGCCGCGGAAGGCATCGAGAAAGCCGCCAAGGCGGCAGGCTGCTGGGTCAAGGTCGAGACCAGAGGCTCCGGCGGTGCCAAGAATGTCCTGACCGACAAGGAAATCGCTGATGCAGACTGCATCATCGTCGCCGCGGATGCAAAGGTTCCCATGGACCGTTTCCACGGCAAGAAGCTGATCGAAGTTCCTGTCTCCGACGGTATCAGCAAGGGACCGGAACTGGTGAAACGCGCGATGGCAGGTGATGCGCCCGTGTGGAACGCAGGGAACGCGGCAGCTGCTTCCGCTTCCGCAGCCAAGGCATCCGGCAGTGCAGGACACAAGATTTACGTCCAGCTGATGAACGGTGTTTCCCACATGCTTCCCTTCGTCGTCGGCGGCGGTATCCTGATCGCTCTGGCCTTCCTGATCGATGGCCTCCTGGTCGATATGAACGCCCTGTCTGTGGCAGACAGAGGAAACTTCGGTTCCATCACTCCTGTCGCTGCAACCCTGAAATCTATCGGCGGTGTGGCATTCGGCTTCATGCTTCCTGTTCTCGCAGGTTACATTGCAGAGAGTATTGCTGACAGACCCGGTCTTGCAGTCGGTTTCGTCGGCGGCATGATCGCAGCAAACGGCAAGTCCGGTTTCCTCGGTGCACTGGTCGCCGGTTTCGTAGCCGGTTACGTTGTACTCTTCCTGCAGAAGCTCTTCAGCAACCTTCCCGAGTCCATCGAGAAGATCGCGCCCGTCCTTCTGTATCCCCTGTTCGGTATTCTGCTGACAGGCCTGATCATGATGTTCATTGTTGAACCTCCCATCGGCGCCCTCAACACCGGCCTGAACAATGCTCTGAGCAACATGAGCGGCAGCAGCAAACTCATCCTCGGCCTGATCCTCGGCGGCATGATGGCCATCGACATGGGCGGCCCCTTCAACAAGGCAGCTTACGTCTTCGGTACAGCATCCATCGCAGCAGGCAACTATGACATCATGGCAGCAGTCATGATCGGCGGTATGGTTCCTCCCTGCGCAATCGCACTGGCAACCATCCTGTTCAAGAACAAGTTCACCAAGGAAGAGAGAGAATCCGGCCCCGTCAACTTCATCATGGGCCTTGCATTCATCACTGAGGGCGCTATCCCCTTCGCAGCTTCCGATCCCGGCCGCGTCCTTCCTTCCTGCATCATCGGCTCCGGTATCGCAGGCGCGCTCTCCATGGTCTTCGGCTGCACACTGATGGCTCCTCACGGCGGCATCTTCGTGTTCCCTGTTGTCGGCAACTGGCCTATGTACATCGTCGCACTGGTCATCGGCACCATCGTAGGCACCCTGCTTCTGGGCTTCCTCAAGAAACCTGTCGAGGAATAAGATATTTTAAAAAAGAGCTGCAGATTACAGTTTTTCACAGCTCTGAACCCGTGAACACCGGAAGATGTACGATCAGATGTACGATCCGGCAGAGTAGAATTTAACAAAACACAAAGCGGGCCCGCGGAGATCAGCTTCTCCGCGGGCCCGCTCTTTCGTTTCTGCCGGCACTGTGGTGCAGTCAAAGCAGCTTCAAAACGGATCAGTGGGCATCAATTGCCTCTCCGCCGTTATTGACCACATCCAGATACCATTCGTTCATGATCTCATTCATTGTGGGGCTGCCTTCGGGGATATTTGCCTTGTAAAGGTTCTCATAGCTTTCGCCGTCAATGTCCCTGACTTCCCTGACATAATTCTGTCCCTGCTCAGCGAAGAAGAAGTCATAGCGCACATTGTCCTCCGGGACTGTGAAGACAACATACTCTCCGTCGGGAGCTTCCTCACCATCCGCATATTCAAAGGTAACACCTTTGAGTTTTTCAAGATGAGGTGCCGGGTCAACATCAGCGGGTCCCCAGACTCCATGTTCCAGGGATGAAAGTGTATAGCCTGCAAAGTTTCTGTATGCAATCCTTGCAAAATACATATCGAGGGATGTGTTGCTGTGCTTCTCCAGAGTCAGGCCGGCGTTCTCTTCAACAAAAGTTCCGGGGACTGTCGCCGCCCAATTGTTGAGCTCGCTCCACTGGGCCATATCCTCTTCAATGTCCTCGTACTGTTCCCTTACGAACCGGACATCTGTCGGATGATACTTCACATAGTAAGTACCGTCCTCCTTCCGTGCAAATACTTCCTCGCCGGACATGTCATCACAGAGTTTTTCCTGCACTGCGGACTCGTCGGATGTTCCGATACTGAACAGCCAGCCGGGGCCTTCCACATCATCGCCCTGGGCCTTCGCCGCCTCAACAGAAGCTTTTTCAAACACTTTGAACAAAATTCCGTCCTGGTCATTCTCAGTGACATCAACGATCAGCAGATCATTGTATTTGGCCGGAACAGAAAGTACCATATCATTGTTCGTGTACTTCACAGTCTCCTCTGTCTCTGCCGCGGCAGTTTCTGTTGCAGCCTCTGCAGCCCCGGGAACAGCCTTTGCTGCCGTGGCTTCTGCCGCGGGTGTCTGCTGTGTCTCTTCAGCCGTGGAAGCCTGCTGTGTCTCTTCCTCAATCACGGTTGCCTCTGCAGCAGGATTCTCTGCAGGAGTATTAGTAGCTGCCTGGCCGCAGGCTGCAAGGCTCAGTGCCAGCAGAGCTGCGGGGATCAAAGTTGCAATTCTATTTTTCATCATGGTTTTTACCTCCTGAATATTCAGTCGTAAAAAGAATGGCCGACGTTTCCTTTTCCAACAGTATTTTTTATTATCCAAACAGTGACATTTTCGAAACAGTGGTCCGGAAGCCGCCCTCTTTTCACTGAGCTTCTTTATTGTACACCCGATTATACGAAGCCTTCTCTAAACTTCCTCACTGTTTATAAATAATTTACACTTACCCGCAATCATATGGTGTTGAGGTCAAAAGGCGGTTAAGGGAACACCGTCTCGTCATCATATTCATCTTCACTCCCCAACATTCATTTCATCCACTTGCTGCCCGGACTCCCTGCGCCGTTTCTTTCAAAAACATTCAAACTCATCCTTAATCAGGCACAATTCCGTTTGAATCCCTTACTTTCTGGATTATAATAGATAAAAGAACAAATCCAGGAAGACTCCAATGCCATGCTCACATAAGCATTGTCGGACATTTTGCCGGCGTCCGCAGCCAGGCGCTTTGAGGTTTGAACGAAAAACAGCCCTTATGCACTCTTGGGGGAAAGATAAGGGAAAAATAAAAGAAGGCTCATAGAAAGGTTCATAAAAAGATAAAGGAGATCATTATGTTTGCCGAACAGAGACGACAGCAGATTCTGCAGATTCTGGATACACACGGGAGCACCACGCTCACAGAGCTGACCCGCCTTCTGCATGCCTCGGAATCTACTGTCCGCCGCGATCTGCAGGAAATGGACAGCAAGGGGCTTCTGATCCGGGTCTTCGGCGGCGCTATGTCCGTAAACAAAACGACCGACCTGCGTGAAGAGGGGGTCTCCGAGAAACAGAGCGTCAATATAGAAGAAAAGCAGCGGATTGGAAAATACGCCGCTGCTCTGATCAAACCGGATGATTTTGTTTATATCGATGCCGGTACGACGACCGGCGCCATGATTCCCTATCTCACAGAATACTCTGCCGTCTATGTCACAAATGCCGTCGCCCACGGGCTGGAGCTGGCAAGGCGCGGCTTCCGCGTCAATCTGGTCGGGGGCGAGATCCGCGGCGTCACAGAGGCGATCGTCGGAAATGCGGCGTGTGAGGAGCTGCGTTCCTTCAACTTTACCAAATGCTTTATGGGAACCAACGGCGTCACTTCCGAAAACGGTTTTACCACGCCCGATATCAATGAGGCCGTCATCAAAGGGCGCGCAATCGTCCAGTCCAGGGAGCGCTATGTCCTCTGCACCGCCGAAAAATTTCACATCATCTCGCCGGTACGCTTTGCCGGATTCACCGATGCCACGATCATCACAGACCGCTGTCCCAACAGCTGGTACGCGCAGCAGGAAAATGTCATCTGCGCCGCTCCGGAAGAGGAATCTGCACCAGAACAATCGCCGCAAACATAACGATACATCCCGCAAGTTCCCGGGCGGTCATGCGCTCTCCCAGAAGGACAGCGCCCGCGATCACGGCAAAAACCGACTCCAGGCTCATAAGGAGCGATGCGATGGTCGGATCCGTATATTTCTGGGCGACCATCTGCAGAGTGTAGCCGATTCCTCCCGAGACAATACCGCAATAGAGGATGGGGATGGCTGCCGAGAGAATCTTCTCCGGCGAGGGTGCTTCCACGATCCATGCAATGATCGAAGAAATCACTGCCGTCGTCAAAAACTGGATCGCCGAAATCTGAATCGGATTTCCCAACTGTACGAAGTGGTCGCAGCAAAGGATATGGCCGCTGAAGAGCAGGGCACAGATGCAGACGAGAGTGTCCCCGTAAGTGAGGCTGAATCCATCCTTGATACACAGAAGATACATGCCGATCACACCGATCAAAACACCTGTCCAGACCAGCCAGGTGTTTTTCTTTTTGAAAAAAACAAAGTTGATGATCGGGACAAGCAGCATGTACATAGCCGTGATAAAGCCGGCCTTGCCCGCTGTTGTGTATACGACACCCATCTGCTGAAACAGACTGGCCGCCGTGAGAAAAGAGCCGCAGCAAATGCCGCCAATGATCGTATTTTTCCGCCGGTCCTGCGTCTTGTCCTGCTTATCTGCAGGCAGGATATCTGAGGTTCCGCCAGTTGTATATTCAGCGCTTCGGGTATCCTTCTGCAGGCCATTCTTTTTTCCGGTCAGGACAGCGACAAGTCCGATCGCGGCTGCCGCCAGCCACATGCGTGCCGCATTGAAGGTGACCGGCTCGATGGAATCCATCCCGACCCGCTGGAAAACAAAGGCCGTGCCCCAGATCACTGCAGTCAGCAACAGCAGCATGTTTCCCAGCATTTTTCTGCTTTCTGTCATAGCATTATTTCCGTCAAAAGTTACGTGTTACAAGTCACAGCTGCACCGACCTGGAGATATTCTCGCGTATTTTCCGCTGCTTCTCCAGGATTTTTTCGACAACGGATTCCGCGTCAATGCCTGTCAGCCGGTACAGCTCCTCAGGTGTTCCCTGCTCGATAAAATTGTCGGGTATGGAAATATTCAGCAGAGGGACCTTCATTCCCTCTTCTTTATACCAGGAAGCCACATGCTCGCCGAAGCCGCCGCTGTGGATATTTTCCTCCATGGTCACGATCATAGAGTAGGATCCCGCCGCCCTGCGGAGCAGTTTTGTGTCCAGAGGTCTTACAAAGCGGGCATTGGCGATGGAACATACGATTCCCTTGTCCGCCAGAAGCTCCCGGACTTTTTCCGCAGTCTTGACCATACTGCCCACTGCCAGCAGCAGAATGCCGCCCTCGTCGCAGATGATCTCTGCCCGGCCCAGCTCTATAGGGGCATAGCTGGAACGCAGCCCGTCGTAGGCGGCTCCGCGGGGGTAGCGGATGGATACAGGGCTCCCCAGACCGATGGCAAACCGGAGCATTTCCGCGAGTTCCCGCCTGTTTTTGGGAGCCATGACCGTCATTCCCGGAATCGAAGACATATAGGAAAGATCGAAGATCCCCTGATGTGTCTCGCCGTCCGCGCCGACAATTCCCGCCCGGTCGATGGCGAAAACGACAGGGAGCTTCTGCAGACATACGTCCGTGACGATCTGGTCATAGGCCCGCTGCAGGAAGGTAGAATAGACCGCCACCACCGGTTTCATGCCGCCGGCCGCAAGTCCCGCCGCAAAAGTAACAGCATGCTGCTCGGCGATTCCCACATCAAAAAAGCGGTTGGGGTAACGAGTGTGGAAACGCTGCAGTCCCACGCCGTCCTCCATGGCAGCCGTAATGCCGACCAGCCCTGCCTCTTCTGCCGCCAGACGCAGCATTGCAGAGGAGAAAGTGTCCGTATAGGAGGGCTTTTTCCCGGGCTTTTTGGGCTGTCCGGTCGCGATATCGAAAGGCGGAGTTCCGTGGAATTTCGAAGGATTCTTTTCCGCGGGACCGTAGCCAATGCCTTTTTTGGTGCAGACATGGATCAGGACGGCCTTGTTCACGCGCTTGGCATAGCCGATCGCCTTGACCATATCCCTGACATTGTGGCCGTCCACCGGTCCCAGATAGGTGATGTCCATATCCTCGAAAAACATGCCGGGAACCATCAGGGTCTTCAGCGACTGCTTGGCCTTGCTGATGCTCTTGGCCACGATGGGAAGCGCGTCATTGAGGGAATCGTAGATTTTGTCGCGCAGCTGGATATACCCGTTCGATGTGCGGATATCGCTGAGGTATCTGGGCATGCCGCCCACATTCCTCGAAATCGACATGCTGTTGTCATTGAGGATGATGATCAGGTTTGAGGACAGGTGCGACACGTTATTGAGCGCCTCATAGGCCAGGCCGCCCGTCATCGCTCCGTCTCCGATCACTGCCACGATCGTCCTGTTTTCCGCGCGCAGTTCCCTGGCGCGGACCATTCCGAGCGCCGCACTGATAGATGTGGAGCTGTGTCCTGTGTCAAAGGTATCGCAGGGGCTCTCCTTGCGCTTGGGGAAACCGCTCATTCCGCCGTACTGCCGGAGATGATCAAATTCTTTTCTGCGCCCTGTCAGGAGCTTATGGGTATAGGACTGATGTCCCACATCCCAGACGATCTTGTCCTCTGGAAGATTCAGGGAAAGATGCAGCGCCATGGTCAGTTCCACGGCACCCAGATTACTGGCCAGATGACCGCCCGTCTCACTGACTTTCTCAACAAGGAACTGCCGGATCTCCTCTGCGAGTTCCTCATAGGAATCCTGCGGTATTTTTTTAATATCATTCGGTTTTTTGATACGCTCTAAAAGTGTCAATTCAAGACCTCTGTTTGATTTGAAGATTTGTTTACAAAGTCCATGATACGGTCAATTGTCTCATGCCTCTGCTGCTGCGGCGTGATCGACGGGATCCCGTCCCCCTTCTGCCTGCCATAAGAGCCGAACTGTGCATGATTACCGCCTTCAATCACATCTTCCTCGTAATTTTCCGGCGCGTACTGCCGCCCTTCCGCAACCTTATCCATATTGATGACCTGATCCAGGGACCCCACCAGCAGAAGTTCGGAAAGCTGTGAGGGAATCTCTTTGACCGGATAAGCCGCCAGAAGGATCACACCCTCGAAGAGACCGCCGTGTCCGGCTGCAAAATCAGCCGCCATAACGCCTCCGAGCGAGTGCCCTCCGATGTACCATTTTTCGTAGCTGTATTGCTCTATAATATCTTTCGCGGCGTCTGTGTCAAGTACTGCGAGACGAAAGGGCATTTTTGCCAGGCACACATCCATGCCGGCGGCTGCAAGTCTGTGGAGCAGAGGCGCGTACGCCGTTTCCTCCACCTTTCCGCCCGGATAGAAGATCAGTGCGGTGTCTTCAGACGGCCCGTCAAAATACCATCCGTAGTCCGTCTTTTCCACCAGGACCTCGTCCGTCCTCAGAGCCTCTTCTGCTGCCGCGTCCGCCCTGTAATACACTGACACATAAATCAAAAAAACTGCAGCCGCGATCAGTGCCGTTACAGCAGGAACAAGAGCCGCTGCAACTATAATCCGATGTTTCCTGCCCTGTCCGGTTTTCCTCTTTCTTCTATGGCTTTTCCCGAGCTTTTCCCGCATAGTTTTTTTATTTCAAAGCAGAATCATTTTTAGTCAAATACAATCAACATCGCAATTTGCATGATACCATATTCCCGTGACAAATGCGTGCTTTTCCCGGGAAAATATGAAAATACAGTTTTACTTTTTTATTAATTGTTTTATTATTTTATTAACTAATCGAAGAAGGTCTGCAATCGTCTTTCTTAAAAAATAACAAATCAAATACCTATTCACTTTTTTCACAGGAGGTCAATCTATGTCAGATACGAAAAATCTCAACGAAGTGACTGCCGCTGAGAAAGCTGCTGTCAGCAGTGAGGAAGCAGTAAAGGCCGAAGCGCCTGCCGCCGCACCTGCAGAAGTTCCCGCAGAAGCTGTCGCTGCTGCACCTGCGCCGGAAGCCGCTCCCGCTGAAGAAGCTGCTCCCGCTCCTAAGAAACGCACGCGCAAGAAAGCCGCTGCCGAAAAGGATGAGAAGGTTGAGAAGGCCGCTGCGAAGAAACCCGCCGCAAAGCGCACGACAAAGAAAAAATCGGACGCTGAAGCCCCCGCTGATGCGGAGAAAAAGCCCGCTGCAAAGCGCACAACAAAGAAAAAAGCGGACGCTGAAGCCCCCGCTGATGCGGAGAAAAAGCCCGCTGCAAAGCGCAAAAAAAAAAAAAAACCGGCTGCAAAACGCACCAGAAAGAAAAAGACCGAAGAAGCTCCTGTAGTCGAAGAAGTGAAGGAAGTCCCCGTAGAAGTCGTCGCTGAAGTTCCTGCAGAGCCTGAGCTTCCTCAGCCCAGAAGAAGCATCGCCTTCATCGGTTCCGAGTGCTATCCTTTCGTCAAGACCGGCGGCCTGGGCGATGTCATGTACGCACTTCCCAAAGCTCTGATCGCGCAGAACTGCGATGTCAAAGTCATCCTGCCCAGATATAAATGCATTCCCCAGAAGTATCAGGACAAGATGGTCTACCGCGGCGCTTTTGATATGGATCTGTGCGCGGACGGCCGTTCCTACTATGTAGGTATCATGGAATACGTCTGGGACGGCGTTGTCTATGATTTCATCGACAACGAGGAGTTCTTCAGCGAAGGCAAGCCTTATACAAACCTGATCGACGATATTCCGAAATACTGCTATTTCGGAAAAGCTGCCCTCGCAGCCCTCAATTACATGGACTGGATCCCGGATGTGATCCACTGCCACGACTGGCAGGCAGGTCTCGTTCCAATCTATCTCCGCGAATTCTTCAACAATACACCGATCGGCCGTTCCAAGGTCATGATCACCATCCACAACCTGCGCTTCCAGGGTATCTATGATATCAAGACCATCCAGTACTGGTCCGGTCTGCCGGATTATGTCTTCAATAAGGATGCGCTCAAGCAGGGCTACAATGATGCCAACATGCTCAAGGGCGGTCTGACCTACGCGAATATGATCACCACCGTCAGCGAAACTTATGCCGGCGAGATCCAGACAGAATTCTTCGGCGAGAATCTGGATGCGCATTTGCGTTATCATTCCGGCAAGCTCCGCGGCATCATCAACGGCATTGACTACGGTATGTGGGATTCCGCCAACGATTCCCTGCTGGCAGCTCCTTACGATATCGACACCGTAATTGAGAAGAAGAAAGCCAACAAGCTGGCTCTTCAGGAAGAGCTCGGCCTTGAAAAGGATGAAGGCAAGTTCGTGATCGGCCTCATCTCCCGTCTGACCAATCAGAAGGGTCTGGATCTCATCAACTCCATCGTTCCCGCCATCATGGACGGCAACACCCAGGTCGTTGTTCTGGGTACCGGCGATGACGAGTATGAGAACTCCTTCCGCGGATACGAGTATCAGTACAAGGGCAGCTTCTGCGCCAACATCATGTACGACGAGGGCAGGGCACACAAGATCTATGCAGGTTCCGATGCCCTTCTGGTTCCTTCCCTGTTCGAGCCCTGCGGCCTGACACAGCTGATCTGCATGCACTACGGTACCGTGCCGATCGTCCGCGAGACCGGCGGCCTCAAGGATACGGTTGAGCCCTACAACGAGTACACCAATGAAGGCAACGGCTTCACCTTCGACAGATATGAGGCCGGCCTCCTTCTGGATGCCATCAACAGGGCAAAGACCGTTTACTTCACAGAGCGCGACCGCTGGGATCAGATGGTACAGCGCGATATGGCCAAGGATGTCTCCTGGGAGAATTCTGCAAAACAGTACCGCGCACTGTATGTGGAAATGACACAGTGATCCGCCCGTCTGACCCTGCCGCCGTTTCCGCAATAACCATCTGCCGCAAAGGCGGATCCTTTGCCGCAGCGGCACACACTGCACATGATAAATATGCAGAGCAGACAGCTGCCTGAAAAGCAGGCGGATAAAGCAGATAGAAAAACTGCAGGCAGATGATGAATCCATCATCTGCCTGCAGCTTTCTTTTACTCGTTACTCATGTTTTTGCCTTGTAATTCACACAAAAGCGCTTCGATTTTCGTGAATTTCATTGGGATTTATACAGGTGCTTTTATCCTGCTTTTACAGTCTCAGCATTTCGAATCAAGAAAGATTGTTGAGTTTGTAGATTTGACTGTATCCTTTCCTCCCGCATGTAATTCACTGCCCGCCTCGCTGCTGACATAACCGCAGTTGTAGCATTTTGAATTGCGTCCGGACGGCATCATATTCCCGCATACAGGGCAGGGAACAACCGGATGCCCTCTCATATGTGTCGCAAGAGGAACTGTGATCTCCTCTCCGCAGATCGGGCAGATCTCCTTTTTGACAACTCTTCTTGTTTCTCCACCGGTGACTTTTCCCAGATCGTCCGGAGACATTTCCTGCATTCCGGCAATCTGCTTTTTATTCTTATCCATTCCAGTTCTCCTTTATTTCATAAAACCAGGCAGTAGATGCTTCACAGCTCTCACTGCTTTTCCATACAGTCTGCTCTTCCTGATTCCTTTCTATTATCGCACACATTTTTGCGGAATCAAGCCATAATCTCGTGATAAAACCGTAATAAACTTCTTGTTGTTTTACTACCTATACTTACGATAAGGCAGGAAATAATCCACTGTTTTTATTAATTTTCCTGTACAGCATCCGCTTCTTCCGATGAATCTGCTGTCTCCTCCGGGTTTTCATCTACGGTTTCATCCTTGTTCTCGTCTGAGGTTTCCTCTGAGTCCTCATCTAAGCTTTCCGCTGAGTTCTCATCAGTGGTTTCATCTGAGGTTTTCTCCGAGTTCTCATCTAGGCTTTTATCTGAATTCTCATCCGAGATTTTCTCCGGGTTCTCTTCTAAAGTTTTTTCTGGTGTTTCATTTGAGGTTCCCTCTGAAGGCAAAGGATTCCCGCCTGTATCATCGTCCCGGGCCTGGTCTGCAGCAGGGGCGATTTCCCCGGCTCCGCTGTTTTCTCTGACTTCACTGTTTTCCCTGACTTCGCTGTCTTCGCCGGCTCCGCTGTTTTCACTGTTTTCGCCGAATTCGCTGTCTTCGCCGGCTCCGCTGTTTTCGCTGACTTCTTTGGCCGCCTGAAGAGGACTGCTCTTATCTGTACCGGGATTTTCCCTCGACGCATTCTCCTTATCTCCGGGTACGGATTTCCCGCCGTCTATATGCGGCGCCGCAATTCCCACCGTGGAGGCTACGTAATCACTGGAACCCACGATCTGATAAATGTCCGACTCCATTGTCAGGGATCTGTCAATAGGTGACGTAAAGTCTCTGTCAAAATCAAAAAGAATCGAACCGTTTGGTATATAAGTACTGTTTCTGCCTATGTCCCTCATGTAATTGAGAAAATCGACACAGAAATCAATGGAATCCCTGTCTCCCTTCCCGTCGCTGCCTTTTATAAATTTTTCTTCAAAATCACTTGTACTTTTGTATCGTCCGTTTGAAATGCTGCGGATGATCTGGTCGAGCGTTTCTCCCTCGTGCAGCCGCTCGAGAATGGAGTTCAGTCCCATGCGGATCGTCTCGCTGGAGACCTTTTTATTGCCGCCGTCATCAAGGGTGACCGATGAATCCTCATAGATCTGCCTCGCCGCCAGTTCTCCCAGATAAAGGTCCGCCAGGTACCCTGTCACATAGAGAGAAGTCGTCGTCTGCTCCCCGCACCCGATATCATAGCTGTCCTCATATTCTTCGTCATCCTCGAGAATAAAGAGATTGGTCAGATAGGTATTCAGGAGATTCTCCGCCGTATGCCGGTCGCCGATCCTGCCGTTTCCCTCGTAGCGTAGCAGCTGGAAATAGGCATAGCGGTACTGGTAGACATTTTCGACCGCGGAGGCCATTCCCTCTGTAAACCAGGCCGGAAACTCATAGACGTCCCGGATATTCTGCAGATCCTCGCTTCTCCTGAAGTAATCCTCCGGGTTCCTTGTTCCGATGCTCCCGGTTCGGTTGTAATCAAGCATAAAGGCGTGGAACATCTCATGTATGATGGAGTTATCGAGGTCCGCCGCCGCCTGCTCAGAATAGCCTATATGCAGATTTCCGTCTTCATCCTTGTATTGAAAATAAATGGTGTTCAGTCCAATGATGTAGCCGAATTCCGCCTTTCCCTGCTCATCTTTGGAGATATTGTATCCCACATAAGCCAGGGCCTGTAAGGACGTGTCGGCATGTGCCTTGACCCCGTCCTTGTCTCCATACAGCCGATAGATATAGAGGCCGATCTCCTTTCCCAAGTCACCGGCTTTCGCCGCTTCGGCAAAAGCCGGAAAGCTGTTTTTGATGAATTCCACAGCCTGGGGCTGGATGGTGTTGATGATGAGCTCAACCAGGTTGACCATCTCATCTTCGCCGTATCTTTTCAGCGTGTTGTCTGCGCAATGCTCAAGGAGCTCTTCCCTGGTCAGAGGCTCTTTCTGATCAGTCTGTCCTTCCTCTTCATCCGGCTCTTCAAGGCCGTCTATCCGGGAAGGAAGATCTGCCTGCGGAGAGTCATCCTCTGTACCGGAATCACCTTGAATCTCCGGCGAATCCCTTCCCCTGAGATCATCAGTGCTGCCGGCAGGTTCCTGCTCTCCATCTTCGTCCGCTGCGTTTCCGGGCTCCGTTTCTTCAGGATCCTTTCCGATTCCTCTTATGTCCTGAGGAGCGGAATCTCCCGGCCGCCCCCCGGTCTCCGAATGGCCTTCCGCCTTATCATCATCCTTTTCCGATAGTTCTGAACCTGTATGCTTCGACGGATTGCGATAGGTTCCGTCTGTCGGTTTCTGCAGATCATCCGGAAGACCGGGGATCGGCGCAGCAGGCATTTTCTCTTCCCGGCCTTGCAGGAATTCCAGATCTGTCCCCGCCGCAATATAGGTGATGCCTGTTTTCATCTCATAAAAACAGACGGCACCTCCGGCCGCCTCGTAGAGCCTGCTCAGCTCTTCGTCCAGCGTGACCATGAAGCCATTCTCTGCATCATTCTGAACCGCATATTCCTCCGGGACAAAAAAAGCCAGGACCGGACTGCAGTCTATTCCCGGCAGTCTTTCCTGCAGCGGCATATTGTTTTCATCTGTCCAGAAAAGCGGGATCTTCCAGGTAATCCCTTCCCGTGTCACTACCTCAGCTTCTTCGGTATAGCCGGGGACAGGCATCGAATCCTCTGCCGCCTGATTCCCTCTTTGATCCGCAGAAATGTCCCCTGTTTCTTCTGCTTCTTTTTCCTCTCCTTCTGTTTCCTCTACTTCTGTTTCATCCAATGTGATACTGAGCCCGCTCACAGCAACAGCGCCCTCTTGAGCCTGTCCGGAATTCTGGATAAACACCCTGCTCTGCTTTTCTTCCGGTGCCGCATAGACCGGCACCTGCAGTACAAAGGAAGCTGCAAACAGCATGGCAATCCAGATATATAAAATACGCGTGTGTTTAAACTTTTTCATCTTATCTTCACCCGTCCGACAGTCCGCCAAATGCTCATGAGTACGCTCCCTATTATAAACAAAATATTCTGACATGCAAAATCAAAGAAAAGCCCTTCGCAGCAGTTCCGAATCCGGATCTTGTCCGGTTCAGCTCTGGTGCGAAGGGCTTTTCCACATAAAGGGGGAGTATGAAATCTATTTTTTTAAAGTGGGAGGTCCAATAGGAAACCGCCATCATCCTGTCCTCTGGCTGTCATTTCCTCTCTTCCGCTTACAAGTGTTATCATACAACATGATTCTAAAATCCAGATTCCCAAATTGTAAAAAAAATATAATGAATTAAAGAATCTTAAATGAACTGCCTTCTTCCCCTGGTTTTCCCCACCAATTAAGACTTGTACCCCGGATTCAGGTATCGGTCGCCATCGAAGTCAGCCCTTCTTTGACCCGGTCCATTCCGAGTGCCATTCTGTCCAGAATACCTGCCCCCGGCTGAGGACCTGCCTTTACTGACGGATCTGTTCCAATGCTGCCTGCAGAAGGGTCCTCTTTCCTGCGTACATTATCAATCGCTTCCGGATCATCCCTCCAGGCAGCGCCGCCTGTCACCTGCTCCAGATCTTCCGATTCAAGTCTTTTTGAAATATCCCGCTTCTTCTCTTCTCCCATAGCCGGTTCTCCTCTTTTTACAAAACGAAAATAAAACGAAAAAACCTATTGTTCTTCATAAGGACAGCTTTGATATCTGTAACATCTTTTAGATAAATTCAAGGCCTGTGCTGTCGACCCATGCCTCCTGATTATTGTAAAATGCCAAGATATATTTTCCCGACCTGCGGCCCAGATCCACTGTGATATATTCACCGCAGGGTATGGTAAACTGGCCGCTCGGCACGAAACTGCCGCCCGATTTGGAACAGGCGGGAAGCCCCTTGGCCGCTTTGACCATGGCCGAACTCCACTGCCCCGAACCGCCTCCGTACATGCCGCCCGCAATCTCTTTCAACTTCTCATCACTGATTCTGTTTTCTTCCATATTTGACATATTTGTTTCCTTTCTAACATTCTACATTCGTATTTTTTAGAATTGTCGTCATCTGTTCATTATATCTTATAAACATATACGAAGAAATACTCCGGTATCCTTCTGCATCTTGGCGGCCATGGGCAGGTGCCCGCAAACATGTATGATGAAAACTACGCGTGCTGTCGCGCTTACACGCTCCCAGCCCGCTCCAACCACTCGGATTCCGCTCATTTTGCATGCCCTGGCATGCAAAATGGCTCCTTCCTCGTGTTCTCGCTGTTTTCATCACACTCTTGGAAGGGGTGTGAGTAAATGGTATAATAAGGCGCATCAATCTTTGTTTATAGGAAAGGCCTGCAGTCATGAATGAGCGCATAGTCGTTGCAAAATTCGGAGGCACCTCCGTCGCGGATGCCGGGCAGCTTCGCAAAATCAGCAGTATTATCCACTCCGATCCGGAGAGAAGGTTTATAGTGGTATCCGCCCCGGGAAAGCGTTTTCCCGAAGACAGGAAAGTCACAGATCTGCTTCTGGACTGTTATGAAAAAGCACACACCGGCAAGTCCTTTTCGGCTGAGCTGAAACAGGTCTATTTGAGATACAGAGAGATCATTGAAGGTCTGGAAATAGATTTTCCCCTGGAGGAGGAAATCCAGGCTCTGGAAAACACGCTAATAACAGACCCCCAGAGGGATTATACCGCCAGCAGGGGTGAATACCTGACGGCAAAAATCATGGCCCTGTATCTGGGTTTCACCTTCGTCGATCCCGCCTGGTGCGTATGTTTCGATGAAGACGGTCAGCTGAACAGCGCCATGACCACACGGACCATGCGCGCTTCCCTGCTCCCCCTGCAGCACGCCGTGATCGCCGGATTCTACGGAGCCGATATGAATGGCAGAATCCACACCTTTGAAAGAGGCGGGTCGGATATAACCGGAAGCCTTGCCGCCTGTGCCCTCAACGCTGACCTGTACGAAAACTGGACGGACGTGTCAGGACTGTACGCGGCGGATCCGGGAATTGTCGAAAACCCGGAAACTGTATCCTATATGAGTTACAGAGAATTGCGCACCCTGTCCTATATGGGCGCTTCGGTACTCCACTCAGACGCTGTGCTCTCAGCATCCGAGATGGAAATACCCATCAATATCCGCAACACCAACAAGCCGGAGGATATGGGAACAACCATTGTGCGCCATCTCCCCCACGGTGTGGCAAAAAATCCGGTGACCGGTGTTTCCGGCAGAAAAGGCATGTCCGTCGTCCAGATTGAAAAAGTGATGGTCAGTGACGGATCCGGCTTCAGCGCACTGATGTTGGATATACTGAAGGAGCGCTCCCTTCCTTTCGAATACTGCCTGACCGGCATAGATTCCATCACTGTGGTTATCCGGAGCGAGCTGCTCGACAGCTGCAGAGAAGATCTTTTTGAAGAAATCCGCAGAACACTGAACCCCGATTTCATCGGCGTGAGGGACAATCTTTCTCTGATTGCCGTCACAGGAGAGAAGGCGACGGAATCCAGTGACGCCAATGTACGCGTTCTCGCAAAACTCACAGAGGAAGGAATTGAGATCATCACCATCAACCAGGGTGCTGGAAAGTTGAACCTGCTGATCGGTGTACCGGAAGACCGTTACGAAGACGCCATCCGGGCAATCTATGAAATCCGACAGAGCATTTCCCCCAAATCATCCTCCGGGAAATAACATCGTCAAATAGCTGCGTCATTCGCAAATGCATATGCATATCCCACGACTGTAGTCATGGGTATTGCGCGATGAAGAATAAAACAGCAGACCGAAGGGACTGATCGAAAGGAAAGATCCCTGCGCTCTGCTGTTTTCTTTACTGCTTATTTGATTGTTTGACTGCTTATTTGCGGCCGGCAAATCTGTTCAGCCGTTTCATTATCTGATCGACTCCGTCGTCTCCTTTTCCGGCTGAGCCGGCAGCTGATTCTTTTTTCTTTCCGGGATCATCCCCGGCAGCATGATTTGTTTTGTCCTTGCCTTTGCGGACACCATTAACTGCCACGTAAGCATCAAACAAAATGGCTCCGCCATTCACATCTTTCAGGTCCTCCGGATCGAGATTCTCAATATTTTCAATTTTCTTCTTCTCTTCCATAGTTATTCCTCCATCGTTTGGAACTGCCAGGTTTAAAACCTCGCTGCGCTATTTAATCATAGCCTATCTGTGTCTTGAATGAAAGGGCTCCATGGTGTCTTTTATGGATTTTTCCGCTTTCATTATATCGTTTCTTTATCCGTCTATTTATTCGTTTTTTTCATTTTGGCCGAGCAGCTTCCGCACCTGTTCTGAAACTCTTTTTGCGCCGGCGTGATCTTTCCCGCTTGCGGTCACGCCGACAACGATATCTCCTTTTGCGGCAATTCCGGGGAAATAGAAATCGCTTTTCCTTCTGTCTGTGCTCACATTTACCATGATGCCGTGTTTTTTGCAGTCATTGTGGATCCTGTCATTCACATCATGATCGTTGGTAGCAGCGAATACAATATCTGCGCCTTCGATATCTTCTTCCTCATAGGATTTCCGCAGGAGGCGGATGGTTCCCTCTTCTGCAAGAGCCTCAACTTCGGGCAGGGAATCGGGCGCGATCACAGTAAGATTCGGTGTGAACCTACAGAGCACTGTAATCCTCCTTCTTGCGATCTTCCCCGCGCCGATGACAAGGATTTTCTTTTCTGACAGATCTATAAAAATCGGAAAATACGGATATTCCCCCATGCAATACCTTCCTGAAATCGTTTTTGTCTTTTCCATCTCCGTATAATTGATTATACGATTCGATTTAATAATCTCCATTATACATTATTGCATTTCGTAATTGCACATAAAAATCCCCTGTGCAGTAATCCCGCTTTTAAGGCGGAATGCCGCACAGGGGCATTTTATGCTGTGAGTCTGTCAAGTCACACGCTTTTTTCTACAGCCGGGTGCTCAGGCCACCGTAATGGCCTCGTATCGCTCGGAGTTGATGATCTTCTCCATGGCCTCGACCGGATTCATGCCGACCGTCTGCATCACCTGACGGAACACAGCGGCGGACTGGCCGCTTGCCAGCTGGACGCCCTTGCGGTTCTTGTCCGCGTGGAAGATGTCGTGCCGGCTGTTCACGTTCCAGAAGATAATGTTGGGAATAATGTAGCCGTTCATACGGTACATTTCCTCCATCATCTCATAGAAGGTCCAGTCGCGGTCGCCGCAATAGTCTATCTCCATATCGGAAATAACGATCAGGGACTTGGGCATCTCCGCCTGCGGAACATGGTTGCGGATGGCAATCTCCAGCACATGCTCGAAGGCAGCACGCAGATTGGTGTTGCCTGCCCAATCATTCATGTTGATGCTGCTGATCTTCTGTGCCAGAGTCTCTCCGCGGAGTGCCTGAATCCTGGATGTACCGGAGAAGGACATGAACATGTTGTGGTATGCGCCGCGGTTGCGCTCGGCAAAGTAGACCGCCAGACCGACAGATGTCGCCATGGGTCTGCCGCACATGGAACCGGAAGTATCCGCAATAACAAGGGCATTTGTGCCGGGCTCCACATAGTCGGGGAGCTGGCGCCACTGCGCCTCAAGAGCGGGGTCATTGTTCAGAGAAGCGTTTGCGAAGAAGCTGGACAAGCGGGGCGCGACCTTCTCCACAATGTCGTAAGGATACAGTGTACCGGCATGGATCTTCTCCCGGCCGGCGACGGCGCGGTTCACAAACTGCTCGTAGCGCTCGCCGTCGTGTCTGCGGAAGGCATCGCGATAGATCATCATGGCACGGGAAGGGACCTCCGGATACCGGATCTCATTCCAGCGTCCCTCTGTCATCAGTGTCTCGATGACGCCGATTCTGCGGCGAAGCGCACGCACGATACGCTTAAAATCATATACAGAGTAGCCGAGCTTGCGGGCTGTCAGGATGCCGAGCTCTCTGGTCTTCGCGGAAGACGCATCCGCTGTCTTGATCCACTTGGCCAGCAGGGATACTGCCTTTCCGTTCTCCAGGCTGCGGCGGTCCTCCTCAAACTGGGTCTTCATGGCCGCCCACATCTCATTCTCAAGAGGAGTGCCGATCAGACAATAGAGATCGTCATAACGGCCGTAGACGCCGATCAGATCCAGGTTGGGTCGAAGCGCCTCCGGATGCATCTGCGCCATATAGCGCATGATTGTACGGAAAGTCTCCCGCTCTCCCAGTCCGCCCCGAATGTCTCGGGCGTAAAACGCGATCTTTGTCGCAAAAAGAGGGTCCATCCGGTAGGCCTCGGAGAAGAGACGCTCAATACGGACCTGGTCTGCACCGCGAAGTGCTCCGATCACACCGAACAGATCAAGCCGGGCATCTCTGGTGGAGTTCAGCGCAACCGCTCCGTTCTCTGTTCTTACATATACACTTTCCTTTCTTGCTACCTTTGCAAATAAACCGAACATCTCTACCTCCTTTCTGAAATGTATAATGCTGCAGTCCCCGGAAAAAACGCGAAGGCGTTTGTTTTCACAGGGACTTGGACGTTCTGTTCCAAGAACATGACCCATTACGTGCGGTTTCCCGCATTCGCCTGCCTGACAAGCAGGCCTTGTGATTGCGTGTCGTCATATGATATTTGCTGTCAGGGCCACAGTAAAAAAATTTTGGTCAAAACAAAGTGCTGTCTAATCAAAAGCTCAGACTTCACGAATTTTGACAGCAATCGGCGGACTGGGTTCGAACCAGCGGGCTGTTTTTTCCTTTATCAGAATACATCCGATCTTCTCCCCTGTCATTCAACCGCTGGTATAAGATTCGGCACCGTGATCAGGATTCACCCGCAGATCCAGTCATTCTCAGCACAGCGCCCCTGTCCGGCACTGCATCCCCAAGGAATGTGGTGCCGGACAGTTTTTTTATGCCCTCTTTTATGGTTCTTTTATTCCCTCTTTTCAAACTTTATCGTGCCTGCCTTTAACGTTCTTTTTTCCATTGTGCGGAAAAACGCTGAACAAATGGATTTCCGCGGGGGCGGAATTCGCGGAATTAAAGCAGGGGTCTTTTTTTACTATCATTCAATCATCAAAAGAAAACAAACACAAAAACAAAACGAAAGCAAACACAAAAGCAAAGCAAAAAAAGACACACAAAAGCAATCATTCAAAACTGAGCAAAAATGTTTTAGGAGGAGAAAAAAATGGCAGACTGGTTAAATCTTGAAGGCAAAGTTGTTATCGTTACAGGCGGCGCTTCCGGCATCGGAAATCACGTAGTCAGCACCCTGAAAGACGCAGGTGCAACACCCGTCATCGCGGACATCTCCGTTGAGACCGGCGAAGAGAGAGACGGCATCTTCTGCACAAAGTGCGATGTCACCAGCAAAGAGAGCGTCGAGGCCATGGTCGCAGCAGTCGTTGAAAAGTACGGCAAGCTCGATGCGATCGTCAACAACGCAGGCGTCAACCTTCCCCGCCTCCTGGTCGATGTCCAGGGCGAGAAACCCCAGTACGAGCTGGATGAGAAGTCCTTCAACATCATGTTCAACATCAACGTCAAGGGCCTGATGTACTGCGCACAGGCAGCCGCAAGACAGATGCTCAAGCAGGGCGGCGGCGTCATCATCAACATGTCCTCCGAGTCCGGCAAGGAAGGCTCCCAGGGACAGAGCGCATACTCCGCAACCAAGGGTGCCTGCGACAGCTTCACCCGCAGCTGGGCCAAGGAGCTCGGCAAATACAATATCCGCGTCGTGGCAGTCGCCCCCGGAATCATGGAAGCAACCGGCCTGCGCACACCCGCTTACAACGAAGCACTGGCTTATACCCGCGGCGTCAAGCCC
>CACZFF010000045.1 GCA_902780385.1 uncultured Lachnospiraceae bacterium
ATGTATTTAGGAACCGCAAGATAAATCGAATATATGTTCTGTTTATGACGATATATTGCCGCCCTGCTTTTCTAATGAGTACTCTGATCGTATCAGCTCCTGTCAGGGATCACCTGCTCCGGAACATTATGTCTGACAATGGATCCGTCTTTCTCGATCCGGGATCCTTACGGAGAAAAATGGCAGCCGGTTACGGCAGTTCGAACATTCCCTTATATGGGGAAATAAAAGCCAGCTAACTCATGACTGAAGTCACAAGAATGCGCTGGCTAGTCTTTTCAAAAGGAATATGGTATATTGGTTAAAGGCGGCGAATCGCCGTTCATGACACATAAAACCATTGTCGGAACAAGGATGATAGATATGAGAAAAGATATCAGCAACCGCATTCAGAGCGTCACGAACCGGATTCTGAAGGATTATCAGAACGGCCGGGATATAGATAACATGAATGTCTTTAACCAGCCTGACAGCACGGCAGTCATAGACATCGTCAACAAGCTGCTCAACATTCTGTTTCCCGGCTATTACAGGCCCAGGGAATTCAGAAGTTACAATTATGACAGCAGGATCGCAGTGGTAATCGAGGATGTCATCTATAACCTGCAGAAACAGATTGCGATCGCCCTCCGTTTCAAGGAGGAATATGCGGCAGAGACGGATTTCGAGCTCCGCATGTCGGCCGAGGAACTGGCGATTGATTTTCTGGAGAGGATTCCCCATATCAGGGCGCTGGTGAACACGGATATGCAGGCCTCCTATGAGGGTGACCCTGCAGCCTTCAGCAAAGACGAGATCGTCCTGTGCTATCCGGGACTTCTGGCCAGCACCATCAACCGCCTGGCCCACGAACTCTTCCTGCTCGGCGTGCCGCTCATCCCCAGGATGATGACGGAGTACGCCCACAGCAAGACCGGTATCGACATCCATCCCGGAGCTACCATCGGCGAGTACTTTTTCATGGATCACGGCACAGGCATCGTCGTCGGTGAGACTTCGATCATCGGCAAACACGTCAAGGTCTATCAGGGTGTCACCATCGGCGCGCTCTCGACCCGCGGCGGCCAGCGTCTGAAAGGCGCCAAACGTCATCCCACCATCGAGGACAATGTCACGATTTACGCCGGTGCTTCCATTCTGGGCGGTGATACCACGATTGGCGAGGGTTCGGTCATAGGCTCCAACGTCTTCATCACAAGTTCTGTCAAACCCGGCACCAGGATCAGTGTCAAGACCCAGGAACTCATCATCCGCAACGGAGACGATGATTCCGATCTGGGCAGTACCCCGGAACCTGCCGACGACATGGAGGAGTCCAAACCTGATGATACCTGGTACTATGTTATCTGAGAAGAATCACAGAGCTTATTTCAATCATAGAGCTCATTTCAATCATAGTGTAATTGCAAAAACAGAGCTCATTTCAATCACAGAGCTCATTTCAAAAACAAATCTCCATTTTTATTAATAGAGCTCTTTTCAATAAGAGCCGGACTGCATAAAAACTTTCAGGCAGGAGGAAGAAGAATGGCTATTACTGCAGGGATCAAAGGTGAGAAGAAGTTTATCGTCAGCGAGGATATGCTGGCATCCAGAGTCGGCAGCGGACTGGTAGATGTTTTTGCCACCCCGTCCATGATCGCCGGGATCGAGAATACAGCTGCTATGTCCGTTCAGCCCGGGCTCGAAGAGGGGAAGACCACAGTCGGTATAGCGATCAGCGTCTCCCATGTCGCTGCTACACCACTTGGAATGGAAGTCCGTATCGAGACCGAGCTCACAGAAGTGGCGCCCAACGGCAAGGTCATGACCTTCAAAGTTACCTGCTATGATGAGGCCGGTCTGATCGGTGAGGGAACCCATCAGCGCGCCATCGTTGCCCGCGAACGTTTTGAAGCCAGGGCAAAGGCCAAAGGCGCAAAATAAGGATCTGAATGAGCTGTTAAGAACAATGAGGTTCCGAACAGTTATGATCCGCAATGAAACAGGAAACGGACGGGATTGTGCAAGTGATCCCGGGAGCCAAAAGGATCCATGGATATCTGTACTGAAGGGAGAAGACACATGAAATTTGTCATTCAGCATCAGACATCATCATATATGCGGCTGCGTCTTTGCAGCGGCCGGTTTTCAAAGGCTGAGGCAGAGGTGCTGGACTATGCCCTGTCCAATCTCAAGGGCGTCTCCGGGGTCAGGTTATATCCGGCTTCCGGCGGAATCGCCTTTTCTTACAAGGGCGACAGGGAAGTGATCCTGAAAAAACTCCGGAACCTGCAGTTTCATAATGTAAAAATGTTTGCGGAAGAAATTGAGGAGAGTATCAGTTCAGAAGAACTGGCTCGCAGAAAACTCAGCCCTGATCTCAAGAGAAAACTCCGCTGCAAGGTCATTGCTGAGGCGGCGGCGGATATGCTCCTGCCTGCCCCTGTCCAGCTCGGCTTTCACGTCTACCAGCTCGTGACCCTCAAGAACCTTTAAGCCAGGGAAGGCATATTTTCTACGTCTTTTTGTGTAAATGCGATCTGTTTACAACACGTTTCCAGGTCCCCAGGCTGACCGGAATGTTTGTTGAGGAAAAATGAGTCACGGGGGACGGTTCTGAAAAACTCATTGCACGCAATGAGTTTTTCAGAACCGTCCCTTTTGACTCAACCGTCCCTCTTGACTCATTTGCAGGTCATCTGCAGGTCATTTGCAGGTCAGCTGAAATCGAAAAACAGGCAGTAATTGCTTGACAAAGCGTTGATTTTACGCTTTAATATACTAAATTGAATAATAAAACAAACCGTTGATGCGGAAGTAAAACGTGAGGGGCACCCACAGAGAGTCCGGGCAGGTGAGAGCCGGATGGTATGCTGACACGAAAAATGGTCCGCGGAGGGCATGTTGAAAGGCACTTCTTTCTGACAGTATGACAGTATCAGGTGCGGGCAGTCTTTAGCCGGACTGCTGTGCCGGTAAGCCGGGAGGAGCCTGCCGAGTATGACATGACGTGAGGGCATACGTCAGTTGCCGGGAATTTGTTGGAATTCCTAAGAAAGAGCGTGAGCTCGTCCGCAAATCCTGAGCCGGAAGAGAGTTCCCTGAGGCTGAAACCAGAAAAGGGGGAGATTTCGACGGAGAAGGATTATGGCAAAGGAATTCCCTGAACTGCAGGGGATTTTTTTATGGAAAGAATCGGACACAGACCCGGGAGAATCCGGATCGGTCCGGCCTTTCTATGAGCACACGAAGCGGGGTGGCACCGCGGGCATGCGATTAATGAGTTATTGAATGCTCCGTCCCCGGCAGAATGGATCCTTTTGGATTCATGCTGCCGGGGACTTTTTTGCGGGTTTCCGGCAGAAGAAATGGTGAGTGCACCGGAAAGGGGCAGAAAGGAGCAGCATAATGATCAAAGAAGCTATTATCAAGATTGTCACAAAGCAGGACCTGACTTTCAAGGAAGCAGAGACCGTTATGAATGAGATCATGAACGGAGAGACGACCCCGACACAGAACGCGGCTTTTTTGTCGGCGCTGTCGACCAAGAGCACCAAGGCAGAGACCATCGATGAGATCTCCGGCTGCGCCGTTTCTATGCGCAGTCATGCGACACCTGTGGAGCATCCCGGCATGGAGGTGCTGGAGATCGTCGGTACCGGCGGTGACAACGCCAATACTTTTAATATCTCGACGACATCTGCCATGGTGGTGGCTGCGGCAGGTGTCAAGGTTGCCAAACACGGCAACCGCGCAGCCTCTTCCCAGAGCGGAACGGCAGACTGCCTCGAGGCGCTCGGCGTCAACATTCAGCAGGACCCCGCTCTCTGCAGAAAACTCCTGTCCGAAGCAGGCTTCTGTTTTATGTTTGCCCAGAAATATCACTCTGCCATGAAATACGTCGGCGCAATCCGCAGGGAACTGGGCTTCAGGACGGTTTTCAACATCCTGGGCCCCCTCACCAATCCCGCAAAGCCGGAGTTTTTCCTGCTGGGTGTCTACGATGAATACCTGGTGGAACCGGTCGCAAAGGTCCTGGCATCACTCGGCGTCCGCCACGCCCTTGTGGTTTACGGCCAGGATAAGATGGACGAAGTCTCTGTCTCAGCGCCCACGACTGTCTGTGAACTGAAGGAAGGCTTCTACCGTACGATGACGATCCGGCCCGAGGATTTCGGGTTTGCGCGCTGTAGCAAGGATGAGCTTCAGGGCGGCACACCGGAGGAAAATGCCCGGACGACCCGGGGAATCCTTTCCGGAGAGATCAAAGATGCCCGCCGCACATCCGTCCTGCTCAATGCCGGCTGTGCTCTTTTCGCAGCCT
Organism: uncultured Lachnospiraceae bacterium; assembly: GCA_902780385.1. Lineage (GTDB taxonomy): Bacteria > Bacillota > Clostridia > Lachnospirales > Lachnospiraceae > CAG-791. The sequence goes on from CACZFF010000045.1 coordinate 4,307, forward strand.
ACGCCGCCCCTTCGATTGAAGAGGGTGTGAAGCTTGCGGCAGAGATGATTGACAGCGGCAAGGCTCTCCGGACCCTCGATGCAGTCATCAAAGTGTCCAATCAGTGAGCCTGATCACGGACCGCAGAGAAAGCGCAGGCAATCCTTTTTTTGAGGATCCGGAAAGGAATGGAAATGGCGACAATTCTTGACAGGCTGGCAGCTTATGCCGCACAACGCACTGCGGAAAAAAAGAAAACAGTTTCCCTTGAAGAGATTCGGGAAAAAGCGATTGCCCGGTACAAGGAGCAAGCGGCGGGGACGGCGTTTTCCTTTGAAAGAGCCTTGTCCGGCGGGGGTATGCATTTTATCTGCGAATGCAAAAAAGCTTCCCCGTCCAAAGGCTTGATCGCGCCGGATTTTCCCTATATGGAGATTGCGCGCTCCTATGAAGCAGCAGGCGCTTCTGCAATATCTGTCCTCACGGAGCCCGGATGGTTTCTGGGCCAGGATCGTTTCCTGAAGGAGATCTCAGAAGCCGTTTCTATCCCCTGCCTGCGAAAGGATTTCACGGTGGATTCCTACATGATTTATGAGGCAAAGCTTCTGGGTGCCTCCGCGGTCCTCCTGATCTGCGCGATCCTGGATGATGTCCGGCTTGCGGAATACCTTGAGACGGCACATTCTCTGGGGCTCTCCGCCCTAGTGGAAGCCCATGACGAGACAGAGGTCCGCCGCGCGCTGGCAGCGGGTGCCCGGATCATCGGTGTCAACAACCGGGACCTGCACACCTTTGAGGTCGACATCAACAATTCTGTCCGCCTTCGCAGCCTCGTTCCCTCGGACCGCATCTATGTGTCGGAGAGCGGCATCCGCAATGCCGGGGATGTCGGCGTCCTCTACCGAAACGGCACAAACGCTGTACTCATCGGCGAGACCCTGATGCGCAGCCCTGACAAAGGCGCACAGCTCCGCGAACTCAGGAGCAGGTGCAAGAAAACACTCGAAAAGAGGTTGATGGAACCATGTGTGAGGAGCGTATAAAAAAGACAATGGTCAAGATCTGCGGACTGCGGCGCCCGGAAGATGCACTGGCGGCTGACCGCCTTAAGCCGGATCTGGCGGGATTTATCCTTTCTCCCGGCTTCAGAAGGTCGATCGACCCGGAACAGGCCAGGATACTGCGTCAGATCCTTTCTCCCGGAATCAGGACAGTAGGCGTCTTTGTCGACTCCCCTTTCGAAGAAATCCTGCAGGCTGCAGATGGCGGCTGGATCGACATGATCCAGCTGCACGGAAAAGAGGACGAAACCTATATCAAAAAGCTTACTGCCATGACAGATCTGCCCCTTATCAAGGCCTTCCGGATTCATGAAAAAAGGGATCTTGAAGAGGCGGCCGAGAGCAGTGCGAAATGGATCCTGCTCGACAGCGGAACCGGGACCGGGAAACGCTTTGACTGGGATCTGCTGGATTTTTTTCTGCAGGAAAACGAGGCGGATACCCTTTTCCCGGGCAATCATCCCTGGCTTCTGGCAGGAGGCCTTTCAGCGGAAAACGTCCGCAGGGCCATTGAACGCTTTCATCCCGCAGCTGTGGATGTCAGCAGCAAAGTGGAGACGGACGGATTCAAGGATCCCGTAAAGATGGCTGCCTTTCTTGCAGCTGTCCGAATGTAAGAAGAAAGCCGGAAGGGAACGGATGAAGGAGGAGACAGGAGGAGACAGGGAGGAGACAGGGGACGGTTTTGTGTCTCCTTTTCCCCAGAAAACAGGAGACAGAACCGTCTCCTGTCTCCTCGAGATAAGTTGATGATAAGCAGAGACGAATAGGAAGAAAGAGGGCTGAGAAGTGAGAAAAGGAAGATTTGGAGATTTCGGCGGTCAGTATGTTCCCGAGACACTGATGAATGAGCTGATCCGCCTGGAGGAGGCATACGAATATTACAAGAAGGATCCCGCATTTACAGAGGAATTGAAGGATCTTTTGAACAAATACGCCGGCCGCCCTTCCCTTCTGTATTATGCGGAAAAAATGACCAGGGATCTGGGCGGGGCGAAGGTGTTTCTCAAGCGCGAGGATCTCAACCACACGGGTTCCCACAAGATCAACAATGTTCTGGGTCAGGTGCTTCTGGCAAAGAAGATGGGCAAGACCCGGGTCATCGCCGAGACCGGAGCCGGCCAGCACGGTGTGGCAACAGCCACTGCCGCTGCGCTGCTGGGCATGGAGTGTGAAGTCTTCATGGGTGCCATCGACTGCGAACGCCAGAAGCTAAATGTATACCGCATGGAACTTTTGGGGGCCAGGGTGCACCCCGTGGAGAGCGGTTCCAGAGTCCTCAAGGATGCGGTCAATGAGACCATGCGCGAATGGGCGGGACGGGTGGACGATACCCACTATGTTCTGGGCTCCGTCATGGGCCCCCATCCCTTTCCTACGATCGTCCGCGACTTCCAGTCCGTGATCTCCAGGGAAGCCCGCGCTCAGATCCTGGAGGCGGACGGCAGGCTTCCGGCCGCCGTCCTGGCCTGTGTGGGCGGCGGGAGCAATGCCATGGGCATGTTCTACAATTTTATCGGGGATAGTGATGTCCGCCTGATCGGCTGCGAGGCGGCAGGAGAGGGGATCGAAAGCGGCCGCCACGCCGCGACGATCGCAAAAGGCAGCCTGGGCGTCTTCCACGGAATGAAGTCCTATTTCTGCCAGAACGAATATGGACAGATCGAAGAGGTTTACTCGATCTCCGCAGGCCTCGACTATCCCGGCATCGGCCCCGAGCACGCATGGCTCCACGATACAGGCCGCGCCCAATATGTGCCTGTGACCGACGAGGAGGCCGTCTCCGCCTTTGAATACCTCGCCCGCACCGAAGGAATCATCTGTGCCATCGAGAGCGCCCATGCCGTCGCGCACGCCCGCAAAATCGTGCCCGAAATGAAAAAAGATCAGAGCGTCATCATCTGCCTGTCCGGACGCGGGGACAAGGATGTGGCGGCCATTGCCCGCTACCGCGGTATTGATCTCCGTGAATAAAAAGCAATACCATCGGAGAGTAACATTGATCAGAGAGGCAGTAATAATCAGAGAGTCAGCAATGATTGGAAGATCAAAAGAAATCAGAGAGTCAGCAATGACCATAGAGTCAAAAGTGATCAGAAAGGCAGCATTATGAAAAAAGCAAAAACGATCAGGGATGCTTTTGCAGGCGGCAAGGCTTTCATCCCTTTTATTACTGCGGGAGACCCTGACCTGGAATCCACAAAGAGATTCATTCTCGCCATGGAGGAGGCAGGGGCCGACCTCATTGAGATCGGCATCCCTTTTTCCGACCCCATTGCAGAGGGGATCGTGATCCAGGAGGCGGATATCCGCGCCCTGGCCTCCGGCACGACCACGGACAAGATTTTTGAGATGGTCAGAGAAATCCGCGAGGAGACAGATATGCCTCTTGTTTTTATGGGCTATCTCAACCCTGTTTTTCACTACGGATACGAACGTTTTTTTACAAAATGTCAGGAAGTCGGCATCAGCGGCGTCATTATTCCCGACCTGCCCTTTGAAGAAAAAGGCGAGTGCGCGGACATTGCCGCCGCCCACGGTGTGGACGTGATCTCCATGATCGCACCGACCTCAGAGGCCAGGATCGGCGCCATTGCCTCGGAGGCAAAAGGTTTTCTCTATGTCGTCTCATCCATGGGCGTCACCGGCGTCCGTTCAGAGATCAAGACCGATCTTCAGTCGATTCTCACCGCGATCCGAAAAGTCACCGATCTGCCTGTCGGGATCGGCTTCGGGATCAACACGCCGGAACAGGCGGCCCGGATGGCGGAGCTGGCCGATGCTGTCATCGTGGGCAGTGCCATCGTGCGCCTGATCGCCGAGCATGGACCTGAATCGGCTCCCTTCATCAGCAAATATGTGCGGACTATGAAGGACGCCATCTCCTCCAATCCCTCCAATCGTGTATAATGGACTTAAGACATATTCCGCGCATTGCGATTCCGCGGCTTCCAATTCCGCACCCTGCGATTCTGTATCTTGCGATTGCGCGTATTGTGATTCCGCACCCTGCGATTCTGTATCTTGCAGTTTGGTGCTTTGCGCGGCATACAAAGACCAGGTCAGATCAGTTCAGACCGGTTCAAGAACAGTTCAGGTCAGCTCAGACCGGTTCAGACCGATTCAGGTCAGTTCAGACCGGTCCAGACCAGGTCAGATAAGTCCAGACCGGCAGACTGGTTAAGTTCGGTTCAGGAGAGAAGAAAGATTAAGATTCTCCGGCATGGGAGGTAAGGATGAAGTTATCAAAATGGGCGAGACACCTTTATCAGCCGGTGCTCCCTCTGGGAAAAGACGGAAGAAGAGTGACAGGAGGCGCAGACCATATTGCGCTGTCCAGACGTGCTGCGGCAGAGGGCATGGTTCTTTTGAAAAATGAAAAAAATGTCCTCCCCGTCAGGAGAGGGACGCGGGTGGCTCTGTTCGGTAAAGCCGGCGCGGATTATGTCAAAGGCGGCGGCGGAAGCGGAGATGTGACAGTCGCCTATATCCGCAATCTGATCGACGGAATGCGTATCAAAGAGCAGGAGGGCAAGGTCTGCCTCTATGAGCCTCTGAATGAATTCTATGAAGCCGATGTGCAGCGTCAGTATGCGCAGGGCATCGTTCCAGGCCTGACTGCCGAGCCCGCTCTCCCCCAAGATCTTCTGAAGGGGGCAGGGGCCTTTGCGGAGCTTGCCATCGTGAGTATCTGCCGCTTTTCGGGGGAAAACTGGGACCGGACGACCGAACTGGACGCCGGCCGCAAGACAAGCACAGAGCTTTCCGGCCCGGAAGGGGAATTACTCAAAAGAGCCGCCCGGGTCTTTGAGCGGGGTGATTTTTACCTGTCTGCAGCAGAAGAAAGGCTCATCGCCCAGGTGAAAGAGGCTTTTGACAAGGTCGTCATCGTCCTCAATACCGGCGCTGTCATTTCCTCCTCCTGGTTTGCACAGGATCCGGGAATCTCCTCTGTCCTCATGGCCTGGCAGGCGGGTATGGAAGGCGGCCTTGCAGAGGCGGACATCCTCTGCGGAGACGTCAATCCCTCCGGTAAACTGGCCGATACCTTTGCCGGCAGGCTGGAAGACTATCCCTTCTCCGAAGACTTCCACCAGGCCCTGGAATACGTCAACTACACCGAAGACGTGTACGTGGGCTATAGATATTTTGAAACCATCCCCGGCAAAGACAGCCTGGTCTGTTACCCCTTCGGCTACGGTCTCTCCTATACGGATTTTCGCCTGACTCCTCTGGAATGCCGCATTTGCTGCATGGACCTGCTGAAAAACGGAAGCAGGGAATACGAATACGAGGCGGATTCCGGGCAGACAGCCTTTCAGAGGAATGATGCCCCCTATATGGAAGTCCTGGCCAGGGTCACCAATATCGGCTCCTTTGCCGGCAAAGAAGTCCTTCAGCTCTACAGCAGCGCCCCCGGGGGAAAGCTGGGAAAACCTGCCAGGGAACTGAAGGCCTTCTGCAAGACTCCCCTTCTCAAGCCCGGCGAGACCACGACAGTCCGCCTGTGTGTCCCGATTGCCAACCTGGCTTCCTTTGATGATCTCGGCAAAATATGTGAGAGCGCCTGGGTCCTGGAAAAGGGAACGTATACCTTTTTCCTGGGAACCAGTGTGCGCGATACCGTGCGCCTGGATACAGCCCTGGAACTTGAAACAGATATCATTGTAGAGAGAGCCCGCAGGCTCTGCGCTCCGGTCTCCCTTCCCGACCGCCTGCTTGCAGACGGAACTCTCGAATCCCTGCCCATGGAATCCCTGTCCCGGCAGGACAACAGTCCATATGCCGGGAACAGTCCCTCTCCCGGCGTCAGCGTCTGGGAAGGCCTGGAAAAAGCCGGTATTTTCACTCCCGACATACGCGCCCGCAAAGGCGAAGACCTGCTCCGCGACCGCTCAAAGGACCCGATCAGCTTTGCTCAAGCGGCAGACGGGAGTGCTGACTTTGAGGACTTTTTTGCCCAGCTGTCCCTGGAAGACAAGATCCGCCTCCTCTGCGGTCAGCCCAACACCGGCGTCGCCAATACCTTCGGAATGGGAAATCTCCCTGAATATGGCGTTCCCTCTGTCATGACCGCGGACGGTCCCGCCGGCCTCCGCATTCAGCCTGCCGTCGGCGTCACTACCACGGCCTTCCCCTGTGCCACTCTTTTGGCCAGCACATGGAATCAGGAACTCGTGGAAGAGATTGGCCGCGCAGGCGGCATGGAAGTGAAGGAAAACAATATTGCTGTCTGGCTGACACCCGCCATGAACATCCACCGCAGTCCCCTCTGCGGCAGGAATTTCGAATATTATTCCGAAGATCCCCTTCTTGCCGGCAGAATGGCGGCTGCTCTCATCCGCGGCATTCAGTCCTGCAAGGTCAGCGCCTGCGCCAAGCACTTTGCCTGCAACAACAAGGAGACCAACCGCTTTGAATCCGACTCCCGCCTGTCCCAGAGGGCTCTGCGCGAGATATACCTCAAGGCCTTTGAGATTGCTGTCAAAGAGGCCGACCCATGGATGATCATGACCTCCTACAATATCATCAACGGAATCAGAGCCTCTGAAAATACAGAACTCATCACCGGCATCCTCCGCGGCGAGTGGGGATATCAGGGAATGCTCACCACCGACTGGTGGAATCACGCCTCCCAGCCCGCCGAGATCCGCGCAGGAAATGATGTCAAGATGGGCTGCGGCTATCCCAGAAAGGTCCTCGATGCATACAGAGCGGGAGAGCTCACCGAGGAGGAGATCGACACCTGCGCAAGACGCGTCCTCCGCATGATCCTCCGCCTGGATTGAGAAGAAGAATTCCTGAAAAGGTCACCACTGTCATAGAGAACGTATGGTGAAAAGCCTATCGCTTCAAAGATAAAGGCATGGGACAGTCTGCGCGACGCAGAGAGTTCCATGCCTTTCATATGTCTGATTTTGTCTAATTTTCTATGTCTGTTAATCATCATGTCTGATATATTCGACATGCAGGTCAGATACTACATACCTGTTCAATTCAGTATGTCCGTCTGATTTGGTGAGCTTGTCTTATTTCAGCACCTGCCTATAGGGGCAGGTGCTGAATTGTCTGATATTACCAGATTTCCAGTCGGTACTCGGGGGCCAGGTACATGCCGTCGCCCTCTTTGGTGCCGTAGGTCTTGTGGAATTCCTCAAACTGTACCACGACAGCATTTGTGCGCAGGTAGGCGAGAGGATGGGAATCCTGCTCGATGGAGTAGGCCTCCGTCTCCAGAGTCGTCAGCGTGCGCCAGTTGGCGGCGAGAGTGCGGAAGAAGCGGTCATAATCGAAGTTCTCATCATCGGCCGCAATGCGCAGCATGCACTTGACGCCAGTCAGATCCGCGATGGCCTCGGTGTCGATCATGGCACCGTTGATGGGATAACCGCTGATTGGCTCAAAGCCGTTATAGTAGTCGACGAGCTTCTGTGCCCGCTCGTGGAACTTGATGTAGTCTTCCTCGGTCCACCAGTTGCGGAGGTTGCCGTGTTCATCATACTGACGGCCGGAAGTGTCGAAAGCGTGGGACATCTCATGGGCGACAATGATGCCCACATGGCCCAGCTTTTCTTCGCGGGACATCTGGTCGCTGTAGAAAATGCCTCCCAGGATGCCTGCGGGAATGTTAATGGAGTTGTCGAGAGGATAGTAGTAAGCGTTGACATCCTGGGGGGATGCAAGCCACTGGTCGCGGTCCACGGGCTGGTTGACACGCTCTGCGATTGCCAGGCAGGTATCCTCGGAGATGGCGATTCGCGCATCTACCAGAGAACCGCCTTCATCGGGACCTTTGAAATCAAGGATCCGCTCTTCTGTACCTGCCTCATTGTCAGCAGGAACGGCAGTTTCAGAAGTTTCGGTAGTGTCAGCGGGAGCAGCAATGCCTGCAACCCCGGCAGTCTCAGCAGCGGCGGCAGCATCAGTTTCAGCAGTTGCAGCATTGTCAGCGGGAGCAGCGACGCCTGCAACCCCGGCAGTCTCAGCAGCAGCGGCAGAATCAGATCCCTCCGCAGTCTTGTCAGAAGCAGCAGAATCGATCGCTTCAAGAGCTTCTTCCTCTTCTTCATGATCTTCGGGGCTGGCGACACGAATGGTCAGGCTGTCCAGCTTTTTGATCGCTTCTGCCTTGGTGGCATCGGAGAGGAAATCCTCGCCCTGCAGCATGGAACGATAATATGCAACGACATCTTCGATCAGAGCAGTGACATCTGAGCGGGTCTTGTCGGTGATATAAGTCTCTGCATAGACCTCGCCCAGCTCCATCTCCAGAACATCGTTGACAGCGTCGGTGGCGGCTTTTTCGTCATCGACCTGACCGCTGGATCCGGAGAGAGTATTGCGGACCGCGTTCATCCTGTCATAGCAGGGGCGGTCGAGAAGCTCCATGAACTGCAGCACATCGGAGACAAGGAGATATGCCTTCATTTTTTCCAGATGAGCATCGTCATAAAGACCGCTCATGCAGGCCAGCCATTCCGGCTCTTCCAGGATGAATACTTCGGACTGTTCGACACCCGCACCGGCCAGCATCCCTGTCAGAGGGAAGGCGCCCTGCTCTTTTTCAAGCTCCTGGAGCGTGCGGGGATTGTTGCAGCGGATCGCGGCATCCTCGGCGTTGGATTCCGCAGTGGTCATCATAGATGAAGCCATTTCGCATTCAAAAGTGTAGCTGTCCTTCAGGATCTTGTCGCGTTCCTGCCCGGAATAGCCCAGTCTCTCCAGCATATAGCCGGCGGCCTCCATGTAGCGGGGCTGTGTCTTCCAGCTGTTTGCATCCAGATAGTCGTAATACATAGGGTCCTGGAAGACCAGGGAGGGAGGGCTGATATAGACCGCATTTTTGTCCGCGTCGTTGGGATTGGCTGCCGTAAAGGCACCGCAGAGCGGCAGCGCACGCACGGTCGTATCCGGATCTGACAGATATTTTGTCATATCATCCAGGCTCTGTACGGCAATGAGGGGAGCGACGACATCCCTGAGCGGCTCAACGCCGGCTGCGTTGCGCGCATCCCAGTCCAGCCACATGGTGTAATAATCCTGTACCAGCTTCTTGCAGTGGGCGATATAGGGATCGTCGATTTCCTGATCACTCTTCAGGATGGCCTGCAGCTCCTTGTCGACCTCAAGCTGACGCTCAGCAAAGGCGTCGTAGGAGACATAGCCGGAGGGGATTGAGTTGGACTGAAGCCACTCGCGGTTGACCGCCGCGTGGAAGTCGTCGGTCTCTGTGAGCCCGTTGAGCTTGCTTACATTCTCCACCAGATCAGAGCAGATCCAGTCATAGGCGCTGGCTGACTGCTTTTCATCTGAATCCCCATAGGGCAGAGTCAGAAGCGTATCGCCGGCAGAAGAGGCTCCGCCGGTTCCGGAAGCGGCATCCTGTGTCCCACTGCCGGTATTCCCGGAAGATCCCGCGGGGGCACTGGCGGCCTGCGTGTTTTCTGTAGAAGAGGAATGCGCAGGCATCTGGCTGCAGCCGAGTATGGTACCTGTTGTGATAAATCCGGCAAGTACCAACGAGGCTGCCCGCATCAGCAGGTGCCGGTGTCCGAACTTGCTCTGCTGTGACGAGAATTCATTGTGATTCTTAAAAAACAGGCTCATATTTGTCATTTCCTTTGCTTAGTGTTTGGTATTTGTCAAAATCCGTCCTTCGGATTCAAGATCGGCATGTCTATAAAGCATTATAACACGAAATGAAGCTCTTCTTCCTATTAAAACATGTCGTAAAACATGCCGGAACATGTCGCGAGAACATGGCGTGGGCATACCAAGGGAGCTATCCAGTGTGCAGGAAGGTTTGCTGCATACTCTTTCCGACCATGCCGGAGCACTTCAGTGAGCAGGCACCGCCGTTTTCTTTATTTTTTCAGCATAGTCTGAAACCTGCGGGCGTCTCCGCGGCGGCAGCGCACCCGGACTTCGGTTCCATCGGGAAGATATTCTTCAGATAAAAGCACTCCCAGGCGGCGCATCTCCTGCAGGAGGCCTCCTTTTGTATAAGGAACGAGAAAACGGCACTCGATGCGGTCTTCCTCCATGGCGCTGTCGATGAGAGATAAAATATCCGGGATTCCGATCCCCTTTCCGGCTGCCAGATAGAGTATGTCTCCGCGGCGGAAGGGGATTTTTACGGGGATGGGACGGCTTTTGGCAGTCGGGAAGTCTCCCCGGACAGCTTCTCCCCGGACAGCTTTCTGGCCTTGGTCCGTACCGGTCATGTCGTTCCGGCTCAAGACCTCTGTTCCTGAGACTGAGAGTGAGAGGCCTGCTTCAGCGGCCATAGCCAGATCGGTCTTGTTATAGAGGTAAACGATGGGGATATTTCCTGCGCCGATTTCCTCCAGTGTCTTTGCGGTCACTTCGATCTGTTCCCGGTAATCAGGATCGGAAAAGTCCACGACTTCCAGCAGCAGATCCGCATAGCGGACCTCGTCCAGCGTGGAGCGGAAGGCCTTGACCAGGGCATGGGGCAGTTCGCTGACGAAGCCGACGGTGTCGGAGAGCAGGAAAGGAATGTGGCCGGGTGCGTCAATGCGACGCACAGAAGTGTCGAGGGTCGCAAAGAGCATGTCGGCCTCGAAGACCTGCTTAGTGTTTTCCCGGACCGTGTCAAAACTGTTCCTGCTGTCGGCAGAACCCGTGCCCCGGCCCGATGCAGAACCTGTTCCCCGGCCTGAAGCCGGACTGGCGCTTCCATTGCTGCTGCCGCCGGCGGCGCCGGCAGAACCCGTGCTGCTATAATTCAGCAGGGCATTCATGACCGTTGATTTGCCGGCATTGGTGTATCCGACGAGCGCCACTTTGGTCAAACCAGTCCGCAGCCTGCGGTTGCGCTGGGTCGTGCGCTCACGCTCGACGACCTCAAGTTCACGCCGCAGTTCGGCGATTCTTTTTTCAATACGGCGGCGGTCCAGCTCAAGCTTCTGTTCGCCGGCACCCTTGTTGGACAGGCGCGGCAGCATATACTGGAGCCGGGCGGATTCCACCTGGAGCTTTGCCTCACGCGTCCTTGCCCGGGAAGCAAAGATCTGCAGGATGAGGCCGGTCCGGTCGAGGACTTCCGTGTCCAGTTCCTTTTCCAGGTTGCGCATCTGCATGGGCGTCAATGCCTCATTAAAAATAACAATATCCGCGTCATGCTCTTCGATTTCTTTTTTCAGCTCCAGAACTTTCCCACTGCCGATATAAGTGGCGTGCGTGATCTGCGGGGCATTCTGAACGACCACAGAGACTACCTCCAGGCCGCAGGCATCTGCAAGACCTTTCAGCTCACTCATGGCGCGGGCGTGCTTTTCAGGGGTCAGATCCACACAGCATCCTGCCAGGACTGCCTTTGACCTGCCGTCGCTGCCCTGCATCAGGTTCTGATTTTGTGACGGGCTGCCGGACAGATCCCTGGACTGGCTCCTGCTGCTGCGGGCTTTTTTGGCAGAAAGATTCTGTGCATCCCTGATGCCATTTGTACTGCCGTCTGAAGACTGCCCGTCCCGGGTGCGGTCCTTATCGGAATCGGAAATCCCGGACTGCGTATCCTGTCTTTTTCCCCATCTTACAAATAAATCTTCCATATATAATCGTCCATTCTGACTGTGATAAACAGGTGTTTTCCATATAAAAAAAGAATGATACAACATTAAAGCTATTGACGTATTGTAGCATGATTGGTACGAGTACGCCACATGCCCGAAAAATCAACTGACATAAACCGATGAAACCTGTCAGCGAAGAGGAATGTTCTTATACATATTCAGTATTATGCACGGTAATTTGGTCTGAATCAGCCGCAATATCATTGTTTTTCGCCAAATAGCGTCACAAACTGTTATATAAAACTTCATCTTTTGACGCATTTTTTGATAACTGACTTTGTATAATATTTTTCGATAGGATAGTTTATGTGTAGTGTGCGTCAGTATATTTAATCCGAAATTAACTATCCCGGGCTCGTGTTTTTTTCGGTTTTTGGCTCAGCTGAACCTGATTCTTCGGAAAAAGCACGATAATAATAGACTGCGTTTAAATGGAGCACATGATTATATCTATATAACAAAAGATGCTTCGGACACTATACAGCAGGAAATTCCTTCCCCTTGCTGCAGACGTGGATCTCTGAAAATTTTGCGGAAGAATTGATGTCTGCGTTTATGCTGAGTAATTACTATATTCCAGCATTTTAAATAAGATGGAAGGTTTTACCTATAAAGTCTCGTCAACTGTCTGACGGACGACACGTGGGTCTGCCAGACTTTACTCCGCACTATGCACCTGATGACTGCCTCTGTTTTTTTTAAAAGAGCAAAGAACATCGTCAGGACATGGCTGCGCAGAGAAAAGGAAGGAGGGCTGGAAAGGATTATCCGGAAACATAATCAATAAATCCGACTGATCTGGTTGATCGAGAGGATGCTTCTGTGCAGAACCATTTAATATGAATGATATCAATTGCTACAGCGCTGTGAAAGCAGGCCCATACGGGACACGACTCCCGTCCTGTTGTGATCACAAGCGGGATTCGGATCCACGTCCCGAATCAGATGCGGCTGCATATTACAGCCCGTGTACACAGGCACAGAAGAAAAGAGGAATGCATTGAAAAACACCGGGACAGCACAGAAGGTACTTCCTCATTCGCGAAGCTGGCGAAGAAAAGAAACCTTCCGTGAGCCGATTCCATCTATGATCGGACTGCATCGTCCCGTGACGAAAGAATGACAGACCTTGTGTCCGGATAGGAATAAGAAAAATGCAACTCGTAAACCTGCATACTTAAACAGATATCTTTATCAGTTCAGCTCCGGCTTCTGAACTCATGTACCCTGTACTGTCCAGTGACAGACAGACGACTGCGTTAATGAAGAGCACAGAGCAGATGCAACTGATATAAGATAAAAGAAACATTAAACCACTTGAATCGGAAGGCTTCCCTTCCATGTATATTTCCGGGTTTTCACAGACGGGAATAAACAAGCTTACTTGAACTGTTGAATATGGGGGATTGCATCTTGATGTTGACAATATTATTCCCCTGCAGCAGAAAACATGGGATGGTGATACCTCCCGAGAAAGGAAGAAGTATGAAACATTTTAAGAAGATGATGGCTTTGGCGCTTGCCATGGTAATGGTACTCGCCATGAGTTTGCCGGTATTTGCACAGACACAGGCCTATAGTGGCACAGATGGCGATGGTGCGACAATTACGGTTAACAACCCGGCAAGAGGTGAAACCTACAAGATCTACAAGCTGTTTGATGCAACAGTAAGCGAGAACGGAGATATTGCCTATCAGAGTACGGCTGCTATACCTGCCGGGTTAGCATCTTTTTTCACCAAAGATGCTAATAATAATATCTCTCCGGCTCCATCAATTTGTGTTTATGATACGGAAGATCCGACAAAAGTAGTTGGAACCAAGATGACAGATGAGCTGAAAGCAGCTCTGGAGACTTGGGCAAATTCTGCAGCTGTTACTGCACAGGCGGTTAGTGATGGAGACGAGCTCGAGTTCACGGGCCTTCCCTATGGTTACTATGTGATGACAACAACACATAAGAGTGATGCGGTTGGTGATGCAGAGGCTAAGGCAGCTATTTCCGTAACATCTACGAAGCCGAATGCTACAATCAATGACAAGAACGTCAATGTGCCTTCTGCTAAGAAAGAGGCGGATGACGAAAGTTACAGTGTTGGTGATACTGTAACATACACTGCTACATTTGACGCTCCGAACTATATGGAGAAAGAAGGCGGGTCTGACGGCGAATCAGAACAGGTTGTATCTTATACCATCACTGATACTCTGCCGAGTTTCCTTAGCAATGTTGCTATTTCTTCTGTTAAGGTTAAACAGCCGGGCGTTGCTGCAGATGTTACTGTTTCTGGAATAACAGGTTTTGATAGCAATGGCCAAATTGAGGTTCCGTGGGTTAACGAAACTGTTCCGACTTCTGACCACAAGTATACTAGCACATACAAAGCTGGATCACAGATTATCGTAACATATACTGCTACTCTGACAAGTGCTGCAAAAGTTGGTGCCGCAAATGAGAATAAAGTATCCATTATGCCAAATGTTGATAGAGGTAACGGCAAGGAACCCTATCAGGAAGAGGATGAATGGAATGATACTGAGTCCATTACAACTCACGCTGCTGCGCTTATTAAGACGGATGGTTCTACTGCCCTGACTGGTGCTAAGTTCAAATTCAAAGGTCTGACTCTTACTGGCGAAGGCGGCATTTATACGGTAGTTTCCTATGATCCAAATGGTGCAGCTGACAGTGGAACAGAAGTTGAAGTTGGCAGCGATGGTAAGATCATTATCGGTGGTATTGATAAAGCTCTTACACTTGTTGCAACTGAGACAAAAGCTCCGGAAGGCTACAACCAGCTTACAGGAACTTTCAATGTACCGACTATTCAGATGGCAACTACAACTACTACAACTTGGGGCTCAAGCACAACTTACTATGATGCTGATGGCAATGTAGTTGATCACGAAGTAGATGGTGGTTCTTCTACGACAACTACCAATGGTAAATATGCTTCTATAAGTGATATTCCTGCTGATAGCATTACAGAAGTAGTCAACCAGAAGGGTACAGAACTTCCGAGCACTGGTGGCATTGGTACCACAATCTTCTACGTAATCGGTGCAATTCTTGTTCTTGGCGCTGGCATCCTGCTGGTAACTCGCCGCAGAATGAATGCTAACTAATCAATAATATACATTACAAAGCTCAGATCCTTCTGAGTAAGCGTAAAGCGTAATATAAACGCTGCGTGCTCAATAATGGGTACGCAGCGTTTGTTCATTTGAAGGATGTGAAAACATGAAATCTTGGCTGCCCCAATTATGCAAGTATATTCTCATATATCTGATTTCTCTCATTGCCCTGACAATGTTTATTGTTGGTTCTGCCATGATCCCAGAGGAGAAAATAAAATCTAAAATGCTCAAGTCAGCTGAGTATATGTGCGCTCATGAAGTAAAATATATGGTTCTCAATTTCGATCCTTCGAGTGAAATCGATTTATGTACAGATTGTGTTACTCTATCCATTGCGTATCAGCTTGACGAACATCATCCATTTATATCTTCAATGTGGACATCCTTTTATGGCATCCCGAATCAACAAATGAATCAATATCTTCTGGAGTCTATCAAGGAAGATCTACCTGCAGATCATGAGTACCTAAGGTATTGGCACGGTTCTGCAGCCCTTATGCGATATCTACATCTCATGATGAGCATCGATTCGATATATCTGCTAAATGCAATTCTGATCTTTACTTTGGCTGTAGTATTAATCCGGATACTGCTAAGAAATAAATATAGGTGGGAGGCGGTGTCCTTCATTATTGCAATGGTCATCGTAAATATTTGGTATGTTCCTTTATGCTTGGAATATACTTACTCGATTTTGTGTATGCTCATAGCATCCTTGGCTGGCATCCGTATTGCATTAAAACGAAGAGATAATTTAATTGGCCCTTTGTTCCTCGTGTCAGGGATTGCCACTGTATACTTTGATTTTCTGACTACTGAAACGCTCTCGCTTCTAATCCCGCTATTATTTATTCTGGCCATCAAAAGAAGAAATAAATGCACAGGATCGGGAGTTGCTTTGACTTTCAAATGCTGCGTGCTGTGGGGAATCGGTTACCTCGGCATGTGGGCTTCAAAATGGATTGTTGCTTCCGTGATTTTGCAAGAAAATGTTATGTCCCTAGTAAATAGTCATATTAATGAACGTCTGGGGGCACCTGTTTCGGGGCTGTCGTTTGGTCAATACGCGCTTGCGGCAATTGGCAAAAATTTAAAGGCACTGTTTCCATACCATTATGGTATCTGGGGCGCGGTATTAATATTAGTCATTATTCTTGTAGCTGTCATTTTTCCTACGTTGACGAACAGACTTCGTTTGAGAACAAACATAAACTATAAATCAATCTTATTGTATATGCTGCTATCGGTAATTCCTATTATTCGCTTTGTAATCCTTCGCAATCACTCTTACATTCATTACTTTTTTACACATAGAGCTTTGGCGAGCAGTATTGTAGCCATCTGCTTTATTCTGGGTGAATTAGTCGAAATCAATCCACGAAAGGCGGTAACACACAGTGGCTGATATTACCATTCTCATGCCTTGTCTGAACGAAGAATCGAATATTGCTTTTTGTGTTGATCAAGCCCAAATCTATATTCATTCCAATGGGCTTTCTGGAGAAATTCTTGTCGTGGACAACGACAGCACAGACCGGTCAGCAGAGATAGCGTCCGCACGCGGAGCCACCGTAATTAAGGAACATAGACGCGGCTATGGTCGTGCCCTTCGCACCGGCTTCGCTGCTGCAACTGGCGAAGTGATCATCTTCGGCGATTGCGACAGCACATATGATTTCGCCAATCTCGATCCGATATATCAGCCGCTTGCAGAGAACAAAATCGACTTCATGACCGGCGACCGTTTCGGCGGGCAGATGGAGGATGGTGCCATGAGCTGGTCGCACAAGCTCGGTGTACCGTTCCTGTCGTGGTGCGGTCGCGTGAAATTCGGAGTAAAGATCCATGACTGGCATTGTGGCATCCGGGGCATCCGGAAGGATGCGTTACAGAAGTTAAATCTTCAAACAGACGGCATGGAATTTGCAACGGAGATGATTGCGGAGGCGTTGCGGAAGGGGTTACGGATCGGAGAAGTAAGCGTCCCGCTCAAAAAAGCACAGAATGAGCGGCAGGAGAAACTACGTACGATCCGGGACGGGTTCCGGCATTTATGGTATATATTGAGAGCATAGGTCAGTGGCATCTGAGGCTACTGGCCTTTTTTCTTTGCAGAAATGAGTTCTTGTTGAAAAAGGTAGCTTTTTGATGTATGATATTTGAGTAAAAGTATAGCTATCGCTATGAGGTGAGATCTATGGCACGCCAAAAGAAAAACGGACAATACTTGAACGTAAAAATCGATATGAATGTGTACCAGAGATTAGAGGAATTCTGCGAGGAAACTGGGTACACAAAAACTGCTGCCGTAGAAAGAGCTCTTACAACCTTGATGAATAACCACGAAGCCGACCAGGAGACTCTTCGGAGAATTGCGGAAGGGTCAGTAAAACTCGTAGAGACCGGGGGTGATGTACATGCCTAAGACGCCGGAGCAGATTGCCCGGGAGGCGATCGACCGGAGGCTAATTGATGCCGGATGGGTCATTCAGGATATGAACAAAATTAATCTCTCGGCAGCTCTTGGAGTCGCAATCCGCGAATTTCCGACGAGTACCGGGCCGGTAGACTATGCCCTTTTTGTGGCTGGAAAACCCGTGGGAGTTGTCGAAGCAAAGAAAGATACTGAAGCCCAGAATATCACTGTGGTTGAAGGTCAGTCCTTCAGGTACGCAAATAGCACATTTAAATATCTGGATGACGGATATGAGATCCGGTTTGCCTATGAGGCGACCGGTACGGTGACGCGCTTTACTGATTTCCACGATATAAAATACCGGTCACGTTCGGTGTTTTCTTTTCATCAGCCGGAAACGCTCCGGGATTGGATTGCCGCCCCAGACACAGTGAGGAATAACCTGAAGCATCTACCGGAACTGGATACGACAGGTTTCCGCAAATGCCAGGAGATTGCCATTAAGAATCTGGATACATCCTTTGCCGAGAACAGACCGAAAGCACTTGTTCAGATGGCCACCGGCGCAGGAAAGACTTTCACCGCGATTACAGAAGCTTACCGACTGCTTACTTACGGGAAGATGAACAGGATTCTTTTTCTCGTGGATACAAAATCCCTCGGCGTGCAGGCTGAGCAGGAATTCCGAGCATATGTGCCGAATGGAGAGCAGCGGGTCTTCTCGGATATCTTCGGTGTTCGACTCCTGAAGAAATCTGTCATGTCTCCATCCAATCAGGTTTATATCAGCACGATCCAGAGAATGTACTCTATCCTGAAGGGCGAGGAACTGTCCGAAGAAGACGAGGATATAGAAGACGAGATCGACCGTGATCAGGAGAACAGGCCGCCGGTCAGTGTTGTCTATAATAAAAAGTATCCGCCTGAATTCTTTGATTGCATTATCGTCGATGAGTGCCACCGGTCGATCTACAACGTGTGGTCGCAGGTCTTGGAGTATTTTGATGCTTTCATTATCGGTCTGACTGCGACACCTGAGAAGAGAACATTTGCGTTCTTTAATCAGAACGTGGTCAGCGAGTATTCCCGCGAGAAAGCTATTATTGATCGGGTGAATGTCGGCGAGGACATCTATCTGATCAATACTGAAATCACCCAGAATGGCGCTATGATCATGAAGCGTCTGGCGGAATACCGGGATCGTCTGACCCGGGCAAAGCGCTGGCGGCAGATGGATGAGGATATGGCCTATAATCCGGGAATGCTGGATGTGGACGTTGTGAATCCGAGCCAGATACGTGCCGTCATCCAGACATATCGTGATAAAGTTTTTACGGAGCTGTTCCCGCGCAGAAAGAATGTTCCGAAGACACTGATCTTTGCCAAGAATGACAGTCATGCCGATGATATTGTTCAGATTGTCAGAGAGGTGTTCGGCGAGGGAAATGAATTCTGCCAGAAGATCACCTGCAAGGCAAAGAAGGCAGACGAGACTCTGAGCAATTTCCGTAACCAGTTCTATCCCCGCATTGCAGTGACGGTCGAAATGATCGCCACCGGAACGGACGTGAAACCGTTGGAGTGTCTGATTTTTATGCGCGATGTCCGAAGCAAGGGTCACTATGAGCAGATGCTCGGTCGTGGAACCAGGGTGTTGAAGCTGGAAGACCTGAAGATGGTTTCCGGTGATGACGCCACAGAAAAGGATCACTTTGTCGTGATCGATGCCGTCGGCGTAACAAAATCCAAGAAGACGGAA
>CACZFF010000046.1 GCA_902780385.1 uncultured Lachnospiraceae bacterium
TCCTGATATTGATCACCTCCCTTCAGGGAGGTTATTGTATCATATGTCGGGACATTTTCATTTGTGGTATAGTGGGACATTATCAAAAATGATTTATAAGGTAATAGAAGAAGGGTAGACAGAACTTGACATTTTGCGGTTAATATGATTAACTCAATGGGTTAGATTAAACTAACAAGGAGGTTGATATTTGCCCAGAGACAAAACGGCTACTTATGAGAAGATTATCCGTTGTATGAAGGAGGAGTTTCTGACCTTCGGATATGAGAAAGCTTCTTTGAACAGGGTGTCCGCAAAGGTTGGAATCACTACAGCAGGACTGTACAAACATTTCAAGAATAAGGAAGATATGTTTTTCAGCCTGGTGAAGGATACGCTGGATGCATTTCACTCTGTTGCCGCAAGCAGCACCCATCAGATGGAAACAGAAACGGAGTACAACCCCTTTGATGACGACTGGGCGATGTTCTGGGTAGACTTCATCTATAAACACTATGTCGGAGTAAAACTTTTAATCTGCTGTTCAAAGGGCTCTGCATATGAAAACTTTGAGGAAGACCTGATCCGAAAAGAGGCGGAAGCAAACAAAGAGTATGCGGATATTCTGAGAGCTTCCGGGAAAATGAAAAAAGAAATTTCCGACATGCAGTGGCATATTCTTGCAACAGCTTATGTTCATCTGATCTTTGAGGTGGTCCGACATGACATGACCCGGGAAGAAGCTATAGACCATATGCAATTTGTGAGAGATCTGTTATATCCCGGATGGAGGCAGATTTACGGATTATAAAACAAGAAAGTTTGACAAGGAAACAGGAGAGAGATCCCGCGTGAGCGGGACTTTCTTTGTTTATGGGGTTGGTTAATTCTAATCAAAAGTATTAACTTTTCTAAGGAGGCGGAGTATGAACAACAAATGGAACCGTAATAATGCTTTGTGGATGCTGCTGTATGCAGTCCTGTACGCAATTGTCACAGCAGTCGTATGCGTCACAGGATCGATCCATCCGATTTTCTTCGTATGCTACCAGATTACAGCAGGGTTGCTGCTGTCGCCGATCATTATCCGTGCATTTAGAAGAGTGCAGGCTCCGGGAGCGGCCGTCTGCCTGTTCCTGGGAATGTTTCTTCTGCTGCTTATCATAAGAGATGCAGTCATGTGGCATGTTGTTCCTCTGATTGTCATTACGGCTCTGGCAGAGGTTGTCAGGGCGATGGCAAAATACAGCCGGGCCGGCGATATTGGGGCAACGGTTCTGATGAGTTTTTCCAGCTTCGGCTATTATGGACAGATCTGGTTTAACCGTGCCTATACTTATGAGTGTGCGGTAGAAGAAATGCCAGCCGGCTATGGGGATACATTGATGTCGGTCAGCCCTGTATGGGCATTTCCTGTAGTAGTTGCAGCCGGTATTATCGTGTCGGTTTTGATTACAAATGCATACATGAAGAAGCATACCGGTATTGATAAATGACGGAGAAAGATGTATATAACTTTTAGTTGGCGTTATCTAACTTTTCTGATGTACTTTTGCACGGAGCAGGATTCGATTGATTTCGGACCTGCTCTGTTTTCTTTTGGAGGACGAATATGGCGAGCGTGCAATACAAACTGGTAAATACTCTTGGTTGATTAAAAAAAGATTCGTCCTTTAAAATGCCTTTCTCAGCTGTATCAGGATAGAATAAATTCTTATTACTGATACAGCCGGGAAGGGCTGTTTTTATGAAGTGATTGGAATCTTATCGATGGATTTGTGCTTCATGATCTCCCGCATCTTATCCGCGATCCACAGCATGGTGAATTGCGTCCTGTTCAAAACCGCAACAGTTCGAAATACTGGAATCTATCCCATTGCATTTATGAATGAATCGAAAATCATTTTGCTGTAGGGATCTGTTTTAAAAGAGAATTCCGGATGCCATTGCACTGCCCACAGAAATGTTTTGTCCTCCATAAAAGCAGCTTCGACGAGTCCGTCCTGTGAATAGGCCATTGGTTTCAGACCCTCAGCGAGTTCTTTAACTGCCTGATGATGACAGCTGTTTACGGGCAGACAATCTGTTTTCAGACATTTGTGCAACGGGGAGTCTTTTACAATGGTTACATCGTGAACAGGGATATCATACGGCGCGTGCTGTTGATGGTTTGTTTCTGACGGATGTTGGGACGGGATGTCCTGGTACAGCGTACCGCCAAGGCTGACATTTATAAACTGTATTCCCCGACAGATACCAAGAATCGGCTTGTCCGCTTTTAAGGCTTTTTCAAGGACGGTTTTCTCCATGACATCCCGTTTTCTGCAGGTTTCAATAAGTCCTTCCATCGGGATTTCCTGATAAAGATCAGGAGAAACATCCTGTCCACCGGTAAACAAAAAGCCATCACACATGCATACAAGCTGGTCCAGCTCCTGCTCATTCTCTGTAAATGGAAATATGACAGGGATTCCGCCGGCTTGAAGCACTCCTTCCATATATCCCGGCAGCATCCAAATGCTGTCTTTTTCATCGTCCCATAATGGCATTACACCAACAATCCGCTTCATATGCTTTTACCTCCATAAAAATACAGACAACAGAGTCGTCAGGCTCTTTTCATACAGAGGGGCTGTCTGCTGAAAGACAGGCAGATCATCATTATCATGGAACAGGTCCATCTGCTGATATGTTTCCATCATGAACCTCCCGGGACTGATCCTGTCCCAGATCATGCTTTCTCAATGATCAGATTGTCTTTATCATAATGAATGTGGCTGCCGGCAGGCTGTTCCGCCAGCATTGTAAGCTGCTCTGCCAGGGACAGCAGCCCTTCCCGGTTTGCCGAAATGAGAACAGCCTCTCCATCAATGCTGACCCTGATCTCAAACCCATCTACCCATTTGATATCCATTTCAACCTCCTGACAGCCCGCATCTGACCTTGAACTGTAATACCGGAAATATCTTTTTACCAGAGATACCTGTCAATAAAAACAATCATTTATAAACATAATAACACATGATGCTATGGCACCTGTAAAGAACATATGTTTGGGCTTTTATAGGGAAATGGATAAACCGGATGGCCCCGGACCATCAGATACGCGTTCAATTCGCGTCAGGAACATTTTGAGTTTTTTACAAGTTGCTTTTAAAATAGCGATACATTTCATAGCGAGAAACAGGGGGTGTCCAGTCATGATTCCAGACGGTGATGTCACCTGTTTTCTTTACTCTGGTATGTCTTAGATGAATGGCTTACGACCGTCTCCGTTCCAGGATATCTGCAGCTGTGAAAAATTGAAAACCCTGCGACGCTTGTGACAGAATGTGATATGATTCTTACATCTGAATATTGATGTTTTGGATTATCGCCTGCTGTAACGACGGTGCGAGGCCGGTCATCTTCAAGATTGAGCGCATCGATATCCCGGAGAACGACGATGAGCGGGAGTGGCTGGCAAAGCAGAATTTCAAGAACACAGCCGAGGATGCGTATACTGGCTAAAACAATTTGGGATTTGTTGAGGAGGAAACTACAGATGACGCAATATGAGAGAATGGAAAAAGGGTTACTATATGACCCGGGTGATCCTGAAATCATGAATGAGCAGGTTCCTTTTCAGAACAGGCAATGGGAATTCAATCAGCTCAAACCCTCCGATTATGAAAAAAAGCAGCAATATATGCATGAGGTGTTCGCGGAATGTGGAGAAAACTGCTATATTGAACTACCGCTTCGGGCTAACTGGGGCGGACACCATCTCCACTTTGGATCCGGAATCTATGCCAATGCGAATCTCACTCTCGTCGATGATGGGCACATCTATGTAGGCGATAAGGTTATGTTTGGTCCAAATGTGATTATTACCACTGCGAACCACCCCGTGGAACCGGATCTTCGCGCCCGCGGGCTTCAATATAACAAAGATGTCCGGATTGGAGAAAATGCATGGATCGGTGCAGGTGCCATTCTTCTTCCAGGTATCTGCATAGGGAAGAACACCGTGATCGGCGCTGGTAGTGTTGTTACGCATGACATCCCGGACGACGTTGTCGCCGTCGGTAATCCATGTCGTGTCCTGCGCAAAATATCAGAGCGGGATCGCGAATATTTTTATAAAGAACACAGAATTGATTGGGAAAATCTGTAAATTACAGTTTACTGCGATGAGACAGCTTCTGAATAAATCAAACGGAGGTACAGACAAGAAAATGAGGCTGTTTTGATTTATATTATGAGGAGGCCGGATATGACTGTTCAGGAAATGTTAAACATCCCCTTTTTCAGCGATATGATTGTTGCCGGTGGGCAGGACGGCCTTTTTCGGGAAGTGACATCAGTCAGTGTGATGGATGCGCCTGATATCTACGAGTGGATGAAAGGCGGCGAGTTTCTCATTACGACAGCTTATATTTTCAAGGACAGTCCTGAAGGTATGCTGCCTCTGATCAGACGGCTCAACCAGGCCGGGATCGCAGCCTTCGGTGTAAAAACAGATCGTTTCTTAGGGGAACTGCCGGAGGAAATAGTAGCGGAAGCGGACCGGCTGGGCTTGCCCCTTATCTTTATTCATAATCGATATTCGTGGATCGAGATCATCTCGACCGTCCTTAATACGATCATCGGTAATCAGTCGGATCTCATCCAAAAAAAGAACGCCGTTCATACCCGATTCATTTCTATGGCTGCCGCCGGCAGGAATACGCAGTCGATTCTCAGGCTTCTGAAGACTTATCTTCGTACACCTGTAGCCTTTGTAGATCTTTACTTTAACAAGTATTATTTCTCAAATGAAGAAGACGCACTCGCGCGGGAGCTCAAGACTATAGACCCGAGGCTTTTTGATCGTGCCCGGCGATGATCCGGCAGATCTCCACATAAGTCTCGGGCGATATAACGACAGTATAAAAGATATCAGCGCAAGCTACCGGGAAGCCCGGACCGCTATTACACTTGCGGAACAGATGCACTGGAGCAACCGGCTGATCAGTTATGATCAAATGGGAATCTACCGGTTCCTGGCATCTGTCTGTGATCAGCCGGAGACAACTGATGATCTTCTTATGAAAAAGATAACAGCAATGGGAGAAAACTATGAAAAAACAGATTCTAAAAGAACTTCTCAAAGCTGCAGAAAAATATCGATTTTCTTCTGCGGACCTTCTGCGTGCGGCGCCAATCTGGCTGGTTGAAACGCAGGATTCTATGGACAGCCTTTACCAGGAGATGGACAGCCTTGTCAGGGGATTGGTGGAGAGGAATATTTTCAGGAAAGGAGCCT
Organism: uncultured Lachnospiraceae bacterium; assembly: GCA_902780385.1. Taxonomy (GTDB): domain Bacteria; phylum Bacillota; class Clostridia; order Lachnospirales; family Lachnospiraceae; genus CAG-791. The sequence goes on from CACZFF010000046.1 coordinate 5,267, forward strand.
CTACAGCACTGGAGCTGTACAGTGCTTTCCGCCAGACTGAGTCGGGCATCGAATGTGGCTTTCAAAATCCGCAGGGGATCTATCTGCCGAGCTATGATCAGTGGATGGAATATATTTCTGAAAAACTCGGAGTTTCCAATGCCCTGATCGCGCTTCATATCCGGGATACGGATCCGACGGTACTGAACAGGGATGGGCTGCGGCGGATCTGGCGCTGCATGAGCGCCTATAAGGCCCACTGCCTGACGCTGGTGATCGTTGACAAAGATAATGGGGACCTCGTGGAAAAAAGTTTCGCCGGCTCTTATTTCTGCAGAAAAGTGAGCTATGTTCCCATGACAAAGGAGGAACTGATCCAGTATTTTCTGACTGTTATGGATCAGTATAAGATCGACGTGGACAAGGATGCAGTCAGGAGTTCTCTGAAAGACCTTCTGAAAGAACGTTCCTGCTCACAAAAGGAGCTTTCGGTCCTGATCCAGAAGCTTCTGTGGTATCTGGCTGTGAACGAAGAAAGAAATATTACAGACGGCAAAGCGGCAGAAAGTAAAACAGCGGAAGGAAGCCCATCCGAAAACAGGCAGTCAGGAAATAAAAAGATGGAAATAGAAACAGATGAAACCGGACGAATCCTTTCCTTTCTGCGCTCGGAGGAAGCACGCCGCTATTTCCGTCCTGAGGAAAGCGGCGAGCGTATCATGGGCTTCAGGTAAAAAGGGGGAAAGACCGGCAAAATTTGATTATCAGCAGTATATCATTTATGAATGAATCGAAAATCATTTTGCTGCAGGGATCTGTTTTAAAAGAGAATTCCGGATGACATTGCAATGAAAGTATAATAATCAAAAAGAATCTGATTAAAGGTGTGATATTATGACTGATCAATATAAAATGAGCGCTGCAATCCTGTGCGGCGGGAAAAGCCGCCGCATGGGGACGGACAAAGCGATGCTCTCGGCAGAAGGCATACCAAATGCGGAGCGTCTTCTTCGCGCCCTGTCCGGAGAGGACTCGCCGTGCACGGATGTCTGGCTCTCGATCGGAACGGGAGAGAGCTATCCTGCGATACAGGCACAGAAGGTCTCAGACCGATTCCCTGGATGCGGTCCCATGGGCGGCCTGGAGGCCGCTCTGACGGTCTGCAGAGAAGAGTATCTGTTCGTGACGCCGGTGGATACTCCATTCGCAGATGCGCAGATGGCGCGTGAGCTTATGACCTGCATGGTGAATGCTCCGGGGCAGAGGGATGCTGTTCTTGTCATTGACGGGGGCGGCAGGCTCCAGACGCTTCTTGGAATTTATCACAAGCGGGTCCTGCCTGCACTTACACTCAGACTTGCGGACGGCAGGCGGGAGAAGCTGCGGATGCGTGATTTCCTGCGCCATTTGGACGTGGCCTATGTGGATGCGCAGTCGCTGACGGACGGTGTCAGGAAGAGCACGAGCTGCAATACCCGGGAGGAATGGCAGCAGCTTATGGATCAGGAAGATCAGGAAACCCTGAGATGCGGGACAGGACATGCTATAATTTCGGTGACAGGATGGTCCGGTTCGGGAAAGACGACGTGGCTCGAAAAGCTTTTACCGGAGCTGTCAGCGAGAGGGATCCGCACGGCGGTGGTCAAGCATGATGCCCATGATTTCCAGATCGACCGGGAGGGAAAGGATACCTGGCGTATGGCCCGGGCCGGCGCGGCTGTCACGGGCATTGTTTCCGGGTGCAAAGCGGCGCTCATGGAATACAGGCCTGTGGCACTGGACAGCTTTGTCGGCAGGATAGAGGACGTGGACCTGGTCATCCTGGAAGGCGGAAGTGAACTGGATCTGCCCCATATCCTCGTCTACCGGGAGGCGGCGGGAAAAGGCATGCGGCTCCGGCCTGATTCGTGTCTGGCTGTGATCAGCGACGATCCGGTCGGAGATGGCTGTGCAACCTTGTTTTCTTTTGGACAAACCAGGGAAGCGGCAGATTTTATCGAGAAATTTATGGCTTCACGGCGCAGCGGTTCTTACTGAGAACCTTGAATTGTTGCTGGAATCAATAAAGGAGAAAATCGTAAGAATGAGCAGAAAAAAGGATGCGCTCTCTGTTGAGCAGGCGCTGGAAATCGCACTGCGGTCCTGCCGCGTGACTGCGCCGGAGATTTGCCCCATAGATGACTGCGCCGGAAGGATCCTGGCAGAGGATATGCGCGCTGCCATCAGCAGCCCTCCCTTTCGCAGATCGGCAATGGATGGATTTGCGGTGCGAAGTGAGGATCTTGACGGGGCTTCTGAAGACAAGCCGGTCGCTCTGACCGTGCTGGGATGCAATGACGCCGGATCGCCGGCCGTTCACCATATCGGGAAAGGGGAGACAGCACGTATCATGACCGGCGGTGTCCTGCCTGAGGAGTCGGACGCCGTCGTGAAACAGGAGATCGTCATGCTTTGCGATGAGAACGGTACAATGGTGCCGGCAGGCGGCGTCACGGAAGATGGTGCAGGGGGAGCGTACACAAGAGCAGTCTTTTTCACACAGCCAAAGTCCGGTGATTGTTTCAGTCCGGTCGGGGAGGACATGCGGGAAGGAGAGATTCTGGCCGGGGCAGGGGAGACATTGGACGCTTCCGCACTGGCGGCAGGCGCAGCGGCAGGCTTGCATATGATTACTGTAAGGAAACAGGTCCGGGCAGCAGTGATCTGCACGGGAGACGAACTGACGCTCCCCGGGCAGCCGCTGGAAGAGGGGAAGATCTACGGATCCAGTCATCTGTACCTTATGACCAGACTTATGCAGTGCGGATGCTCCGTCCCGCAGGCATATTTTGCCGGCGATGATCCGTCTGTGATCGCACAGATGATCCGGGAGCAGATAGGCGCGGGCGCACAGCTGATCGTCACGACCGGCGGCGTCTCGGTCGGAAGAAAGGATTACCTGCCGGATGTGATCCATATGATCGGCGGCGAGGTCCTCTTTCACGGGATCGACGTCAAACCCGGAATGCCGTCCATGCTTTCAAGGGCGGAGGGGACACTCATCCTGTCGCTGTCAGGCAATCCCTATTCCTGCGCCTGTATTTTTGAGCTGATCGGCAGACCCATGATCACCGCCATGCTGGGAAAGCGGATCATACGGGACCAAGTGCTGCAGATTCCCGCTGCGGATTCCTACGATAAGAGAAGTCCGGTCCGCAGGATTCTCAGAGGGCAGTTCGACGGCGTGTGCGTGCATTTTTCCAATCGGCAGCGAAACGGTCAGATGGCGGCAGGGATCGGCTGCAACTGCCTCATCGATATCCCGGCCGGCAATGAAGGGATTCGGGAGGGCGATATGCTCCGTATTATTCTGATAAACCAATTCTTGTGAAGATACTAAAATATTGTTGCTGCGGGAGGGCTTATGAGACAGGAAATGACACATTTTGACGAAGAGGGCAACGCCCGCATGGTCGACGTATCGGATAAGGATGTGACAAAACGCACAGCGGTGGCGGAGGGCAGTATCTGCATGTCGAGAGAAGCCTTTCAGGCAGTCATGGAGCATAGGATTGCAAAGGGGGATGTGCTGACGGTAGCCCAGGTGGCCGGGATCGCAGGCACCAAAAAGACGTCAGAACTGATTCCCATGTGCCACCTGCTCGCCCTTACCGGTGCCGGTATCACGTTCGAGACGGATCCGGAGGACTGTCTGATCAAGGTGCGGTGCACGGCCAAAACTACCGGACGCACTGGCGTGGAGATGGAAGCTTTGACCGGCGCCAGCACGGCGCTGCTCACAATCTATGATATGTGCAAGGCCATCGACCGCAGTATGCGGATCCTGGATATCCATCTGGTGGAGAAGGACGGCGGGAAGAGCGGTCACTTTGTGTGCGGACAGCAGACCGGGCGTCCGGGTCATCCGGCGGACGGGCTCCAATGAGGGTGGAACGATTACAGAGAGGCAGAGGGGCAGTCCGGTATCCGCCGGGCTGCCCTCATCAGAGATAATTCGTTTATTAAGGGGTACAATATGAAAATTCGAATTTTGAAAACGATTGAAGGAGCAAAGGAAGCGGAAGGGCTCAGCGTCATGATCGACGCCTTCCGGGCCTTCTCTCTGGAATGTTATCTGTTTGCTGCGGGAGCGCGGCGTATTTATCCGGTGAAAGACCTGGAAGAAGCCCGTGCCGCAGCGGATGCGCATCCGGGTTGTATTCTGGTCGGGGAAGAGGGGGATGCAAAGGCAGAGGGATGCCTGTACGGGGATTCTCCCTGGCAGACCGGAGCAGGTCGGGTGGCCGGTAAATGTTATGACGGAAAACCGGATATTTTTACAGAGGATAATATTCTCGACGGACTTGCAGTAGGCCCGGAAGGTCCCTTTTACCCTCGCAGGCACAAGGGATTTGACGGCACACCCGGATGCGCGGCGGTGCCCGGCCTGTTTGCGGGAAAAGACATCATTCACCTGACCGGTACCGCTTCATCGGGTATTCTGGCAGCCGAGGTGGCCGGGGCAGACGAGATCATTGCCGCAGGTCTTGTCAATGCGGAAGCAGCGGCAAAGTATGCCCTTATCAGGAATCCGCAATCCCTTTCTCTGGTCGCTTTGGGAAAGGGCGGGCTGGAGAATGCCAAGGAAGATACACTGTGTGCGAAATATATTGAATCACTTTTGACCGGCGAGACGATCATGGGTGAAGACGTGCTGCCCAAAATTTTCCGCACGAGGATTTTTACATCAGACAAGATCCAGCTTATCGCAGATGCGCTGCTGACTGACGACGGAAAAGAGTTCTTTAACCCGGACCCGGAATGGCAGGAGGTTTATCCCCGCGAAGACTTTTTCCTGTGCACCGCCTGCGATCTCTTTGATTTTATAATCCGTATCAAGCGGGATGAAAAGGGCATCCTGTATGCAGAGCCTGCGTCTGTATCAATGTGATGCAGCTGTCAACAGCCTTTCAGCCTCTCCGAACAGGGGAGGCGTTTTTTTATGTGAGAAAGAGCACAGTTATTCTCCTGCCTGCCTGAGGGATCTTACGAAGGGGCAGCCCCGCTCATCCGCGTACAGTCTGTAGAAATAGCGCACGAGGCGGTCTGTGGCCCGGCTGGTCTTTACGTACTTGAACCAGGTGAAGGTGGGCAGGACATCTTCCTCTTCCGTGATCACCACTGTGTCCCTGTCATTCAGCCGGGTGTAAGCCGGGAGCTGGGTCGCGTTGCCGTTCAGGCGGGCATATTTAAAATGCAGGCCCAGGCTGGTGTGGATATGGAAAGCAAAATCGAGCACGGTTGCCCCCTTGTCGATCATCATGGCTGTCCCGTCCTTGCGGAAGACTTTGATCTTGGGCTTATAGGCGTCGCGGGGCTCGACCTCGTCGACGGTTCCCTGAAAGAAGGTGCCTTCGTCGATTCTGTTTCCCGTCCTGTAGCGGTCATTCTCATCTTCAGTCCGAATGAACAGGCGGTAGAGGTTGTCCCGTTCATCCGCCAGCAGGAAATATGTCGAATCCTTGTGTGTTGTGCGCATGTAATCAACGATGAAAAAGCCCTCACTGGAAAGGACCAGGTCAAAGTATTTGAAAAAAAGGTCGTGGGGACGGTTCTGTGTCTCCTCACTCTTGAATCGGTTCCGGGGCCTGCGGAATAACACCATAGACAGAAGCATCCAGCTTTACTTCCATAGGATCGATCTCTTTTAATTCATCAAGGATCTCGTGAGTCTCCGGATTACGTCCGTTCTTCAGGGTGTTACTGTTGCGGCTCATGTACCATCTGACATCGTTTAAGAGTGCACCGGCATCATCAAAAGCCTGTGTCTGGACCCGATTACAATACTCAGTGATATACATACCGGCAGTTTCCTGCTGGTCGGCAATCAGCGCTATGTTTACTTCGCTGCTTCCGTATTCATCAATTAAAGACAAGAGTTTTTCCGTACCTTCTCTTGCCGTAGAGCTTTGACAGGTTACCAGGTCGACCGCTGTGAATTCCGAAATGCCGTGTTCGACCAGCGGATCCGCTGCCATTGCCTGTTCTTGAAAGATGTTTTCGGAGAAGAGCCCGGATATCTTTCTTTTCGGGATGACCGGATGTATTATATTGTTATCCCTCTGTTTAAACAGCGGAGAGTCCCTGTAAGGATCAGGGTCAGTGATGCACCGGCTTCACAAGGGAAAGGAGATTGCAAAATGTCATCACATGGAAGAAAGATGCTCGCACCTGTGATCATCACGATCGTATTTCTGCTCTATCTGCTCATCTATGTCGTGATGCTGGCGCAGCTTGTCCTGGCAGAGTCCCTGGCGCTTATACTTGCAATCCCGCTTGTACTGCTTGGGGTCGGTATGGTTTATGTGTTGTTTGCCCGGATTCGGGAGATAAGGAGCGGTGAAGAAGATGATCTTGACAACTACTGAAACAATCTGCGGTAAAGAGCTTGAGATGCTCGGACTGGTCAAGGGAAGCACGATCCAGACAGTAAATGCTGTCCGGGATATCGGGGCCGGCCTGAAGACTCTCGTGGGCGGAGAACTGACACGATACAACGAAATGATGAATGATGCCCGGGCTCTTGCAACAAAACGCATGGTCGGGGAGGCTGAGGCAATGGGGGCAGATGCAATCGTAGCTGTCCGCTACAGCTCTGCTTCCGTCATGCAGAGTGCTGCAGAAGTGATGGCATACGGCACGGCGGTAAGGTTCAAAAACTAATATTTTAACAACCGGAGGTGGACCATGAAACTAAATCGAGGATTAGCTTTTCTGATCTCAATGATCATGCTGGTCGGGATGCTGCCCGTGAGTGCATTGGCGGCAGATTCTGCGGGGGACGGAGTTTCAATGGAAGCAGAAGTCAGCGACCCCTGTGCAGACGGACATGACTATAAAGAGACAGTTACCAGACCTGCGACGGAGACCGATGAGGGCGAGGTGACTTATACCTGCACCCGCTGCGGGGACGAGTATAAGGAAGCGATTCCGAAGCTTGAGAAAGCGGCGGATAAGCAGGACGACAGCAGGAAGGAAGAAGATAAGAAGGCAGAGGACAAGAAGGAAGACAAAAAGGCATCTTCCTGCAAGGTCACTCTTTCCTCCGGAAAGGGCTATACGATCACGGCTAAGGGAGATACTTCCGTGGCGGCCGGAGGCAGCTTCAGCTTTTCCCTCAAAATTGCCGAAGGTTACAGGAAGGGAAAGGATTTCTCTGTAAAGGCCGGCGGCACCGCACTGAAGGAGAGCAGCAACGGAACCTATACCATCAAAAACGTTAAAAAGGACGTCAAGGTCACTGTCAGCGGTGTAGAAAAGATCAAAGACAAGGACCAGGCTTCGCCTGCTCCGGCTCCCCAAAAGGACTCCGGATCCAAAGATGCAGAAAACGGAGCAGCCTCTGCAGCTGATGTGCCTGCAGCGCCCGCTGATGTCGAGCCTGTGACCGATGAGCCCGTGAACAGCGGTGAATCCAAATACGATCTCTATGTCGACGGAAAAGCGGTAACTGAGGATAACAAAGGAGATATCCTCGGAGAAGAAGACGATGAAGACGGGGAGGTCAGAAAGACCGCCGTTTATGATGATAAAACGAATACACTGACACTGGATGAGGCGACGCTCTCTAACGAGCGCCCCGGCCCGGCCGTCAGATATGATGGCACAGCGGATTTCACGATCAGTTTCAAAGGACACTGTTTCCTGGTCGGCCAGCCGGATGAAGACGTCGGAGACGGAGTCACAGCCTATGGCATTTCCGCCACCAACGGCTCCCTTCTCCTCAAAGCATGCGGCGAAGGCGTGATGATCATTACCAACAAGGATGCGATCACAGGAAAGGATGTCTCTTTTGACGAGGAACTCTGCTTAGGCCCCTTGGGAGTATCTGTCATTCCGAGAGGACACGGATTGGTAGGGGATGATATGGGAGTGTCGATTGCCAGCTCTCATCAGTGGGGCCCTCTGGATTATGAATGGTCGGATGACTACAGTACCTGCACAGCAACGAAATGCTGCAGCAACAACGTAGACCACAAAGAAACGGAAGAGGGTAAAGTAACAATCGAAGTCCTTGAACCTACCAACACGGAACCCGGCAAGACGGTTTACACCGCGACCTTTGAGGATGAGGCCTTTGAGGACCAGGTGGTAGAGTTCGAAGACCCCGATAAACCTGCAATTGGATACGGGCTCTTTGTTGAGGGCGTTAATGTCACTGAAGCTAACTATGAGGATGTCCTTGGAGATAATACCGCTGTCTATGATCCTGATCAGAAAATCCTGACCCTGCAGGATGCTGTGATCTTCTGTGAAAGCGGCCCTGCTATAAGATATACAGGTGATGAAGAACTGACGATCGAATTCAAGGGCAGCAACACCCTCACCGGAGCAGCAAAAAAAGATGTCGGTGACGGTGTTACAGCTTATGGCATCTTCGTGGGAGACGGCTCCCTTGTGATCAAGGCTGACGGCGCGGGCGAGCTTCGTATCACCAATGAGGAGGCGATCGCAGGAAGGGATATTTCCCTTGATGAAAAGCTCTGCTTAGGCCCTGAAGGAGTCTATGTCATTCCCGGAGGGACCGGATTCAGCTGCGAATCCGGAATAGTGATTGCCTCGAGCCATGACTGGAAGCAGCCGGTTTACTCCTGGGCGGATGATTACAGTAAAGTGTCCGCTGAATGTGTCTGCAAAAACAACAAAGGACACATGGAGCAGGAGACTGTTGCCACAACTAAGAAAGCAACAAAAGAAGCGACCTGCGAGGCAGCAGGAGAAAGTACTTACACTGCCGTCTTTGAAAGTGAAGCTTTTACCAAGCAGACAAAAACAGTCAAGACGGCTGCCCTCGGCCACCAGTGGGGATCCCCCGTCTTCAGCTGGTCGGATGGAAATACCCAGGCTTCGGCGACCTTTACCTGCAAACGGGATCCGGGCCACACAAAGACTGTCAAGGCCTCTGTCAAAAGAGAGATCACCCTGCCCGCAGTGAATGAAGACGGTAAGATCACCTATACAGCTTCTGTTAACGTAAACGGAAAAACGATCAGTGAAACAAAGGAGACTGTGATCGAGCCGGCTGGAACTGCAGGGTACAAATTTACCGCTCAGACTTATTCCTGGACAAAAGGAACAAAGAACCCTCTGAACCTGACCGTCAAGAGAAATGAGTTTGATGAGATCACCTACAGTGCGTTTTTAGAGATCAGTGTAGACGGAAAAACCCTTAACAGCTCCAGCTATACGACAGAGGAGGGAAGTCTGAAACTGGCTCTGAAGAAGGATTATCTGCAGAAACTCGCCGCAGGTACCCACACACTGAAGGTTCAGTTCAGGGACGGCAGAGCAGAGACTAAATTCACAGTAAAGGGCACATCCGGCGGCAGTTCGTCCAATTCAAAGAGCAGCAGGTCGACCACCCGCAAGACGGGATCCAGCCCCAGGACAGGGGACGACACCAATGCTGCACTGTGGATTGGAATCCTCATCGCAGCAGTGCTTGGAATTGCAGGTATTCTTATTTACAGGAAGCGCGATAACACGAAGAAATGATGAAAATAATAGCGACAGAATAAAATAATAAGCTGTCAAAAATAAAAGCCGGCAGAGCAGAAGAAAGCTCTGTCGGCTTTTATTCTTCGGCAGAGGGCGCAAATGAACTGCATCGCAGTTCATTGCCGCCCCTGCCCTGTTTTTTACTCTTCAGTGTTTTTCTGTCTGTATCTGAGAACGATCAGGGTAAGCCCCAGTGCGGAGAGGACAGCCAGTGTTTCCCAGAGGAGGGGATTATTTGTATCGCCGGTCTGCGGTGCTTTTCCTTTCTGACTGCCGGAAGAAGTCTTTTTGGAAGTCCCGTTTTTGCTGCTGCCGGTTTTGCTGCCTGATCCGGAGCTTTTTGTACTGCCAGAGCTGCTGTTCTTAGAACTTCCGTTTTTGGAATTGCCGGATCCCTGTCCGGAAGAAGAATCCTGTCCGGGGGTATTTGTTCCGGTCTGCCCCTTCTTGTCCGTGCTGTCGGGAGCTGAGTCATCAGTGGAGTCTGTTGAAGAGTCCTCCGCAGGATCTGAACTCTTACCGGTCGTGGAGCCGGCAGAAGAATCGTCCGGATCTGAGGGGGTATCGTCTTCTTTCTGTCCGGGAGCCGCAGGATCTTTTGGATCAGTGGTTTCTCCCTGACCGGGATCATCCTGATCTCCGGAGTCCTCTGTGTAAACCGGCCCCGTGTAGGCCTGGTTGATATAGTGGGGCGAGGTATCGAACGAAAGCAGACCTCCGTTTTGGCCGGCTTCTGCAGTGAGAACTTTATAGGCCCATTCATTGTCGATCCTGTCGCTGCTGATCAGGCGGGAAGTATCCGCCCAGCCGGTGAAAGGATTGTGCAGATCTTCGGACGGCCTGTCTGTGGTTGCCATATAATTCGTGAGGGCGACGGTGAATGTTTTGTCCTTCCATCCTTCTGCCATTCCCCGTTCACATATATGGCCTTCCCAATGAATGCGTTGTGTAAACCAGTATAACAGGCAGACTCCGGGGAATGGCCACGCTCAGATGTTTCCGCCTGCGGACTGCAGTTGACAGGAATATTGTAACACAGAATGGAAACAGATGTTTTATTACTGCACAGACCGGCTCAAAACTCAAGGCGTTTTTCGCGGTTTTTTCGAGAAAAAACCGGGTTAAACGGCGGAAATTGCGCGCACAGCTCATTGGAATACGATTTTCGCAGCGTTACAGTAACTAACGATGTTTTTTAATAGATAAGTTTCTGTTTTACAGTTTTATGTACTTGTGTGTTATGATAGAGATGGTGAAAAAACCGCAAGCGTCTATTGAGATGGAAAGGAAAAACTATGGAAAAATATACTGATTTGGAGCAGGCGCTTCAGGATCCGTCACTTGTTATAATAACCGATAAAATTTCTTCACTAACGGAACTCAACCGGGCTTTCGTCAAATATAAAGTCCTTTTGAAAAAACAGAAACGATTTTCCAACTACTATTCAAACGAATTCATGGGTCATAGTGTACCGGAAATGTATGTTCTTGTGAGAGAAAAACTGAATTCCGGCAGCAGCCTTGAAGATCAGCAGATGTCAGGTGAGGCATACGTGCTTTCAGAACCGGATCTTTACTACAAGGAAGAAAGCTTTAATTCAGGTGATACAAATATTTGTTTCATCCTCGGCCATTCGGGGAGCGGAAAATCCCAGATGGCCAGAACTCTTGAGGGAGACCATATAGACCATATCGAGCTTGATGACCTGCTTCTCGCCAAGGACCATTTCACATTGGATGAGCTGAAGGGCTATTCTGATATGTTCTTCAGTTTCTTTACCGGTGAGGGGGCAAAATACTATATCGGCCTTGAGGAGAGAGACAGCATTCCCAAGGAGGAATATGAAGATAAGGTGTTTGTAGACTTTGTTAAGTTTGCAATGGACTATTCAGAGCAGCACAGGGAAAAGAAATTTATTGTGGAGGGAATCTGGATCTACCTCTATTTCGATGACCCTTCTTTATTTGAAGATTATGCGGTATTTATCAAGGGAACGTCTTTCCTCAAATCCAAAATCCGTGCCATGAAAAGGGAGATGCAGAGAGACAAGGAAGCACTGCAGGAAAGAAAGCAGATGTTTGGAAGAGAGACCAGAAATTATCTTCTTGATGAGGGTAAGATTGACATCTACCGTACCTTTTATGGTGATAAGCCTGACACGCTATTCAGAGAAGAGAATGGTGAAGCCGCTAAACAGCGTGAAGAAGTGATAAATGAGCTGAAAAGCATTGACACATGCTTCATAAACGGTGATGCGGACGGAATCACTGAGATCTTGCACAGAGCGGAAGCAAATGTTGAATTGTCCACGTGGAATAAAATGAAGTTATACAATGAGTGCAAAGCAGCTTTGCTGGAGCTTTCTCTTTAATATTTTAAAATAATAATATTGTTGAAAAAAACGCTGCGCGATGGCCCCTGAGGACTCTTGCGCAGCGTTTTTTTTACCTTCTTTTTTACCTTATCCGGTCTGAACCGGGCCTCCAGCTGTTCATCATTTATTTCAGCTTGCTGTAATCCTCTTCACTTACTGCTTCCAGCCACTCGTTGCTGGTTTCATCTCCCGTGATCTCAACAGCCAGATGAGAGAACCAGGAATCGGGGGCAGCGCCGTGCCAGTGTTTGACTTCTGCAGGAATGTTGATCACGCTACCGGGCGTCATCTCAATGGCTTCCCGGCCCCATTCCTGATAGTAACCTCTGCCGCCGACACAGATCAGCATCTGGCCGCCGCCGCTTTTTGCGTGATGGATATGCCAGTTGTTGCGGCATGCGGGTTCAAAGGTAACGTTATAGACAGGGATCTGCTCCGTGGAAACCGGTGCCAGGTAGCTCTCGCCGACAAAGAACTCTCCGTAGGGGTTCGGATCTCCGATCGGGAAAAAGATTGAGTTCTGATACTTGTCTTTTTCTGTCTGTGCCGGTCCTTCTTCGTTCCAGACTTCCTTTGCCAGTCTGAAAACCGCCCAGCCCTTGGGCCACCCCACGTACATAGTCGCATGAGTAATGATGGCTGCGATCTCTTCCTTTGTCACGCCGTGCGCTTTGGCGTTCTGCAGATGATAAGCCAGGGAGGAATCCGTGATGCCGGAGGCCATCAGAGACACGACTGTGATGATGCATTTTGTCTTGACGTCGATTGCTTCTTCATTCCATACTTCTCCAAAGAGCACATCGTCATTCAGATGCGCGAACATAGGTGCAAATTCTCCGAGCTGGTTTCTGCCTGCTGTCTGTACGATTTTTTCAGCCATTTAGATATCCTCCTCTTGTTTTCCGATGATCCGGTCACCTGCGGACCGGATCTGTTTTTCCCTTTTGCTTATCCTTACAGAACCTGGTCCAGCCAGCGGCGGATCTCCGCCTCATTCGGCCGGTTGATCTGGCAGCCCTTTGCCCACTTCACATCGCCGGTGACATTCTTATGCAGGGCAGTATCGCTTCTTCCTACGCCGCTGCCTCCGGAGGTGCAGAAAGGGATGATCTTTTTGCCGCTGAAATCATAGCTTTCCAGGAAGGTCTCAATGATCCTGGGAGCAATGCCCCACCAGATCGGGAAGCCTACGATCACAGTGTCGTAGGATGCCATATCAGTTACTGCGTCTGCAATTTCAGGTCTGGAGGAGGGATCATTCATTTCCACGCTGCTGCGGCTCTTTTTGTTCATATAGTCCAGGTCAGCAGAAGTATAGCGTTCTCTGGGCACTATCTCATAAAAATCTGCTCCTGCAGCCCGGGCGATTGCCTCGCCGACTTTTTTTGTCACGCCGCTGGCGGAAAACACCGCCACCAATACTTTCTTTTCCATTGCTGTGTACTCCTTTAAGTTGTTGATCGTGATTATAGGCTGCCGCTTCGTACTAACCCCAAAGCCTAATCAGGCAGCTGCAGGTCAGCTTGAGAACGGTTGATACATAGAGTTGATGACAGCCTTTTTATGTAAATTGATGGGTTCACTTTTAACCCCGGCTGCGTGCTGACACTATGTCAGCGTCTGTATTATACATCTGTTCTGACAACGTGTCAACGCATAAGTACATAAAGATTCCTTTTGACCTTTACATCATACTTATTTGAGGAATAGCAATTATTGCATACGGGATAATTAATATTTATTTGCAAAGAGGTGCGCTATGGCAAAACAGCATGAATTATACTATACTTCTTATGGAAGTTAGTGCCGAACTCTGCTCGGTCAAAATGTTTTGACATCTTCAACTAAGGGGAACAGACCAATGGAAAGAAATGAAAAAACTTCAAAAGCTGCTGCTATTGCAGTGATTCTGCTTGTCATCGCAATCGCAGCGAATTTTCTTGCTGTGAAATGCTTCAAGAAAACAGAGAACGCACCTATGTCCGATTACTGGACAGAAGGCTCAAAGCCCGCACAGGAACTCAGGGACTACGTGGCCAAAGTCACGAATCCCGCTGACAAGGAAAACTACATCCCGGAAAAAGACCGGATCGCAGTGTTTGACATGGACGGTACCCTGGTATGTGAAACCTACTATACCTACTACGATACCATGATGTTTATCGAATTCTGCCTGCATGATCATCCGGAGCGGGTCTCCGATGAGCTGAAAGAGATTGCCGCGTCCATAAAGCCCGGATATGTGGCAGACGAGACGCTTGCCAGAAACTTCGCCAAGGCTTACGCAGGAATGACAGTAGAGGAATTCTCCGACTATGCAGTTGAATTCGGGCAGAAGTATACCGCAAGCTTTAACAATATGAGATATATCGACAATGCTTACCTTCCGATGGTGGAGCTTGTAAAATACCTCTATGAAAACAAGTTCACGATCTATGTGATCAGCGGAACGGAGCGGACGACCACCCGTGCAATCATTGCAAACTCACCCTTCAGGGATTACGTCACTCCCAACCATGTGATCGGCACTGTCTTTGAGATCAAGCAGAAGGGGTATGAGACCGAATCGTCCAATATGAACTTCAAATATGAGAACGGCGATGACCTGGTGCTGACCGGCGGCTTTATCCAGAAAAACCTCAACGGCAATAAATCCATTTACATTGAAAGAGAGATCGGACAGCGCCCCGTACTTGCTTTCGGCAACAGCGGAAGCGATACCAGTATGATGAATTATACCATCGACAGCAGGAATCCATATCCTGCACAGGCCTATATGATCGTTGCCGATGATGATGTCAGAGAATGGGGTACCCAGAACTGGGACGAGAAGTCAGCAGATTACGAAGCCAAAGGGTATATTCCGATTTCCATGAAGAACGACTTTGCGCAGATTTATCCGGAAGATATAACCAGGGCAGAGGAACAGTATGTGCCGGTCGAAACGGAGGAAGAGGAAGAACTTGCTCCGGCAGCATAAAACAGCATAAAGACCGGTACACGTTCCTGGAGAGTGTGCCTGGCAACGTTATCGATGCCGCCTGTCCGATCAGGACAGGCGGTTTGTTGTAAACTTCTCTGCAGAACGATATAATAGAAATAGAAATCAGTTTGGATCAGTTTTCGATTTCACAGTAAGAAAGGGGGTAAATTATCATGGCAGAAACCGCTGGAGATAATGTTCTCATTTTCAAAACAACGGAAGATGAGTGGGGTGAATTCAGCAATCAATATCCGGCTCCATTTGACTATATGGGAATCCGCTTTGAGTCCGTAGAACAGTTCCTCTATTACATGAAGGCTGTCTTTGGCCGGAGTAAGGCCACGGCAGAAAAAATACTTGCCTGCGGAAGCGATTCCTCCGCACTGTCAAAAGCTTCCAAAAAGCAGCGTGTTCTGGAAAGCAACAGCTGGGAGGCTGTTCGTTCTCAGATCATGCGGCTGGGTATGCGTCAGAAGTTTCTTCAGAATCCGGAACTTCGCAGAAAGCTGCTCAGTACCGGCTTCCGTCTTATTGTGGAAATTCCAAAAGAAGGCCTTCTGGGGCGCATTATTCCGGCCAATGAGGACTGGGTCCGTGACCCCGGAAAATGGAAAGGCAGGAACCAGACAGGAAAAACCCTGATGCAGGTCCGAGCGGACCTGCGCTGTGCGGATCGTCTTGTAGGACCCGATGAAGCCTACGTCTTTCCCAAAGAACCATTCATTCTTCAGACGCCGGTCGGCCAGATGTCCTTGAAGGAAATCTCTGCGCTTCCGGGCGCGCGAGAGTCGGTGCGCACCTATGCCGAGATAGCCCAACAGTACCAGGAGCTGCTTCTGGCCAATGCCGATGACTTTATCAGCCGTCACCAGATTCCGCTTGTCAGGATGGAGCAGGCTATTGCCAGCAATGAGGCAGATATCAGGAATGCGCTGAACCTCGCCAGGGCCAGAGCGGCAGTACCTGGAAACACGGGAGAAACGAATCCTGCTTCGGAGACGGAAGCAGAAGCAGCTGCCGCAGCCAAACCTGAGGACTTTTCGGCAGAGGGATCCGGTACAGACGCACAGGATGGAGCAGAGGCACCGTTCACCCCTTCCCTGGACTTCGGTTCGGCCCCGCAGGAGGAAGTCCGGCCGGCATTCCCGGAGGAAACGCAGGCGGAAGCCCCCGGGGAAAAACTTCCGGATGATATCCCTGCGGAAGGATTTTATGAACTTTTATATGACCTGGATGAAATGATGAAACTGGGGATCATATAAAGCGAGACTTGAATAATCGGGAGAAATCGAAAATGGAAGAAACTAGGCCTTATGTAGACTGGAAACTCATGAATGACTTCATGGTGGACGTGTTTGAAAAATATGGTGTACCGAGAGAAGACGGTGCGATCTGTGCGGATGTTCTTCTTGAAAGTGACCGGCGCGGTATCGAGAGCCATGGCTGCAACCGCTTCAAGCCGATCTATCTGGACCGCATCAAGAACGGGACTCTCCTTCCCAGGACAGACATTGAGATTGTGAAAGAAGGACCGACAACGGTTGTTATGGATGCCCACAATGGTATGGGTATGGTGGCAAGCCATAAGATGATGGAAATGCTGATCGACAAGGCCGGCGAATTCGGAATGGCGGGAGGAACCATCTTCAATTCCACGCATTACGGAATTGCGGGCTACTGGACAACGATGGCGGCAAAGGCAGGTATGATCGGAATCTCGGGAACCAATGCAAGGCCGTCTGTTGCGCCGACTTTCGGTGTGGAGCCCATGATGGGGACCAATCCCCTGACTTTTACCATGCCGACCGATGAGGAGTTCGATTTCAACCTGGACTGCGCCACCTGCATCATGCAGAACGGCAAGATCGAGTTCTATGAGAGAATGGGGAAGCCCACTCCGGAGGGCTGTGTGATCGCAAAGGACGGCAGTGCCCCGACAGATTCAGGAACGATCCTGAAAGAGATGCGCAAGGGAAATGTTGCCCTGCTCCCTCTGGGCGGACGCGGAGAGGCAACTGCCGGATACAAGGGCTATGGCTACACGACTGCTGTGGAGATCCTGTCCTCGGCCCTGTCGGGCGGTCCCTTCATGAAAGCTCTGAGCGGTGTCGCTGAAGACGGCAGTCCGCAGATGTACCGGCTGGGGCATTTCTTCTTCGTCATTAATCCGGAATTTTTCATGGGGCTCGACACTTTCCGGAAGACGGCAGGAGACATCTGCCGAGGGCTGCGCGCCTCACAGAAGGAACCCGGCGCGGAGCACATCTATACGGCGGGCGAGAAGGAGTGGCTGGCCTGGCAGGATCGCAAAGACAAGGGTGTTCCTGTAGGCGAATCGATCCAAAAAGAACTGGTACAGCTCCGCAATGAGTGCGGTCTCACGCAGTATATTTTCCCCTTTGAAAAATAAAAGACGATTTTCAATCCTTTGTGATACTTCTGTGACAAATCCCGTAGTAAAATAGCGTCATAGAAAAAAAACAAGGCAGGAGGCGAAAGCCGAAAGCCAAAACAGATAGCCGATAACCCCAAATTGGAAATTGGAAATAGAAAATCAAAATTTGAAATATCAAATTTGAAAATTGAAAGGAGAAAAGTGATGAGTGAAGAACTTAAGAAAATGGATATAGAGGAACTTGAGGAAGTTGCAGGCGGAAATGACGGCCTTACCCCCAATGATCAGATTCACAACCTGGCATGGTTTACAGAGCATAAGGTTGCTCATCTGCCGGCAGGAACGACACTGGTTATGAAGACAACACACAGCGGCAGAGGAAGTGTAATGCCCGGACATTACTTCCATAACGGCGATACGATCCTGATCCACAGCCGTTACTGGGAGGGCGGATGCTTCCTTGCATTTGACAAGGGCGAGTTCGGATATGTTGATGCCCAGTATGTGAGATAATAATTCACATCCAATTAAATATTGATTGACATGAAAACACCTGTGCGGACCGTTTCCGCACAGGCGTTTTTTTCTATCAGACCCTTTATACTGCAAGTCTAATGTAATCCCATTGGATCTATGTTATTCTGGATTTAAGGAAAAACGGGCAGGCTGGCGTCAGCAGCCTGCAAAGGAGATCGTTATGTTTGAAATCAAGGGAAAGATGAACACTGCGATCTGCTATGCCTCAGTGGTGGAGCAGGAGGCGATCGATCAGATCCGACGCATGTGTGATTATGAATTTACAGCGGGCAGCCGGATTCGGATCATGCCGGATGTTCATGCCG
Source organism: uncultured Lachnospiraceae bacterium (assembly GCA_902780385.1). GTDB lineage: Bacteria > Bacillota > Clostridia > Lachnospirales > Lachnospiraceae > CAG-791. The sequence continues at coordinate 23,378 of CACZFF010000046.1, forward strand.
GAGCAGGCTGCACAATAGGCACGACCATGACAGTGACAGATAAGGCAGTCCCCAATGTTGTCGGTGTGGATATCGGCTGCGGCATGTATACCGTCAGGCTGGAGGATGCGGAGATCGACTTTGAGAGGATGGACGAGGCGGCACATTTTATTCCCTCCGGCCTCAATGTCTGGGATGAGCGCAGGGAGTTTTTTGACCTGCGGCAGCTTCGCTGTTATGACATTCTCAGGGATACAGACCGCCTGGAGAGAAGCCTTGGAACTCTTGGCGGAGGAAATCATTTCATAGAAATTGATGAAGCGGCGGACGGGACAAAGTATCTCGTGGTTCACAGCGGGAGCCGCAATCTCGGGCTCCAGGTCGCAAAGCATTACCAGGAGACTGCCATCGGGCTTCACAGGGCAGCTGTCACGGATCGATTCAATTTAGAGCAGGAAGAAATAATCCGCACATACAAGGAGCAGGGACGCGCAAAGGAGATTCCGGCTGCACTCAGAGAGATTGCCTCAAGAAAGAGAAAGGCAGGGGGGGATACTCCCGAGGATCTCTGCTGGCTCTTTGGTCAGGATTTTGAAGACTACATGCACGACGTCAGGATCTGCCAGGAATTCGCCCGCCGCAGCCGTGAACTGATGGCGGAAATTCTGCTGGAGCGTACAGGCCTGGCCGGTGGAGAGGCTTTCCACACAATCCACAACTACATTGATACAGAGGAAATGATCCTGCGCAAGGGCGCAATCGCTGCCCACAAGGGAGAGAAGGTCCTGATTCCTATCAATATGCGTGATGGAAGTGTGCTTGCTGTCGGCAAGGGCAACCCGGAATGGAACTACTCCGCGCCTCATGGTGCAGGCAGAGTCCTGTCCAGGAGTGCCGCGAGGAAGCAGCTGAGCCTGGAAGATTATCAGGAGGCTATGAAGGGTATTTACACGACTTCCGTTAACCTGAATACGATCGATGAGTCGCCTATGGCGTACAAGTCTCTCGAGGATATCATCGGTGTAATCGGGGGAACAGTGGACATTATTGATGTGATGAGACCCATCTACAACTTTAAGGCATCGGAAGAGCAGACTTTTCGCAAAAAGGGATGACTGACAGATTGGCAGTATAAAAAAGCCCCTTTGCGGTATTCCATCTCTCAGAAAGGGAGTACTGCAAAGGGGCTTTCTTTTATGATCTGAAGCGGAACAGCGTTCACTTTTACAGGGGGCTGGTGTAATTGCAAAAGTGTACTGTGTCCGGCTCAGAACCTATACCGGTTCGTCAGGCTCTATCGTAAGCCGGGGTGCATGTACACGCTCCCCGGGAGAGCATGTACTCCTGTAACGATTTTATGCGGCGTACATGCCGATGGAGAAGACGACTGCGAGCAGGATGCGGATCCAGCTTGTGATGAAGCGGGAGTACATGACGGAGACAACACCGACCTCAACGGTCTCTGTCTCGGCTTCCGCAAGACCAAGTCCTACAGGGATGAAGTCGCAGGCT
>CACZFF010000047.1:0-34179 GCA_902780385.1 uncultured Lachnospiraceae bacterium
CATAAACATTTGTAAGACTAAACTCCACCCCCTTATTTGGAAAAAGTAAATTCCACGGAACGGATGTTCCGGGTGGAATTTAATTTTGCAATTGAAGTGCGTCGAGCCCGCTCTATTGTTCTCTCGATTTGCTCTTGTTTTGTTCGCAATAGTTCAGTATAATATCACTGCGCTGTGATAAATCATAAAACTGTGCGGCGCAAATTATTCGAAACCAGAAAAACGGGAGGAAGTATTATGAAAAAAATGATAGCGCTGCTGCTGGCAGGTATAATGTGTGCAGGTGCTCTGACTGCGTGCGGAGGAAGCAGTTCTCCGGCTGCAACCGACACAAAGACAGAAGAAGCGGCCCCCGCTGAAGCTGAGGCGGCAGGTGATGAGGCTTCTGCTGTGGACACAGCTGCAGCGACAGAGGAAGCTGCAGAAGGCATGACCTTTACAGTTGGCTTTGATGCGGAGTATCCGCCCTACGGATTTAAAGATGAAGCAACCGGTGACTACACCGGATTTGACCTTGAACTGGCAGAGGAAGTCTGCGCGCGCCGCGGCTGGACTCTGAAGAAACAGCCCATCGACTGGGATTCCAAGGATATGGAGATCAACTCCGGTGCCGTCGACTGCCTGTGGAACGGCATGACCTATACAGGCCGCGAAGAGGACTATACCTGGACTGAGCCCTATGTCGATAATTCTATCGTTATCGCTGTCAATGCGGATTCCGATATCCAGACCAAGGCGGACCTGGCGGGCAAGATGGTTGTCGCGCAGGCTGCTTCTTCTGCAGATACGGCTCTGACCAATGATCCCGGCGACGGCAGCAACGACGAGAACCTCAATCTCTGTGCAACCTTCTCCGGTTACGAGACGATCAAGGACTACAACGACGCATTTATGCAGATGGCCGCCGGCGTCTATGATGCTATCGCGGTAGATATCGGTGTTGCACAGTTCCAGCTGGCAGCCAACGAGGGCAAATACAGGATCCTTGACGAGCCTCTTTCCAAGGAGCAGTATGCGATCGCTTTCAAGAAAGGCAACACAGAGCTGCGCGATATGGTCCAGGAGACTCTGAATGAGATGGCTGCAGACGGCACTGTTGACAAGATCGTTGCCAATTATGCGGATTACAATCTTCCCGAAATGCTGATCATCGGCAAGTGATGACCTTGGGGTATAGTTTTTAGCTCATGTGTCCGGAAGGAGATCGGCATCTGCCGGGACCGGGTATTCGAAAGAGCAATACATGGAAATGAACGCCTGCAGGAAGGAGACCCTGCCTGCAGGCGGTTTTTTTGATAAAAGCCCTTTAAGCGGCTGACGTGCCGGCGAGGGCAGACATTTGCAGAAAATGCCGTTCGGGGATTATTTCTAAGTGAGTTTTTTGAAGTAAGGGGAAACCATATGGGATTCATGTCAATTGTTCAACAGATCATCGGCGGGTTCGGGACAACACTGTTTATTTTCTTCTGCACACTGCTGTTTTCCATGCCTCTGGGAATTCTATTCGCTCTGGCACGGATGAGCAAGTTTAAACCGCTGAATATTTTTATGCAGGTCTGCATTTCCATCCTGCGCGGAACCCCGCTGATGCTGCAGCTGATCGTGGTCTTCTTTATGCCTTACTATGTGTTCGGCATCAAGCTCTCCACCGGCTGGCGTGTCTATGCAGCGTTGATCGGCTTTTCCATCAACTATGCAGCTTACTTCGGAGAAATCTTCCGCGCCGGTATCCAGGCGGTTCCCGTCGGACAGCATGAGGCTGCGGAGGTGCTGGGTTTCACCAAGACGCAGACTTTTTTCAAGATCGTGTTCCCTCAGATGGTCAAGCGGGTTGTCCCTCCTGTGACAAATGAAGTCATCACTCTGGTCAAGGATACATCCATGGCATTTGCCATTGCCTATGCCGAGATGTTTACCATGGCCAAGCAGGTGGCAGCACAGCAGTCAAACATCATGCCCCTGTTTGTCGCGGGTCTTTTCTACTACATCTTTAACATTGTCGTGGCCTGGGTCATGGGCAGAGTCGAAAAGAAGCTGTCCTACTTTGAATAAGGAGGAGGAATATGAGCCTGTTTGAAATCAATAATGTAAAAAAGGCATTCGGCGATCTGACTGTCCTCCACGATATTTCCGTTAAAGTCGATGAAGGCGAGGTTGTCGCTATTATCGGTCCTTCCGGCAGCGGCAAATCCACCCTTCTTCGCTGCGCGACCATGCTGGAGACCATGGACAGCGGTGAGCTGGTCTACCTGGATGAAAAGGCGGCCCACAATGATTCGTCAGGACATACTGTCTACGCATCCCCGGCCGATCTGCGGCGGATCAAAGGGTACTTCGGGCTGGTGTTCCAGAACTTCAATCTCTTCCCTCATTTTTCGGTGATGCGCAATCTGACGGAGGCGCCCATTCATGTGCAGAAGAGGGATAGAAGTGAAGTGGAAGCAGAGGCCAGGGAGCTGATCCGAAAGATGGGCCTGGAGGGAAAAGAAAATTATTATCCCCAGCAGCTCTCCGGCGGCCAGCAGCAGCGTGTGGCGATTGCCCGCGCCCTGGCAATGAATCCCAAGATGCTTTTCTTTGATGAGCCCACATCGGCGCTGGATCCGGAGCTGACCGGCGAGATCCTCAAAGTCATCCGCCAGCTGGCACAGGAGAAGATGACTATGGTCATTGTCACCCATGAGATGGAATTTGCCAGGGATGTCGCAGACAGAGTCATCTTTATGGATGGAGGATACATTGTCGAGGAGGGACGCCCTTCAGATGTCATCAGCAATCCCAGTGAGGAGCGCACCAAACAGTTCCTCGCCAGGTTCTCCGGGCAGGGCGCGATCAATGAATAACGAATAGAGCAAGTATATTGTCACTGTTCCTGCTCCAGATACTGACGCAGATTTTTTTACACAGCTGTTTTCAATGGATAATGCAGGGATGGTCCTCGTTCGAGAGGGTTTTCATACTATGAAACTCAGAATTATCATGGCGGATCCGGCAGGAAACCGGACCGCCATTGTGCGTACACCTGTACCTGCGGATCAGAGGGCGCAGATCGCGGCAGAGATTCTAAAGATTCGCGGACTGCGGGCGGAGCAGGTCGGGTTTGAGACATCGCCTGTGATGGGAGGAGCCGGCAGGCTTGACATGATGGGCGGTGAATTCTGCGGAAACGCAGCCCGGAGCTACGGATATCTTCTCTGGAAGGAAATACAGGAAAAACAGGAAGGGAAGCAGGAGACGCACGGAGAGACGGCGGGAAATATCATGATTGAGATTTCCGGAAGCCCGCATCCATTGAACGTTTTCTGCGACCTCGTACAGGGCAGCTCCTACGCGCAGATGCCCATGCCGACGGCAATTGAATACAGTCCGGATGGATATCCTCTGGTTGTCAGCGAGGGGATCACGCATATGATTCTGGAGGATATGGAACCTGACCAGGACCTGATCCGGCGCCTGGTCGACAGCTGCGGTCAAAAGTGGGACGCCTTCGGAATCATGTTTCTGAAAGGGGAAGAGCTGATTCCTGTCGTCTATGTCGCAGCGGCGGGCTCTCTGGTATATGAGTCCTCCTGCGGGAGCGGTTCTCTTGCCGCAGCCTGGTATCAGGAACGGAAAGTCGCCCGGGACGGCCTGTCATCCTATAGCTTTCAGGAGCCCGGAGGCACCATCCGGGTGGATCTCCTCCGGGAAAAAGACGGAAGAGTTTCAGGACGCATGGGCGGAGCTCTCTTCCTGGAAAAAGAGACAGAAATTGAATTGTGAGAGAGGAGACAGGGGAGGGTTCTGTGTCTCCTGTTTCTTTGGGGAAAAGGAGACACAGAACCCTCCCCTGTCTCCTCCAAAAAACGGAATCCTGCATAGGGTTTCGCTTTTTTTTTGTTACTTTTGCATTGATGATGCATTATAATATAGACATAGATTTCGCGGCTATATTCGCTTACACAGGAAGTGATATACACTTTTGGTTACAGTCCACGCCCTCTCCAAGGGCGTGGACATGTAACGTTACGCGCGGCGATTCCAATACGCTTTGCGTGCGCCGCGCGCCGTTCAACTCGGGTTTTGCGCAAAAAGCGCGCAATACACCTCGTGTTTCAGGTGGGTCTGTACTGTGGTCACTTTTGGTTACTATTCACAGTCTCCGCGTTCGAGGTGTTTTTGCATGTGTTTTTTCATGCAAAAACCCGAGTAAAACGGCGTTTGCCCATGCTCGAAGAGCATTTACTATCACAGTTCCGAAGGGACTGTGATAGTAACCACTTTTGACAGATTGTTGAAAGAATTGTTGAAATCTTGTTGCAATTTGTTGAAAATGATGGTATTATCTTTGTAATAAAAGATTGTGCCTGGAGAGAAGAGTATATGGCCGCGTAAAGGTTCGAAAGAACCTGTGTTTGTGGCGTATATTCTTTTTTTGTGCCTTTTTCCTGTAAACCTTGTACAGCATCCTGTCCAGATACCTGACGAAAGGGAGACGTCCCTTTCAAGGCGGGGATGAACTGTCGGATTTCGGGGTATTCCGGCCTTCGCCAGAGACATTTGATGTGCGGCCGACGTGTAAAATGTTTTTTGGCAAAGGGGGATTGCATGGGAAGAGAGTTTGTAGAGAAAGTCGAAGCTTCACCGATCATTGCTGCGGTCAAGAACGATGAGGAGCTTGAGAACTGCCTGAAATCGGAAATTGATGTGGTTTTCATCCTTTACGGGGATGTTGTCACGATTCCGGATATCATAGACAGGATCAAGGACAGCGGCAGGACCGCCATGGTGCACCTGGATCTTGTATCGGGACTGATGCAGAAGGAGATCTCACTTGATTTCATCCGTTATAAAACGAGGGCGGACGGCATCATCACGACGAGGGCCAATCTGATCCATCATGCTAAGGAGCTCGGCCTTTCGACAGTACTCAGGTTTTTCATTCTGGACAGCCTGGCGCTTTCCAACATTGAAAAACTGGCCAGGGTCAACCGTGCGGCAATGCCGGATTTGATCGAGATCCTGCCCGGGATCATTGTTCCCAAGATCATGCGGAAAATCAGCGCCATGAGCAGTGTTCCGGTGATAGCAGGAGGTCTGATCAAGGATCGTAAGGATGTGATGAACATGCTCAATAACGGCGCGGTGGCCATTTCCACCAGTGCCCGGGATGTCTGGTTTATGTAAGGCGCAGGGCTGAGACCGGCAGACAGGGCCGGCAGGCCGCCGCAGGAGTATAGCTCTATAGTACATACAGGGCACATATTTCTTAACATTTGTACACGAATTGCTGTCCGTGCGGAGCGGAGGCAGTGTAAATACTATTTCTACAGACAGGCTGAAGGGACGGAATAACATGATACCTATTTATTTTTCAGGGGGCGGTCATCGGCTGCTCAAAGTAAAGGAGGATATCTTATGGCGAAATATGTAATGGCACTCGACGCTGGTACGACCAGCAACCGCTGCATTCTCTTCAATGAGAAGGGAGAGATCTGCAGCATGGCGCAGAAGGAATTTACTCAGTATTTCCCTGCTCCCGGCTGGGTCGAGCACGATGCAAATGAAATCTGGCAGACGCAGCTCTCTGTTGCCCGTCAGGCTATGCAGAAGGTCGGTGCCACCTATGAAGACATCGCGGCGATCGGCATCACAAACCAGAGAGAAACTGTTATTGTATGGGATCGCAAGACCGGCCAGCCTGTCTACCATGCCATCGTTTGGCAGTGCCGCAGAACTGCGGATATGAAGGACGAGCTGATGGCGAAATATCCTGATATCGCCGACAGTGCATACCACAAAACCGGTCTTGTATTTGACCCTTATTTCTCCGGCACCAAGCTTCGCTGGATCCTGAACAATGTACCGGGCGTCCGCGAAAAAGCAGAAGCCGGCGAGCTGGCTTTCGGTACTGTTGATACCTGGCTGGTCTACAAGCTGACCAAGGGCAAAGTACATGTGACGGATTATTCCAACGCATCCAGAACCCTTCTGTTCAACATTAATACTCTGGAGTGGGACGATGAGCTCTGCGAGAGACTGGAAGTTCCGAAGAGCATGCTTCCCGAGGCAAAACCTTCCAGCTATGTTTACGGAGAGTCCGATCCCGAGTTCTTCGGCGGCCCGATCAAGATCGCGGGTATCGCGGGCGACCAGCAGGCGGCTCTGTTCGGACAGACCTGCTACACACCCGGCGACGCAAAGAATACCTACGGCACAGGCTGCTTCATGCTGATGAACATCGGCGACAAGCCCATGTATCCCAACAACGGACTGCTGACCACCATCGCATGGGGTCTCGACGGCAAGGTTGAGTACGCTCTGGAAGGCTCTGTCTTCGTAGCAGGTGCTGCAATCCAGTGGCTGCGCGATGAGCTCAAGGTCGTCGACCAGTCCCCGGATTCCGAATATTTTGCAACCCGCGTGGAAGACACCAACGGCTGCTATGTTGTTCCCGCTTTCACCGGCCTGGGCGCTCCCTACTGGGATCCCTATGCACGCGGCGCTATCATGGGCCTGACCCGCGGCGTCAACAAATATCATATCATCCGCGCTACACTTGAATCCCTGGCATTCCAGACCTACGATGTGCTGGCAGCCATGGAAGAGGGTTCCGGCGTCAAGCTGAGCTCCCTCAAGGTCGACGGCGGCGCCTGCAAGAACAACTTCCTCATGCAGTTCCAGTCCGACCTGATCAACACTCCTGTACAGCGTCCCGAGTGCGTAGAGACCACCGCTATGGGCGCTTCCTATCTGGCAGGCCTTGCAGTAGGTTTCTGGGCAGATAAGCAGGATGTCATCAAGAACTGGGCACTTGACAAAGAGTTCGAGCCCGCAATGGATCAGGCAACCAGAGATGAAGAGCTCAGAGGCTGGAAGCAGGCCGTCAATGCTACACTCGGCTGGGCAAAAGAATAAACTCTCAAAGTCACGCCTGCATCAGTAACAAATATAATAATCCTGTCTAAAACAAGATTTGTCGTCTCATAGATCATTATTGGTAAATAGTAATACTTGATAATACTTATGCCGGGCTGTTCCGGCCCGGCATTATTTCCTTATAAGGGGGTTTATAATGAGTGGAATGAGTATTCTTATTTGTGAATTGGTTGGTACAGCACTTCTGGTCCTTCTGGGTGACGGCGTGTGCATGAACATTAACCTGAATAAATCCGGTCAGAAGGGCGGCGGCGCCTGCCTGTGCGGCATTGGCTGGGGTCTTGCGGTCATGGTCCCCGCATTTATCTTCGGCAAAGCCACCGGCGCGCACTTCAACCCTGCTGTTACGATCGGACTTGCAGTGACCGGCGCTGTTTCATGGGGAGTGGTTCCCTTCTACTTCATCGGAGAGATGCTCGGCGGCTTCATCGGCGCATCCATCCTTACACTGATGTATCACGATCATCTGGCAGCTACACCTGAAAATGATGTCAAGCGCGGCTGCTACTGCACAGCTCCTTCGATCCGCAACACAGGTCTGAACTTCCTGTCCGAGTTCATTGACACATTTGTTCTGATGTTTGCGATCCTTGGCATCGGCCAGACTGTAGCCGGTGACACAGGCCTCAACTTTGTCTTCGTATGGGCTATCATCACTGCTATCGGCATGTCCTTCGGCGGCGTGACCGGATATGCTATGAATGCAGCCAGAGACCTGAGCCCCCGCCTTGCATTTGCTCTGTTCTGCCCCGGCGACAACAAGGACGCAGACTGGGGTTATGCATGGATCCCCGTAGTTGCTCCCATCTGCGGCGCGATCGTTGCAGCTCTCGTCTACGGCGTTATGCCTTTCCCTGCATAATCAGTGCTGACGCGCAGATTCAGGTGAAACTGAATAATTAAAAAATTGTTTCAATAAATGAGTGTTTGGAGATGGAGTCGACATATGAAAGGCCTTTACAGAAGACTCTGTATTGTTGACTCCATTTCTAAATAAGAGTTCATTTGGAAACCATCAGGAGGAATCAACTTATGTATGATGTTATTATCATCGGCGCAGGCGTCACGGGATGCGCGGTCGCACGCGAGCTCTCCCGTTACAAAGTCAACGTCTGCGTGCTGGATAAGGAAGAGGATGTCTGCAGCGGCACATCCAAGGCCAACAGCGCGATCGTCCACGCCGGTTTCGACGCACCCACAGGGTCTCTGATGGCCCGCTTCAATGTGCGCGGCAACGAGATGATGGATGACTTTGCCAGAGACCTCGATATTCCCTTCAAACGCAACGGTGCCATGGTCGTATGTATCCATGAATCCGAGAAGGATGGGCTGAAAGACCTCTATGACCGCGGAATCGCCAACGGCGTCAAGGGACTGGAGATTCTGGACCGCGAGCAGGCTCTTGAAAAGGAGCCCAATCTCACAGAGAACGTGGTCGCCGCCCTCTATGCGCCCACCAGCGGAATCATCTGCCCCTTCATGCTCAATATCGCCATGGCTGAGAACGCAAATGTGAACGGCGTTGACTTCTTCTTCAACACAGAGGTAGAGAAACTGACCCCTGCGACCTGTGAAAAATGCGGCCAGCCCATCTGGAAGATCCGCACCAACAACGGCGAGTACAAGGCAAAATATGTCATCAACGCGGCAGGTGTCTACGCAGACGTCTTCCACAACATGGTCTCTGAAAAGAAGATCCATATCACTCCCAGGCGCGGCGATTACTGCCTGCTCGACAAGACAGCAGGCGGCCATGTCAGCCACACGATCTTCCCCCAGCCCACAAAGTTCGGCAAGGGCGTTCTGGTTTCCCCGACCATCCACGGCAACCTGATCGTGGGCCCGACGGCCATCGACATCGAAAACCGTGAGGGCATCAATACCACCGCGGAAGGCATCAATGACCTGATCGGAAAGGCAGGCGAGAATGTCCGCAATCTTCCCATCCGCCAGGTCATCACTTCTTTTGCAGGTCTGCGCGCACATGAAGACCACCACGAGTTCGTGATCGGTGAAGTAGAGGATGCGCCTCACTTTATCGACTGTGCCGGTATCGAATCCCCCGGCCTTTCCTCCAGCCCTGCCATCGGCGAGTACGTCGGACAGATGCTGAAAGAGAAGATGGGCCTCGAGGAAAAAGAGAACTGGATCGGAACCCGCAAGGGCATTCTCAATCCCGCCAATCTCTCTATCGAAGAGAGAAATGAACTGATCAAAAAAGAACCCGCCTACGGCAGGATCATCTGCCGCTGCGAAATGGTCACAGAGGGCGAGATCATCGACGCCATCCACAGACCTCTGGGCGCCCGTTCCCTCGACGGCGTCAAGCGCAGGACCAGGGCGGGCATGGGCAGATGCCAGGCAGGATTCTGCTCGCCTCGTACCATGGAGATCATCAACAGAGAACTGGGCATTCCGATGGAGAAGATCACCAAACTCGGCGGTGATTCCAAAATTGTCCTTGAGAGAACAAAGGGAGGTGCCTGATAATGACTTCGTATGATATCGTGATCGTCGGCGGCGGCCCCGCCGGCCTTGCAGCTGCCGTTTCCGCCAAAAAAGCCGGCACGGACAGCATCCTCATCATCGAGCGCGACAAGGAACTGGGCGGCATCCTCAACCAGTGCATCCACAACGGTTTCGGACTCCACACCTTCAAAGAGGAACTGACCGGTCCCGAGTACGCTTATCGCTTCATCGAGCAGGTCTATGACCTGGGAATCGAATACAAACTGGATACCATGGTCATGGATATCTCCCACGACAAGGTCGTGACTGCCATGAACCGTACAGAAGGCATGTTTCAGATCCAGGCCGGCGCAGTCATCCTGGCCATGGGCTGCCGCGAGCGTCCCAGAGGCGCCCTGAACATCCCCGGCTACCGTCCCGCCGGCATCTACAGCGCCGGTACAGCACAGCGCCTGGTCAACATGGAGGGCTATATGCCCGGACGTGAAGTCGTCATCCTGGGCTCCGGCGATATCGGCCTGATCATGGCCCGCCGCATGACCTTCGAGGGCGCGACCGTCAAGGTGGTCGCGGAGCTGATGCCCTTCTCCGGCGGTCTCAAGAGAAATATCGTCCAGTGTCTGGATGACTACGGGATTCCGCTCAAGCTCTCCCACACCGTCGTGGACATCGAGGGCAAAGAGCGCGTCAAAGCCGTCACCATTGCTGAGGTCGGCCCCGACATGAAGCCCATCCCCGGAACAGAAGAGCGCTATACCTGCGATACACTTCTTCTTTCCACCGGCCTGATCCCCGAGAACGAGCTGTCCCGGGGCGCAGGTGTCGAAATGAATGCCGTCACCAGCGGTCCCGTCGTCAATGAGATCCTTGAGACCAGCATCCCCGGCGTCTTCGCCTGCGGCAACGTCCTCCACGTGCATGACCTGGTGGACTATGTTTCCGAAGAGGCCACCCGCGCCGGCGAGAACGCGGCCAAATACGTCCAGAACGGCTGCAAGGACGAAAAGGAAGGCAATGATATCAAACTTGTTGCCACAGAGGGGGCCCGCTATACCGTGCCCTGCACTGTCAATGTCTCCCGCATGGACGAAAACCTCACCGTCCGTTTCCGTGTCGGTGCCGTGTTCAAGGACAGCTATGTCAGCGTCTATTTTGACGACGAGCGCGTCCAGCACAGGAAGAAGAGGATCATGGCCCCCGGTGAGATGGAACAGATCATCCTCCAGAAAAAGAAACTGGCGGACTACCCTGATCTGAAGACCATCACTGTCAAGATCGAGGCGGAATAAAATGACAGGTCTCTGCGTACGGACAGGACGAACCCTCTGATGTCTGCCATTTCCATGGGAACATGGATACGACAAGCTTTCCGGCACCTGCCGGATTTGTGAGAGCGCCGCGTACGCACCGCAGAAATACGTCATTTTGATCATTAGTTATTTTTGAACAGGAGGTCATAACTGTAGGTATGGAAAAAAGGAATCTGACTTGTATCGGCTGCCCTATGGGCTGCCAGATCACAGTGGAAGTTGAGGGTGAAGAAGTCTTCAGCGTCACAGGAAACACCTGCGCGATCGGAGACAAATACGCCCGCCAGGAAGTCACGCATCCCGAGCGCACTGTCACCTCTACGGTCGCTGTCACCGGAGGGGAAAAGGATCGCTGCAGTGTCAAGACCAAAGGCAATATACCCAAGGAAAAGATCTTCGCCTGCATGGATGCAATCGATCACGTCAAAGTTGCAGCACCGGTCCGCATCGGAGATGTCGTGATCGAAAACGTCTGCGGCACAGGCGTGGACGTCGTGGCGACCAAGAACGTGGACGCAGCCTGAGACAGATAATTGAACAGGACAGGCTGTATAATACAATAAATGGCTGCGGTCACGCCCTCGAAGGGATGTGACCGGTAAAAAATGAAACAATAAAAAAACGTCTGCAGAAGTGAGAAAAAAGCTTCTGCAGACGTTTTTTCACAGTTGCGGCAATGGGCGGGTGCCCGCAAACATGTATGATCCGGGACCTGATCAGCCGGATGCAGATCACTGCTCTACGGTGACAAGAAGATCCTTCGAGGTGGTCTCTCCCGTGGCCGGGCTGGTAATCTGGTAGGTGATCGTATAATCTCCGTGTACGGAGGTGTTGACCTCTCCTTTCAGATGAATATAACGGCTGAGGTCCGATCCGTCGCGGTCCCTCATAGTTACGATATAGTCATAGAAATTGAAATAATCGCCGACTTTCAGTGTCACGTGGTCATCGACCAGTTCGAGAATGGGACCGGTTTCGGATATTCCCTCTTCTTCATTGGATTCCTCGGATTCCTCGCTGCCCTCCTCGAAATCACCGTATTCTTCGTCTTCGGCTTCCGCGGGCGTTTCATAAGAGGTATATGCTTCACTGCTGTCCGCGGAATTATAATCTTCGTAGGTCATGCTTTCCTCTGTCATCGCATCCGTGCTGTCGGGAGAGGAAGGGGCGGGGGCTTTCGCCGAGGGGCCGATCCTGGGACCGAATAAGAGGAATGCCAGAACAAATGCATTTACCACAACAAGGCCGATGATGATATACTTTACAAGAGGTTTACCGTTCAAATCGGATTGATTGAGAAAATTCATATCTTCACCTTCTCTAAGGATCGCGGTTTATACTTCATCGCGCAATACCCGCGGGCGAGTCCCCGACGAGGTGCTGCGGCCTGTAAAACAAGGCTAATCTAAGAGCATTATAACAGCAAAACACTTATTCATTCAAGTTGTCATTCAGGAACAGGAAAGGATCAGGAAAGGAACGGTCAGGAAGGAACAGGAAAGGAATACGGGAGAGATGGACCAGCAGAAAAAAATCGATATTACTAAACCGGGGATTGCCTTTTCGATGAAGCTTGTGGAAAACAATCCTTTTATGCAGTGGAACCGCATTGAAGTGGACGAACTGGATGAGGATCATTGCCTGTGTCATGTGGAGCTACGCCATGAGCAGACAAATCCCAACGGTCTTGCCCACGGCGGTCTCCTCTTTACGATGGCGGATGTCGCGGCGTCTGCCCTGGCAAGGGCGGACGGACGCAACTATTCCACACTGGACGCGAACATTCATTATATGCGGAATGTAAAAGAGGGGGTCATTATTGCTGAGGCTTCCATGATCCGCCGCGGACGGACATCTGTCCTGATTGAGGTCAGCATCCGCAGCGGCGAGGGAAAGGAACTGACCCGTGTGACGGTCACCATGTTCTGCATAGCCCCCGCCGCCAAATAGGACACAGCCTCTTTATTCCTTATTGCGCAAGGATCGCGAGAGAGCCCCGGATATGCTGCTGTCGCACCCATGTGGGCGCGGCAGCAGATTTTATTTTTCGTCGATGACCTGAAAGATATAGAATTTTAAATAATAGGATTCTTCCGATGCCCAGAGGATCGGGTGATCGGCTGCCTGGGTGCGGAATTCCACCTGGCGCAGCCGTTTGTGTGCGTCTTTTGCCGCCTGCGCAATGGTGTCCCTGAAAAGGGCCGGATCCATGAAATGGGAGCAGGAACAGGTGGCCAGAAATCCGCCGTCCCGGACCAGACGAAGACCTCTCTGGTTGATCTCGCGGTAACCGCGCACGGCGGCTTTGACGGAATTCCTGGATTTTGTGAAAGCAGGTGGATCCAGGATCACGACATCGTAGAGCTCTCCCTTCTGGTGGAGAGAGGGAAGAAGGTCAAAAATGTCCGCGCAGAGATACTGCAGGCGGGTACCGGCTTCGTTGGTCAGCCATCCAGTATCATCCGGGAGAAAACCGTTCAGCTTCGCGTTTTCCGCCGCCTGCTCTATGGCCAGGTCGGAGGCGTCGACACTGGTGACTTCAGCTGCGCCGGCCAGGGCCGCGTTCAGTCCGAAGGACCCGGTGTGTGTAAAGCAGTCCAGGACACGGGCACCGGGGCAGAGTCTGGCAATGGCGCGGCGGTTTTCCTTCTGGTCCAGGAAAAAGCCTGTCTTCTGACCGTTTTCGACATCGACAATATAGCGGACGCCGTTTTCCGTGATCGGAACGAGGGTATCAAAGGAATCCCCGATAAAGCCCTTTGTGCGGGGAAGTCCTTCTTTTTCGCGGACCTTGGCATCGCTGCGCTCATAAATACCGCGCACGCGGATTCCGTCTTCTGCCAGGACCCGGGTCAGGGCATCCAGAATGATCGGCTTGAGCCTGTCGATTCCCAGGGCCAGCGATTCCACCACAAGGACATCTTCATATTTATCAACCGTGATACCGGGAAGGAAGTCCGCCTCTCCGAAGATCACACGGCAGGAGGAAGTGTCGATCACCTTTTTGCGGTAGTTCCATGCGGCGCGCACCCGCTCCTCGAGAAAAGCAGGCGTGATGGCCTGCTCTTTTTTTCTGCTCAGCATGCGGATACAGATCTTTGATGCGGTGTTGATGAATCCCCATCCCAGAAAATATCCGTCAAAATCCTCGACGGCCAGAATATCTCCGTCCTCAAAAGTACCGTCTACGCGGCTGATCTCATTGTCATAAATCCAGAGCCCGCCGGACTTGAAAGCCCGTGCTCCGCCTTTTTTGATGCGGGCGGCGGCTCCGCCCGCCAGATTCTCATTCATATGCTCTCTGTAATCTGTCATCAGGTATTTCCTCCTGTTTATTGTCTCATTATCATATTCAGGTTTTAGGATTTTTGCAAGCATGAGCGGAACATGGGGACGGTCCTTTTGTGTCTGTCCCCGTGTCCAATTAGGACAAGGGGACAGACACAAAAGGACCGTCCCCATGTTCTTCTGTGCTAACTTTCTGTCATATGATATTATATGTTTATGAAAACCACATGGCGGCATTTTCGATGCTATATCAGCCGCCAAGGGCATTGGATTTGGATATATAAAGGAATGAGGAATGGACTGGAAGGAACATATGAATGCGGAGAAGGCAGCGGTTCTTGTCGACTCAGGCTGTGACATTGCGCAGGAATGTATAGACAAATACGGCTTGTGGCTGTTACCGCTGCACATTGATTACCCTGAGAAAGCTTATCTGGACGGTGTGGACATAGATCCGCAGATGGTGTATGACCGCTACCCCAGGGACTATCCCAAGACTTCGACGCCCTCCCTGCAGGAGGTGCTGGACAAGCTGGAGGAGATGGCGGACGCGGGGATCGAGAAGGTCATTGCCGTATGTATTTCCAGCGGGCTGAGCGGGACATGGAACGCAGTGCGCCTCGCCGCTCTTCATCAGGACCGTGTGCAGGTCTTTGTTTTTGATACGAAAAATATTTCCGTGGCATGCGGCCTTCTGGGGATCTGGGCGGCACACAAACTGTCGCAAGGAATGTCCTATGAAGAAGTCTGCCGGGGCCTGCAGGACAAAATCTATGATTCAAAGGTTATGTTCTACATGGATACACTGGAATATCTTAAACGCGGCGGCCGGATCGGAACGGTCTCCTCGATGATCGGGCAGGCATTGAAGATCAAACCGATCATTTCCTGTAATAAGGAAGGCATTTACTACACAGTTTCGCTGATCCGCGGAAGTAAACAGGGCAAGAAGAAGCTGCTGAATGAAATGCTCAAATTCTGCCGCGGCCACAAGGTGTGGATCGGCCTGGGACACGGAGCGGCCCCCCTGGAACTGGAAGAGATGGGCAGAATGCTGACAGGTGAACTCGGGGAAAATGCGGAGATCCTCTACAGCAAGCAGATTGCCGCGACCCTGGCCCTTAATACAGGTCCCGGCCTTGTCGGCGTAGCGGCTCTGCTGGATCCGTAATTATCTGTCAGAGGATCCGGTTTTTTCACAGGGACTGCACACACTCTCCGCTGGAGGTGTGCTGCGACGAATAGAGAATACAAATACAGGCGGAAGAGGGGCGACAGTCTTCCGCCTGTTTTTTTTGTCAAAATACAGATTGAGCCGGACACAATGAGTCAGATCAGTCATGCAGGCAGGCCCAAAAATGAGTAATTTTGTATACATGTATATTTTTATTCGATTTTTTCTGTGTTTAGACTGGAAAAATATGAGTACCCGCTTTATAATAGAGTATCTGTTTGGCATGATAAAGTATAAAAGTGCTGAAAAGTGAGCAATATCGGCGTAAAAAAACGACGCCCCGGAACAGGAAACTGGAGGAAGGTTCATTATGGAAAAGAAAAACATCGATTGGAGTAACCTGGGATTTGGATATATGGTCACAGACAAGCGCTATGTGTCCATGTTTAAGAATGGCGCATGGGATGACGGCGCCCTGATCAGCGACGATAAGATCGTCATGAGCGAGGATGCAGGTGTCCTGCACTATTCACAGTCTATTTTTGAAGGACTCAAGGCCTATACGACTGAGGATGGCCGTATCGTGTGCTTCCGCCCCGACCTGAATGCAGACCGTATGTACAATTCCGCACTGCGTATGGAAATGCCTCCTTTCCCGAGGGACCGCTTTATCGATTCTGTCGTGCAGACCGTCAAGGCCAATGCAGCATGGGTACCCCCCTATGGCACAGGCGCGACTCTGTATGTACGTCCCCTTATGTTCGGTATCAGTCCCGTTATCGGCGTTAAGCCCGCGGAAGAATATATGTACCGTGTCTTCGTGACACCTGTCGGCCCTTACTTCAAGGGCGGCGCGACCCCGATCCAGATCAAGGTCAGTGACTATGACCGCGCGGCACCGCGGGGAACCGGCCACATCAAAGCCGGCCTGAACTACGCAATGAGCCTGTTGCCCGTTATGGAAGCCCACAGAGAGGGATTCGCTGAGAACCTCTATCTTGATCCCGCTACCCGCACCAAGATCGAGGAGACCGGCGGCGCCAATATCATCTTCGTAGACGCAGACGGAAATCTGGTCATCCCGACTTCCGACAGCATCCTGCCCTCCATCACACGCCGCAGCATCCACTACGTCGCGGAGCACTATCTCGGACTCAAGGTCACCGAGCGTGTTGTCACCCTCAAGGAAGTGGAAGAAGGCAACTTCAAGGAAGCCGGACTGTGCGGCACTGCTGCAGTTATTTCTCCCCTTGGCTGCATCAACGATCACGGAAAAGAGATCTTCTTCTCCAACGGCATGGAGAAGGTCGGCCCTGTCATCCAGAAGCTGTATGACACCCTGACCGGCATCCAGGCAGGCCGCATCGAGCCGCCGGAAGGCTGGATCGTCGAGATCTGCTGATAGAACTGATAGAACTGCCGGAATTGTCAGCAGGATTACGCGGTTTTGCCGCCCTATGACAGAGTATCAGGACTGTCGACTGCTGTATGACAGAGTATCAGGACTGCATGAAAGATTATCCGGATTATCTGAAATCATGATTATCCGCAATTATCAGGATAGAAACTGGGGACACACTTAACGCGTGTCCCCATTGTTTAGAGTAGATTATATTTACCAGGAGTTTTTTATGAGTGAAAAAAAGATGATGCTGGGCAATGCCGCTCTCGCGCGCGGCGCATGGGAAGCCGGTGTGAAGGTTTCCTCCGCATATCCCGGAACTCCCAGCACGGAGATCAGTGAGGAACTTGTCAAATACCCCGGCGTATACGCTGAGTGGGCTCCCAATGAGAAGGTTGCCGCGGAAGTCGCCATCGGCGCTTCCTTTGCAGGCGTCCGTTCCCTGGCCTGCATGAAGATGGTCGGCCTGAACGTGGCTGCGGATCCGGTCTACTCCGTCTCCTATATCGGAGCGGACGGCGGTCTTGTCTTTGTCGTCGCCGATGACCCCGGTCTCTACAGCTCCCAGAACGAACAGGACACCCGCCGCGTCTGCCGCGCAGCTGTGGTTCCCTGCCTGGAGCCCGCGGATTCTCAGGAAGCCAAGGATTTCATGAAATATGCTTATGAGATCAGCGAGAAATTCGACACGCCGGTCATCATCCGCACAACCACCCGCCTTGCCCACTCCCAGTGCGAGGTTGAGATCTGCGACCGCGTTGAGCCCGAAGACAAAGAATATAAGAGAGATCCCTTCAAGCGCGTCATGATGCCCGGTATGGCCAAGAAGCGCCACCTGGTCGTCGAACAGCGCATGAAAGATATGGAAGAGTGGGCATGCAGCCAGCCCTTCAACAAGGTAGAGATGGGCGATATGACCATCGACGGCAAGAAGATCGGCTTCATCACGGACGGTATCCCTTACCAGTATGTCAAGGAAGTCTGCCCCAATGCCTCCATCCTCAAGCTCGGCATGTGCAATCCGCTTCCCAGGAAAATGATTGAAGATTTCGCAAAGCAGGTCGACGTCCTCTACATCTTCGAGGAACTTGAGCCTGTCATCGAGGAGCAGGTCCGCGCATGGGGCATCGACTGCATCGGCAAGGAGCTCTTCACCATTCAGGGCGAGTACAGCGCCAACATGATCCGCGAGCGCGTTCTCGGCATGGATCTTGGTATTGAGCCGACTCCCCAGATCCCGCCCCGCCCGCCCATCCTCTGTCCCGGATGCCCCCACAGGGCAACCTATTCCGTGCTCAAAAAGCTCAAACTCCACGCAGCAGGCGACATCGGATGTTACACACTGGGCGCCCTGGCACCTCTGGCAGTCGTCGACACCACCGTCTGCATGGGCTCCAGCATTTCCTCCCTGCACGGCATGGAGAAGGCAAAGGGCCACGATTATATCAAGAACTGGGTCGCGGTCATCGGTGATTCCACCTTCATGCACACCGGCATCAATTCTCTGATCAACATGTACTACAACCAGTCCCACGGTACTGTCATCATCCTTGACAACCGCACGACCGGTATGACAGGCCACCAGGATCATCCCGGAACAGGCAAGACCCTGTCCGGCGAGACCGTCCCGGCCGTCCATTTCCCGACTCTGATCAAGGGCATCGGCATCCAGAACGTCAAGGTAGTCAATCCCTTCGACACCGAGGAACTCACCAGGGTCCTCAAGGAAGAGACGCAGAAGGAAGAACTGTCCGTCATCATCGCCCAGGCACCCTGCGCCCTCCTCAAGAGCGAAGTACATCCCTACAAGGTACAGCCTCTTCCGGAGAAATGTGTCCACTGCGGCGCCTGCCTGCAGCCCGGCTGCCCCGCTCTGACAAAGAATGAGGACGGCAGTATCCGCATTGACGCCACTATGTGCAACGGCTGCGGCCTGTGCATGAAGATGTGCCGCTTCGGCGCGCTTGAGCAGGTCAAAGCTTAAATCATCCGAGCTGAAAACGGTACTATTTACTATTCACAATATCTTCGGAACTGTGATAGTAACTTGCAAAAAACGCACATAGTGGGAATGGAGAATATTATGACAAAGAATATTATGATCGTCGGCGTCGGCGGGCAGGGAACCCTGCTCACCAGCCGCATTCTGGGCGGCGTCATGGAGAACGCCGGATATGAAGTGAAGGTTTCGGAAGTCCACGGCATGGCACAGCGCGGCGGCAGCGTCGTCACTTTCGTGCGCTACGGCAAGGACGTGGCCGAACCCATCGTGGAAGAGGGACAGGCAGATGTCCTCATCGCCTTCGAGCGCCTCGAGGCTCTTCGCTATGCCAACTTCCTCAAAAAGGACGGCGTCCTTATCGTCAACGACTGGCGCATCGACCCCATCAGCGTCGTCATGGGCACTGCCCAATATCCCGAGAACATCATCGAGAATCTCGAGAGGACCCACACGGTCTACAGGATCAACGCCATGGAGGAGGCCCTCCGCCTGGGCAACTCCCGCGTATTCAACAACATTGTCCTCGGCATGGCCGCAAAGCACATGGAATTCGACCGCGAAGACTGGCTCAAGGTCATCGAGGCAAAGGTTCCGCCCAAGACTGTCGAAATCAACACAAAGGCTTTCCTGGTCGGCTACGAGAAATAAAATCTGAATGGATGAGTCAGCGGGGACGGTTCCCGCTGACTCATTTTTTTCGGGAGACAGGGGACGGTTCTGTGTCTCCTTTCTCAGCGAAAAGGAGACACAGAACCGTCCCCTGTCTCCCTTCAGAACCATCCCCTGTCTCCCTCCCTGTCTCCCCTTATTGCAGTTTTCGGGCAAATATGAGATGATAAACAGGACCCGAAGATTCAAATGAACCGCATATTTCTTTGATCCCATCGGAGGTAAGCATGGTAAAACTGCAGATAGAAATACCCGAGGAGTTTTTGAAGGAAGAAGTTCGCTGCGGCTATACGATTTCCGCAGAGATGAAGAAAGTCTGGGCGGTGGAACTGGATATGCTTCACCTGCTTGACACAGTGTGCAAAAAATACGGTCTGCGATATTTCGCGGACAGCGGCACACTTCTGGGAGCTGTGCGCCATCACGGCTTTATCCCCTGGGACGATGACATTGATGTCGTCATGTTCCGCGACGATTATGAAAAGCTCAAGGAGGTTGCGGAAAAGGAGTTTCAGCATCCTTATTTCTTCCAGACCTTATACAATGACGAGAAGCTGATCCGCGAGCATGCCCAGATCCGCAACAGCGAGACCACGGGATACCTTCCCAATGAGGAGAACCGTCCCTACAACAAGGGCCTCTTCCTCGACATCTTCCCGCTGGACATCCTGCCGGACGACGGCCTCAAGTACAAGATCCACATGGCTAAGATCAAACTGCTCTGGCGGACCATCGAGTACGGAGGCTATGTCAAGGACGCACCCCACGAGTTAAAGGGAAAAATTTTCCTCCAGGGCACAAAACTTTTATATAAATTCACGGATTACAAGAAGCTTTTCAAAAAATACGAGAAGCTCTGTGCCAGGTACAACGACAGCGATTACGACAGAATCAGCTACGTCTGTTTCTCCCGCGGAAAAGAAAAGAACATGTTCCGCAAGGAGTGGTGGGACGAGACCATCGACATGCCCTTTGAATTTACTACCATTCCCTGCCCGGCGGGCTATGACGGCCGCCTGAAACAGGAATACAAGGACTACATGACGATCAAAAACGTCCCCTCGACCCACATCAATGCTTTCGGCGGAACCATCCAGAGTGCTGAAAAGCCCTACGGGGAATTTATCCGCGACAAGCAGGAGGCGGAGGGCAAAAATCCGGATACAGCCGGTCAGTCAGCAGAAGGCAATCGCCCGGAAGACGCCGGCCGGGCAAAAGCAGATGGAAAAATTTCTTCAAAAAAAGCTTCTCCAAAACAGGAAAAGCCGGAGAAAAAGAGCCTGAAAGCAGGGCTGAAGCGTCAGAAAAAGGATGGAAAAGCGCTGCTGAAGATCAGAAAGGGAAAGGACTAAGGGTACCGGAATGAAAGACAATTTTGTAATCGGTGTTCTCGGAGGAATGGGAACCTACGCGACGATCCATCTTTTCCGGCAGTATGCGGATGTTTTTCCGGCGGAAAAGGAGTGGGACCGTCCCCGGATCATCATAGATAACCGCTGCACCATGCCCAGCCGCGTGCTGGCATTTCTGCGTCACATCAAGGAAGAGGAACTAGTGGAGCAGATGAGTGATTCCATGCGCCATCTGGTGGATGCGGGCGCTACCAGGATCATCCTGGCCTGCAACACTTCCCACCTTTTCCTGCCGAAGATCTACCGGAATGTCCCCGAGGCGGAAGACAGGGTCATCCATATCATCCGCGCATGTGTGGACAGGATCAAGGCAGATGGCAGAAAGAGCGTTTACCTGCTCGGATCCGAGGGCACCATCGATTCCCATATCTATCAGGATGCCCTGCAGGCGGAAGGAATCGAATGCCTTGTCCCCGCACCGGAAGAATATGCCGATCTGCGCGAGTGTATCGAGGCGGTCAAACAGGATAAGTACACGGAGGAGGCCAAAAAACTTTTCCTCGGTCTTGTCAACCGCTATGATGCCTGTATCCTCGGCTGCACGGAGCTTCCCATCCTGTATGAAAAATATGCGGATCAGGTGACCTGCAAAAAGATTTACGATCCCCTCATGACCGCCCTTGAAAAGCTGAAAGCAGAGTACGACGAGGCGGACTGAGGAGGAAGAGGAGGAAGCGGGTGGACTGAGCCGGTCTGAGCCGGACCTGGCTGCGTATCCGCAAGAACAGACGTCAGCTTCTGAAAAGGTCCTGAGAATGATCCGGACAAGCTGAATGAACAGTCCCGCGAGTACATTATTTCTATAAGGAGTGTATATTCATATGAAAAAAATACTCACCTTCGGTGTATATGATTACTTTCATATTGGCCATCTGCGCCTGTTTATGCAGTGCAGACAGTATGCGGATTACCTGATCGTGGCGGTGCAGGATGGCGACTATATCCTGAAATTTAAACCCGACGCGCATATTCTCTATTCTACAGAAGAGCGTGTGGAGATCCTCAAGGCTCTGCGTCCTGTCGACGAAGTTGTGGTTTACCAGACCGTCGGCGTGGAAGCTCTGGAAAAAATTGATTTTGACATTCTTGCCCTTGGTGAAGATCATCGCGGCGGACGCTTCGATGAGTGTGTCAAGTGGTGCGAAGAACACGGAAAATCGGTTGTGCGCCTCAAACGGACTCCCAACATCTGTTCCTCCGATATCAAGAAGGAATTGTCCAGGTCGTAATATGAGAATCAATTACACAATTTTGAAGGATCTGCTGAGGAAAAGTGCTGTCATATTGATCGTACTTGCCCTGGTGCAGGTCCTTTATATTTCCGAGCAGCCGGTGATCCCGGAGACTTTGGAAGAATATACGAAGATAAATGGTTCCAATCCGATCCGCTTTTCCGCAGACAGCGGTTTTTATGAGCAGGGCTTCTCCCTGGAAATGGAAGCGGAGGGCGTACTGCCGAAAGGCGCCCAAATCCGATATACCCTGGACGGGTCGGAACCGGGGATCCGGTCGACGCTCTATGAGGGGCCGGTCCGCCTGGAAGTGCCAGATGCCCCTGCCGGGACAGACAAAAAAAGTGTCCCGGACCAGAACACGGACGCAGAAAAGGAAACTGCAGCAGAAGCAGGAGCCGAAGACAGTCAGACAGAAAATATGCTTCAGGCAGATGAGAAGGGCATTGAGACGGAAGAGCGGGCAGAAGAGTGGACAGAAGAGCGGACAGAAGAGTGGGCAGAAGGGTGGACAGAAGCTGTCTTTGATTCAGAGGCAGACGATGACAGTGAGGAAATGGGAGAAAGTCTCTCATCCGGCGGCAGACAGGAGACGGATACAGGCGGAGCCAGCTATCTGGCAGATAATCCGGCGGCAGGGACCAGAGTCTACACTGTGCGCGCGAAAATTATCTGCGGTGAAGAAGAGACAAGAACGCAATATGCCGTCTATGGAATCGGTACAGGTGCCCTGCCCGGAGAAGGCGAATACATTGTCTGTGTGGATACTGAAGATGCCAATCTTTATGATTATGACATCGGTATTCTGGTGGGCGGCCGGATTTTCGATGAACACAAGGGGTCGAAATACCACGGCAACTACATGGAGCGCGGGGAGGAATGGGGCAGACCCTGCCACGTAGCGATCTTTGACGGCCGGGGAAATCTCGTGGATGACCGCAGTGCCGGTGTGTTTGTCTCCGGCGGAATGTCGCGGAGGCTGGACCAGAAATCGCTGAATCTGGCATTCGGAGAGCCCTGGTGTGATGAGGACAGCGACGGGCACCTGGGACTGGATATTTTTCCGGATCCCCTGGAGTCGGAGTATGCCCATGTCGGTTTTTACACCCACCTGAGGCTTCGGGCACGCAGCCAGATTTCACGCACATTCCGTGAAGAATTAGTCTGTGAGCTTGCCGGCAGGAGCGGAGAGCCTTCCGTTGCCGCTTCCAGATCCGGACTTGTTTTTCTGAATGGTTCTTTCTATACTCTGGCGGAACTGGAACCGACCTTCAGCAATTCCTACCTGGCCCATCGCTTTGACCTTCCCGAAACAGACTCCATTGAAAAAAAGAAGGGCAAAGAGAGCAGTGTCTTTAGTAAATTGAATGTGAGCGAGCTGTTTGCCGCAGACCTCACAGAGGAAAAAAACCGTCAGGCCCTCGAAGCGGCAGTAGACATGGATGATTATCTTCTCTACTATGCCATCAACGTCCTGGACAACAACCTGGACTGGCCGCGCAATAACGTCCAGGCCTGGCGGTACACCGGTGAGCATGATCCGTCCAATCCCTATACGGATGGCAGGATCCGGTTTACTGTTTTCGACTCAGACAAGGCTTATAACACGGATTCCTCTCTGGATGATAAATTCGGGACCGACAACTTTGTCTCTATGATGACAAACACAAAGCGGGGGTTTGAATCCCGTTTCCGGGATGTAATGAGGGCGGACCCTTACAGGGAACGCTTCGTGACGATTGTCTGTGATCTGATGAATACCTCCTTTGCAACAGACCATGTCCTTGAGAAAATCAAGGAATATTATGATATGCAGGAAAAAGAGTACCGGGCCTATTTTTCACCGGAATATATGAGCCTGGTCGAAGAAGATGAAAAAGCAGCGCTCAGGGCTGCCGCAGACTCCAACGATATGACGCGCCGGGATCTGGAGGAATACTTTGGACTGAAGGACCAGTATACGATGAACCTCTCAGCTTCCGATGGGGTCAATGTCCGCTGGGGCTGCATGTATCTGGCTCCAGGATCGGAATACTCCTGCCCTTATTACAAAGGTGTCAATATCACTTTTACGGCCTCACCGTCGCCGGGATGGACTTTCGATCACTGGGAGATCAACGGAGAAGTATTGGAAAGTGCCGGAGATTCTCCCATACTGACTGTCGACACAAGCCGGCTGAAGAGCGGCAGCTGCAGTGTGCGCGCAGCCGCAGTGCGGGAAAAGGGCGAAAGACTTGTCATTTCGGAGATTCAATCTGCAGGCAGCAGTGACTGGATCCGGCTCTATAATGCCGGAACGACACAGATCAATCTGGGCAGATACTGTATCTCCGATGATCCGGAAAAACCGGATAAATACCGTCTGCCTTCCGCAGCGCTTTCTCCCGGCGAATCCTGCAGAATCGATTGCAGAGCCAACAATACAGGGGAAGCTTTGTGCTGCTGCAATTTCAACCTCTCCAGAAATGAAGTACTCTATCTCACTCCGGACGGGGAAACCGGGCTGCAGGGAGACTCGATCCGCGTCCCCTATATGAGCGAAGGATGGACTTACGGGCGCAGGGACAACGGCAGCAGCTTTTGCTGGTTTGACCGACGGGAGGATGCGCGTTAGCAAACGCCCTGCGTTTGCGGACCTGTCGGCATGGATCATTGCGTCCCGACCGGAATTTGTTTTTTCAACGTTACTTGTACACGCCCTTGATAGGATGTGTGCAGTAACGAGCAAATTTTTGCTTTTGTTTTTTACGCTTTTTTGCTTGCACTGCAGTTTTTTTTATGCTAAGATATTCATCCGTGGGATTTATCCCGGAATCATTTTTCCTTGCTCCTGTGATGCGTGAAACCGGATCACTGTTTTTGCAGAACGGATTGTCCTGATCGATGCGGGACACAGATCTGTTTTGAAAAACAGAGGCTGTTTTACGGCGGAAGCGGGGGCCAGAGACCAAAAGGAGGTAAACAGAATGGGTAAATACGAGTTAGCCGTTGTTGTGAATGCGCAGATCGATGATGAAGCGAGGACAGCGGTTGTCGACAGATGCAAAGAGCTGATCACCCGTTTCGGCGGTACAGTCGGCGAAGTCGATGACTGGGGCAAGAAGAAACTTGCTTATGAGATCCAGAAGATGAACGAAGGTTACTACTACTTCATCAAGTTCGAAGCTGAAGGCTCCGCGATCGCCGAGATCGAGAACTTCATGCGCATCATGGATAACGTCCTCAGATATCTGTGCGTAAAACAGGAAGCGGCCTGAATAACAGAAAGAAGAGGTCATCATGAATAAAGTCATACTTATGGGTCGCCTGACCAGGGATCCCGAAGTCAGATATACACAGGGAGACAGTTCTCTCTGCATCGCAAATTTCTCTGTCGCGGTGGACAGACGCTATAACCGCAACAATCAGGATGGTCAGACAGCTGATTTTATCAACTGTGTTGCCTTCGGTAAGCTTGCGGAGCATGTCGAGAAGTACTATCGCAAAGGACTGAAGACGGCACTGACCGGCCGGATTCAGACACGCAACTATACAAACCGCGACGGCCAGAAGGTCTACGTGACCGAGGTTGTTGTGGAAGAGCTTGAGTTCGCGGAGAGCAAGAATGCATCTGCTGCAGGAAACGGCGGCAATGCTTACGGCGGCGGCAGCTACGGCGGTTCCGGAAACGGAAATTACGGCGGCAGCAGCTATGGCGGCAATAACGGAGGAAACTACGGTAATGCCGGCAGCTACAGCGCACCTGCCCAGAACACCGCGCCTGCATCTGACGCACTGGATGGATTTATGAACATCCCTGACGGCATCGACGAGGAGCTTCCTTTCAGCTGATCGATGCGCACCCATAGGGAGTATACAGGAGGATAGAAATGGCTTTTAACAGAGAGAATCGTTCGGATGCACCTTTCAGAAAGAGAGGCGGCTTCCATAGAAAGAGTACAAGGACGTCGCAAAGCTTCGCAAGTATGTCTCCGAGAGCGGCAAGATTCTTCCCAGAAGAATCACAGGCACATGCGCTACTCACCAGAGAGCACTCACCAGTGCGATCAAGAGAGCACGCCACCTGGCTCTGATGCCTTACACCGAGCGCTGATCGCATTCGGCGGAAGACGCATAAGGTGCACGCATAAGATGCATCAGACAGAGACAGATCAGAGTTGATCGACTTATCCCCCCTGCAGGCTTTATCAGTCTGCAGGGGCGATTTCAAAAAATATCCCTATGCCGGCGTGTCGGAATGGCAGACGAGGCAGACTCAAAATCTGCTGTCCGAGAGGGCGTGTGGGTTCGAGTCCCACCGCCGGCACTTTTTGAAAGACCCGCATAAACACCGGATTTTTGTCCTGAAAACCGGTATTTATGCGGGTCTTAGGTGTTTATTTCAGCATATTCGGAAAGAAGAAAACACATGGACATCTATTTTGCGCCTCTTGAAGGTATAACAGGATTTGCCTACCGCAATGTACACAGGCAGTTTTTCGGAGACCAGATCGCCAAATACTTTTCGCCCTTTGCCGCGCCGAATTATACACATCATTTCAAGACCAGGGATCGGGAGGATATTGAGCCTGCCAATAATGAAGGCCTGCGGCTTGTTCCGCAGATCCTGACCAACCGGGCGGAAGATTTTCTGTGGGCGGCGGAAGATATGTTTACGATGGGTTACAGGGAGATCAATCTCAATCTCGGCTGTCCCATGCCGACCGTTGTAAAAAAAGGCCGCGGCTCGGGACAGCTGGGAGATCTGGATGCGCTGGATCTCTTTCTGGAACAGATCTGCGAGGGAATGGAGAAGATCGCGGGACCGCTTGATGCAGGGGACAGGCAGACTGCAGCTCAGGAGAGAACAGACCCGGGGACAATTCAGGGGCATTTCTCTGAGAATGGCCGGGACCGGGCTGCAGAGAACTACGGTATCAATAAAGAGATCAATACAGAGGAAAAAAACCGGTTTACCGTGAAGACCCGGATCGGGCTTGAGAGTGCCTCCAGGGCGGCGGCGCTTTTGGAAATCTATAACCGCTATCCAATCGCGGAACTGACAGTTCATCCGCGGACTCAGCGAGATCTCTACGGAGGAAAACCCGACCTGGAGACATTTTCCCTGTTCCTGCAGGAAAGTGTTCATCCGGTCATCTATAATGGTGATATTTTTTCATTATCGGATTATGAAAAAATATGCGCGCGCTTTCCGGAGTGCCGCGCTGTCATGATCGGCAGGGGGCTGATCGCGAATCCGGCACTTGCCAGAGAGCTGAAGGGCGGCGCGCCTCTGCAGATAGAGGAGCTCCGGCTGTTCCATGACGCAGTCTATGAATCCCTCAGAAAAACGCTTCCCGGACAGGCGCCTCTTCTGGGCAAGATGAAGGAACTCTGGTTTTATATGGGACGGAATTTCACCGGTGCGGACCGATGTCTGAAGGAAATCAAAAAGGCTAAAAACGAAATCCAGTACCGGGCGGCTGTGCGGACTTTATTCCTGCGGGCGTTTGGGAATTGACAGATATAGTTTGTTGCATTAAACTAAAGGTGCTGCGTTACATGCAGCACCTTTTTTTACATATGGGTTAGCTGTATCTAATATTTCGTATAGAGCCTCCTGCATGACCGTATGCTGCATGACCGTATGCTGCATAACTGGTAACTTCATGACTATAGGCTGCCAGACTGTATATTACATAACTGTATGCAGTCATAGTATGAAGAACAAAGAGTAATGGATGCCTATGCCAGAGTACTGATGTACTCACGTATAACCGGAAAAGATAGTAAAGGACGGCGCAGATGAATAGATCATATGCCTGCTCTGCGACAGAGGACCACGCAGAAAATACAGTGAGCATTCTTTGTCCGCAGAATTTAGGAAAACCGGCGGATGAGGAAAATGCCGGGTTTCGGGAGGACAAGAAGAATACAGACTATACAGCCTCACAGAAAGAGCTGGCCGAGCGGACGCATGAGATGATCATGACAAATCTTGAGCGGCATATTACGATTGCAGAGCTTTCACAGACGCTGCATACCTCCGCGACGCAGGTCAAATCCTGTTTTCACAAGGTATATGGAATGCCGATTTATGCTTACGCGCGTTCGCAGCGGATGGAAGCGGCGTCCTGGCTTCTCTCGGAAACAGATCAATCCATTCTGGAGATTGCCGGAAAGTTCGGTTACGAGAACGGAAGCAAGTTTGCCGGAGCCTTTCGCAGGGTCATGGGGGTCTCCCCGAGTGAATACCGCAGGAGAGTACAGTGGGAGAGAGAGAACCGGGAACTCTATGAAGAAAAAACTGAGTAGAAACCGGATACAGATTAAAAAACAGAATCCGAGCCTTTTGAGCGATGCGGGAGCGGGGGACGTGTCAGGCAGCGAGTAGTTTATTAGTTTATTCATTCATGATGCGGGGGCGGGGGACGCGCCGGGCAGCGAGTAGTTTATTCATATATGTTCGAGGGCATCTGCCCATGGCCGCAAGTTTGATCAAACGTGCGGTCTTATTGTTTTCAGACTTATTCCGGCCCGGAGCTTTATGACGAAAAGTCTGTAACCTGTTTTTTAACGGTTTCGCACTAAGGAGGTGTTTTTGTCTGATTGGAGCTAAAAGAGTTTCAACTAACTTGATTATTGTGGCTTTTTGGAGTCGATTGAGCGAAAACTAACTCACTATCATATTTACATAGGGTATGAAAAACCTGACACGCGTGTTGTACAGATTATATAATTCAGTTTTATAATCTGTTTACGAAAGAAAGATTGGAGGTACATCATGGATTGGCATTGGAAATCTCTCAGATTACTCGGAGCCGGTGTTCTTCTCGGATCCTACGGCATCCGTCTGCTGACAAGCAGGGACGCAAAGAAAGCGTATACATGCGGTACAGCTGCTGTCCTGCGTATGAAGGACGAGGTCCTCAAGGACGTATCCCTCATTCGTGAAAACTGCAACGATATCGCGGCTGACGCCAGAGAGATCAACGAACAGCGTCAGGCAGAGCTTGATGCTCAGCAGATTGAGGATGCAAAGGCTGTTCTTGCTGCAGCAGGAGAGTGCGGGCAGACGGCAGAAGCCTGATCATGACGGGCGGCCTTATACAGCTGCAACTCTGAATAACGGTGCCCCGCCATGATCTGGCGGGGCTTTTCATATCTTTCAGTAAAAGTCTTTTAATATTTTCAATCATTTAATATTTTTATCAAAGGAAAAAACAAGGATGAAATGCAGAATACTTCATGAATCCAGAGGCCGTATGCGCGTGCGGATGCTGCAGAGGCGGATGACCATAGCGCAGGCGGACAAACTGCATTATTATCTGCAGGCGCAGCCCGGGATTACGAAAGTGACCGTATCCGAGCGCACAATGGATGTAACTATATTATACGAAGAAAAAGAAGGAATCCGCGAGTCGGTCATCCGCTCGCTCTCTGATTTCGGATATGAGCGCACGGAAGTGTCAGTACCTGAACACACGGGGCGCGAATTGAGCCGAACCTACGAGGACAAGCTGTTTTTTATGGTGGTCGGACGTGCTGTGAGGACAGTGCTTCTTCCGATCCCTCTCCGGCGCCTATACAGTCTGGGCAAGGCAGCACGGTATATTTTTGAAGGATTGCGCTGTCTGCGGCAGGGGCGCATGGAGGTTCCTGTCCTGGATGCGACAACCATCGGGGTATCTCTTCTGAGAGGAGAGTACTCCACTGCGGATTCCGTCATGTTCCTTCTGGATGTGGGCGGCCTTCTTGAGGAGTGGACCCACAAAAAGTCGGTGGATGACCTGGCACGCCGCATGTATCTGAACGTGGACAAGGCATGGGTGAAAACAGGGGAGAAGGGTGAAGTGCTCATGGCGGTCAACGAGATTCAGCCCGGAGACTGCATTGTGGTCCGCACCGGTAATGTCATCCCTCTCGACGGCCATGTGCAGGCGGGAGAAGGCGCTGTCAACCAGGCTTCCATGACCGGTGAGTCCCTGCCTGTGGCCAAAAGCGAGGGCGCCTATGTTTACGCGGGAACGGTCCTGGAAGAGGGCGAACTGGAGATCCGCGTCGAGAAGGCGCTCGGCAGCGGCCGCTACGACAAGATCGTCAATATGATCGAGGAGTCCGAGAAGCTCAAATCCGCAACAGAGAGCCGTGCGGCGCACCTGGCCGATTCGCTGGTTCCCTGGTCACTGGGCGGAACAGCCCTCGCATGGCTTCTGACCCGCAATGCAATGCGGGCACTTTCCTTCCTGATGGTCGATTTCTCCTGCGCTCTGAAGCTGGCCATGCCTATTTCGGTCCTTTCCGCCATGCGGGAGTGCAGCGATCACCACATCAATGTCAAGGGAGGAAAATTCCTTGAGGCCGTTGCCCAGGCAGACACCATTGTATTTGACAAGACCGGGACCCTGACCAACGCGACACCCAGTGTCCGCCAGGTGATCACTTTCGGCGGCGGGGAGGAGCGGGAAATGCTGCGGCTCGCAGCCTGCCTGGAGGAGCACTTCCCCCACTCGATCGCCAACGCCGTTGTGCGCGAAGCGGAAAAGAGGGGGCTCAAGCACGAAGAGCGCCACGCAAAGGTGGAATATGTTGTGGCTCATGGAATCGCCAGTTCGATCGATGATGTGCGGGCCCTGATCGGCAGTTATCATTTTATTTTTGAAGACGAAAAATGTCAGCTGCCGGAGGGCGAAGAGGAAATCAGGAAGTTTGAGAAACTTCCGGATGACTGCTCTCTCCTGTACCTGGCTCTGGGCGGGAAACTCGCCGCTGTGATCTGTATTGAGGATCCGATCCGCACGGAGGCTCTCAGTGTCGTAGGAGATCTCCATCGCGAAGGATTCAGCCGTGTCGTCATGATGACCGGCGACAGCCACAGAACTGCCGCTTCGGTCGCTGCCCGCCTGGGAATGGACGAATTCTTCTCCGAAGTGCTTCCCGAGGACAAGGCGGCCTTCATCCGCCGCGAACATGAGGCAGGCCGCAAGGTGGTCATGATCGGGGACGGCATCAACGACTCGCCGGCTCTCTCCGAGGCCGATGCCGGTGTTGCCATCGCCGCAGGCGCGGCCATAGCCCGCGAGATTGCGGACATTACTATTTCCGCTGACGACCTGCGTGAACTCATCGTTCTCCGCAGACTCAGCAGTGCGCTGATGACCCGCATCGACGGAAACTACCGCCGGATCATGACCTTTAACGGCGGACTTATTGCCCTGGGCCTTCTGGGCATGATGCCCCCGGCCCGCGCAGCGCTTCTGCACAATATTTCCACAATTTATTTCAGTGTAGACAGCATGAAGAACCTGCTGTAGGTGACAGGGGGACGGTTCCTTTGTCACATCTCTGTCATCTCTGAACTATTCAAAAGCACCTTCGGGCTTGAGCATGCCTGGAATAGACCAGTAACGAAATCTTGTTACTAATCTAATCCAAGCCTCAGCCCCGGAGGTGTTTTTGAATGGGCTTTTCCTGTAAAAAACCGGGTATAAGGGTGTTTGCCCATGCCTGAAGAGCATCTGAAATGGGCAGACGCAAGCTGCGGTCACAGTTCAGAAGAGACCGTGAATAGCGGCAAATTCTTTGCAAAATGTCTGTTTGGAGTCGTTTTGCAGGTGCAAGTTAGCTACAATTAACCCACAATGTAGTTAGACATAAATAACTGTTATTGCTGCATTCAATATAGCTGGTAGTATTAAAGCGCTTTTCAGAGCGTTATCTTTTATGATGGTGGTTAGGTGAATCTAACCAATCCGGTACGGGGGTTATTATGAGTGTGATCATATTGGGCGGCAATGAATGTATGGAGCGCCAGTACAAGGATTTGTGTAAAGAGTATAAATGTCGTGCGAAAGTCTTCATCAAACCATCGGGAAGCCTGAAGAATAAACTGGGTAATCCGGATCTGATGATCTGTTTCACAGGAGCGCTCTCGCACAAAGTTCTCAAATGTGCCCAGAACGAGATCAAAGGACTGGACACGAAAGTCGAACATTCCAGGACAGCTTCCGTGGCAGCGCTGCGAAGCATTCTGGAGAAACACACCATGGGACAGAGTGCCTGATCAGTGCCGTTGAAAATGCAGGCTGAATCCAATGGAGTATAGACCTTATGCTGGATAAACCTGTTTCAGGATAAATCTAATTCAGATAAATGTTATGCAGGACAGGTCTGATGAATGATGAGTCGGAAGGTGCGCGCAAATGTCGGATGAAATTATCGTTCAATATGCTTCCCCTACACTGGCAGGGATCAAGACAGGCAGTCTTTTTACCTGTCCCTGTACAGACAGGAAACAAACTATGCTGGAGATACGCAGCCTGAACAGGAAGCTTGTTCCCAAGGGGCTGCGGATCCTGCCCCTGCGGTATTCGGCAGAGAGGGTCCTGGTCTATCTTTATCGTCCGGCCCGTCTGGAAAAGGATCTTTCCAACAAGGAAGCTCTGGACCTTCTGGAAAAAGCCGGATACAGGCATGAGAACACCAATCAGTGTGTTGTCGAGCTCATCCACAGGCTCAACGATCTCGAGAGCGAGTTCCCCCATGAGATCGGGCTTTTTCTCAGTTATCCGCCGGAGGATGTGAGAGGATTTATCGCACACGGCTCAAACAGGTCGGTCGGATGTAAACTGGTCGGTACCTGGCGTGTCTACGGCGATGCCGAAGCCGCCCGGGAAACATTTGAAAAGTACCGCAGGTGTACAGAAACTTATTGTAAACAGTGGTCTGACGGGGTTCCGCTTATGCGCCTCGCCGTGGCTGTTTAGCATATAATCAGCAGGTTAAGCCCTTTCTTTTATCGCGGTACATCTGTGATAAAAGACTTACCCAAAAGACAAAAAAGAAAGGAAGAACATCAAATGAGCAAAGTAGCAGTAGTATTCTGGAGCGGAACCGGCAACACAGAGGCAATGGCAAATGCAGTAGCAGCAGGCGCAGAGGAGAAGGGCGCGGAAGTCACCACTATGGGCCCCGCCGATTTCGGCGCAGCAGCAGTTGCGAACTATGACGGCATCGCGTTCGGCTGCCCCGCAATGGGTGCTGAACAGCTCGAGGAAGCTGAGTACCAGCCTATGTGGGATGAGGTCAAGGGCGAGCTCTCCGGAAAGAAGGTTGCTCTGTTTGGTTCCTACGGATGGGGCGACGGCGAATGGATGCGCACATGGGAAGACGAGGCCAAAGAAGCAGGTGCAGAGCTTGTGGCTGAAGGCCTGATGATCAACGGTGCTCCCGATGACGACGGTGAGGCCGACTGCAAGGCACTTGGCGCTGCACTTGCTTGATCCGGCTTTTGATCCGGCTTTTGATCCGACGTGTGATCCGGCTTGTTTTTTTGAAGGGACGTTATAAATGAATCCTGACGGGGAGTTTTCTGCAAAACCTGCAGAAAGCTCTCCGTCTGTTTGCTTGGATCAATATCAAGGGATTATTATCAAGGCCTGCATGTGTATATTGTTGTTAGTTGCATATAACGGAAAATGCGTTATAATAGTTTATTGCAACTAACACACTGTAATTTGGCAGGATTATCCGGCGGACAGGGGAAGAAATGCCGGAGAGCCCGGCACTTGTAATCTGGAGGATAGAGAATTGCTGCTGGAATTGAAAGACATCAGAAAATCTTTCGGAAAAGGAGACAGCCACGTAGAGGTTCTGAGGGGGATCAGCCTGGGTGTTGAAAAAGGAGAATTCTGCCTTCTTCTGGGACCGTCGGGATCCGGAAAATCCACCCTTCTCAATATTATAGGGGGAATCGATACAGCGGACAGCGGCGAAATATTCATCGGCGGAGAGAGGATGAACACGATGAAGGAAAAGCAGCTCACCCGTTATCGGAGAGAACACCTGGGCTATATTTTTCAGATGTATAACCTGATTCCCAATCTGACTGTGCGCGAAAACATTGAGGTGGGGGCCTATCTTGGCAGGCATCCCCTCGATGTTGAGGAAATCCTGCATACTCTGGGGCTTTATGAGCATCGTGACAAGCTGCCCAACCAGCTTTCCGGAGGACAGCAGCAGAGGACCAGTATAGGGCGCGCCATTGTCAAAAATCCGGACATCCTGCTCTGTGACGAACCGACCGGGGCTCTCGACTACAACACTTCCCGAGAGATTCTGCGGCTCATCGAGAGGATCAGCCTCCAATACCGCACAACCATTATCATGGTGACGCACAACGAAGCCATCGCCGCAATGGCGGACACGGTGATCCGCCTGCGCGACGGCCGGATCCGCGACCGCATCGAGAATGCGGTCCGCACCCCTGCGGAAGAACTGGAGTGGTAGAGACTGGGTGTCAGGGGTGTCAGGGTTGTCAGGGGG
>CACZFF010000047.1:34230-41159 GCA_902780385.1 uncultured Lachnospiraceae bacterium
GGGTGTCAGGGGTGTCAGGGTTGTCAGGGGGACGGTTCTTCTGTCACCTGAAAGGTGACAGAAGAACCGTCCCCCTGACAACCCTGACACCCCTGACACCCCCGGGAGGGAATTCATGAATACTAGAACACGCAATCCCCTGCGCAGACGCTATCTGCGGGAGCTTTGGGGACAGTTCGGAAAATATGCAGTCATCTTTGTGCTTCTGGTCTTTACGATCGGTCTGATCTCGGGATTTCTGGTTGCGGACGG
Source organism: uncultured Lachnospiraceae bacterium (assembly GCA_902780385.1). Classification (GTDB taxonomy): domain Bacteria; phylum Bacillota; class Clostridia; order Lachnospirales; family Lachnospiraceae; genus CAG-791. Next base: position 34,483 of record CACZFF010000047.1, read on the forward strand.
AAGCATGATCATCGCCTATAACGACAGCTTTGAAAAATACAATATCGAGGACGGCAATTTCCGTACGGACGAGGAGATTTCCAGGTCCAACCGGCGTGATATAGAGGAGTACGGCATCAGGCTGTATGACAATTTTTATATAGAAAAAGGGACGGGAGAGGAGAATACCCTGCGCATCTTTCAGGACAGGGATCAGGTAAACCTTCTGTGTCTGATGAAAGGGCAGTCCCTGCAGAAACCCGGGGACATGATTCTGGACCGCATGTACGCGGACAACAATGATATTTCGGTCGGGGACAGTGTCCGGTTCGGCAGCAGAGAATTCACAGTGACCGGACTGGCGGCCTTTCCCGATTACAGTGCCCTGTTTCAGGACAACAACGACGCCATGTTTGACGCTGTCAAATTCGGGATCGCTGCTGTGGGAGAAGAGGACTTTTCCCAGTTTCCTTCGGACGAACTGGTCTATAACTACAGCTGGAAGTACAATACGCCTCCTGCCTCAGCCGAGGAGGAAAAAAAGCTGTCCGATCAGCTGATGGAGGACATCGCAGAGGAAATCTATCTGGAGGATTTTGTGCCGCGCTATATCAATCAGGCGATCCAGTTCACCGGAGAGGACATGGGCGGCGACCGGGCTATGATGCTGATCCTGCTCTATATCATGATCGTGATCATCGCTTTTGTCTTTATCGTCACGATCAACGATACGATCGCGCGGGAATCCGCTGTCATCGGCACCCTGCGCGCCTCCGGCTATACGAAGGCGGAACTGGTGCGTCATTATATGGTGCTGCCGCTTCTGATCACGCTGGCGGCTGCTCTGGTCGGAAATATACTTGGCTATACTTACTTGAAACAGGTCTGCGCCGATCTGTATTACGGCAGTTACAGCCTGCCGACCTATGTCACGATCTGGAACTCTGAGGCCTTTGTCCTGACCACAGTCGTGCCGCTTTTGATCATGCTGGCGGCGACCTTTCTGACTCTGTGGAGACGACTGTCTCTTTCGCCGCTGCAGTTTCTGCGCAGAGAACTGCGGCGCAGAGGAAAGAGCCGCGCTTTCCGTCTCTCACCTCACATTCCCTTCTCCGCCCGATTCCGGATGAGGATCTTTTTTCAGAATACGGGAAGCTATGTAATCCTCTTCATCGGGGTCCTTTTTGCAAACCTGCTGCTCCTGTTCGGTCTGGCCCTGCCGGCTGTCCTTGACCGCTATCAGGAATCCATGCAGGACAACATGCTCTGCAAATACCAGTATTTTCTGAAGATTCCCGCCTATCAGATGGATAAAGACTACGAGCTGGACAAGATCCTGACGTCTACTTTCCTGCGCCTGTCGACAAGGACATCCAACCCTGACGCGGAGGCTTTTTCCTCTTATACCCTGCGGATCCCGGAAGGGGAGGCGCTGCGCACCGAAAATATCCAGGTGTATGGGATCAAAAAGAACAGCCGTTATATCCATGCATCGATCGGGAGAGGAGAGATCTATATTTCGTCGGCCTATGCGGATAAATGCCGGATCAAAGCCGGGGATACCATTCGTCTCAAAGAACCCTATGAAAATAAGTATTATGAGTTTGAAGTGGATGGTATTTACGATTACATGGGCGGTCTCTGTATGTTTATGCGCAGTGAAGACCTGTGCGAGACCTTTGGCTTGTTTGAAGACTACAGCTCCGGATATTTTTCCGACAGCGAGATCACGGATATCAGCCGGGATATGGTGGCCAGCATAATCGACTATGACGCACTGATCAAGATCAGCCGGCAGCTGGATGTCTCCATGGGCGGAATGATGGTCATTGTGGACGGATTTGCGGTGATCCTGTTCATGGTCCTTCTCTATCTGCTGTCCAGGATGATCATAGAAAAAAATGCCCAGCCGATTTCCATGACAAAGATTCTGGGCTATTCCGATGCCGAGATCGCCCGCCTTTATATCGTGACCACGACCATTGTCACCCTGCTCATCCTGGCGGTGACAATACCTCTGGAAAATGTCATCATGAAGTTTATTTTCATGAACTATCTGGCTGCCAGAATGTCCGGATGGATTACCTATGACATTCCGCAGATCATCTTTATCAAAATGTTCCTTATCGGCGCAGTGACTTATTTCGTCGTGGCGGTCTTCGAGATTCACAAGATCCGGTCGATTCCCATGAGCGACGCACTTAAGGATGTTGTGTAGGAACTGCCGGGACTTGTCAGGGGGACAAGCCCACAAAAAAAGCAAAAATAAGGGTTGACAAATTAAATTGCGCACAATATAATTATATAAAATTGAATAGCGAAAAGAAAGAATATTGCAATAAAACACAGCGGTCGTATTCCCGCAGGAATATGCAGGGCTGTAAGCAATTGGAGATCCATCTCAATATATGATTTATGAAAGGAAGGAAGAATAATGGGTTTTTATGATCAGAGTGTAAAAGATGCAAAAGGCAATGAGATTTCCATGCGTGAATTTGAGGGCAAAGTTGTCCTCATCGTCAACACTGCCACGGGCTGCGGCTTTACTCCTCAGTACAAGGAGATCGAGGAGATGTACGAGAAGTTTCATGAGAAAGGACTCGAGATCATCGATGTTCCCTGCAACCAGTTCAAGGGTCAGGCTCCCGGAACGGATGAAGAGATCCATCAGTTCTGCCAGCTTCACTACAACACACAGTTCCCCCAGATGAAGAAGTCCGATGTCAACGGCGAGAATGCCATCGAGCTCTACAAGTTCCTGAAGAGCCAGAAGGGCTTTGAGGGCTTCGGAAAGGGCAAAACGGCTCTGCTGATGGCCGGTCTGCTGATGACCATTGACAAGGATTACAAGAACAACCCCGAGATCAAGTGGAATTTCACAAAGTTCCTCGTAGACCGTCAGGGCAATGTTGTCGCCCGCTTTGAGCCCACTGCAGATATGGCAGAAGTTTCCAAAGCAGTCGAGGCACTGTTATAATCTGTCTGATTCATAAATTGAAAATGTTTCACTTCACGCCCTCGACAGGGCGTGAAGTGAAAAACTGATGCGTTTTACATGTGTGGACACATGCGGAGCGGCTCTCAAAAAGGCGCGGAGGACGCGCCTTTTACTTTTTTGCAAAATTCTACGATTTTTTTTGAAAAAGTGCTTGCTTTTTTTGTGAATCGGGGGTAATATATCACTTGCGTGTTACGAAAGACACGCGCCTGAAATATCAGATCGGGGTGTAGCGCAGCTGGCTAGCGCACTTCGTTAGGGACGAAGGGGTCGTGGGTTCGAATCCCGTCACTCCGATGAGAAGAGCCGTGAACAATTTGTTCACGGCTCTTTTTGCACCCGGCAATAAGATCATGCACGCCATCCGGCGAGGATTCCCTGTACCTCCCGCTCGGTGTCAAAGACCTGGTCGAGAGAAGGATTTTCGATAAAGCGGCAGTTCTCCATGCTGCAGCGGATCATCTCCCAGATTTCCGGGAAGGAGATTTTGCGCTCGAGGAACTTCTGTACAGCGAATTCGTCCGCTGCGTTGAAGGCTGTGGGAATGTTGCCGCCCTTCTGGATCGCGTCATAGGCAAGACGCAGGGCGGGGAAAGTTTCCATGTCGGGACGCTCAAAGGTGATCTGTCCCAGTGCATAGAAGTCAAGTCTTTCTCCGGGCATGGGCCGGCGTTCCGGGTAATAAAGGGCATACTGTATGGGAAGGCGCATGTCAGGCACACCCAGCTGGGCTATGATACCGCCGTCCTCATACTCCACTGCCGAGTGGATGATGCTCTGGGGATGGACAAGGACCTGGATCTGTGCCGGGTCGACATCGAACAGCCAGCGCGCTTCGATCACTTCGAGCCCCTTGTTGACCAGGGTGGAGGAATCGATCGTGATTTTCTGTCCCATCTCCCAGGTGGGATGCTTCAGAGCATCTTCCGGTTTCATATTTTTGATTTCTTCCGCAGTCCGTCCGCGGAAAGGGCCTCCCGATGCGGTCAGCCAGATTTTCGCGATCCTGTTTCCGGCCTCTCCGTTGAGGGACTGGAAGATGGCGCTGTGCTCACTGTCCACGGGCAGGATGGGGACGCCCTTTTCGGCGGCCAGCGGCATTATGATATGTCCTGCCGTGACCAGCGTCTCTTTATTGGCGAGAGCAATCTTTTTTCCGCTTTCGATCGCCGCGACTGTCGGCCTGACCCCCACCATTCCCATGATCGCAGTGACAAAATATTCGTATCCGTCCATGGATGCCGTGTCGAGAATGCCCTCCATTCCGGAGAGGACCTCGACGTCCATATCGCGTACACGGATCCTGAGATCCGCTGCCGCATCCTCGTCCCACATGACTGCCCGCCTGGGGCGGAATTCACGGATCTGCGCCTCCATCAGGTCGACGCTTCGCCTCGCGCAGAGCGCGACAACTTCTATATCTTTCTGCTCACGGGCAACATCCAGAGTCTGGCGCCCGATCGAGCCTGTAGATCCCAATATGGCTATTTTTTTCATATGATCCTCCCTGCAGAAATTTGCAAAAAAAAGAAAACCGGCCCCTGCCTGCGGCGTGAACCTTTTCACATATAGAATTGTAGAATATATAAAACAAGCAGACAGATGCACATGCGTGCAATAATGGAAATAATAAATATGAAGATAGTATATCACAGCCCGCATAGAATGCAAAAGAGTCCGCCTTACCCTGGAGGCATCGGCATGAGGCCGGAAACAGTATGTTTGTATACAATCTGTATACAATTCTGTGCATATTGGTTAAAAAAATAAAAGAAAAAGTCAGGACAGTTTGAACAGTTCATGTTACAATGTCTGTTAAGGGTAATATAGAAATGGGCGAACCTGTCAACCTGATTGTAATTACTTTATTTTTTTATTACTAGGGAGGTTTCATTATGTATGGTTTTGGTGCAATGATTAAACAGCTGAAGAAGAATCCCAAGACGATTGTCTTCACTGAGGGATCGGATCCCCGTATCCTTGAGGCGGCTTCCCGTCTTCTGGCAAGCAGCTTCCTGACCCCCATCCTTCTGGGCAAGGAAGAGGAAGTGCAGGATGCGGCAGAAGAGGCCGGCTACAATATCCGCGGCGCGCAGATCCTGGATCCCGAGAATTATGATAAGATGGATGAGATGGTTGCGGCTTTCTGCGAGCTCAGAAAGAGCAAGGGAATGACTCCTGAGAAGGCTCTTCCCATCCTCAAGCAGGGCAACTATTTCGGAACTATGCTGGTCAAGATGGGCATTGCTGACTGCCTGCTCGGCGGCGCAACCTATTCCACTGCAGACACAGTCCGTCCCGCTCTGCAGATCATCAAGACAAAACCCGGCAACAGCATCGTATCTTCCTGCTTCATCCTGGTCCGTCCTTCTGCGACCGGTGAAAATGAAGTCGTGGCAATGGCTGACTGCGCAATCAACATTCACCCCTCCGAGGATGAGCTGGTTGAGATCTGCGGCGAGACCATTGAGTGCGCGAAGGTCTTCGGTGTAGACCCCAAGGTCGCTTTCCTTTCCTTCTCCACCAACGGCTCCGCAAAGGATGCGGATGTCACCAAGATGCACAATGCCGCGCAGAAGGCAAAAGAGAAATTCCCGGAAGTTCCGATCGACGGCGAGATCCAGTTCGACGCAGCTGTTTCTCCTCGTGTCGCCGAGACCAAGGTTCCCGGCTGGAAGGCTGCAGGTCATGCCAATACCTTCATCTTCCCCGACATCAACGCAGGCAACATCGGTTACAAGATCGCACAGCGTTTCGGTAACTTCGATGCTTACGGCCCCATCCTTCTGGGCCTGAATGCGCAGATCAACGACCTGTCCAGAGGCTGCAACGCTCTGGAAGTCTACTCCATGTCCATCATCACAGCTGCACTGTCCTGACCTGGAGTTCCGCAGTCGTCACCTGCTGACGCCTGAACATAAACATAAAGAAAGTATAGAGGAAGCGCCTCCGCATCCGGCAGACGGATGCAGAGGCGCATTTGTTTTTCGGGAAATTGTTTCGGGAATTGTTTCGGAAAATGTTTCGGGAAATTCTGTTTTTCGGGAATTTAATCCTCCGGAGCAGGAGATGCATAGGGGATGCTGCGGAATCGGATAGAGATGTTACCGGCGGAATCCGATACACGGTAGCGGATGATGTCTCCGTTGACGGAAACCTCTACTTCTTTGGTCAGATCGCCGTCAGTATCATCGTAGGCGGCGTATCCTTCCTCTTCATATTGCTCCCCGGGCTGAACAAAATAGCGGTTGTCGCGGGTGAGCATGATGGAAGGCGGTGTGGTATCGGTCTTCTTTCCTTCCGGTTTTGTAAAACGGCCTGAGAGCGCGCTGTAGATGAGAAGGGCGAGAAAGAGTGCGGGCAGAAAAACAAGGAGAATGTTCTGGATCCGCCTGGTCATTGTGTTTTTTTCTTCCATTATATATGAATTCCTTTCGAAAGTGATTTCAGCAGTGTATCCGTATGTCATCCTGGCCGCGTTTCGGGCGGGTCTGTACAGATCAGCAACCTGTCCGCCAATAGACTCAAAGTCCGCGAAACTTTCTATATAGACTCAAAGTCCGCGAAACTTTCTATATAGACTCAAAGTCCGCGAAACTTTCTATGTCAACCATTTTTGAAAATGTCCCAAAAATCTTTTAACATTAGCACCGGAAATTCCGGTGCTTTTTCTTTCTCCGGGATCAGTTAATGATACAGG
>CACZFF010000048.1 GCA_902780385.1 uncultured Lachnospiraceae bacterium
TGGCAGCGGTACTAAGGCCGCTAAAAAACAGCGGCCAAGTACCGGCCGCTCGCCAAGGCCCTTCGGCTGTTTGTGCAGCTTGACGAGACTCAGAGCCATCGGATACCTTTTGACCTTTACATCATGTATATCAGATGACCGTGGAAGATGCCGCCCCGAGGGCTTCTCTCAGCCGGCGGGCAGGACTCGCAGAGGCCCGCAGGGATCCTGCATGAAGGGTGCATGGCCTGTGCGGCACTTGTCACCGCAGGGATTCGTTTTTGAAATTCCCGTCCCTGTATTCCATCATCAGCGAAACATATTCCTCCGCATTGTGGCGGATCATCTCGAGATGTTTTTCCGATACGGAGGAGATGACTTTAGCCGGGCGGCCCACCACGACACTTCCGTCGGGAATGACGGTTCCTCCGGTCACAAGGGAACCTGCGCCGATCACGCAGTTGCTGCCGATCACCGCCCCATTCATGATGATCGTGCCCATGCCGATGAGTGTATTATTCCCTATTTTGCAGCCGTGTATGATCGCGGAATGACCGACCGTCACGCCGTCTCCGATCTCAACCGGGAATCCGGGTGCACCGTGGACCACTGTATTGTCCTGGATATTCGATCCTTGTCCGATTCGGATCGGAGCCTCATCTCCGCGTACGACGGTGTTGAACCAGACAGCACTCTGTGCTCCTATGGTCACATCTCTCAACACGACACTGCCGGGGGCGAGAAAAACACTCTCATGGATATTGCTCATGGTTTTTCCTTTCATTTTCATAAAAATTTCCAAAACTTTCACTACAGCATACAATATGCTGTTACCGTTTGGTCTGACGTTTTTTTCCTGAGGCAGCGGTGTGCCTTCCCCCGACCTTACCATGAAGCTTGTCAGACGTTTTCACTGCGCGCCCGTGCCCGGGTCTGTCTGAAGTCCTTTCTGTGTGATTTCTTTCTGTTTTCCCTCCCCTTTGATCTGTGCGTCTCAGGTCCTTCTTTCCGCTCTTTTGGTCCTTTCCCGTCTTTTGATCCCTGCCGGTCTTTTGTTCCCTGCCGGTCTCAGGATTCCTGCCCTTCTTTTGATCCCTGCCGGTCTTTTGATTCCTTTCGGCCTTTTTGTCCGTATGCCTGTCGGACTGCTCTTCCCTTTTCATTTTCCTGGGCGGAATGAGACACTTTTCACCGAATCCGATCAGATCGGTGCGGCCGGTGCGGAGAAGGGCTTCCTTGACCAGATCATAGTTGTCCGGGTCCCGGTACTGGATCAGTGCCCTCTGCATGGCTTTTTCGTGCGGATCCCGCGGAACATAGACCTTGTCCATCTGTACAGGACCGGCTGTTGCCTTACCGCTGATCTTTCCGGCTTCTTTCCATGTCAGGGGATCAAGTCCCGTATAGTACATGCAGGTGGAGACCGTTCCGGGCGTCGGATAAAAATCCTGTACCTGTTCCGGCATATAGCCCAGCTCGCGGATATATTCAGCCAGGGCGACGGCATCCTTCAGGGTGCTGCCGGGATGAGAGGACATGAGATAGGGGACAATGTACTGCTCCTTGCCGGTCTTCTTATTCATCTCCTCAAAAGTACGGACGAACTCGCGGTATACGTCGTTACCCGGCTTGCCCATTTTCGCCAGGACATTGTCGGAGACATGTTCGGGCGCAACGCGCAGCTGGCCGCTGATGTGGTACTGACAGAGTTCCCTCAGAAAGGTCCGGTCGCGGTCCGCCAGCAGGTAGTCGAAGCGGAAGCCTGAGCGGATAAAGACCTTTTTCACGCCGGGTAAAGTGCGAAGCTTTTTGAGAAGAGAGAGGTAATCTCTGTGATCGATCTCCAGGTTGGGGCAGGGCTGCGGAAAGAGACAGCGGCGGTGCTTGCAGGCGCCGTGTGTCATCTGCTTGCTGCAGGCCGGTGCGCGGAACTCCGCTGTCGGCCCGCCGACGTCATAGATATTGCCCTTGAAATCGGGCTCCTCCAGCATCTGCCGGGCCTCCTGCAGGATGGATTCATGGCTGCGGACCTGCACGATACGGCCTTCATGAAAAGTGAGGGCGCAGAAATTGCAGTCCCCGTAGCAGCCGCGGTTGGAGGTCAGGCTGAAGCGGATCTCTCCAAGGGCCGGAACGCCGCCCGCCTCGTCGTACATGGGATGCCAGGTGCGCATATAGGGAAGTGCGTAAACATTATCCATCTCCCGCATGGAGAGGGGTCTGGCGGGAGGGTTCTGCACGACAAAAGTCTTTCCCCCGTAGGTCTCGTAGAGCCGCTTTGCCTGAAAAGGGTCGGTGTTTGCATGCTGCAGGGCAAAGCTCTGTGCATAGGCGCGCTTCCCCTTTTCGTCAGGCTGACAGACAAGCTCATGGTCCGGCAGGCGGATGGCGTCGAAGATGTCTTCTTCATTTCTCGTCTTGTACACGGTGCCGTCAATATAGGTGATGTCGCGCACATCCATACCGCTGGCCAGGGCATCCGCAATCTCCACGATGCTGCGCTCACCCATTCCGTAGGAGATCAGGTCTGCGCCTGCCTCCAGAAGGATCGAGCGCCGCACGCGGTCCGACCAGTAGTCATAGTGGGACATGCGCCGCAGGCTTGCCTCGAGTCCGCCCAGGATAAGAGGCGTCTTTTTAAAGGTCCTGCGGATCAGGTTGCCGTAGACCACCACGGCGTTGTCGGGGCGCTTTCCCATCTGGCCGCCCGGGCTGAAGGCATCGCGGCTTCTATGCTTTTTGTTGACCGTGTAGTGGTTGACCATGGAATCCATATTTCCGGAGGATACCAGAAAGCCAAGACGCGGCTCGCCCAGGGCAGCAATGCTCTCGGGCTTGCGCCAGTCCGGCTGGCAGATCATTCCCACCGTATATCCTCTGGACTGCAGGACACGCGAAATAATGGCCGACCCGAAGCTCGGGTGGTCCACATACGCATCTCCGCAGATATATACAAAATCCAGCTGTTCAATCCCCTGCGCCTGCATGTCCTGCCGGCTCACGGGCAAAAAGCCCCCTGCCATTGATCGACCTCTCTTAATTCGTACCTTCCGCGGTACAGACTTCTATAGTACTATAACATGAAACAGGGAACCGATGCATTTTTTGTTACAGGAGTATACGGTTACTGTGCACACCCCCTCGAAGGGCCTTCTCGAAGGGTCTTCTCGAAGGGCGGCGGCAAAGCTTCGCATTGCTGTTACAAGCTGCGCGTTTTCCCCCGTCCGGAAAAACGCCGTCTTGCGGCTCCTGCGGGATTCTGCTATCATCGATGCAGATTCAGGACAGGCAAGGAGGTTTTTTACATGGATCCCAAATACACAGCAGACATCACTCTCACACAGAACGATATCAAGCGCCTGGGCAAAATGCTGCAGGGCGACCAGAAAAAGGGCTATATTTTCACTGCGATCGCGCTCGTATGGATCCTGTACGCCGCATTCTTCCAGTTGAGAAACGGAAAACCGATGCTCGGCATCTTTATGATAGTCGTCGTGATCGGATGTGTTATAATCACCCTGTTTACTTCCGGCATGCAGGTCCGTAAAAACTACGAAATGATCAAAGCAGCAGGCGGCGACCGCTTCACTGTCCTCTTCTTTGATGATCACTTTGAGACAAAGAACGAGAAGAACCACGGAACCTATGAATACGCAAAACTGCTCAATATCATCGAGACAGATACGGATTTCTATCTCGAAGTTGCCAAAGGGCAGTGTGTGATCGTTCAGAAGGACAAGTGCAATGCGGAACTGTGCTCCTTTATCCGCGGACTGAAAAAATAAGGCGTTATTAACATGAGGTAATCTTTTGGACAAGAAAGCTATAGCAGAAATACGTAAACTGATGACTTTGAAAAACTGCCGGATCGACAAGATCCGGGGGTGCTATGTAGATGAAAACCGGGAGATCGTCACCGAGATCAGGGATACTTTCCTGGCTCTCGAAGAATCGACCGTGGAAAAATACTGTGAGATCTTCCGTCAGACCCTGAGCGGCAAGCCCGGCAAAAATCTCTTCAATCTGGAGTTTCCCCTGGCAGAGGAAGAGGCGGGCGGACGGCAGGACCTTCTTTATCGATTACAGAAGTCCGGCCTTGACGACAGCACCCTGCTCCGCGCTTTTTTTGACAGGGTGATCGAAACTGCTCAGTTTCCCGACAAATATCTGATCCTGCTGGCACACGGACTCTATGATATCCCCGGCAGGACATCGGACGGCATCGACATGGAGGACGCCTCCGACTATGTCTATGATTTTATCCTGTGCAGCATCTGCCCGGTGATCCTGCTCAAGGAAGGGCTCTGCTACGACCCGGATAAAATGTGCTTCCTGGACCGCCGCAGCGACTGGGCTGTGCAGAGACCTGATGCAGGCTTCCTCTTCCCCGCCTTCAATGACCGCGGCAGCGATATCCACCAACTCCTCTACTTCGTGCGGCGGCCGGACGAACTGCATCCGGAACTGTCCGATGATCTTCTGGGATGCCCCATGCCTCTGCCCGAGGAAGACCAGCGCGGTGTCTTCAAAAAAGTGGTCGAAGCTACGCTGGGCAGGGACTGCGATTTCGAAAACGTCAAGAATATCCACGAGGCGATCGGTCAGCTCGTCGAGCAGGAAAAAGACAGCGGCGAACCGCCCCAGATCGAAAAAGTCCAGCTGCGCCGCATCCTCTATGAAAACGGCGCTCCCGAGGAATCCCTCGATCTCTTTGATGCTGCCTTTGATGACGCTGTCGGCGAGGGCGGATCTCTCATGGCCGAAAACGCGGCAGAGACCAAAAAACTCGAGATCAAGACTCCCAGCCTCCGCATCACGGTCAAGGCGGAAATGGCCGATATGATCAAGACCCGCTTCATCGACGGGATTGAATATCTCACCATCCCCGTCGCCGATGACATCGAAGTCAACGGCATAAGGATCCTCCAGTCCCGTAAAGAATCCTGACAGAAAAGAAATGCTGACAGAAAAAAATCCTGACAGAAAAAGAATACTGCAGGCAAAAGCCCTGACATAAATTTTGACTGAAAAAAACAGCTCCTTGCCCGGACCAGGTCCGGAAAAGGAGCTGTAATACATTCCATCAGTCATATATGATGATTGCCGTGCCGGGCTCGATATTATTGTAAACTGCCTCTGCAACTGATGAAGGAAGGTTTACGCAGCCGTGGGAGCCGTTGCCCATGTACTCATTGCCGCCGAAGACCGTCTTCCACCATGCATCGTGCAGGCCCTGTCCTTCGTAGAAGGGCATCCAGTACTGCACCTTGGTGGTATATTTATTCTTGCCCTCGCCGCCCCGCAGTGTCGCAGGGCTCTCTTTAAAGGCGAGCGGGAAGACGCCGGTGGCGGTATCCCGGCCGAGAGTGGCATCTCCGGTCACTACATCGCTCTCGATAAAGAGCGCGCCGTTAATATAGTACCACATGTGCTGGGCACTGATGCTGACTTCGACGTATGTGCCGGCCAGATCATCTGTGCCGCTCCGTTTCAGATACAGAGGGTCTCCCCAGGGACCCAGGTACTGATAGACCGGCTCGCGCTCCACGGATTCTCCCGAGAGGATATCCTGTGTGAGCTGCTGTGCTTCCAGGTCTTCCAGAATCGTGTAGCCGTATTCATTCAGCCCTGCCGGGAAAGTGACTGTGGTTCCCAGGGAAGTCTGGAAAACGCGGTCCATATAGCGGGTCTCATACTTTTCCGCAAGCTTGCGGACGTATTTCGCGACCTTATCCTCCTTGACAGAAACCTTGCCGTCCTTGATCTTCAGCCAGTCCATGAAGGTCTCAAAAGTGAGCTTCTCTGTCTGATCTCCGAACACATAGGTGACTGTCTCATCGGCATAGTCATTGAGGATCTGGCATTTCTGCACCAGTTTTTCGTCGTCAGCCTTCTTTTTCGGAGGAATATACAGAGAGGCTGGAATCTCACAGACGATTTCCCTGCTTTCTTCGCCCTTGTCCTTTTTCTCTTTTCCGGCCTTGGCCTTTCCGTCTGCGGATCCGGATGCAGTCTCTGTGTCAGTAGTGCCTGAAGCAGCGGATTCTGCCGCGGCGGCATTGATTTCCGCATTCTCGGCAGCCACCGTGTCTGCCTCCGCCTTCTCAGCTGCGGCTGCGGCAGCGGCAGTGGTATTCTCCTTCTGCTGTGCTTCATCCTGCTCCTGCATGATTTTTGCCAGCGCCGCGTCGACTTCACCCTTGAGCCAGTTCTGAAGCTCCTCATCCTCGAGCTCTGTTCCCTGTACTTCGGGCTGGATGCGGCACTCATTTTCTTCTTTATAATAGAGGATCTTCGCGTCCTGGTTCTCTACCCTGGGAACGGAAAGGGCCTTCACATTTACTGCTCCGTTAAAGGTATCTTTGTCCGTCTTGCAGGGCACTTCCATATGAAAGACATTGCCGCTGCTCAGGCCCTTCATCACTGTGTCAAAATCCTTCTTTTCCGATGCCAGATACTGCCCCAGCAGCTTTTCGACGGCATCTTCATCCACTGTATATCCCAGTTCTGTCAGTGAATGGCGCAGGACTTCCTTGCCATTCTCTTCCACGACAACCTGCTTGTCCAGAAACTCTTTTGTAAAGAGGTCTCTCGCCTCCTCCGGGGTTTTCCCGGATACATCCACCTGGTCGACCAGGGTTCCCGACAGAAAACGGCCGTTATCCTGCAGGGAATGAACATAAGCGGCACCTCCGCCGATGACCGCCGCAGCCAAGACCGCCACAGCAGCAACTACGATAAGAATTCTTTTTTTCATTTTTCTCCCGAACCTGCACGCGGCAGGCATAACTCCTTTTTTCACACCAATGCCTATTATAGCACTGTGCTCATTAAATACTACTCAAAAATCCAGGGATTTTGCGTATTCGCGGCACTGATATTGAGCCATAAATAAGCCCGCAGATAAGTCTCAATAAAACTGCACGCTGTGTCATGCATCCCCGGGAAATCCATCATGCACCACTTATATGTCCATTCTGTGAAAAAAAGGCCTCTGCTTTCACATTTTGTGCAGATTTACTATGGTTATAGGGCTCAAACCCTTTATTTGGCAGTTTTTCACCTTCTTTTTTGTGAAATCTGCATATTTTTTGTTGCTTTTCCCAATTTTCAAAACTCTTGCCATGCTATACAATCCACGTAATCGGAGCGGTACAAATCACCCGGTCTTCAAGAGTAATTCGCACGGTCCGCATTATAAAATGTAAAGCAAGAAACACCTTGTACCTGATCGCCTGCTGCAGACTTTACCGGTAAACCGGACTTCCCACAGTATCCTCCGAGAAGAAGCATTTATCGAAGAAATCATTTATCGAAGAAATCAAGGAAAGAAAAAAGAAAATCAAGAAGCACACGGAGGTATCAATGATGTTTGATATCATGAAATATGCTGAAAAAAACCATGTAGAAATTGATGTGCGCCCCGGCACCAAGCCTGTCGTCTGGGAGTTCTTTATCAGAGACAGACAGCTGGATATTGTGCAGTTCACACAGATTCTCGAGCGCGAGCTTGCCCTCCAGTTCAATACGGATGAATATATTGAGAAGCGCTGTGACGAGCTCATGCAGGATATTCTTGAGGCCAGAAAACAGCAGGAGCAGAAGGACCTTGCCTGAGCTTCCAATACTGAGCTTCCGATCAGACCAGGTGCGGTCATCAAAAGGCATCAAAAAACATCAAAAGGCTGTAAAACAGAAGGCAATACTGACTATATATAACTGAATATTTTCTATATAAATTCATAAAACAAATACATAAACAAGAAACAGGTGAAATACAGGCGGAAACATTTGTCCGCTCTGCATTTCACCTGTTTTTTTGCCTGTCACATGCTGTCTGTGAGTCACTGCTGCGGGTTTTTCCGAAGCCATTTCACGATGTCCTGGCTCTCATAGAGGGGCTGTCCATCGATGAAGAGACAGGGGATCTGCTCCTTGCCGCCGTCACGGACAAGTCTCTGAAGATGGGCTTCGCTCTCATCAATATTGCAGATTTCCACATCTGTCCGCCCCTGCTTTTCGATCTCCTTGCGCACCAGATGGCAATAAGGGCACATTGTCCCGACGTAAAGTTCCAGTTTCATACAAAACCTCCTTAAAAACACTTTTACAATCTGGTCCGTAGTTTCATTCTCTGTGTTTTCTGTTTACTTTTTCTGTTTATTTTTCCTCTTTATTATTACACTTTATTTTTTCTCGTGATAGCTCTTCTCCGTGTTGACATTCCAGATATTGGACCGGTCTTCGATCCCTTCGCGGATATTTTTGACTGCCTCAAAGGAAGTCATCATGGAGTGGTCAAGGTTGTTGTAGCGGTGCTGGCCGTTGCGTCCCACGCAGTAAAGGTTGGGAATCTTGTCGAGATAACGGCGCAGACGGTCGATCTGATCGTAGGTGTCAAAGTAGGCGGGATAGGCCTTTTTGACACGCTCGACATGGGAATCGATCACTTCGTCCTCGCTGTCGATCATGCCGATCTTCACCATCTCGGAGATGCCCATCCTGGCAAAATCGTCGTCCGTCATGGACCACATGTCATCGCCCTCGTTGCAGAAATACTCCAGGCCCACCCAGACGGTGTGCTCAATGTCTGCCACCATATAGGGCGACCAGTTGTTGAAAATCTGGAAGCGGCCCATTTTCACACTGCGGTCGTGGACATAGACCCAGTCATCCGGGACGATGTTGCCGATGGTGGGGATCCTGGTTTTGTTCTGCAGCTTCAGGCGAGGCACCAGGACGCCGACCGTCATGTAATCGCGATAAGGAAGGCCCGCCGCGATCTCCGCGGGCTTTTCGGGCACATTGTTCATGCCGCCCACCAGATCCTTGATGGGCATGGAGGAGATAAAGAGATCTCCGGTCTCCTCAAAGGTCTGTCCGTCACGCTCCCAGGTCACGCCCGTGAGCACACGGCCCTTGGCCTTGTGGATCTTTTTTACACAGGCATTCAGCTCAATGCGTCCGCCCTTTTTGATGATCTCATCCGCTGTGATCTCCCACAGCTGACCGGGCCCGTACTTGGGATAGCTGAACTCCTCGATGAGCGAGGTCTCCACTTCGCCCTTCTTTTTGCCCTTGATGTGAACAGCCTTTCCCACAGCATCCTTGAGGACAGCCATGATCGAGACGCCCTTGACCCGCTGGGCGCCCCACTCGGCCGTCATCTGCGAGGGGTGGCGGCCCCATACATTCTCTGTGTAATGCTCAAAAAACATGGAGTAGAGCTTTTTGCCGAAGCGGTTGATATAGAAGTCCTCCAGAGAGACCTCCTTGCGCTTGTGCACCATGCTTCCCATGTAGCTGAAGCCCGCCTGGATCGTTGTCCCCAGACCCATATTTGTAAAGGTCTCCGGCTTCAGGGAAATGGGGTAATCGAAAAAGCGGTTGTTAAAAAAGATGCGGGAAATACGGTTTCTGCGCAGCATGACCCGGTCTTCCTTCTCCGGATCCGGGCCGCCCTCTTCCAGGCTGCAGTCGCGGAAAAGCACCTTGTCATCGTAGGACGGAGCACCCTGCACGGGCAGCATCTCATTCCACCAGTCATTGACTTCGGGCATCTTGGAGAAGAACCTGTGCCCTCCCATATCCATGCGGTTTCCCTTGTAATTCACAGTCTTTGCGATGCCGCCGACCTGGCTGCCCTCTTCAAAGACCACTACCTCATATTCATCCGGCGTCCGCAGCAGTTCATAAGCTGCTGTCAGACCTGCGGGACCTCCGCCAATGATAATGACTTTTTTCTTCATGATAATCCTTTCTGAGCCGGAAATGAGTCACGAGGGACGGTTCTGATTGACTCATTTTATTATATGTATTTCTTTTTATATGTATTTCTTTGACAAATACAGGATGACCGGGCTGTCAAGGTATTCATCAGCTCGGAAGCAGCAGATATCTGATGCGGTAGAACAGTGCGGGATTATAGGTCCGCACCGAGATGGCCTGCCCGTCACTGAAAACACTGAGGTAATTCACGCCGATGCAGAGCACCGCAAGCACGATCACTACCTTTAAATAAGCATAATACCCGTGAAAATCCGAGCTGTCCAGTATGGTCAGGATGGCCAGGATGGCAGTCAGCATCAGGAGCCAGCCGTAATCGATCATATAGCGCTGAGAAATGCCTCCGACCTGAACATCGAGCTCAATGAGAACGACGGCCAGCGCGAAGCAGCATGCCGCAAGGCCGAAGGTCTTTCTGGCCGCCATCTTTTTGCGCAGCCGGAAGACCCATAAGCAGAACAGGGCCAGGGAATTCAGGGCAAAAAAGCCTCCGATCATCTTGTCAATGAACATATAGCCCTGATAATCTGTCGCCACCTCGATCCCCGTAATGAAGGGGAACTGAGGCTGGATGTGCAGGGGCTGGGCCAGTCCCTGGAACAGGGCCGGTATGTTCTTTGCAATGGAAAAGGTCTTTTTTGTCAGATCCGTCACGGTCAGGTTGTAGTCCGCACCGAAATCGAAGGGACTGCCGAATCGGGCCTTATTGAACTGCATCTGCAGAAGGCCGACCGGAATAAAAGGAAGGATCACTGCAGCGGTATTCATCAGGCTGTCCGCTTTCGGCCAGAAAAACCTCCTGCCTTTGATCTCCTCCCAGAAAATCGGAAATGCCAGCACAAAAGTGAGGATCATTGTCGGCCTGCAGCCCAGTGTCAATGCGATCAGGAAGGAGCCGAGCACCATTCGGATCCGGTGGGGTTTCCCCTTCATATCGAAGCCTCGCATCCAAAGCGAAAGTCCGGCCACAGTAAATACCAGTCCATAGATGAAGGGCACACTGTAGACTACCGGGAAGGTTGCCAGGTAAATAACTCCCGCCGCGGGCACGAAGGCCCCTGCCAGCAGAAGATATACGCCCAGGCTGGTCTTTCTGAAATACTTACGGATCAGTATGTAGATCAAGTAGAAGGATACGATCCACAAAAGCGATGCCATGGACAGCACCGCCCGCCAGGTAGGAAGCGCCGATCCCGTCAGCAGCCGGTAGGGCACAAAGGACAGCAGAGCCGGCACAATGCCGAAATAGACATAGTACCTGCCGTTGTAATAAGCCGCGTCCCAGAGGACCTTCTCATTATTCTTTGAAACAAGCTCATTGCGCGCAGTCCTGTCATAGGGATTGCGCATTTCCGTCAGGTAGCGCGGCGGCCGTATGTTGAGATAGGAATGTCCCTGCAGAAGAGCCTCTGCATACAGCTCGTATTCTTTTTCCTGATAGTCCCTGTCGTCCCTCAGTTCGCGCCAGACCTGAGGATCCGCCGCTTTGCCCGCCCATGTTGTGGCGACAATATTGATGAGCACGATCGCGATCACCAGGATCCGCTGGCGTCCTTCCCGCATATTGAGCCGCGTCGTATAGATCCATGATCTGGGGCCGAACAGGATCAGCAGCATGCCGAGCAGCCACAAAAAGGCGATCCGCCCCGGATGGAAGATCAGCGGTTCCGGCACATTGATCTGTATCTGCCGGACATGGATCTCTTCTCCGGCCTCCGCATTGAAATAAATCCTAAGCCTGTTGGTCTTGCCGGTCAGATGCAGCTGCACGTACCGGCTCTCGGGAACACCGCTGACGATGGTCTTCTCGTCCAGATCACGCAGGTTCGAGTTGGCACTGTCAGTGAACTGGAGCGAATAATAGACGGCCGGCGATGCCGGATTGATAAAATGCAGGTAGAGGTTATAAACCTGTGCATGTATGTCTGACAGCTGTATATATGCCTTTTCCGTATTGGTGATCAGAAAAGTCCCGTACTCTGTCTGCTCAAGCCCGGATCCGTAGGAAACTTTGAAGGTTTTCTGCAGGGCGCCGGAAGTATCGGCCGCATCCGTGTCCTCCGCTTGCTCTGAGGCCGACTCATCGCCGTTCCCCGCCTGAGAGGCTGACAGGGGAGACTTTACATAATTCGATGCTGTCAGGACCGGACCTTTGGGTGCATGCCAATGGTTGTAATTGAACATAAAAAGTTCCAGCAGGATACAGGCGACAAGGATGATCACCGCCCAGATTGCATAGCGCACTGCCATGGGGCGCACATTGCCTGTTCTCTCTTCCCGGACGCTCTCTGGCCGGGATCCCTCTTCCCGGAATCCCTCAGGTACTTCTGACAGATTCTCATTTCTGCTTTTTCTATTATCTAAATCAGGTATTTTAAATTTCATATTTATGATAAAAGTAAAACTTCTTCAATCTATTGCTGTGTTACCGATGCCCGGACCGGGACTGCGTCTCCGGTTTCTAAAAGCCGGCTGCTTCCATTATATATCAATAATCCAATCTATATCAACCGTCCCTAAACACAATGGGACTGTCCATGGGACACCCGGAGACGGTTCCTGCTGTCCCCGGTGCCCCAACCGTCCTTCGCGGTTTATTTGCAAAAACCCGGGCTTTGGCCGGTTTTCATCGCAATTTTCTCAAAAACATGGTAGAGTGGTACTTGCTCCTGCATTCATGCCTGTTTGCTTCAGATGCGGATGCAGGAGACTATCAGTAAAAAAGGAGCCATTCCCAATGAATTCCGGCACCCGTACACAGGATACCCGGGGCACGCTGATGATGCTGGGCGCATCTTTCTGCTTCTCCCTGGGCGGTATTCTGCTCAAAATCATTCCCTGGAACCCCTTTGCGATCAACGGGGTCCGAAACCTGATTGCCGCCTGTGTGATCGGCCTTTACATATTTTTTACCCACCACCGCATGAAGTTCAATTTCACAGTTTTCATGGGGGCTGTGTGTATGGCCGGCGTGACGACGCTTTTTGCAATCGCAAACAAGCTGACTACCGCAGGAAATGCGATCGTTCTGCAGTACAGTATGCCGATCTGGCTGATCCTTCTGATGTTTCTGTTTTTCAGAAAAAAGCCTTCCCGGCTCGAGATCCTCACGATTGCGCTTGTGCTCATCGGCATTCTCTGCTTCTTTTTCGACAGTCTGTCTACGGGAAGAATCATCGGTGATCTCATCGCGCTTTTTTCCGGGCTTTTCTATGCCGGTATGTTCATGCTCAACCAGTTTGAAAAAGGCGACGCCCTCTCCTCCATGGTGATTGGCCAGCTTTTGTGCGGCATCTTCCTGTCTCCCATGGTTGTGAAGGAAACGGTTTTCACTCTGCCTGTTCTGGCTGCAGTCTTTGTTCTGGGAAGCGTTCAGGTGGGATTTGCCTATATCCTGTTTTCCATCGGAACCCGGTATACAAATCCGATCACAGCTTCCATCATCAACGCCGTGGAACCGGTTCTGAATCCGATCCTGGTTGCCGTCTTCTATGGGGAAGTCCTGGCGCCGCTCTCTATGGCAGGCGCAGCCATCGTGGTCGGAAGCATCCTCTTTTACAATATCCGAAAGCTCAGAATGTAAAAGCTTTCATTCGCGGGCAGAAGAAGAGATCTCTTGCATTCGGTTCTCTTGAATTTTGAATTTAGAATTACCCATCAAAAAAACTCCGGCCGGATCCTCTCCGGTCGGAGTTTTTTCTTTCCTTATCTGCCGGAGTCAGAATCTCTCCGGATTTTTGCGTCATTTGAATCTTTGCGTCGACGATCCGTTATTGCATTATTAGTGTCAGCGGATGATCGGTATGCCGGCCATTATTCCGAGACCTTGACGAACAAACCGTCCTCTTCGTTTTTGGAATCGCTCCAGCGAAGCTTGTCGCCTTCTTTCATCAGCGTTCCTTTTGTTACTTCCTCTTCGGAGATGGTCTCATTGTCATTTTCATCCCAGGTATGAACAGTGTAATTGCCGTTCTCATAGGACAGCATTCCTGAGGTCTCATCATAGGTTCCGCTGATTTCCCAGGTAGAAGCCTCTTTGGCACCCGATGCCCAGTGGATCAGGATATGATAAGTTCCGGTCTCTGATTTTTCAACATCCATCGTTGCGCGCTGGCTGACCTCATCCTGCCAGCTTCCGGTCAGATCCATCTCGCCGGTAAAATCCGCCAGGAATTCATCTTTCTTTGCATCCGCCTCTTCGACTTCCTTCTGCGCCTCTTCTACAACCGCTTCCGGATCCACTTCTTCGAAACTCTCTTCTTTCTTTTTTCCGCAAGCTGTAAATGTCAGCATGCTCAGTATAAGTGCTGCCAAAACAAGCCACTTACTTTTCATCGTTTTATCCTCCTGGATTATCTATAATGTGAAAACGTGTTCAAATAATATATTACTGCATACTGCACCTGTCAAGCTGCTGTATGCTGTTTTGCCTTTGCCTTTGTTTTCTATGTGCGCAGTATAGCAGTGCATTAAGCACACAACTGTCACACAAGCCGCAACACAAAATCAAAACAAAATCCCGCATATTCTATGACACTTCTATGACTATTTACATGGTATACTGAGATTGTCTCATAAAACAAAGACTTCCCTGCAGCCCTCCCGGCACAGGATTACAGGATTCCCGGACAGAGATTTTTACAAACAAGAACATCGCGATATGGATCTGTACAAAAAAAGATTTGAACTGTAAAAGATTTGAACTGTACCAAAACGATTTGAACAACAACGGAGTGAGGAACGAAAGGAGAATGCATATTATGTCGAACGAATTCAAAAAAATGAGCGAGGAAGAACTCCTCCTGTCTTCCGGAGGAAAGGGCGGCGCACTGGCCAGTATCGGCGGCGGGCCTGTCCTGACAGTCAGAAATGCGGCTGCGGGATTTGTTCCCCTTAAAAGCGAGCCCTCTCCGGACAGTGCTGTAATTGCTCAGCTTAAAAACGGTGATGTTGTGCAGGTTGTCGGGGGCAGGTTCCGCGCCGGCGAAGATGGAAGCGGTAAAAAGCCCGTCACTTACACCCAGGTATATGTTCCTTCCCTGAAACAAAGCGGATGGATCAATTCCGATTGTATCGGCTGATGAAGCTGTATCAGCCGGCAAATAACCCCCGCCTCTGTCTGCCTTTCCGGGTGACAGAGGCGGGGGCCTTATTAATTTATTTTTACAGTTCCTTGTTGAAGTTTCTTATTACTTATAGATTTTACAGTTACATATAGATTTTACAGTTCCTTATAGCAGCTGCGTCATTATGTTGTCTGTACTGCAGGCATTATGGGTCTTGCTGTTGTTCTGGCTCCGCCGGGTGTGCTCCCTGCTTCTTTAGCTTCGGCAGCCTTTGCCTCGGCAGTCTTTGCTTCATCAGCTTTGACCTCTGCTTCCGCTGCTGCAGCTTTGGCCTCCGGGAGGCCTGTCACGTTGACGTTCCGTGTGACCTTGGCGTCATAGGTATTTGCCCTGATGATCTCAGACAGATCCACACCGGTCGCCTGGGACATGGTATCAAAAACCTGTTTCATGACAACAGGCATGTTGCCGGAAATCTGGGCTGCGCCGCTGCCTCCGTCGCCTGTGCCATAGATATTGATGCTGTCGATCTGGCTGAGAGGCTTGGCGATCTCGCTTGCCATCTCGGGCATGATCTTGATCATCATTTCCACGATAGCCGCACTGTTGTACTTCCTGTATGCCTCGGCACGCTTCTCCATGGCTTCTGCCTCTGCAAGGCCCTTTGCCTTGATGGCTTCTGCTTCCGCAAGGCCTTTTGCCCTGGCTGCTTCTGCTTCCGCAAGACCTCTTGCCTGAATACCGGCTGCTTCGGCGTCATACTTGGCCTTGACACCGGCTGCTTCCTGCTCTGCCTTGAACTTGTCAGCATCTGCCTGTGCTTTCCTTGCTACAGCCTCACGCTCCTGCTCGAACTGGGAAGCTTCTGCCTCTCTCTGCCTCTTGGCGAGTTCGGCTTCCGCCTTCTGCTCGGTTGCGTATCTTTCCGCCTCGGCCTGCTTTCTGATGTTGGCCTCGAGCTCTCTCTCCTTGATCGCGACCTGACGCTCTCTGAGGTCTGCCTCCCTTTCCGCCTGTGCAATCTGCGCATTGACGGTCTCGGTGTTGACCTGCTTCATCTGGATCTGCTTCTGAATATCATAAGCAGCATCTGCTTCAGCGGCCTTGGTATCCTCAAATTTCTTGAGCTCAGCCTGCTTCAGAGCCAGCTCGTTGTTTTTCTGTGCGATTTCCAGATTTGCGATGACCTTTGCGTCATTTGCCTCTCTGGATGTCTCAGCCTGCTTGATCGCGACGTCTCTCTCGGCTTCCGCCTTGGCGATCGCCGCTTCCTTCTGAATCTTGGACATGTTGTCCTGGCCCAGGGCATTGATCAGGCCGTTTTCATCGATGACCTTCTGGATATTGCAGGAAATGATCTTGATACCCAGATTGTTCATATCCGACTGTGCTTTTTCCTGGACCTGGTCACCGAAGGCTTTCCGGTCCGAAGAGATGACTCGCAGTTCCATGGTGCCGATAATCTCACGCATGTTACCTTGAAGAGAATCTGTCAGTGCCTTTACGATCTGCTCTTCCTTCATATTCAGGAAGTTCTTCATGGCCAGATCGATGCCGGGAACCAGCCTGTAATGCTTGCCCTCCATGGGATCTCCGGGAGGATAGACCTGGTCGCCGCTGGGATCCGGTACTTTCACCATTTCCTTGTCAGACATCACCGCGACCTTGGCGATCGCATCGATATCAACGCCGATAAAGTCCTTGGTAGGTATGTAGCCGTTTGTCTTGATATCGACGGAAACCTGCCTCAGAAGAAGCCTGTCCAAACGATTGACAAGGGGAAGACACAGACCCGCATGCCCGATCAGGACTTTCTTTCTTCCGGCACCGGTAATGATGAAGGCGGTATCAGGCGGCGCCTTCACATAACTGACCAGGATCAGTGCGACGATGGCCGCGATCACAACTGCTGCCGCAATAGCTATCATTAATACATTCTGCATGGTTAATTCTCCTTTTTGTTTTTTACTTTCTTTTCCGGACATGCCGGAGCACAAACCAGAGCACAAACCTCCGAACCGGACTGTTCCGACCGGACTATTCCGGCTCAATGCCTCTGTCCGGTTCCTGTTCGATTCAGATTAAAGTGCATTATAGTCCCGGATTCTTTAACAACATGCATCTATTTGTAAATAATCTGTGTCGTATCTTTTAAATAAAATCCAAAAACAACCTGTCTGCCGGATTTTCACTTCCCGCAGGCAGGTTGTTTTATGTTTTTTCACGTCCTGTCAAGGCCGTGAAATAATAATGATTTTTGTCTTTTATAAGGAGAAGGAGTACTGTCTCCTGCTGTTTTTATAAATCTTTTTTATAAAGCAATTATTGTCCCCCGGATGCGGGTACAGTCAGGTTTCCTCCGTAGAGGATCCTGGCGATCTCAGAATCTTTGTCGAGGATGATCGTCTTGTTGCTGCCTCTGAGGGAGGCCTTGAGGGCGTCGAGGGAGCGGATAAAGTTGTAGAAATCCGCCTTCTCAGGGGTGTTGTATGCCTCCTGGAGAATCTTCATGTATTCCGCTTCGCCCTCCGCGATCTTGATCTCCGCATTTTTATTGGCGTCGGCCACCATGACCTTGACATTCTTATCTGTCTCGTTCCGGATCTTCTGTGCCTCCGCTTCGCCCTGGGCCGTGTAGGAGGCAGCGATATTCTGGCGTTCGGAGATCATGCGGTCATAGACAGCGGACTTGTTGTCATCGGGCAGGTCGAGGGCCTTGATCTCTGCTGTGATAATTACCAGGCCGTAGTCCCCTATGTCGGAATTTGCCTCCTTCGTGAGAAGCTGGGTGAGTTTCTCTCCTCTTGCCTCGATCACTTCATCCTGGGTCATGGAGGAGATCACGCTCTTGAGGGCATTATAGACAGCCGCCTCGATGCGCTCCTCCGCCCGGGCGTCGATCGCGTCCAGGGTACGGATATATTTCGTGGGGTCAACAACCTTCCAGAGTACATAGTTGTCGGCGATCATGCTCTTTTTGTCGCGGGTGATGACATCCGAGAGCGGCACGTCATACAGAGTCGTCGCAGCGGAGATCCTCTGAATGTTCTGCACAAAGGGAAGCTTGAATTTAAGACCAGGATTTGATTCGATCTTTACGATTCTGCCGAACTGACGCACTGCCACATGCTGATTGGGCTGTACCGTGTAAATGCAGCCGGAGACAGAGAGCAGTACGACCAGAAGCACGATTCCGATCAGTGTTTTCACTATATTTTTCTTCATGATCAGTTCTCCTTCGTATCTCCGGTCAAAGCGGGCGCTGTAAAGCTCTCGATCGGATACATTGTCTGCGTGTTCCCGTCGTTGATGATCACCTTCAGATCCGGCAGCACATCCTCCATGGTCTCGTAAAACAGACGCTGCTTTGTGATCAGCGGATTATTTGCATACTCCTTATACATGGCGTTGAAACGGGCGACCTGGCCCTCGGCTTCCGCGATTCGCGCAGCCTTCTGGGCCTCCGCATTCTGCAGGATCTTGTCGGCGTTTGCCTCTGCAGCGGGAATCTGCTCGTTCTGGTATTTGTTGGCGTTGTTGATCGCGGTGTCCTTGCCCTGCTTGGCGGTCTCGACCGCCTTAAAGGCCCGGACGATCTCATCCGTGGGCGGTTCCGCGTCCTGCACGGTAATATTGACGACCTGCAGGCCGATATTCTGCTCCGTCAGTTCTGTCTGCATCTTCTGCTTTACAAGAGACTGGATCTGTGCCTTCCCGGTTGTCATGGCGTCGTCAACCGTAAAATCAATGACTGTCGAACGGATCGCCGCGAGTGCGACGTTTTTGAGAATATACTCGGGCTGTTTGGAATTAAACAGATAGGCGACCGGATCCGATACACGATATTCCATGTAGAAATCAATGTCGATCAGGTTGAAGTCCGACGTGATCATGATGCCTTCCGTATCCACCGTGAAAGACTGACCGTCATCGTTGACCGCATATCCGATTCCCGTGCCGTGAATGGTCGTGTCTACCTTTGTCACCTGCTGGATCCAGGGGATTTTGAAATACAGGCCTGCCGTATCCGTGCGGATGACATTTCCGAACATGGTCACGACCGCAGTCTCCTGCTCATCCACCCGGTAGAAGCCGCCCATGACCGTTAAGATCACGATCAGCGCAAGGACCACAAAGCCGAAGGCTCTGCCGCCTCCCTTGAGCTTGTTGACCCCGTTCTGTATTGGATTGCCGAATTTCTTATCTTTACCGGGCATATTGATATTGCCGGGACCGCGGCCGGCCCCGAAGCGCCCGGCTCCGCCGGCACCGCCGAAAAGTCTGGTGCTGCCGGGATTATTATTGACATTTGTGTTTTCGTTCATTTTTTTATCATTGTTGTCCTTTGTTTCCATATCCATGCCATTCATATCGTTCGTGCTGTTCATGTCGATCACCTCCGGTTATAAATTCTGCCATAAATCCACGAATGTTTCCACATGGTTTTGTAAATCCGGATTGTAACGGATTGTAACGAATTGCAGCGGGATTTGCAGCACACACGGGAAAGCAGTCCTTCCCGGCTTTGATAAAAGGTCGCCATTCATCTTCTTCCTCATTTCCCTCTACAGCAAATGACTCACAATAATCCAGATTCCTCCGATTCCTACAAAAGCATAAATCACTTTGCCGAAGACCTCTGAAGGAATCCTGTCATGGATCGCAAGACCAAGAAGGGTTCCCGCGATCAGAGCCGCAGTTCCCGCACCGACCATGGGCAGATCTGCCAGTTCCAGCCGTCCGAGGACCAGGCTGATCCCCAGTATCATCAGATTATTGAGACACAAAAAAGCCTGGATCGTGGCCAGGTATTCTTTTTTTCCTTTTGTCGCGGGCAGAAGGTACAGTGCTGCTGTCGGTCCGCCGGAGGCAAACAGTCCGTAGCAGACCCCGCAGATGATACCCAGAATCGTTCCCGATTTCGCTGTCGGACGCACATGAATCCGGTTGGAGAAGATAAAGAAAAAGACTGACACCGCCGCAAACATGATACCAAGGAGCAGATACATGCTGTCGGAACTCACCTTTGCGGAGAGAATATTTACGATGCCGCAGATTACCATGGTGGGAATCAGAACAGGCAGCATCACCCCCCACTGGATCGAATCCCTGTATTTTAAGGTGATATATACGGTAAGGAAATATCAGGCAGCGATGTGTATGGCTTTTAAAAGTACCCGCATGCCGTCATCCCGGCACATCTCCCTATTACTAACAAAAAACAAGCGGCATGTCAACGCGGGGTACGATGACTCATAACCGCCGTTACTGTCCACGCCCCCTCGAAGAGCGTGGACATGTAACGCTGTAACTAACCGCCCTTTCCTAAGTCATCGAAAAATAATCAACTTTTTTCCTTTTCTAAGAATTTCTTAATAATTCGCCTGTAAACTATGCTCATACTAAAGGAAACAGAAAACAAAAGCACAAAAAACTGACATCCATCAATGAACATACAGCAGTACATGGAAGTTGGAAAAGCAATGAAAGAGAGGAGAAAAGCTTATGAAGAAAAACAACAGGAACATCGTCAGGAGAATGCTCGCAGCACTTATGATCATGGTCTGGATGGTCGTGGCAGCAGTGCCCGCCTTCGCAGCCCCCAAGATCAGAAAGGCCGAATATGAAGGAAAAGGCCGGGTCGAAGTGGACTTCAATTCCAAGGTCAGATATCAAAACGTCAAAGTGACCGTCAAGGACGACAAAGGAGCAAGCTACAGCACAAAGATCAATGAGAAGGATGATGACGATCTGACCTTCACCATCAAGAATTTCAAGACAGGACGCACCTATACTTATACCATTTCCGGCGTCAGGAAGAGCGGTGAGAAGAGCTACGGCAAAGTTACCGGAAAGGTTGCCATCCCTGCGCCTTCCACAACTCCTAAAGTTAAAGACGTCGACTATGACCGTGGAGACAGGGAAGTCGAATTCGAATTCCCTGCCAAAGTTCAGTGGAAGGGCGCGAAAGTCACCATCACTGACGGCAGCAAGAATTATGTGACCCGCATCATCGAGAAGGACAGCGACAGCATCGAAGTCAAAGTCAGCAAGCTGACCCTGGGCAAGAAGTACACCTACAAGATTTCCGGTGTCAGCGCCAAAGGGGCCAACAGCTACAAGACCATCTCCGGTACCTTCGTCGCAAGAGACAATTGATCGGACTCTTCCGGCAATTGATGTAAAAAAGTACTAAAAAAGTATCAAATACGGGCGGCCGTCTCTTTCTCCCCTTACGGCTGCCGCCGTCAAAAAGCAATGAATGATATAGAAAAAGGCCGCATTCGTTATAAAACGGGTGCGGCCCTTTTTCAGCAAATCATTACAGTTTACGCCTTCTGAGGACGCACGCATATAGCCTGCAGAAAAACGCATTCCAGGGAGACAAAGAACCGTCCCCTCAGAGTGTCCGACAATAAAAATATAAAGATTTCCCAGAAGGCTCAGGCACATTTTTCAGGTTTTAATGACTGCAAACACACCGGCAAATACAAGATTTTGTACGCGTTTTCAGCATTTGTGCAGTGAGGGTCAGT
>CACZFF010000049.1 GCA_902780385.1 uncultured Lachnospiraceae bacterium
AGCTTTCATCAGCACCGCTGAGACAGTTGAGTCCGCGAAGCCTACATACTTCTTCCTTGAGCGCTACAATGATGCGTTCGTCGCAGAGGAGAAGGCATTCGTAGATGCAGTCCTTAATGACAAGGAAGTTCCCGTAGGCGGCAAGGATGGACTGGAGCCCGTCCGTATCGCGATCGCGGCCAAGAAGTCCCTCAAGGAAGGCAGACCTGTCAAGCTTTCCGAGATCGAGGCTTAATCCGCCGGATATTGTAATTATTCGGAAACACATATAATTACAGTTCCATAAATTATAAAAGACCATAATCCAGTTGGGCTTGAACATGACTATTCACGGCATAAGGATCAGGTCTGTTTAATTCTTTTACAGCAGATCACCCTCTGTTGTGGATGCCCGGCATTCACGGCAGGGGGTGTTTTTGTCCTCTGAAGCGCGTGCAATATGCGTGCAAAACGGCTTTCTTATGAAGCAGATCACGCACAGAACGTGCTGCAAAAACGGCGCAGTTTCATAACGCACGCGAGACGAAAAAACAGAACAGAAATAAGGGTCGGACACTGCCCGGGATTCCGGGTAAAATACATCTGCAATTTTCCCTGAGAGGCTTTTAAAACCTGCATTTCAGGACTTTTTTGAAGGGATCGGCGGATGCCTGCGGATATGTTTGCGATATATGCCGGAATAAGGGATTTTTCTCCTTAAAAATGCACAAACAGGTGCATGCTAAATTGTGCATAATGGAGAAAGTAAAAAGAAATGTGAAAAAGTGCTTGCACGCATGGCGCTTGCGTGCTATTCTAAAAGCACAAACAAAGAGATGATTAAGCACGCAGTAACGCACGCAAAATGAACCGTGCGAAATGTGCATAATCTACTGCATCAAAAGTAAACACTTAAATTTTCTTTCAAGAAAGAGAGGGGTAAAAGATGTCTAAGTTAAATGAAATGGTTGCAACCTTCCCGCAGACCGAGTTCTGGAATGACTCCTGCAGCTGCAAGGAGCTGGCTTATGCGATCGAGAACGGCGGCTCCGGCGCAACGACCAACCCTGTTATCGTTGGCAACGTTCTGAAGAAAGAACTTCCGGATTGGGAAGACACCATTAAGCAGGTAATCGCTGACAATCCGACATGGACAGAGGACGATGTTGCATGGGATATCATCGGCAAGCTCGGCACAAAGGCTTCCAAGCTCCTTCTTCCTATGTTCGAAGAGTCTCATGGTCAGAAGGGCCGCATCTCCTTCCAGACCAATGCGAAGTACTATTGCAATAAAGACCTCATGGTCGAGCAGGCCTGCAAGCTTGCAGCTCTGGTTCCCAACAGCCAGATCAAGGCTCCTACCAGCAAAGCCGGCGTCGAAGCTTTCGAAGAGCTGACCTATCGCGGAATCTCCATCAATGCTACTGTTTCCTTCACCTGCGCACAGGCAGTCGCAGTCGGTGAGGCAGTTGAGCGCGGTCTCAAGAGAAGAGAGGCTGAAGGCCTTGATACCTCCTGGATGCACCCCGTCTGCACCATCATGATCGGCCGTACCGATGACTACCTCAAGAACGTTGTCAAGGCAAGTGATATGTGCATTCCCGCTGAGGCTCTTGATCTCGCAGGCGTAGCAGTTATGAAGAACGCTTACAAGATTTACAAAGAGAGAGGCTTCCGCACAACTCTGCTGACCGCTGCTTACAGAAACTATCATCACTATGTTGATTTCCTCGGCGGCGATATCATCTTCACCATCACCTCTGACTGGCAGAGAAAGTTCGCTAACTGCGATTGGATGAAGATCGAGAACAACATGGACAAGCCCGTTGATGAGTTCTATCTCAACTGCCTCAAGCAGATCCCTGAGTTCATCCAGGCATATGAGCCCGACGGCGGACTTAAGCCCGAAGAGTTCCAGCACTATGGTGCATTCCTTGCAACCATGAAGCAGTTCCTGGGCGGCTATGACAGCCTTGTCCAGCTGATCCGCGGCTACATGATCGTATAATCGCAAAAAGGTGAGCAAATCTGTAATATGAAAGAACTGCGGCCTGCCGTGCAGTCGGCACGGCAGGCCGCTTTATAAAATCCAGGTATGGTGAGGTGTTATATGGAAAAAACTCTTAGACTGACAACCGCTCAGGCTATCGTAAAGTTCCTCGACAATCAGTATGTCTGCATGGATGGTGAAGAGACCAAGTTCGTCGAAGATTTCTTCACAATCTTCGGACACGGCATCGCAGTCGGCCTCGGCGAGGCTCTTGACCGCAATCCCGGCGGCATCCACGTTATGCAGGGCCGCAATGAGCAGGGTATGTGCCATGCTGCAACCGCTTTCGCAAAGCAGAATGACCGCAAGAAGATCATCCCCTGCGCGGCATCCGTAGGCCCCGGCTCCGCAAACATGGTTGTTGCATGCGCAACAGCTACCGTTAACAACATTCCTCTGCTGGTATTCCCTGCAGATACATTCGCTTCCAGACAGCCCGACCCTGTTCTGCAGCAGCTCGAGCAGTCCAACAGCCTTGCAACGACCACTAACGATGCTTTCAAGCCCGTAGTTAAATACTGGGACCGCATCCAGAGGCCCGAGCAGCTGATGAGCGCTATGATCAACGCAATGCGCGTCCTCACAGATCCCGCTGAGACCGGTGCAGTTTCCATCGGCCTTCCTCAGGATGTTGAGGGTGAATACTATGATTATCCCGAGAGCTTCTTCAAGAAGAGAGTTCACCGCATCACCCGTCCTGTAGCTGTTCAGGAAGAGCTTGAAGATGTCGCGGCTGAAATCCTTGCTTCCAAGAAGCCCCTGATCATCGTCGGCGGCGGTGTCCGCTACTCTCTGGCCGGTGAAGTGGTCGAGAACTTCTGCGAAGAGTTTGGTATTCCCTTCGGCGAGTCCCAGGGCGGAAAGAGCGCCTGCAAGTCCAGCCATCCTTACTGCCTCGGCGGTATCGGTGTCACCGGCACATCCGCTTCCAACAAGCTGGCCAAAGAAGCTGACTGCATCATCGCGATCGGCACCAGAATGAGTGACTTCACCACCAGCTCCAAGTGGCTCTTCCAGAAGGAAGGCGTCCGTTTTGTCTCCATCAACAACAGCCGTTACCATGCCTACAAGTTTGACGCTGTCAAGGCTGTCGGCGATGCCAAGGTCACTGTTCAGGCTCTGGCTGAGATCCTTCGCGCTAAGGGCTACAAGAGTGCATACACCAACGAGATCGCTGATGCCAAGGCTGAGTGGGATGCAGAACTTGAGCGTCTCGGCGGCATTGTCTGCACAGGCGAGGACTTCGAGCCCATCATCAAGCCCAGAGATCCCAGGACTGTTCCGGAATTCGTTCGTATGTACGGCACATCCCTTACCCAGACTGCAGCACTCGCTACCCTGCGTGCCTGCATGGGTCCCGATGATATCATCATCACTGCCGGCGGTTCGCTTCCCAGCTGCATGCAGCGTGTATGGAAGACCGACAAGCGCGGCGGCTACCATGTAGAGTATGGCTACAGCTGCATGGGTTATGAAGTCGGTGCATCCCTCGGTGTCAAGATGGCTGAGCCCGATGTCGAAGAGTACACCTGCATCGGTGACTCCGGCTTCCAGATGCTCAACTCCGAGCTGGGCACCATCATGCAGGAGAAGCGCAAGACCAACATCCTGGTCTTCGACAACTGCGGATTCGGCTGCATCAACAATCTGGAGATGACCCACGGTATCGGCTCCATCGCTACTGAGTTCCGTTACACAGACGGCAAGAAGCCTTGCGGAGATCTGGTTCCCACAGATTACACCAAGATCGGCCAGGCTTACGGCATGAAGACCTACTCCTGCAAGAGCGTCGAAGAGCTGCGCGATGCAATCATCGACTCCAGGAAGCAGACTGTTGCCTGCCTGTTCGACCTCAAGGTTGTTCCGAAGACCATGACAGACGGCTATGGCTCATGGTGGAACGTCGGTATGGCTATGGTTTCCGACAGCGAGAGCGTCCGCGAAGCAGCACAGGAAGTCCTTGACCGCAGAGCTGAGGCAAGGAAGTATTAATTAGAAGGTAAACGGTTCATACTGGCTGTTTCTTGAAACAGTCCGGCTCTACCGGGCAGCGAAAGCTGCGACCTGATACAGGACATCGTGAACTGTACCCGCCGGATTTCCGGATCCGGCGGGGCAGAATCGTGAAGACATAACCTGATTACTGTGCTGATATCCGGTTTACGGGAATATCACTGGTAATTCCCTATAGGGAAAGGAAAGACTAAGAGATGGTAGAAAAGAAATTATTCGGATATCCCACATTTGACGAGAATGGCGAGGAAATCCTTTCCACTTATGACAATGAATATCGCGACATGCTGATGGACGTCCGTCTCTATCGTATGGCTGCAGGCAGCACAAGAGAGTTCTGCAGAGAAGGCGAAGAGATCGCAGTCCTGCTTCTTTCCGGTGAGATTACCTTTAAGTGGGCGGAAGGCGAGAAGACTGTCTCCAGAAAAGACGTTTTCACAGAAGGCCCCTGGGCTCTCCATGTTTCCGGCGGCAAGAAGATCACCGTTACGGCAGTGAAGGACGCTGAGATCCTTGTACAGTGCACACAGAATGAGAAGGATTTTGCTTCCCGTCTGTACTCTCCCGAAGATGCTCCCTGGGCATACTCCGGCGCAAAGGGAAAATTCGGCGACACTGCTAACCGCCAGGTCAACACCATCTTTGATCATGACATCTGCCCTGAGTCCAACATGGTCCTTGGCGAAGTTATGAATGACCGCGGCAACTGGTCCGGATATCTGCCTCACAGACATCCCCAGCCCGAGCTCTACTACTTCAAATTTGACCGCCCTGAAGGCTTCGGCGCCAGCTTCGTCGGCGATGATGTTTTCAAGAGTGTTGACAACAGCTTCTCCGCTATTCCCGGCGGAAGGCTTCATCCTCAGTCAGCTGCACCCGGCTATCTGATGTACACCTGCTGGATGATCCGTCATCTGCCCGGAAATCCCTGGCTGCAGACTGACCGCTGCGAAGACGATGCTTATGTATGGCTGCACGACGCAAAGATCGTCAACCAGCCCTGGTAAGAATCTCGTTCCGGCGGGCCGGATTTAACAGGGGGTTTTAATCCGGCATACATTAACAAATGACATGTACGATATTTAATGGGGAGGGTCTGAAGGCCCCGGAAAGGATAAAGCATGGCAACTCTGAATAAAGATCTGGTAAAACTGGGAATCGCTCCGATCGGCTGGACAAACGATGATATGCCTGAGCTGGGCAAGGAGAATACCTTCCAGCAGACCATCAGCGAGATGGCACTTGCAGGCTTCAAGGGAAGCGAAGTCGGCGGCCACTATCCTACAGACAAGTACGAGCTGAAGAAAGCTCTTGACCTTCGTGATATGGTCATCTGCAACCAGTGGTTCTCCTCCTTCCTGCTGACAAAGCCCTATGAGGAAGTCGAGAAAGAGTTCGTCAAACAGTGTGATTTCCTGCACTATGTAGGCGCCCGCGTCATCGGCGCTTCCGAGCAGAGCTACAGCATCCAGGGCAAGCCCCAGCCCATCCTGGAAGGCAAATATGTCATGAACGACGATGAGTGGGAGACTCTGACCACCGGCCTCAGCAAACTGGGCAAGGTTGCTAAGGAAATGGATATGACTCTTACATTCCATCATCACATGGGCACTGTTGTCCAGACAGAGGAAGAGATCGACCGCTTCATGGATATGGTAGATCCCAACTATGTATTCCTTCTCTTCGACAGCGGCCACTGCTCTTATGCAGACATCGACCCTGTCAAGGTTCTGGGCAAATACATTGACCGCACACGCCACATCCACCTCAAGGACCTTCGCCGCAGCGTCGTAGCTGAGGCTCGTGCAAACAAGTGGAGCTTCCTTGAAGGCGTCCGCAAGGGCACATTCACTGTTCCCGGCGACGGCGATGTTGACTTTGAGCCCATCTTCCAGATCATCCAGGATTCCGGCTACAAGGGCTGGGTTGTTGTCGAAGCTGAGCAGGATCCCGCTCTGGCGAATCCGTTCGAGTATGCTCTGAAGGCCAGAAAGTACATCGCAGAGCACACAGGTCTTTGATGTTTAAAAGTCTTTAATTGTAAAATAAATAATACTGTTCAGTGCCCGCTCTATATGATCATGGATGCCTGTCATCCATGATCATGGGGGCTGAACAGCAAGGGGATATAACAAGAAGTGAGGGGACGTTGCAGCTCCCCGGAAAGGACTTACAGAATGGCAAACGTATTATTGGTTCCTCATCAGATTTTCACCGGAGAAGGTGCTCTGACAAAGGCAGGCTCTTCCATCTGCGCACTTGGCAAGAAGGCCCTCATCGTTACGGATCCCTTCATGATCAAGTTCGGCAACGTGGCTAAGGTTGAGGATATGCTCAAGAGCAACAATGCTCCTTACGCTGTTTTCTCCGATATTACCGGCGAGCCCACCGACAAGATGGTCGAGGCTGCAGTGGAAATGTACAAGGCTGAAGGCTGCGATTACATGATCGCTCTCGGCGGCGGCAGCTGCATCGATACCATGAAGGCCTGCGCAGTCGTGGCTGCAGGCGGCGGCGCTATCACAGACTACATGGGCCGCAGCATTGAAGAGGACGTGGCTCCCATGGTCGCAATCCCCACAACAGCAGGCACCGGCTCCGAGGCAACCAGAGTCACCATCATCGCTGACACAGTGAACAAGGTCAAGATGATGCTGTTCGGACCCAGCATTGTTCCTCCCGTAGCAGTCGTTGATCCCCAGTTCACCATGACTGCTCCGCCTTCTGTTACCGCCAACACCGGCCTTGACGCCCTCTGCCACTGCATGGAAGCTTATACCTCCAGACTGGCACAGCCCCTGACAGATACCTTCGCACTTTCCGCTGTCAAGCGTATCGTTGCAAATCTTTCCACCTGCTATCATGATGGCAAGAACGTGGAAGCAAGGGCTCAGATGTCCATCGCTGCTCTCGAGGCAGGTATTGCGTTCACAAACGCTTCCGTTACCATCATCCACGGCATGAGCCGTCCGATCGGTGCTCTGTTCCATGTTCCTCACGGCACATCCAACGCTATGCTGATCAAGGTCTGCCTGCCCTTCATGATTACCGGCTGCTATCCTCGTTTCGCAGATCTGGGCAAGGCTATCGGCGTTGCAGCAGACACTGATGATGACAAGACCGCAGCTGAGAAGTTCATGGCTAAGGTTATGTCCATGGTCGACGAGATGGGTATCCCCACTCCCGAGCAGTTCGGCATCAACAAAGAGGAGTTCTTCGCAAACCTCGAGAAGATGGCAGACGATGCTCTGACCAGCGGCAGCCCTCAGAACACATGGCATCAGCCTACCAAGGAAGAGCTGATCGACCTGTACAAGAAGCTCTGGGATTAATTCTTATCTGACAAAATAAAATTTACAGATTATCGGCCATAGCAGGGATGTTACTGTGACCATATAACAACTGCTGCCGTTGACTGTCATACGACCAAATCCGGCAGCGGTTTCACAGATGATCTGTAAATTACTTAAACTCATTCATAATGAAAAAGGCACCCGGTATTTGCGGCCGGGTGCCTTTCTCTATGTACAGGAAGCTTTGATTCAGGCATGAATCTGCCTTTTTATTCGGATCTGATCAGCATACTCAGTTTTTTTCCATAAAAGAAATCATGTGTCATTTTGTCATATTCTTCCCATAAGGGGAGTGTCTGGCAGGCGGCCGCACGGGGGCATTCCTGCGCGTTTTCCGCCAGGCATGCCACTGTTTTCATGGAAGCGCTCTCAGTCAGGTTCAAGATTTCCCCGACGCTGTATTCCTCAGGGGTGCGGCACAGTTTGTAACCGCCGCCCTTCCCGCTGGCACCGCTGACAAGCCCGCCCTTTACCAGATCTTTTACAATGATTTCCAGGTATTTTTTTGAGATCCCCTGTCTCTGTGCCACATCCTTCAGCGGGATATAATTCCCGTCATTGTGTTCGGCAAGATCGATCATGACACGCAGTGCATAGCGTCCCTTTGTTGAAATCAATGTGTCATCCTCCATAATTATACGAAAAATAATGTGAAAAACGATTTACCGCTGTCAGTGTAAATCAGCTGATATACACTATTATACGATAGGTAAATAGGTGATTCAAGGGGAAATAATGTCGCGGAATGTATATTTTTTTAATCCCATTAACCTATTGACACGATAGGTAAATAGTTTTATAATCACACCAGTCAGTCAAAAAACTGCATGAACACATGACAAGCGAGAGAAAACACGGAGAAAAAATCATGAAGATATACGCGGACAATGCTGCAACAACAAGAATGAGCAGGACAGCGATTGACGCTATGATCCCTTATATGGAAAAGGTATACGGGAATCCTTCCAGTCTGTATTCCATCGGGCAGGAAGCCAAGGAGGCGCTCGATCAGGCTCGTGAGCAGGTGGCTGCGGTGATCAACGCAGATCCGAAGGAAATCCTGTTCACTTCCGGTGGAAGTGAAGCAGACAACCAGGCCCTGCGTTCGGCGGCAGCGATCGGAGCGAGAAAAGGGAAGAAGCATATCATATCTTCTGCTTTTGAACATCATGCCATTCTCCATACCTTGAACCGTCTGGAAAAAGAAGGCTTTGAAGTCACCCTCCTGCCGGTTCATGAAGACGGGCTGGTCGTTCCTGCAGAGCTGGAGGCGGCGATCCGTGAGGATACATGCCTTGTGACCATTATGACAGCCAACAATGAGATCGGTACGATACAGCCGATTAAAGAGATCGGGGCGATCTGCAGAAGTCACGGGGTTCTTTTCCACACGGATGCAGTGCAGGCCGTGGGGCATCTGCCGATCGATGTGAAGGAGATGCAGATCGACATGCTCTCGGCTTCGGCCCACAAATTTCACGGCCCTAAGGGCGTCGGTTTTCTTTATGCAAGAAAGGGGATTGCCCTCACGAATCTGATCGAGGGCGGTGCCCAGGAAAGAGGTAAGCGCGCAGGAACAGAGAATGTACCCGGAATCATGTCAATGGCGGCTGCGCTCAAAGAGGCAGCGGACCATATGGGAGAGAACACTGAGCATCAGAGGGCGCTGCGGGATCGCCTGATCCAGGGACTTTCAGAGATTCCTCACTCTGCACTCAACGGAGACGCCCGCAAAAGACTGCCCGGAAATGTCAATTTCTGCTTTGAGGGAATTGAGGGCGAATCGCTTCTTCTCCTTCTGGATGACAAGGGGATCAGCGCTTCTTCCGGCAGTGCCTGTACCTCAGGTTCACTGGATCCCAGCCACGTGCTTCTGGCCATCGGCCGTGTACACGATGTGGCACACGGATCGCTCCGCCTCAGTCTGGGAGAGGACATCACAGAGGAAGAGGTAGATTACATCATCCAATCGGTGAAGGAAGTGGTCGAATATCTGAGAAGTTTTTCGCCTGTTTGGAGAAATCTGATGGCGGGAAAGATCCCCTTCATCCTGTGATAATGATAGAGAGCTTACACGAAAATGTCCGAATGGACAGATCATAAAATGGAATGACCGGAGGAAAAAGAGATGGCACTGTACAGTGAAAAGGTAATGGATCATTTCCGCAATCCGCGCAATGTAGGCGTGATCGAGGATGCCAACGCCATCGGCGAAGTCGGAAACGCAAAGTGCGGAGATATTATGAAGATGTACCTCAAAATTGAGGACGATATTGTAGAGGATGTGAAGTTTGAGACCTTCGGATGCGGCAGCGCGATTGCCTCGAGTTCGATGGCGACCGAGCTGATCAAGGGGAAACCCTTAAGCGAGGCCATGAACCTGACCAATAAGGCTGTGACCGAGGCGCTGGACGGACTTCCGGCATACAAGCTTCACTGTTCGGTTCTGGCAGAGGAAGCGATCCAGTCGGCTCTGGAAGATTACTATTCCAGATATCCGGAGAAGAGACCCGCGGACTTTGTAAGCAGACCGGCACATGATCCGCACGAGATTCCTGAAGAAGAGTGAAAATATCGCCGATGCAATTATTTTTCCACTCCGGAGGCTTGTGCTTGCAAATGGTATGACAATCGCGTTTCTGCACTGCTTCAGTACCGGATCGGAAGGGAGACGATCCCGTATGCAGGCAAGAGACTTATTCTAAAAATCCCTGGAGAGCATAGATGTGTGATTTATCCAAAAAGGTAAGGAATCCTGTTTCATATTTTCGAATGCCATGTATCTGTCGGAAGGCGGAGGGGCAGCTGTAATCAGCGCTCTGCTCTTTCGCCCTGCCATCAACCCGTACAGAAAGACTGAGACTGCAGTTTCTATTGGAATGGTTACCGCATGTTACTGCCCGCATCCTGACCGGGCGCGGGCAGTAAACGGCCTTTCGCTTATAGAAACGGAAGGATTCGAAAAACTGCTGATAATAATATGAACAGGAGTATATATAAATGAGTAATTATAAATTTGAGACACTTCAGCTGCATGTAGGCCAGGAGCAGGCAGATCCTGCAACAGATTCGAGAGCCGTGCCGATTTATCAGACGACTTCCTATGTGTTCCATAACAGTCAGCATGCTGCGGATCGCTTCGGTCTGGCTGATCCCGGTAATATTTATGGAAGGCTGACAAATTCCACCCAGGAGGTACTGGAAAAGAGGCTTGCCGCCCTGGAGGGCGGAAGCGCAGCCCTGGCAGTGGCTTCAGGCGCAGCTGCCATTACCTATACGATCGAGGCACTTGCGGCAAACGGCGGACATATTGTCGCACAGAAGACGATTTACGGCGGCAGTTTTAATCTGCTGGCCCACACGCTTCCTCAGTACGGTGTCACCACGACTTTCGTGGATGCACATGATCTGCAAGAAGTTGAAGCAGCCATTCAGGATAATACCAGAGCAATCTATCTGGAGACCCTGGGCAATCCCAACAGCGATATCCCGGATATCGACGCCATCGCGGAAATCGCCCACAGGCATGGTCTTCCGCTGGTGATCGACAATACCTTCGGCACTCCCTACCTGATCAGGCCCATCGAGCACGGGGCTGATATTGTGGTTCATTCCGCAACAAAGTTCATCGGAGGACACGGAACTACCCTGGGCGGAATCATTGTGGAATCCGGAAAGTTTGACTGGAAGGCAGGCGGCAGGTATCCGCAGATCGCTGAAGCCAATCCCAGTTACCATGGCATTTCATTCTACGACGCAGTCGGGCCTGCGGCTTTTGTGACCTATATCCGCGCGATCCTGCTGCGTGATACAGGCGCCGCAATCTCTCCTTTCAACGCGTTTCTGCTCCTGCAGGGGGTGGAGACTCTTTCTCTGAGACTGGAGCGGCATGCAGAAAATACCGCCAAAGTCGTGGATTATTTAAACAATCATCCGCTGGTGGAAAAGGTCAATCATCCTTCTCTTGCAGACCACCCGGATCATGAACTCTATAAAAAGTATTTCCCTGACGGCGGGGCTTCTATTTTTACATTTGAGATCAAGGGCGGAAAAGAGGCAGCCTGGAAATTTATCGACAATCTCGAGATCTTTTCACTTCTGGCCAATGTGGCGGACGTTAAGAGCCTGGTGATCCACCCTGCTTCAACGACCCACTCGCAGCTCTCCGAAGAGGAACTTCTGGACCAGGGTATCACCCCCGGCACGATCCGCCTTTCCATCGGCACGGAGCACATCGATGATATCATCGCGGATCTGGAAAAGGGTTTTGCTGCTGTGCGGTAAGACTTTTCAGAATGAAAAGAACGTGTATAATAATAAGAAGTGACGAAATGCAGAGGCGGCCTGACACTGCCGCAAATTACATAAGAGAGGTAGAAAAATGTCGAATATTTACAAGGGAATGCTGGGACTGATCGGAAATACTCCTCTGGTAGAGGTTGCAAATATTGAGAAGGAACTGGGGCTGGAAGCCACTGTTCTGGTGAAACTGGAATATCTGAATCCTGCGGGAAGTGTCAAGGACAGAGTGGCGAAGGCCATGATCGAGGACGCTGAGGAGAAGGGACTGCTGAAAGAGGGTTCTGTGATCATCGAGCCCACTTCGGGAAATACAGGTATCGGCCTCGCAGCCATCGCAGCGGGCAAGGGTTATCGCACGATCCTCACCATGCCGGAGACCATGAGCGTGGAGCGCCGGAATATTCTGAAGGCTTACGGCGCGGAGATCGTTCTGACTGAGGGCGCAAAGGGTATGACAGGCGCTATCCAGAAGGCAGAGGAACTGGCAAAGGAGATTCCCGGAGGCTTTATCCCCGGACAGTTCGTCAACCCTGCAAATCCCGCAATTCACAAGGCGACCACTGGCCCCGAGATCTGGAGGGACACAGACGGCAAAGTGGATATCCTGATCGCAGGCGTCGGCACAGGCGGCACACTGACAGGTGCAGGCGAGTACCTCAAGGAGCAGAATCCGGATGTGAAGGTTGTGGCACTTGAGCCCGAGGATTCCCCGGTCCTGTCCGAAGGAAAGGCAGGCCCCCACAAGATCCAGGGTATAGGAGCAGGTTTTGTGCCGGCAGTCCTCAACACCGGGATCTATGACGAGATCTTCAAGGCAGCCGGAGACGATGCTTTTGCAGCCGCAAAACTTCTGGCCAAGAAGGAAGGTATTTCGGTCGGTATTTCCTCCGGCGCTGCCCTGCACGGTGCGATCGAACTGGCAAAGCGGCCCGAAAACAAGGGAAAGGTGATCGTGGCCATCCTGCCTGACAGCGGCGACAGATATTATTCCACAGCCCTCTTTACGGAATAAAGTTCTGAATAAAAATCAGAATAAAAATCAGAATAAAACTCTGAATAAAACCCGGAATATAACCCTGAAATAAAGTCCGGAATAAAGCCCGGAATAAAACCGGTACTAAAAAAGTAGACTGAGTGTGGTTTACGCAGTACAGGGAATAACAAAACAGTGAGATATTGAAAACAAGCGGCGAGAAAGCAGGTGTCTGCTTTTCACCGCTTGTTTGACTTTTTGGGCTTATGAAACCTGTTTGGCTTATGAAACCTGTTTGGCTAATAAAAACTGTTTAGCCGATGAAAACGGTTGAGATAATAAAAAATGTTGAGCTGATGAAACCTGTATTCTGACATCAGCAGAATCCGGGGATTTGAAGTCTGCCCGGATCGACTATGCCGGGTGTCTTATTTTTTGGAGGACCGTTTTGCGAAGTCTCTGCGGATGGGAGCCATTGCTTCGTCGCGGTCAAACATTTCATTCATTTCCTCTGCGGAAGCGGAAGCGCGGGCACAGCTGATCGCATCGGAAAGAACGTCGAAGTTAAGCCTGGTGCCGACACTGTCGTGAACGTAGTTGGCGGCGCGGCTGGCATGAATGCCGAAACGTCCGGCCTCCTTTACAGCATCGA
Organism: uncultured Lachnospiraceae bacterium; assembly: GCA_902780385.1. Classification (GTDB taxonomy): domain Bacteria; phylum Bacillota; class Clostridia; order Lachnospirales; family Lachnospiraceae; genus CAG-791. Next base: position 13,323 of record CACZFF010000049.1, read on the forward strand.
TGTTGGCGCCGAGGAAAAGGAATTCCCAGTGGTATTTTTCCTGCTGGCGTCCGACCATGCGGCGCACCTTTTCCAGGCTGTAGGAACGGCTGGCATTTTCCATGCCGTCGGTCGTGATGACGAAGATGGTCTTTTCGGGCACGTCTTCCTCTCTGGCGTATTTATGCACGTTGCCGATGTGGTGGATCGCATGTCCGAGTGCATCCAGAAGCGCCGTGCAGCCCCGTACATAGTACTGACTTCCGGTCATGGGCTCAACCTTGCGGATATCCATGCGGTCGTAGAGAACTTCCTGCATATCGTCGAAGAGAACTGCGGACACATAAGCTTCCCCGTCCTCTTTTTTCTGCTTATCGATCATGCTGTTGAAACCGCCGATCGTATCGGCTTCCAGCCCGTGCATGGATCCGCTTCTGTCCAGTACAAAAACAAGTTCTGTCAATCCTTTTCTCATCCTGTTACCTCCCTCTGATAGGAATGCTGGCTGCCTGAGAAGCATTTTGGAGTGCTGTGTGTTTTGATGTATTAAGGATAACAGAGATGGAAAAGCAGATGGTCGCTTTAAAAGCGACACTTTTCAGGCTCCCAGCAGAGGCTGGTCGTAATCAAAAAGGATCGCATTGATCGTCATACTGTCATAGATCTGATTCTCGACGCAGTAACGTATGATCAGATCGAATTTGCTGCCCGGGGAGAGGGCGATGCCGGCTTTAAGCAGGAGGTCTGTCATCTCGTCGATGTTGAGTTCCAGGGCGACTGCAAGCGAAATGATCGTTTTTCTCCGGGGTATGTAGTGAGGATTGCAGCGGATCTTGGAGAAAAGCTTGCGGTCGATGTTGGCCCGTTTGTAGACCTGTGCGTCGGTGAGGCCCCGCTGGTCGATCAGGCGGAGCAGGCATTCCTGGAAGCTTTCTCCGACCTGTGACATGACGTCCTGAAGACTTCTCTGCGGGCGCGGACGTGCGGGGGCAGAGGATACACTCGATACACTCTGGTCGGGCTCATATGCCGCCCCTTCTTCCCTGAGGAGATAATCCGGCTTTTCTCCCTGCGGCGCACTGTCTTTTGCATCGGATTTTCGGGAAGGGCTTTCGAGACGTCTGTGCCTGGCGGAACGTTTCTGCAATTCACCCGGAGCAGCAGGGCGGAGAGTCTGATTGAGGGACTGCCCGAAATATTGATCGTCAATTGCGTATTCTTCAGCAGTCTGTTCGGTGACGTAGTTGTCGCTGATATATTGCCTGATATCAGCGGCCAGTCCGGCGGAGAGGTCGAAGGACTTGCGGTCAAAGACAACAAGCGTGACATCCATCTCCGACTTTTCCAGAAATACAGAGATTTCCCTGAGAGCGATCTCGAGTGCACGGTCCTTTGGAAAACCGTAGACACCGGTGGAAATCAGGGGAAAGGCTATGCTTTCGCAGCCCAGCCGGCGGGCAATGCCAAGGGCGTTTCTGTAGCATGACGCGAGCAGTTCAAATTCTCCGCGGTCCCCTCCCTGCCAGACAGGGCCCACTGTATGGATGATATATTTTGCATGCAGGGCAAAAGCCGGTGTGAAAGCCGCTTGGCCGGGGTTGATGCGGCCGATCTTTTTCCGCTCTGCAAGAAGCCTGTCTCTGCCTGCGGCATGGTAGATCGCACTGTCGGTCCCACCGGCATAGACCGGCTCGGGATTGGCTGTATTGACGATGGCATCCGCATGAACTCTGGTAATATTATCTCTAATAATATGAAAAGGCATTTCGCAGCTCCTTTACAGAATGATTTTGTTGCTTTTTTTCATTATAGCATTTTCCGGGATGTGTTTTTCTGCAACAATGATATCAGAAATCCGATCGTGCTCCAATCGTTACATGTAGATGCTGTTTGCGGTTTGCGGGACAGTATTCACGGTTACGGAAGCTGCAGTGAAAGCGCTTTATCAAGCTGTATCAAGCTTTATCGAAAGCTTCCGGCGGCAGTCCGGACGTAAATTTCGCGAAAGTTTCGGGCGGCAATCTTGCGTTGACAAGCATCCGGCTTACCCTTAAGATGGAAATGATTATTTGTTTGAAGGGAGAGAATCATGGATTCTAAACTGGAGCAGGCGAGAAATTATGAGGAAGTGTATGGAGACCGGATCCCGGACAGCGACCGGCCTCTTTTTCATGTAGTGGCACGTGTCGGCTGGATGAATGACCCCAACGGGTTTTCTGTTTACAAGGGCGAGTACCATCTTTTTTATCAGTATTATCCCTATAACACAAAATGGGGGCCCATGCACTGGGGGCATGTCAAGACCAGGGATATGGTGAAATGGGAGTGGCTTCCTGCTGCGATCGCGCCTGATGAAGAGTATGACAATGCCGGGTGCTTTTCGGGAAGCGCCGTGGAGATGCCGGACGGACGTCAGGCTCTGATGTATACAGGTGTGAAGGAATGGCGTAGGGAGGACGGCTATATCGAGAGCCGTCAGATGCAGTGCGTGGCCTTCGGCGACGGCGTGGATTATGTAAAATATGAGAATAATCCGGTGCTTACTTCGGCCGATCTGCCGGAGGGATGGAGCGCTGTGGATTTCCGTGATCCCAAAATCTGGTATGATAAGTCCGAAAACTGTTTTTATGCCGTGGTGGCAAACCGCACGGTGGATGGCTCCGGCGCGATCCTGCTCTATCGCAGCGAGGATGCCCTGCACTGGGAGATGAAGTCGATCCTGGACAGGAGCCGCAATGAATACGGCCGTATGTGGGAGTGTCCCGATTTCTTCATGATGGATGAGGATCATGCGATCCTGATCACTTCACCCCAGGAGATGCTTTCCCGCGGCAGAGCATATCACAATGGATTCGGAAACATTTATATGGTCGGATCTTTTGACAGGAAAACATATCAGTTTACCAGAAAGGCGGTACATGCGATCGATTACGGTCTTGATTTTTATGCACCGCAGACCCTGCTTGCTCCGGACGGACGCAGGATCATGATCGCCTGGATGCAGTCCTGGGAGAGCAGCCACGACCATGTCGCTATTGGCAGCTGGTTTGGCATGATGACGCTGCCCCGTGAGCTTTCTCTCAAAAAGGGACGCCTGATCCAGCAGCCGGTGCGGGAACTGGAGCTGTATCGCAAAAATGCCATATATTACACGGATGTGGATGTTCAGGAGAGGATTCAGCTTCCCGCTGTGCAGGGGCGCTGTGTGGATATGATCGTCACTGTCCGGCCTTCCGGCGGAAAGCTTTACGACAAGTTCATTATCAAGGTTGCCAAAGACACAAGGTTCTATACGTCCATTGTCTATTCGCCGGGCGACAGTATCCTGACCTTTGACCGCAGTAATTCCGGTCTGCGCCGCGACATCGTCTCCAGCAGAGAGGTCGTCACACGCTTCCGTGACGGCAAGATCCGCCTCAGGATCATCATGGACCGCTATTCGGTGGAAATCTTTGTCAACAACGGCGAGCAGGCCATTTCCTCGACAATTTACACAGACCAGGGCGCTGAGGGCATTTCCTTTGAAGCGGAGGGAATTGCGATCATCGATGTGGAAAAATATGACATTGTCCTGTGATCGGGACAGGCAAGAGCAGAGCACTCCGAAATGGAGATCACCATGAAAGACAGTAAACAGAAAGACAGCATTCAGAAAGACAGCATTCAGAAAGACAGTATACAGAAAGACAGTAGACGGATAGACAGCATACAGGCAGGCAGTGTACAGATGGACAGAAAGAGAAAAGGAAAGCTCTATGTGATCGAGGGACTGGATGGCTCCGGCAAGGCGACACAATCGGAGCTCTTATATGAGTCATTCCTGGAGAAGGGACTGCCTGTCCGCAAGGTCTCCTTTCCGAATTACAAATCCGATTCATCCGCGCTGGTCAGAATGTACCTGCGCGGAGATTTCGGGACGGATCCGTCAGATGTAAATGCCTATGCAGCCTCCAGTTTTTATGCGGCGGACAGGTTTGCCGGATACAAGGCTGACTGGGGAGAATTCTACGAAAAAGGCGGCGTGATCATTGCCGACCGCTACACGACCTCCAATGCGGTGCATCAGTGCTCCAAGCTTCCTGAAGAGGAATGGGACGGCTTTCTGGAGTGGCTTTTTCACTACGAATACGAACTTCTGGGGATCCCGGCTCCGGATGCCGTGATCTACCTGCAAGTCGATCCCGCTGTGTCACAGAAACTGATGGCGGGCCGCTATCAGGGAGATGAAAGCAAAAAGGATATTCATGAGCGAAATGTGCATTACCTGGAACAGTCCGCAAAAGCTGCCGCTTACTGCGCCGGAAAACTGGGATGGAAAATCGTGCGCTGCAGCGACGGAGAGAAAATGCGCAGTGTAACAGAGATCCGTTCAGAAATATACAGCTTATTAAATTAGGACGTTTTGCGGGCATTGCGTATAAAGGATGATGCTTAATACTGTCTTGACATTTCCTCTTTTTTGTAGTCTAATAACAACACTTAATTCCATCACTTACAACGGGTAATTATTCTTTCATCATATAGACGGAATTGACAGATAATAACGGAAAAGTTATTATATATGGAGGATAACTTGCCAACAGCTGACAGAAGAGCGATTTGCCGGCAGCTGTTTTTTGTGCGTCTGCATCTGTTCCTCAGATGTGTTCGTATTTTCCGCTATTTCCGGATATAATCCCGATATAAGCTGGATTCGGGCCGGGTGTATCTGATTTTATACAATTTTTTACAGTTATTAAAAGTAGACAGTCATTAAAAGTAGATGTTCATTAAGGAGAGAACCGAAAAATGGAGCTAAATACTGTGAACAGGCCAATGGAAACTGAAGAGATCGAGATTGATCTGTTGCAGCTGTGGAATGCGGTCCGGCACAGAATCTGGCTGGTCCTTCTGGCTGGTTTTATTGTGGCGGATATTGCATTTGCGATCACAAAATTCCTGATTACCCCCATGTATTCTTCTTCTGCGACCATGCTGGTTGTCACAAAGGAGACGACTCTTTCCTCGCTGGCGGATCTGCAGCTCGGCTCACAGCTGACCAATGACTATGAGATTCTGATTTCCAGCCGCCCTGTCCTTCAGGAGGCGATTGAAGAGCTGGGTCTGGAAATCAGCTATAAGCGGCTGCGCAATATGATCACGATCTCCAATCCCAATGACAGCCGTATGCTGATCATTTCCACCCTGCAGGCAGATCCGGAACTCGCAAAGAACGTCGTGGATACGGTAGCCGAGATCAGCTCCGAATATATAGCGGAGAAGATGGAAGTGACTGCCCCCAAGATCATTGAGGAAGGTGAGGTTCCGATTTTCCAGTCCTCTCCCAACCTTCTGCGCAATACTGCAATCGGAGGTATGCTCGGAATTCTCGCCGCAGTATTCCTGATCTGCGTTGCTGTGATCCTCAATGATTCGATTCAGACAGAAGATGATATTGAACGCTATCTGCAGCTTCCTGTGCTTGCTGTGGTGCCTGATAAGAGCGGCAGCTCCAGGAAATCCGCAGGCAGAAAGAAATCGGCAGATAAGAAGCGGGCAGCCAGCTGATCAGCCGGCTTTCCGAAAAAGCAGGACGTGCATTGAGAGAGGATTTAATATATGAACGAAAGACTGGAACTGCATCTTCAGGATGAAGGAGATTTCTTTTACCGTGAGGCCATCAAGAAACTGCGTGCCAATATTCAGTTCTCCGGAAAGAAAAACAAGATTATCATGATCACCAGTGTTTTCAGCGGAGAGGGAAAGAGTGATGTCAGCTTCCACCTTGCAAAGGAGATGGCCAACGCAGGCAAGAAGGTGCTTTTTGTAGATGCCGATATCCGCAAATCTGTATTTCTGGAACGCTATGGCATTGTGGGCGAGGTCGTGGGCCTTTCTGAATTCCTGAGCGGACAGATTGACCGCGTCGACCAGATTATCTATCCGACAAATATCGAAAATTTGTCCGCGATCCTCGCAGGACATTACGCGCCCAATCCCGCCGAAATGCTGGGCGATGAGCAGTTCAGCACCCTTCTGCGGATGGAGTCCCAGCGATACGATTATGTTTTTGTGGACACGCCGCCCCTGGGACAGGTCATTGACGCTGCCCTGGTCGGCCAGTATTGCGACGGTGCTGTCCTTGTACTGGAAAGCGGCGCGGCCAGCCGTCAGGCTGCACAGCGTGTAAAGGACCAGATTGAGAAGTCCGGCTGCCGTATCCTCGGCGCAGTCCTCAACCGTGTCAGCCGCGAAGGAGAGGGCTATTACGGATCCAAATACGGCAGGTACGGAAAATACGGCAAGTATGGCACGTACGGAGAATACTCCAAGTATGGACCTGAGTCCAAATAAAGAGATTCCAGGAGATTTTCTGAACCGGACCGGGAGAGATCGGGATGGATAATAGAAGACAAAACCGCAGACAGCAGCGCAGCAGGATAATGCTGATCATCGCGGCAGTGATCATAGTGCTTGCCGCGGTCATTCTCTGCATCGCGCTGGGTGTTTTCGACAGGACCGGCCTGTTCCGCTCAGACGAGACTGCGGCAGAAAGCGGTACAGAGGGATGGACTTCAGAGAGATCCAACCCCAATGCAATCGTCTACGACGGTAAGACTTATGTCTATAATGATCATCTGACGAATTATCTCCTGCTGGGTGTTGATACGGAAGGTTCTATTCAGGAGAAGAAGACTCCCGGCTCTGCGGGACAGAGTGATTCCATTTTTCTGATCAGCTATGATCGTGTCAAGGAGACAACTGTCGGCCTGGCAATCCCCCGTGATACCATCACGCAGATTGAGAAATTTACACCCGGAGGGGACTCTCTGGGATTTTATTCGGATCATCTGAACCTGCAGTATGCCTATGGTGACGGAAAGCGCAAAAGCTGTGAGCTCACATCAGCTGCTGTGTCCAGGCTTTTGAGCGGTCTTCCGATCGGCGGCTATGCCGCAGTCAATCTGGAAAGCATTCCGTCGCTGACACAGTTTCTGGGCGGTGTGGAAGTCACTGTGCCGGATGACTCTCTGTCGGAGGACAATCCTGCTTTTTACAAGGGGAATAAAGTTGTCCTGGATGAAACGAACACAGAGCTGTTTGTCCGAAGCAGAGATACACGCAAAGAACAGAGTGCGATCGTCCGCATGAATCGTCAGAAGACTTTTCTGGATGCTTTTGCTTCAAAACTCGCGAAAAAGCAGAAAAAGGATGCGTCTACAGTCACTACGCTCTATGAGAAAATGAAAGCGGAGATGATCACCAATATGTCCACGGATCAGTTTGTGGATATTGCAGTCGCAGAGCGCAGCGGGGGCATTAAGACGATTCCGGGAGAAACGGGACACGAAGGAGTATATGATGTGTACCGTATCGATGATTCCGGTTTATATAAGATGGTACTTGAGCTCTTTTATGAAGAAGAACAGTGAGCCTGCCTGCTATGCTATCCTCTGATGTAAGGAATTCTGAAGTGAGATGAATAAGAATAATAACAACAGGTTTTTGTTTAATATACTTGCTGCTATTGCGGTGATCTGTGTGCTGGTCGGGGGACTTCTTTGGTATAAGACCCGCAGCGGTAAAGATGTCTATGCCGATATACAGAAGTCGACCGTAGAGGAGCCGGAGGAGCCGCCTGTTGAGGAGGCCGCAGAAGAGGACACGGCAGTGACTGCGGAGGCCGCTCAGGCAGCCACAACAGCTGCAACGGCTGCTCCTGCAGAGGAGATCCCGATTGACTTTGCAACATTGTGGCAGACCTGTCCGGATGCCTATTCCTGGATCCGCATACCGAATACCCAGGTGGATTACCCCGTCTGCCAGATGGTAGAGGGAGATCAGAGCTTTTATCTGAACCACCGGGCGGATAAAGTCGCGGAGTTTGCCGGGGCAATTTACTCGGAGAACTATAACCGGCGGGATTACACTGATCCGGTCACAGTGCTCTACGGACATGATATGAGCAATGGCTCCATGTTCCAGAACCTTCATCTCTATGAAGACAGGGCTTTTTTTGAAAAAAACAAGGATGTTATTGTTTATCTGCCCGACAGGGTCTTGCATTATAAAATATTTGCTGCGTATAATTATGATGACAGGCATCTTCTACTTGCCAATGATAATTTTACCGATCCTTATGTATTGGACAAATTCCAGCAGGAGATCCTGGCTCAGCAGTCGATGACAGGATTTGTGGATCAGAATACACTGCTGACCAAGGATAGTCATATCCTGACCCTGTCCACCTGCAATGCCTATGACGACCAGCGCTATCTGGTACAGTGCCTCCTGATGAACCCTGAGGTATTGCCGAAAACAGACAGTACAACAGTACAGGACGGCGCTGCGGAAGAGGCTCAGACCGGGAGATAACCGATGCACGGCATCGTTTATCTATATACCGACCGGAATTGTCCGGCGGACAAAATCTCTATAGAAAGGAGTAGAAAAATGAAACTGTTAACGAAAAGGTTACTGGCCGTAGCAATTGTTATTGCTATGACACTTGGCATGGCAATGAGCGCTATGGCCCTCGACAACATTGATGATGTCAAGCTGAGTGAGGAAGGCCTAGACCCCGCCAAGTCCGAGATTGTCTGGGGCTGGATTGAAATCACGGATGACTCTGATGCTAATGGTAAATCCATTGAAGCCGATAGTGAATATGTGACCAAAAATGAAGACGGCACATACACAGTCGACTTCTCTAAACATGCAGATTCTTCTAAGTATGTTAAGTTCGCTATGGTTCATAACTATGCGGGCGATGATCAGGAGATTGTTGCAGGAACTTCCATCACAGTTAATTCCCTGTCCCCCTTCTGCCTTGTCGGCCAGAAGAAGGATGGCAGTGCTGTTAACGACGATGACGATTCCAGCAGCTCCTCTTCCAGCAAGAGCAGCAAGAGCAGCAAGAGCAGTTCTTCCGGCAAGAAGTCTCCCAAGACCGGCATGGATGACAGCTGGATGCTGTGGCTCATGGCTGCAGGTGTCTTCGCAGGCGCTTCTGTTGTTGCCTACAACAAGAAAAAAGGTTGAAATGTCAGATAACGGATGATGGCTGCACCGCTCTTCTGCGGTCAGCCGTGAGAGGAAAGACGGCGAGCGATCGATCGCCATCCTCTTGATTCGGAAAGACGGTTTGAATGAACCTTATGGTTTAAACCAGATAATGACATGTCCGGGAGGCCGGGGATACGCACACGGTGCGTATCTCCGGCTTCTTTGCGCGTTAGCAATGAGCCATGCACAGACAAATCAGCATTGAGACGCGACGAGCTTGCTCGTAAGCGACGATATGTTGATTTGGATGTATACGGCGAATGCCGCGACAGCGAACAAATGCATCGCATTTGTGAGCCTGTCGGCATGGCGAATTGCGAAGGATTAACCACAGATGCACAGAAAAATCAACATTGAGACTCGTTGCAGCAGCAAGTCCCCACCTGAAACTCGAGATGTTTTTCGCGGTTTTTTGCGAAAAAGCCGGCGATGCGTCGAGCCCGGGTCAGTTGTAAAAGTAAATTCCACCTTGTAAGAGTAACTTCCACCCGGATCAGGTTTTTCTCGATCACCGAGAGGATCAGCTGAAAATTTTCGCCAA
>CACZFF010000050.1 GCA_902780385.1 uncultured Lachnospiraceae bacterium
GTAATCCCTGTAACAGGGGATAGAGGGTATGTGTTGACCCTGCGAGGCTGGTCAGTCTCGCGAAGCCCCGGCCGACGAAGTCGTCCGTGGGTACATCACGGAAGAGAAACTGTATGAGTATGAAGCCCTTATTCATGAAGTCCCTGACAATGGCGGAGCCTATGTCATTTTTCCATGGAACATCCGGGAAGAGTTCGGGAGGGGACGGATAAAGGTCCATGCCGAGTTTGACGGTATTCCTTATGATGGCAGCATCGTCAATATGGGCGTGAAAGACGAAAACGGGAACGTGTGCTACATAATAGGGCTCCTGAAAGCAATCCGGAAACAGTTAAAAAAGGGCGATGGAGACAGTGTACATGTTGTGATCCGGGAGAGGTAAAAGACCAGTCCAACTGTTCTGAGAGGTAAACGGAGTATGGCTTTTGATTTTAAGAAAGAATATAAAGAGTTTTATATGCCCAAAAACAAACCCGGCATCGTATCGGTGCCGGGCATGAATTATATTGCGGTCCGTGGGCAGGGAGATCCCAATGTCGAGGGCGGCGAATACAAGCAGGCGATCGAATTGCTGTACGGCATCGCCTATACGATCAAGATGAGCAAAAAAGGCGACCGCCAGATTGAGGGGTATTTTGACTATGTCGTGCCGCCGCTGGAGGGCTTCTGGTGGCAGGAAGGCGTCGAAGGAGTTGACTACGCACACAAGGAAAACTTCCATTGGATCTCAGTCATCCGCCTGCCGGATTTTGTGACAAGAGAGGATTTTGACTGGGCTGTTAAGGAGGCGGAGAGAAAGAAGAAGACAGACCTCTCCAAAGTGGAATTCCTGACCTATGACGAAGGACTATGCGTGCAGTGTATGCACATCGGGTCCTATGACGACGAACCCGCCACGGTAGAATTGATGCACGCTTTCATGGAAGAGCAGGGCTATGTCCTGGACATCACTGACCAGCGGCTCCATCACGAAATTTATCTGAGCGATGCCAGAAAAGTCGCTCCCGAGAAATTGAAAACAGTGATCAGGCATCCGATCAGGAAGAAATAAGGCCTGGCGATTTGCCATATCGTTTACGACTGACCAGAGAAGAGTTTTAAGAGGGAAAAACAGGCATGAGCTACGATCATATTCAGGTAAACACACAGAGCAGTATCAGGATCGAGGGATCCAAAGTGGTATATTTTGATCCCTTCCAGATCAGCGCGGAAGCACATGATGCAGATGTGATATGCATTACACATGCGCATTACGATCATTTTGATCCGGAGTCCATTCTCAAAGTCTGCAAGCAGGAAACGGAACTGGTGGCCCCGGCGACCATGGCAAAGGAACTGGGCAAACTTGCCTGGAAGGGAAAGCAGCATCTGCTGGCACCCGGGAAATGCGTGGATACAGCGGGTCTCATCATCACTGCAAAGCCTGCCTATAACAAGCTGAAACCTTTTCATCCAAAACGTAACGGATGGCTGGGATATTTGCTGGAAATGGACGGAAGGGTTTATTACATCGCCGGCGACACGGATGCGTTAAAAGAGCTGCTGGAGATCAGGTGCGATGTCGCGCTGGTTCCGATCGGAGGCAAATTTACGATGAACGCCCGGGAAGCAGCGGGGCTGGTCAACAAAATAAAACCGAAAGCGGCAATACCGACACACTATGGAAGCATCGTAGGCAAGCCGCAGGATGCGGAGACCTTCCGGAAAATGATTGACCGGGAGGTGCAGGTGGTTGTGAAGCTGTAATAGTAAGTAAACATGGCTGTTTTCTGGCAACAGAGCAAGATAATGGTCATTTCATTCTGAGAAGGTCTACATACGCATGGAAATAAGAAACAGCAGTATAGATGCCGGAAAAGCATTTGACTGGGGCAGGACATCAAAAGAATATGCCAGATACAGGGATATCTACCCTGACGAGTTCTATCGGAAGATTATTGACAGAGGCCTGTGTGTATCCGGTCAGAGTGTTCTGGATCTGGGAACCGGGACGGGAGTGCTGCCGCGCAATCTGTACCGCTATGGCGCAAAATGGACAGGCACAGATATTTCGCCGGAACAGATCAGAGAGGCGAAGCGCCTGGCGGAAGCAGGCAGTATGGACATTGCCTTTATGGCAGTGCCTGCTGAGCAGATTGATTTTCCGGCGGAGAGTTTTGACGTGGTCACTGCCTGTCAGTGCTTCTGGTATTTCGACCATGCGCGCCTGATGCCTAAGCTGGCGGAACTGTTAAAACCGGGCGGGAAGCTGTTGATCCTGTATATGGCCTGGCTCCCCTTTGAAGATGAAATCGCGGGAAAAAGCGAGGAGCTGGTCCTGAAATACAGCCCGAACTGGTCCGGTGCCGGTGAGACCAGGCATCCCATCTGGATTCCTGAAGATGCTTATGATTATTTCGAAATGCTTGAGCATGAGGAATATGATCTGATGGTGCCCTTTACCAGGGAAACCTGGCACGGAAGGATGAGGGCCTGCAGGGGTGTCGGCGCATCGCTGTCTCAGGAAGAACTGAAGAGTTGGGACGAAGAGCACAGAAGGCTTCTTGATCAGATTGCACCTGAGAGATTTGATGTTCTGCATTACGCGGCTTTGGCAGTGCTGGAAAAGAGATAAATCGGCAGGGCTTTCCGTATGCAGGTATGCAGGCAGAATGCTGACAGAAGCAGGAGAATACGGCAGAGGTTCATTATGAAATTAAAGAATATTTTGATCGTGGTTAAGGATATTGAGAGGTCAAGGCAGTTTTACCATGACCTGTTTGGCCTCGAGCTGATTCTGGATAATGATGGAAACATGATCCTTTCAGAGGGGCTTGTCCTGCAGGACGAGAAAATCTGGAAAAACTTTCTGGGCAGGGATATCATTCCGGAGAATAATTCATGCGAGCTGTACTTTGAGGAAGCTGATCTCGAGGGATTTGTGGAGCGCCTGGAGAAGCTGTACCCGCAAGTGCAGTATGTGAACAGGCTGATGACGCACAGCTGGGGACAGAGGGTAGTCCGCTTCTATGATCCCGACGGCAACCTGATCGAAGTCGGGACTCCTGTAAGGACTTAAGTAAACTCTTATGTAAGGGAGTATGCAGATAAAAAAATATAAACAGGTTATATCCTCACAAATTCCTCAAGAATGACCAGGATCAAAACCCAGGCAATGAATATGACAATGCTCCAGAAAATCGTCATGACGATCCTGACAAGTGTATTGGAGCTGTTCAGCCCTGTGAATCTGGAGTATATTCCCGTCCAGTTGGTGCAGAGATCGACCACAGACAGGGATGCGAGCGTGAAAAATACCGATTCAAGAAAGGAACTCATATCTTTGGCAACATAGAGGATAAAAAGATATCCGATCACAGCCGCGATCATATGCCCAATATTTCTGCTGCGGAATCCCGGCGGCGGGAAGAGGGCATGCTTTCTGCGCATGTTTCCTTCAGGCCTCGGAATGGTGTTTGTCTTTCCGGGGATTCTGTAAGATTGCTGATTCATCCTTGCGGAGTCCTGCCTGTATGGCGAAGACTCCGCATCTGATATCATCATGGAATTTCCGCAGTATTCACATTCTGCTGTTTTCTGCCCCGGAGCAAGCTTCAGGGATGCTCCGCAATAAGGGCATGTTGTTTTTTCTATTTTCATGGCAAGTCACTATCTTTAATTACAGGTCACTATCTTTAATTTCAAGTCCCTTTCATTAATTATTATCTTCCTCGTCCCATTTTTTCTTCCGGGGGGCGTTTTTCTTTTTGTCAAATACCGTGCCCGGAGCCGGAACCGGAATGCGTTTCTGTTTGTTGATCCGCTCCTGTTCCTTTTTCGATAATTTACGGAATTCTCTGGCGGCATCTTTCTCGATCTTGCTCATAAATCCCTTTCCTTATTAAAATATTAAAATAAAAAAATATAGAGATTTTGACAGGGCGGCGGGTATTGCATTAAGTATCTGAGATGATCATCTTGGCATCAGTTTCTGTTGCGACCCATTCCATTGCCTTCTCGGGACTCTCGAAGGTTTTTGTCTCAGAGTATCCGCAGAATCTGCCGTCCTTCACTGTATACATTCTGACTGTATTGCCGCGGATCTCTGCAAATAATCCATCTTTTCGCTCTGCGTTTCCGGAAGCCTGCTCAGCCTCCTTCCGTTCCTGTTCAAGAAGGACTGCCGTGAGGATCAGTCCGGCAGTGATCCCGACTGCCATCAGGCCAATTCTTTTCATCATGTCAGTTTACCTCCCTGCTTTTGCATTTTTTATTACAATTACTGCCTGCCGGGGTATGCAGATGAGATCTGCTGATGACACCTGGAGGCGGACATCTTTTACAAATATGCAGGTATTTATCAGGTCTGTCTGGTCGTCTGCATTTCTTTCCATACTTGATCGGCGGCCTCGAGGATCAGGTCTGCTGCATCGGGGCTTTCGATTATTGCTGTGTAGCCGCGCAGGGTTTGTGCTTTGGAGTAGAGACTTGTGGCGTGGCGATTCACAAAGATCCTGGCTTTTCGTTTGCCGTTCCGGGCCTCCTGGACCACGTTGGTGCCGGCAGAATTGCCGTCCAGGCCTATGACAACGGAGGGACGGCGCTTGAAGATTTCATAGGAATAACTCTTGTACAGGCCCATGCCGACGGATTCGATGGAGATGCGGATCCCGACACCGCTCTTTTTCAGCCTGGCAGCTTCTTCCTCTGTCAGCTGAGTGGGAACCATTGCATAGATCTCAAATCTGTTTTCGCAGAGACGGACAAGTTCTTTTTCATAGGCCAGCATCCGGCATCCGATCACAAAAAAGACTTTTTCCGGGTCTGCGCCTTCCACGATCCTCTGCACAAGATCGAGAGCCCAGTCCTGCATCCGTGTGGATCGCCGGTCGGTGTTAAAGCTTCCGCCCAGAAGAATGACGGGTACCTTATCTACAGGCATCTCCCGGACCTGGTCTTTCAGGCATTCAGAGCTCTCCAGACGGCCGCGGCCGATCATAAGGGGCTGTTCCGGTATGGGTTCTCTCTGAATCTGTTGGTCAAGAAATGCCTGCGGGGTCTGCTGTCCGCACAGAGCTGCGAAAGAGGCCTGTTTGCTGGAAAAAGTTTCCAGACTGGCGGTCAGAACTCTGTCCTCTGCCCGTCTCATGGCAAGCATATCTTCATAGGAGAGGTCCAGCATGCGCTCCAGGGCGAGCTGTTCATCGATCGAATCTGTTCCGTAGATGGCACCGCCATCGGTTCCCTGGACACAGCTGATCCGGTTCGCAAGATACTGCTTGAGGGGATGATGCCGGAGGATACTGAGATTATTGAGACGGACATTGGAAGTCAGCTGGAATTCCAGCACAACACCGGATCCCCGCAGGTCTTCGATCAGTTTTTGGCCCAGGCGGGAGTGTAGATTGGCGGTATAGAGTCCATGGCCGATCCGCATGGCAGGCATGGCCTGGCCGGGGGCGAGGGCTTCTTTTACACATCGCAGACTCTCTGCAACGTTGTTTTTGAGAGAATCGTTTTCACCCGCGTGAATGCGGATGACAAAGCCCGGATGGTCTCCGGCTATAGACACCAGTTCCCGGATCAGGGGCTGCAGATCGCGGATGTCATTGATCTCCTCACCGATGATATCCGATCCGGCGACATAGGGGTCGCAGGCGATGGCGCGCAGAGTACGGACCTGATCCTGGACAACCCGCTGGGGCTCGACCTGGTCGCGGACGATGGTCAGGGGGATCCTGCGGAAGGAGGCCAGAAAACGAAGTACCACGCCGGTCTCCTCTGTGATGGCGGGCATACAGGCATGGATCTTCCCCAGGAGGGCAGCTGCCTGATCCGGCTTGACCAGGCCGGTGTCGGAGATCTCCATGTAGCAGATGCCCCGTTTCCGGCAGCCGCGCGCGATCCACAGTAACTTGTCCTGCAGGAGAGAAAAATGAGCATAGACCGGGTTTTTGCGGTCTCTTTCCATCTGTGCCAGTGCCTGGGCGATCTCTCTGTCCGGGACGGTCCGATAGGTCTTGAGATCGACCGTATCCTCTGCGGCCTGTCCTTTGGTGAAGACATAGCGGTAGAGGTAGACCTTTTCAAGATTGGAGAAGACAGCCTGTCCGTCCTTGAGGATCGCCAGGGATGCGCGTATTTTCGGAATGTTATATGCGGCATTTTCCGGATCTGCAAGAATAAAATCGGCAAAATTGATAAAGGTATTGTCGTTGATCCTCCGGGTCAGATATTTGCCCTGAAGGGGCGAGTCAGCGAAGTGTTTTGCGGTCACCGCCCTGCGCTCCGCAAGCAGTTTTTCCTGCTCCGGAGTACAGCGCAGCTTCAGCTTCTTGATGTAGTAGAGAGGATAGCGGATCTGATGGTGGATGCCCAGCGCGATCAGTATATCCGGATCCAGATTGGCGTTCATGTGGGTATGGAGGTCTGTGCGGAACTTGTAATCCCTGGGGATATAGGTCTTGACCAGGGTCTGCCAGGAACTGAGGCCGTAGCTCTTGGTCTGGCTCATCAGCGTCTTTGCGATGGCCGGGATGGAGGCCTTGCGTTCGATCGTCCCGTCCGGATAGATATTGGCGACTTTTGTATCCCCCAGGCGCAGAATATAGACGGCTCTGTTGGAGTCGTCTATATAGCAGGGGATTTCCCCCCGCACCACTTTGAGTTTCTTTTCATCAAAGCTGATCGGCAGACCGCAGAGGCGGGCCAGGTTGGTGATCAGATTGCCTGTGGCGTGGTTGGGGGTCCGCAGCACATAGGAGAGAGACTCACCCTCCATGTTAAGTTCTACGATGATATCCTTTTCTTTATCCAGATAAAAATGTCCGAAAGCTGTCATATTCTGCCTCACGTCATTGCAGCATCCTTCCCCGGCTTTTACAGATTCACTACGTTGACGGGACTGCCGTCGATAAAGGCTTTGATATTGTCAGCAGTGATATCCATGATGCGCTGTCTGGCTGCCTGCGCTGCCCAGGAAATATGCGGCGTGATGATGCAGTTTTTTGCCTTGAGGAGGGGATTGTCTCCTTTGACCGGCTCTGTGGAAACGACATCAAGACCTGCCGCGTAGACTTTTCCGCTGTTCAGGGCGTCCGCAAGATCCTGTTCGTTGACCAGGCCGCCGCGGCTGTTGTTGATGATGATCACGCCGTCCTTCATTTTGGCAATACTGTCTTTGTTGATCATTTTTTCATTGTCTGCAAAGAGGGGACAGTGCAGGAAGATCACATCTGAACTGGCATAGAGCGTATCGAGATCCACATATTCTGCGACTTTTCTGCCTTCTTCCGATTGAAACGCGTCATGGGCGAGTACCTTCATTCCCATGGCACCGAGGATCCCCGCAGTGGTCTTGCCGATCCTGCCCAGGCCGATGATGCCGGCCGTTTTGCCGTACAGTTCGATCAGGGGGTAATCCCAATAGCACCAGTCAATGTTATTTTCCCATTTCCCGTCTTTGACTGTCCGGTCGTGATGTCCGATGTGAGAGCAGATCTCAAGGAGCAGAGAGACTGCGAATTGTCCCACGATCTGTGTTCCATAGGTGGGGACATTGATGACCGGGATTCCCTTCTCTTTGGCATATTTAAAATCCACAACATTGTAGCCCGTTGCCAGGACTGCGACAGCTTTTATATTGGGGCAGAGATCGATCGTCTTTGCGCTGATCGGAGTCTTATTGGTCACAACGATCTCGGCATCGCCGATCCTTTCGGCAATGACAGGAGATTCCGCATAGGAGGTCCTGTCGTAAACAGTCAGTTCTCCCAGCTCTGCCAGTTTTTCCCAGCTCAGATCTCCCGGATTCTCTGTATACCCGTCTAATACAACTATTTTCATGTCCAGCTCCTTTCTGAAGGAAAATTTACAATATATATTATAACAGGCAAAGAACATATAAAAAACCAAAAAGCGAAGGTGTGTGAGGGTAAAAAAATCGCTGCTTTCCCGATCCGGGTTTCCCCGATCCAGGTTTCCCTGATCCGGATTTCCCCAATCTAGGTTTTCCCGATCCGGGTTTCCCCGATCCATGAAACAGGAAGCTTTTACCGGACTGGATAAAATCCGCCCGGTTGATATATAATAATTTGTTGTCAGGAAATTCATTGTCAGGATGACAAAATTGCTGCGGTACAAGCCCTCGGCAGGGTGTGTACAGTGACAAGCCCTCAACAGGGTGTACAGCGACGAGAAAAATGCAGCTTTGGCAGCTTTGGTATCGAGGCTTGATGAAAGGGCACAGGCATGAATATCACCGTTTATCTGGGAGCACGCGAAGGAAATGAACCTGTCTTCAGGGAGACAGCATTGGAGGTCGGCAGATGGATCGCTCAGGCGGGACATCGTCTGATCTACGGTGGGTCCCGAATCGGACTTATGGGTGTGCTGGCTGATGCTGTTATGGAAGGCGGCGGTGAGGTGATCGGCGTTGAGCCGCAGTTCTTCATCGATGACGGCTTTCTCCATGAAGAGATCACGAAGACAATTCCTACGGAGACCATGGCTGAGCGGAGACTTCTGATGATGGATATGGGCGACGCCTATATCGCTCTTCCCGGCGGGATCGGCACACTGGATGAGATTTCGGAAGCCATTGTCATGGCATCTCTGGGCAAACATAAAAAGCCATGTATTTTGTACAACAAAAACGGATATTACAATCTGCTCAGAGATTTATTCGACCAGATGACTCAGTACGAATTTATGGCAAAGGAAGCCAGAGACAGGATCATTTTTGCGGATACGCTCGAAGATATACAGCGCGCAGTGGGAGATTCTCGCTGATTTCCTTGTGCGGGCGGATCGCGCTTCCGCGACAGTGAGCAAACGCATGGCGTTTGCGAACCTGTCGGCATGGCGGATTGCGGTAAGTCCAAAAACGCAAATTCTCGACAAAACAGGATCTCTAACAGGAGGCATCCGGACAAATATGGATTTTTATGCAGAATATAAGAAAAAATGCAGGACACCGGAAGAAGCTGTACAGGTCGTAAAGAGCGGGGACTGGGTCGACTACGGGACTAATGTCTGCTTTCCAACCCTTCTGGATGCTGCGCTGGCCAGGCGCCGGGATGAGCTCTATGACGTAAAGATCAGGGGAAACCTGTGCTTTGGACCGATTATGACAGTGGAGTCGGATCCGGAGAGGGAGCATTTCTGCTACAACAGCTGGCATTGCTCTTCCTATGAAAGACAGCTGTGTGACAGGGGATTGTGTAATTATATCCCCATGATCTTCCGGAATCTGGAGCCCTATTACCGGCATTTCCTGACGGTCAATGTCGCCATGATGTGCGTGACGCCTATGGACCGGCACGGCTTTTTTAACCTGTCCTGCGGTGCAGGCATTGCCCAGGGGATCATCGAGAAGGCGGATATCGTTATTCTGGAGGTCAATGAGCATCTGCCCCACATACTGGGCGGATTTGACGAGAGCATCCATATCTCCGAGATAGACTATATTGTGGAGGGGGAGCATCCACCGCTTCCGGAGTTTCCGATTCCGGAGCCATCACCGGAGGAAGTCAGGGTGGCCGAGATCCTGATGCCCTTTATTGAAGACGGCTCCACACTTCAGCTTGGAATAGGCTCTCTGCCCAATGTGGTCGGTTCCATCCTGGCAAAATCAGATGTCAGGGATCTGGGCATGCACACAGAGCTGTGCGGAGACGCTTACTATGAGCTTTATAAAGCCGGCAAGCTCACCAACAAATGCAAGACCTTCCGCCCCGGCAAGGGAGTGACCGGAATTGTGTTTGGATCAAAGGCCCTTTATGACTGGGTGGACCGCAATCCCGGGGTGATCATTGAGCCGCTGGAATACGTGAACGCGGCAGAGACGATCGCCAGACAGCACAAAATGATCTCCATCAACAACTGTATTTCCGTGGATCTCTACGGACAGGTCAACGCAGAGAGTGCCGGTCTGCGCCATATCAGCGGGACCGGCGGGCAGCTGGATTATCTCACCGGGGCGGCTATGGCGCGCGGCGGCAAGGCTTTCATCTGCATGACTTCTACGCACGTAGATAAAAAAGGAGTAAGAAGTTCCCGTGTCGTTCCCTATTTTAACGGGGAGATCATCACCAACCCGCGCAGCCAGAGTTACTACATGGTCACCGAATACGGCGCAGTCAACCTGACCGGGCGGACTACCTGGGAGAGGGCGGAGATGCTTGTCAGCATCGCCCACCCTGATTTCCGCGATGAACTGATCCGTGCCGCGGAAGAACAGAAAATCTGGCGCCGGTCCAACAAACGCTGAGGCAAAAGCTGCTGATTGGAGTCAGGAGTTCAAAAAGCTGCTGATTGGAGTCAGGAGTTCAAAAAGCTGCGGATTGGAGACAGGAGTTCATCGAAAGGGATTCACTGAATAAAACATCCTGAAAAAACTAACTGAAAAAGGAATCAATGATGGGGAAAGAAGAAAGAAAGCTCCAGGTCCAGTGTTTTGTGAAGCATGATGCAAAACAGATTTTTACAGGGGACAATACACCGCGGCTTTTGTATGTGAGCAGGCAGAGTGTGGACGCCAGCCGTCATCCCAGGATCATGCACGCGCATGAGGACTATACGGAGGTTGTCCTGATCACGGAAGGCAGCAGCAATTATCTGATCGACCACAGACAGTATGCGGTTAAGAAGGGAAATCTTCTGGTCTATAATCCGCATATAGTGCACGACGAAGTTGCCGGGGAGGGGTCTGAAGTGGAAACCTGGTGTGTCGCGGTCGGCGGGCTGAGAATGCCCGGCATTCCGGACAACGCCCTGCTTCCGGCAGACAAAGGATGTGTCTTCCGGGCAGATGTCCTTTTTGAGCAGATGAAAGGTCTGTGTGAGATGATGTTCCAGCTGCTCTCCGGGCCATATGCCGGCTCGGCTACATATTGTCAGGGCTTGCTGTACTCTTTTTTGACCATGGCCCTGGCAGTGGCGGAGATCCAGGAACATCCTCTGATTGAATCCGAGGAGGAAGAATCTGTTCTGGGAAACAGGGTCAAACGCTATATAGACGCACATTTCCGGGAGCCCCTGACCCTGCAGATGATTGCGGACCAACTGAATGTGAGCACCTATTATATGGCACACGTTTTCAAGGATATGAGCGGATATGCCCCCATGACCTATCTGCAGAAGAGACGGATCGGGGAGGCGCAGACTCTGCTGATCCACACAGACCAGTCGATCTCAGAGATTGCCTACAGCCTTGGCTATGACGCACAGAGCCATTTCAACCAGCAGTTCTCCCGCCATGTCGGAATGCCCCCGGGAGAATTCCGAAAACATTATGTCATCAGTAAAGAAGTTCAATGATCTCAATACAGCCAATACGCTTTGCGTACGCCGCGCGCCGTACAACTCGGGCTTTGCGCGGAAAACACGCGCAAAACCCCTCGAATTTCAGGTGGGTCTGTACTGTAACGAAAAAGCAATATTTTGCAAGTCGGCAGTACAAAAATGGTATCGAAGAGCCCGGAAAAGCAACATTTTAGAAATGATTTCATGAAAATCCCCGTTTAAATGCTTTTAAACGGGATTTTTTTCTGTATTTTTCTGACAGGTAAAGCAAGATTTTTAAAGCGGGAAAGAGTATAATCAATTATCATGATTACAGTGAAAACAAAGAAAGCAGCGCAGGATGCTGCAGGGGGATCCGGAAGAAAGTGACAGAAGGAAAGGGCTTTTCAGGATCACGAAAAAAGGGATTTAAAAATAGCTTTAAAAAATGCAAAGGAGAAAAATCATGAAAAAGCTTAAGGTGGGTGTTATCGGTGTCGGACGTCTTGGTTATGAGCATGCATGCAATATCGCAAACCGTGTTCCCGGTATGGAACTGGTTGCAATCTGCGACGGTAATGCTCCCCGCGCAAAGGAAGTTGCAGACGAGCTGAATGTTGAAAAGATCTATTCCGATCCTGCTACTATGTGCGCAGATCCTGAGGTAGAGGCAGTTGCTATCTTCACCAACACTGCTTCCCATGTGGATATGATCCGCATCGCTATGGAAGCCGGCAAGCATGTCTTCTGCGAGAAGCCTCTGGCAGAGAACGTTGAGAAGTGCCTCATTGCAGAAGAGATTATCAAGGCTCATCCCAATCAGGTATTCATGCTCGGCTTCATGCGCCGCTTTGACAAATCCTATCGTATCGCAAAGCAGAAGATCGATAACGGCGACATCGGCAGAGTTGTCCTTGTCCGCTGCTATTCCGAGGATCCCAGGTCCACATTCGACAGCTATCTTCCTTTTGCTCCTACATCAGGCGGCCAGTTCATCGACATGTCCATTCATGATATCGACCTGATCCGCTGGCTCACAGGTTCCGAGCCCAAGAAGATCTGGGCAATCGGCGGCTGCTTCGAGTTCCCGCAGTTCAAGGATTGGGATGACGGCGACAACGTATCCTGCCTGATGCAGTGCGAGAACGACGCAATGGCATTCATGTTCGCCGGCAGGACAGCTGCTCACGGTTCCGCAGTTGAGACCGAGATCGTCGGTACTCACGGAACACTCAGGGTCGGCACTACCCCTTCCTCCTCTCTGGTAGAGGTCCTCAGTGAGAACGGCGTCTGCCACGAGTGCTTCCAGGATTTCATCAGCCGCTGGCACGATGCCTACGTCACCGAGATGGAAGTCTTCTGTGATTATGTAGCCAAGGGACAGGCTGCAGAGCCCAATGTCTATGACGGCACAAAGGCTACCAGAGTTGCCTATGCCTGCAAGGAATCCTTCCTGAAGAATGAACTGCTGACTCTTGACTGATGAACTTATGAATTGATGAATTGTCCGGGATGGGACGCGAGGGACAGTTCTGACTGCCTCACATTTTGTCCCGCTTCAGGTGAAAACAGGGACGCCTCAGGCTGTTCCGCCTGTTATCCGGCTTCATAGCAAAAATACTGAAAACACAAAACAGGGAAGCTGCACGGTAAATCAAACGCGGCTTCCCTGTTTCTTTTTTTTCTCTTATATTATATTTTATATCTGAACCTGTTTTACATATGATTTTTTATTTGCAGACCATGGGGAGGCGGCAATGAAGGTTTTTGATTTTGATAACACCATTTACCGCGGCGAAAGTTCCATAGACCTCGCAGTCTATATGATCAGAAACAAAAAAAAGATCATCCTTTATCTTCCCATGATTTTCACAAATCTGGTCAAATATAAGCTGTGTATGATCGGGAGAAAAGAGATGGAGACCATCCTCAACGATTTCTGCCAGGCGGTCATGGAAGACAAGGATGATATACCGGGGATTATTGAGAGATTCTGGCAGACCCACGCACATAAGCTGAACAAAGGAATCCTGAAACTGATTGGTCCGGAGGACATCATTATTACTGCCGGGCCGGATATTCTGATCAATGGGATCAGGGACCGGCTGCACACGGAACACATTATCAGTTCGGAAGTAGATTTGGATGGCAGGAGGTTCGCCTATCTGAACTATAAGGAAAACAAGTTGAAGCGTTACAGAGAACTTTACGGTGATCGACCGATCGATGCTTTTTATACGGATTCCTACAATGACCGGGCTCTGATGGAGATCTCCGAACGTGTTTATCTCGTAAAAAAAGGAATTCCCGTAAAACAGATTAAACCTGCCGGAGAAAGAAACTTTCGTGTAAAACCGCGGCGGCGTGGTAAAAAAACCTGAAACAGTTCGATAAAACCTGCAATACTCTCGAAAAAAACCCGCAGTTTTTGCTGCGGGTTTTTGTTTCGGACGGCTGAAACTGCGTCAGCAGTGTTTTTTATGCGTAATCTTCGTCATGGTTTTCCGGGATCGGGACATCTTTCAGAAAATCATTCCGGGATGTGACCGGCGGTTCGACCAGCTTATATCCCTTCCACTTCATCATGCGGAACTTGAAATCAAGGAGTTCCATGGGAACATTGAGAACAGCGGCGGCTGTAAAGAAGGTGCCGTCGTTATTGATCTCCTCGAGTACTTTTTCATCGTCCATCAAAAGCTCTGCCGCGAAGAGATTGGCCTCCTTTTCCGTCAGGGAGCTTTCATCATACAGGGCAGTGTCGTGGAAGGTGCTGAATCCGCTGCTGCCGTGCAGGACAGCGTGCCCAAGCTCATGTGCCAGTATATAGCGCTGGACGATCTCCGGCAGATCGCAGTTTATGGTGATGACCTTCATTCTTGCGCTGCGGATGAAAAAGCCCTTTACTGCGGTGCTTCCTTTTCCCATTGGCACCGGGTTTATGATGACCTTCATGGCGTCGCAGAGCTGCCATATGTCATCTGTCTTATATTTTTTCTTCAGCTTGCGGACGATTTTGCTGATGTATTCGTATTTCATGGACCGGCCCTCCCGCCAGGCACAGACAGACACAGTGTACGCAGAATAATCATAGACTGCGGACCTGTCCCGAAAACAGGACAGCGAATCGGAGGTTCCGGGCAGTTCCGGGCTGGTTCCGGGCAGTTTCCAGGCCGTGGGGGCGCCTTGCGGCACAAACATCCGGAGTAAAAAACGCTATCGTGCGTATTTTTTTTAATCTTTTTTGCGGCCGTAAGTCTTTTTTGCGGCCTCTTTGCTCTTGACATAGGCTGTCATAAGGGCTTCAAAGAATCGGTCTTTCTCCTCCTGGGGGATGTCGCCACCGGCAAAAAGGGCAACGCTTTCACTGAGCAGGGCGTCAATCTCACGGCCGCCCTTTGCGCCGTAGCTTTTGCGGGCCTCCGTGATGTAGCTGTCCCTGGCAATATCCTCAAGGGGATCGTCGCAGCTGTCATCTGTCAGGAAACGGGAGGAAACCTTCAGGGCTCTGGCCAGTTTGAGGAGGGTGGCCTGACGGGGGACTTTTTTGCCTTTCTCATAATCGAGGATGGTCCGCAGAGATACGCCGGTGGCTTCCCCGAGCTCTGCCTGGGTCAGGCCGAGTTCGGATCTGGCATGCTTCACTTTTTCGGGAAATGTCGCCATGGTCTGCACGCTCCTTTCGACAGGGTGCCTTCCGAATGAACAAAAGAGAAGTTATCAATGGAACTTTATTTCGTTCATATTACCTGTGCAGCTGACTTTTGTCAATGAAATGCGGCCCGGGGATGGGGTGTGAAATGACGCCCGGGGAAGAAAGTTACAAACTGCTGCGAATAACGTGCATTACGCTGTTTCATCGGGGAAAATCTGCTCGAGGAGCGGATTTCCGGAGAGTGCGGTTACAGTGTCGAGGTCAATGTTTTCATCTCCGACCAGGATCCTGCGTTTCAGAATGTCCACCTTGCGGACGATGCCGGTGACGGTCTGGTACTGACCGCGCCCGCTTCCGAAGGATTCCGATTCGGGATCTTCGCAGGGGGAAAAGTATGTGACTTCAATGCAGATCCGGTTTTTCCGTGCTGTCCGGGTGTCGGGGGCGAGGCTGTGGATGACAGCAAGACGGCGGTCCAGTTCTTCTTTTTCCTCCTCTGTCAGGATCTGCCGCTCTTTGTACAGGACCTCTTTTGCGGCGATGCGGCCGCCAAATCCGGCGAGCGCGTCAAAGGGAGCAAAGAGCTTGGCGCGGCGCAGGGTGTTCATGGGAGGGTGTTTGATGTAGAAGGCGTCGTAGGTGGAAAGCACGCCCGGCTTTCCGTGTCGGGGCCTGCCGCGTCGGAAGATTTCGGCATAGCGGAAGTTTGCCGGCATGGACATATTTCCTATACCGGCATATTTGTCTGTATATTGAGAATCTGCAGTTTGCAATGAGGTAGACATATCTGTGTACTCTCCTTTTAATATCCGGTAAGTGTTAATATCCGGTAAGTGCCTGAGCCCTTGTCTGCCGGATCCGATACTCTGCCGATGGGGCATAGAACAGTGCTCATGCCTTGTGACCGCCGATCTGTGTGTTACGCTCCCTGGTCATGGCACCGTCGAGAAGGTTGAAACCCTTGAGCACGGCATTGGGGCCGAAACGCCTGCGGATCTCCAGCATTGCGCCTTGGACCCGGCGCTCTTTTTCCAGTGCGTCATAGTCAGTGAAGAGATCGAGCTGGAAGACGCCGGCGTCCTCTTTGATCCTGATGGCATTGACGCCGAGCCGTCTGTAGAGCAGGCGGTGATCTGTCTTGCGGTCAAACTGTTCCAGCAGGCCCTTGCGGATGGCAGAGACGCTGGCGGAGGGAACGGGCAGACGGAAGGTCCCGTTACTGTGTTTGGGGTGAAGTCTTCCGTAGAAGTCGACTGAGAGGGGACCGTCATAGTCCGGGCAGTGTTCCAGGCTTTTCCAGTCATAGCTGACCCACCATGTCACACCCCTGCAGACCACATTTTTTTTGTACATATCCGCGCAGAGCAGCTCGATCATCTCCGTAAAGGCGATCCTAGCCTCTTCATAGGAATATGTTCTGGGCAGGACCTGGCCGTTGGAGATACTGTGGTCATTGGTATGATAGCTTTTGATATCCCGCATGGTCACCGGCTCGATGCCCCACGCGTGGTCGACCAGGATCTCCCCGTCTATGCCGAAGGTCTTGTAGAAGAGGGCTTCGTCCCATTGGGACCTGGCCGCGATATCGCCCATGGTGTACAGGTGGAGGGAATGCAGGCGGCGCATTTTGCCCGGTCCCACCTGCCAGAAGTCGGTGAGCGGCCGGTGGTCCCACAGGAGGAAACAGTAGGAGTCTTCGTTTAACTCCGCGATGCGCACGCCGTCCGCGTCCGGCGGTGCTTTTTTGGCGACAATATCCATGGCGACTTTGGCAAGGTAAAGGTTTGTGCCTATTCCGACGGTCGCGGTGATGCCGGTTGTCCTGAGTACATCCCGGATGATGGTCATGGCCATCACGTGGGCAGGGTGGACGAAGCTTCCGTTTTTCCGGGACTGCAGAGCGGCGGCATAACTGTAAAAATGCAGATAGGGAGTGCAGTTGATGAATACTTCGTCAATGGAGTAGACATGGATATCCTCTGTCGCTACATATTTCAGATACACCGCGTAGATCCTGGCGGAGACACGCTCGTACTCCGCCATCCGGGGAACGGCGATTTCGTAGCATACCTTTGTGCGGTGCTGCCTCTCATATCGTCGGATGGCCTGCTTCGCTTCAAAGAGCCTGGGACGGCCGGGAACCCCGATGGCCTTCAGGGCGGGGCTGACTGCGAGACAGATGGTCTGGTCGGAGCGGGAAGGATCCGCGACCAGAAGATTTGCCCTGAGCGGGTCGTATCCCCGATAGACGCACTCGACCGATGCGTAAAAGGATTTCATGTCGATGGCGATATAGATATTTTCCCCCGTGATGCCGGGGCTGCTTTGTTCGTTCATGGCTCATTCGGGTTGATCACAATTGCCTCAGGATAAATTGCGCGGGATTTTGAATTTTGCGAATTAAGAGGAACTTTATGTTGGAACTTTATGTAATTATGATACGACTACACATAGGAACTGTCAATCAGAAAGTTCTAAAAAGTTCTATAATATTCCGGGTTTTTGCGGCATGGCCGCGATTATTCCCGGAAGGAATACTGAAACAATCCGCATTTACTGCAAGAATGCTTTGTTTTCATGGTCGAAAGGTGGTAAACTGAATTTTACACGCTTGTGCGTATTGTTCGATTTGTCCGGAGAGATTTTCGCAGGTAACGTCAATGCGAAGCTTTGGTTCATGCCCTCAGAGGGCGTGAATAGCAGCCCGCCATTGTATAAGGTGCCGGCGAAAAACGAAGTTCCGGGCGGATCGCAGAGATTTGTGTTGCGAAAATTGTGTTATTCAGAACCGGGATGCTGACCGGGAAAGGGAAGCATTGTCCGAAACAGAGGGAGAATGTATGAGTACAAAGGAAAAAAAGGTGCGGCCGAATGCGGCTGCGCTTTTGCCGATTGCGTTGTTTCTGATCTTGTATCTGGGAAACGGAATTTATTTTGAATATGTCGCGAAGGCCGAGGGTCAGATGGGCTTTTATGTGGTGTCTGTAGTCCTGGCATTCTCTATTTCGCTGATCGCTGCTTTTTTACAGAATCCCAAGCAGTCATTTGATGAAAAGATACATATCTGTGCACAGGGAATCGGCGATGACAATATAGTGATCATGCTGTTCATCTTCATCATGGCGGGTGCCTTCAGCGGTATTGCCGGAGAGGCGGGAGGAGCTTCCAGCACGGCAAACCTTCTGCTGAGTATCATACCGGGACGATTCGCGGTGCCCGGCCTGTTCGTGATCGCCTGCCTGATCTCGATGGCGATGGGAACCAGTGTCGGAACAATCAGCGTCCTGGCCCCGATTGCCTGTGCGGTGTCGAAGAACGGAAATCTTCTTCTGCCGCTCTGCGTGGGCGTTGTCGTGGGCGGCGCCATGTTCGGTGACAATCTTTCCTTTATTTCCGATACGACGATCGCGGCGACAAAGACACAGGGTGTGGAGATGAAAGATAAGTTCCGGACCAATATCCGTGTGGCACTGCCCGCGGCTGCGATCACCTTTGTGATCCTGATCGTCTATGCCATCCTGAGCCGCGGCGCGCAGATCGGGGAATTTCCTTTCAATATCTGGCAGGCACTGCCGTATTTCATCGTCCTGGTCATGTCTGTCCTGGGCATCAATGTCTTTATTGTTCTGATAACCGGTTCGATCCTGTTCATCTTCGTGGGTATGTTTACCGGATCTCTGACCTATGCGACGGCGCTGTCCTCCATGGGAGCAGGAATTTCGGGCATGTTTGAGACTATGATCGTCACGATCCTGGTGGCATCCATTGCCGCGCTGATGAAGGAGAACGGAGGATTTGCCGCGATTCTTGCTATGATCCGCAAAAACGCGGACAGCAGGCGGGGAGGTATGTTCGGAATTGCTTTCCTGACTGCTTTCATGGACCTTGCCACTGCCAACAATACAGTCGCCATTGTCATCGCGGCGCCCATCGCGCGGGATATCAGCCGTGAGTATAAGGTCGCCCCCAAAATGACTGCATCGCTCTTGGATACCTGTTCCTGCATCATGCAGGGAATCATCCCTTACGGAGCCCAGCTTCTTGTGGCAGCCAATATAGCAGGTGTGGCCAGTGTCTCGCTGATTCCGTTCCTGATGTATCCCTTTATACTGGCAGTCTTTGTAGTGATCTCAATTCTTATGAGCTGAGAGCGCTGAAGCGAGAGACAATGCGCAGTGTTACATGTACATGCCCTTCGAGGGGGCGTGTACTGTAATGAAGACTGCTGCAGCCCCGGATATTCTGCACGGGTATACCGTACAGATGTCCGGGGCTATTTTTTAATGGTACAGGCTGCTGTACAGGCCTACCTGAAACGCGAGGTGTTTTTCGCGCGCTTTTCGCGAAAAACCCGAGTTAAACGGCGAAAATCGCGCGCACAGCGCATTGGAATGCGATTTTCGCAACTTGTTGCCGGAGTATTTAGAAAAATACTTGCATATAAAGAAAAAATGTATAATAATTCAAGTAAGTGCGTGCGAAACGTCATAAAGACAAAATGACACGGATATGCACGCGGAGAGATAATAGCATTTGCATGGTATGGAGATAAGCACGCCTGATAGACAGTTGAAATGTATACATTATCGGACAAGCTCGCGAATCGTTATCTGGAAAGGCGGTAATCATTGGGAAAAAAACCTACCATACAGACAATAGCGGATCTTGCCGGTGTGTCGAGAGGCACTGTCGACCGGGTCCTGAATAACCGCTCTTATGTAAAGGCAGAGGTAAGAGACCGTGTCCTGAAGATTGCCCGCGACCTGGGATATGAATCCCCCCGGGAGATGCATCTTCGCGAGCAGGAAACGGGGATCAGGCCGCTGCGTCTGGGGGTTCTGCTTCCAAACTGGGGGTTCGGCCATCAGTTTCTTGATGAGGTCAAACAGGGAATCGCCGAGGCGCAGACAGAACTGGAAGATGCCAGAGTGGAAATCCTGATCAGACAGTGCAAGACCGAACTGCCGGAAGAAGCGGTCTCACTTCTGAGGGAGCTGGTGGATCTGGGAGTCGACGGACTCTCGGTGTGCGTATTTCAGGATCAGTCTATTGAAAAGGAACTTCTGGCTGTAAAGGAGAGGGGAGTGCCCTGTGTCACTTTCAACACAGATCTGCCTGATTCGGGAAGACTTCTCTTTGTGGGAGAAGACATCAGGAAGTCGGGCCGCCTCGCGGCGCAGATGATGAGCAAGAGTATACGCCCCGGAGAACAGATCCTCATCGCCCTGGGCAACAGAAAATTCGAGGGTCACAGACTGCGCATGCTGGGCTTTCGCGAGCGAATGAAGGAACTGGGGTTTCCCGAGGAGGATATTTTTATCGAGGAGACATTCAACGATTACAGCACTACCCTGCATGTTGTCAGTGAAGCAATCCGCCAGCACCCGGATCTTCGCGGCATTTATATGGCAAATCTGAGCGTGATCGCCTGCACGGAAGTTGTCCGTGCCTATAATCTGACCGGGAAGATTCATGTGATCTGCCATGATATCAACGACGGGATCCGTCATCTTATGCGGACCGGAATGATCGATTATACGATTCCGCAGGATTTCGTGCGGCAGGGACGTGAGCCGCTGATCTGGCTGACCAACTATCTGAGGAAAAAGAACCTGCCGGACGCCGGATTTTTTGCCGGACTGCAGATCCTCTGTTCGGAAAATATCTGATTTTTACCAGTTTATATCAGGCTGTACCGATGCAGGAATCTGACGGTATTATAATAACAAAATGATCGTGGATATATCCGGAACGGGAACAGGCAATAAATACTTGTTCCCGTTTTTTACATGCACGGCACATGAAGTGCGTGTCGATTTGTGCGATGCTTTGCGAAAAAAGAAAATTCAATAGAGCACATAAAAAATGTGTATTGCACGCAAAATTGGAGCGCGCAGATTGTGTGCGATGATGTGCAAAAAAAGTGTGCAAAATATACAAATTTAGATACCGTGTGTGCTATAACTGTATGCAATAGATAAATAAACGAAAAACAGTACTTAATTTACTGTACAATAACGACAAAAAATATGTTAGAATTTTGGTGGAAATTACATTTTGATTTTTTTGCCGGCATAGTGTATTATATGTGCATAGCACAGAAATGTGCAACACACAGAAACAACTTACAGAGGTGATACGGAGGGTTTGCGTATTATGAAGAGATCGGCATGTATTGATGCACTTTATGGTGAGATTCCTTTCCTGGACAGATTCCAGGCTGCAAAGGATGACGGTTTTGACGCAGTAGAGTTCTGGGGCTGGCCCGAGAAGGATCTGAATGCAGTTAAGGAAGCAGCTGAAAAGGCCGGCATTCCGATCTGCGGTTTCAACGGCGATGCGGATCTTTCCCTGATCGATCCCGATCAGACAGAAGCTTATATGGAATATCTGGAGAAGTCCTGTGAGACAGCCAAGTTCCTGAATGCTCCCTGCGTGACCATCCACTCCAACGGACTGGGCGACGGCGGCATCGTCATCAACCACTATGACAACCTGTCCAATACAGTCAAGACCTGCACAATGTTCCGCAATCTTGAGAAGTGCGCGGCTCTGGCTGAGAAGACCGGAATCCAGATGAACCTGGAAGGCCTGAATATCACAACCGACCACGTCGGCAATTTCCTCAGATATACACAGGACGCAGCTGAGATGATCCGCCTGATCGGTTCTCCCAAGCTCAAAGTTCTCTATGATGCATATCATATGCAGATCAACGAAGGCTGCATCTGCGACACCATCAAGAACTACGGCGACACATTCGGTCATGTCCACATCGCGGACGCTCCCGGACGCCACGAGCCCGGCACCGGCGAGATTTATTATCCCAGGGTTTACAAGGCACTCGAAGAAGTCGGTTACGACGCATATGTCGGTTATGAGCTGTTCCCGGCAACCACAACCGCCGAGGCAGTCAAAGCAATCATGACACTGGTCTGATCGGTGCAACAACAATAAGTAAGTCATTGAATAAACTGATTCAGATGCGATACCCTGTTCAGGATATAAATAATCCCAGGCTGGTAATACCAACAGGAGAAGTCGTATAATATGGATGTGAGGGTTGATGAAAAGGTCAGGGCTGCCATTGAGGCGATCCTGAAAAGGGGCAACGACGCAGTAATCCGTAGAAAAGGCGGTACCGTTGTTGTTCTCGAAGAAAAAAGAAAAATCGTATATGATCCCTCATCCAATCGGGGATGAGGCAGGGCAATAGGAGCCGATGCATAGACTTGGAGATGTCTTTGCACGGTTCTTTTTTATTCCCTGTGCGGGGTCGATGCACAAAAAGCAGTCTGCGGAGACGGGACGGCGGCTGATCCGTACAGACCGGCACGCAGTTGTTTTAAGAGGGGTAACTGTTAACAGTTGTGTTATTTATCAAGATAGGAGGATGTAACATGAAAAAAAGGTTATTTGCAGCTCTGCTCGCAGGTGCCGTAGCAATCTCCCTGATGGCTTGCGGCGGCTCCGGCAGCTCCAGCAGCTCCAGCAGCGCTCCTGCAGCTGATGCAGGTGCAGCAGGCACCGGTGAGGCAGCTCCGGCAGCAGCAGCCGAGGCAGGCGACGGTTCCTACACCATCGACGTCATCTGCAAGACTCTGTCTTCCGAGTACTGGTCCTACATCAAGGCCGGTGCAGAGGCGTATGCCAAAGAGCACCCCGAAGTGACCGTAGAGGTCAAGGGACCGCCTTCAGAGACTTCTTATGACGAGCAGATGAACATGATCCAGACCGACTTGGGTTCCGGCGGCTATGATGGATACATCATTGCTCCTCTGCAGGCAGACACAGTCAAGACACTGATCGCTGACACAGACGCTCCTGTTATGGCACTCGACAGCGCTATCCCTTCCGACAAGGTTATCTCCTTCATCGGAACCGGTAACGAAGAAGCTGCAAAGGCAGGCGCTGCAGCAGCAGTCGAGGCAGCTAAGGCAGCCGGCTGGGAAGAGATCAAGTGCATCGAGATCGCAGGCGTTCAGGGTGACGGCACCAACACCGCCCGTATGAACGGCTACATCGCCGGTATCGAAGAGAACGGCGGCGACTTCCTTGAGGACGAAGTCCACTATGCAAACGCAGTTGCTGACCTTGCAACCAATGAGATGGAAGGCATCATGTCCTCTCATCCCGAAGGAATTGCCATCATCTGCGCAAACAACGACGACATGGCTCTGGCAGCTGCAAACGCAGCAGCTAAGGCTGGTCTTGAGACCTACAAGAACACAATCTTCCTCGGCTTCGACGGACAGATCCCCGCTGCACAGGCAATCCTGGACGGCAAGATGACCATGTCCACCGCTCAGAACCCCTACAACATGGCTTACATGGCAGTTGAGACCATGGTCAAGTATCTGAACGGCGAGCAGGTTGATCCCGTAGTTGATTCCGGATACACCATCATCACAAAGGACAATGCACAGGAGCACATCGACACTCTGAGCAGCTATGGCAAATAATTGATCTGAACCCGTTCCCCACAACATGTGATATGCGGCATGACAGATCATAACAGCAGCACGAAAAATGTTTGAAGGAACAGTCAGATTCATAGCAAGAAAATGTGTTGACAGGCAAGTCCTGAAGAAACATCCTGTGTGAGCAGGAAACAAATGGGCTCTTCATCGGACTTAACCCGGTGGAGAGCCTGTTTTATATCTAAAAAAATATCTATAAGCATAAAGCGGGATTGATTACAGGATAGAAAGGAATACTTCCGAATGAGCGAATATGTTGTGGAATTGAAAAATTGCACAAAGATATTTCCGGGTGT
>CACZFF010000051.1 GCA_902780385.1 uncultured Lachnospiraceae bacterium
AGGCTGTATAGAGGAAAGGCAGTCCGAACCCCGAAAGGGGGACCTGCCGCAAGGCAGGCAGTAGGAAGCACGCGACTTAAGTCGTGTGAGGCTTCACAGGGACAAGATTACCGTGGAAAACGGAAATCGCGCACATGGTATCGGAGCTCTGGATATCAGAACCTTTGAGCCTTTTGCAAAGAACCCTGCTATCAGCAAGGTGTTCCGGGAAATAGGCTATGCGGACGAACTGGGTTCCGGCATGCGTAACAGCTATAAATATACGATGATGTACAGCAGTGCGGAGCCGGAATTCATCGAGGGCGATGTGTTCAAAATCATTATCCCTCTCTCTGTCGGGTCTATGACGAGGGTCGGACCACTGACTTCACCTGTAGCAAGTGGTGAAGTCAGTGGTGAAGTCATAAGTGTAAAGCTTGATATTCAGAAGCTTAACGCCCTTTTGGAATATTGCAGGGAGGCCAGAAGCAGGATCGAAATGCAAATGTACTGTGGGATCAAGTCCCAGGATTATTTCAGAAGAAATATTCTTTTGCCTCTTTTGGATAGCGGCAGACTTAAAAGAACGATTCCAGACAAGCCCAACAGCAGCAAGCAGAAGTATATCAAAGCATGATATCATCAGAGAACCAGAAGAGCTTTCAGAGTGCCAAGGGCACTCTGTTTGGCATTTAATATGTCATTTAAGCAGGAGTGTCTGAAACGGGCAAGGTGGTAGTTATGAGTAAAATGTATGAGAGCCTGATGGAAGGATTGATGGAGGACCTTCAAGATAATCAGATATATGGCGAACCACAAGGAAGAAAGACAGTAATTAAGAAGAATTGCGAGTTGGGAAACCATGGGAAACTGGATACAGCCCTGAGTTGTTATTTCCAGAACAAAGCATCACTTGGGGTTTGTGCGCAGATTGCGGATATGAGCAAGGAAGATTTTATCGTATATCTGGGCGCAAAAGGTATTTCAATCTTTCAGTTTGATGATGAACGGGAGTTTATTGAGGAAATGAACAATGCGTGAGGATTATCCGGTTGACTCCGGCATCTTTTGGCCAGGAGGTCTGATTTGATAAAGACTAACAAGCTGAAGGAAACTTCGGAGTGGTTTACGAGGGCTGGTAACGGAACCAAAATCAGATTTACCAGACGCTGTCTGGCATTTTTAGAAAGATATATTAATACATACCTATGGGTAAATGACAGCTTTGTCCTGCTGAGTCATTTTATGAAAAAGACACAGAAAACTCCCAAGAGGGAGATAGAGAAGGCGAAGCGCCTGTATGCGGATTTGAAAGAAAGGAGTGTAGAAAAATGAGATACAGCCCAATCGGAGACAGCTGGGATGATTTCGAAACAGAAATCTTCACTCCAGAGGAAATTGCCGCCAGTGATCTTCGTGTAGCTCTGATTAATGAACTGATTTTTGCACGCAACGAGAAGGGCATCACCCAGAGAGAGCTGGAGGAACTGAGTGGAGTCAGCCAGCCTGTTATTGCCAGAATGGAAAGTGGAGCCGCTGTGCCAAAATTGGATACAGTGATAAAAATCTTGGCAGCATTAGGTAAGACATTGGCAATTGTTCCTCTTGAGACAGTGCGTCCGGCAAAATAAAGAGATATTGATAACACACCCCTGATAACAATTTGATAACACCAGTTCGTATACCCTGTGGAATCAGGATAACTGGTATCACTGGAAGTCAAAATCGTATATTTTATAAAACCTGAACAGGTTAGAAATAGAATCCGATTTTAGAGTACGAATAATAAAGTGCTGTTCCGTTACAAGATCAATTAGCGTCTAAATGACAAGCTGATTGGAGCTTACAGCGGACCGAAAAATAGCAAAACACAAGAAGCCCTGTGCTGT
The DNA here is from genome assembly GCA_902780385.1 of uncultured Lachnospiraceae bacterium. Taxonomy (GTDB): domain Bacteria; phylum Bacillota; class Clostridia; order Lachnospirales; family Lachnospiraceae; genus CAG-791. The sequence goes on from CACZFF010000051.1 coordinate 1,869, forward strand.
GGAATGAACCCCACGGCACAGGGCTTTCGTTATGTCTTCAGCTGCCTGAATCACCCTTTATCGATCTCTGCCAGATATTTCTCGCGATAGATCTTTCTGTAACCGGTGGGGGAGACACCCTTGGCCCTGCTGAAAAGACGGCTGAAGTACATGGGATTATCATAGCCGACGATCGACGCAATGTTGGTGATCGAATCATCCGTGGTCTCCAGAAGGGTCTGCGCATTGCGGATCCGGGTCTGAAGGATGTACTGCATGGGCGATGTGCCTGTGGCATTTCTAAAGCTCCTGGTGAACCAGCTCGTAGACATGCTGCGGGAAGCCGCGTACTGCTCGATGCTGATATCCTCATTATAATGCTCCTCGAAGTACTGCCTGGCGCGGGTCATCTCGTCCTGGATGAAGCCGGAGATCCGTGGGATGCTTTCTGTCATCCGCCGGTGGATGGTCAGCAGCAGTTCGCGGAAGAGGCAGATCAGCATCTCCTCGTAACCCCATGAGCACTTCACGAGTTCGTCCCGCATCCTTCTGAACAGGTCCTCGTAATCTCGGGAGATGCCCGTGTGAAGGATATAACCGTCCAGAGGAATCTCAAAGTGCTTGAGAATGCTGCGGACTTCCCGCCCTGTAAAGTGGACAAACCACACCTGGGTTCTGTCTTTGCCCAGATAGTGGTATTTCTGCTGCTGCTTCGGCTGATACAGCACCATGTTGCCGGCGGGTACGATGACTTCTTTTCCGTCGAAGAAGAAATGTCCCTCCCCGGCTGCGATATATATGATCTGCCAGTCGACCCTGCCTTTTGGTCTCCAGGTGGGGAGCAGGGGTCTGGTGTAGAGCTGATAGGTACCTGCGCTCAGGACGCGCAGGGGCATTTTCTTTTCTTTAAAGGGCACCCTGGAATGAAACAGATAGCCGGAATTCACATACATATCCTGGACGGGGGCACCTGTTTCTTTATTTTGATCTGATTTTTTCCGGTCTGACTTATTTTGATTTGTCATTTCTATTTACCTGCACAACACTTTGCTGCTTCTATATTGCAAAAATCCTATTAAGCGGCTTCATAAGCTGCACGGAGCAGCCGGTCTTTACTATCATGGTGCGGCCGGGAAGCCCCGGCATGACTATTTTCTGCCTGGATTTCGGCATATCTACATTTTATTAAATTTCCCCTTCTTATTTCCACATTTACTTCCTTCTTTCTTCTCTTGTGCAGGTTTTGTATCGAATCGTTCATATGGTTTAGATTCCTTTTTCGATATGCTTTTTTCAGGAAATCTGCTTAAACAACTGGCATAAATAACGTGAAAGGAGGTTCAAAATTTGATCGTACCGAGACTCTATGAGGACCTCTCTGTCCTTCACCAGAATACCATGCCGGACAGGGCATATTATGTGCCGTCGTCCACTCGTGGTGAGAGACTGGCCTGGCACAGGGAGAGTTCGGATCGTCTGCAGATGCTGAGCGGGTGCGAATGGCGCTTTGCCTGGTATCCGAGCATCCACGATCTGCAGGATCATTTTTATCTGCCGGACTATGAAGCCGGCAAGTGGTGGAAAAAGGAAATGGTGCCCTTCAGCTGGCAGATGCGGGGATATGACAGTCCACAGTACACCAACATCCGCTATCCTTTTCCTTTTGATCCTCCCTATGTTCCCCAGGACAATCCGTGCGGGGCATATCTTCACCATTTTGAATGGCACAGGGATCCAAAGGCTCCGTGCGTATTCCTGAATTTCGAGGGTGTGGATTCCTGTTTCTATGTCTGGCTGAACGGGACCTATGTGGGATACAGTCAGGTTTCCCACCACACGTCAGAGTTCGATGTGACTGAGCTTATTCAGGAAGGAGACAACCTGCTGGCTGTCCTGGTTCTGAAGTGGTGTGACGGAAGTTATCTGGAAGATCAGGATAAGTTCCGTTTCTCCGGCATTTTCCGGGATGTCTATCTCCTGAACAGGCCGGCGGACAGGATCGAGGACTATGTCATCGGAACAGATCTGTCCGACGATTTTCTGCGCGCCGATCTGAATATCCGCTTTTCCTTCAGCAGGAAACCCCTTCCGGTCAGCCTGACCCTGATCAGCCCCGACGGGTCCAAAATACTGTATCAGGATACAATACGGCCCGGCCGGGAGGGAGACCGTGACGATGCGTCCGGACTCCGCACAGAAAACGTCACTATCCCGGTCGACCGGCCGGTTCTCTGGAACGCAGAGGATCCGGTTCTCTATACCCTGGTCATAGATACCAAAAAGGAAGTCATTACCGAGAAAGTAGGCTTTCGCAAAGTCGAGGTCAAAGACCTTGTCCTGACCTTGAACGGGTCACCCATTACCTTCCGCGGCGTCAACCGCCACGAGTCGGATCCCGTGACCGGCGCGGTGTGCAGCCTGGATCAGGCTCTGAAAGATCTGAACATGATCAAGGCCAACAACTTCAATGCGGTCAGGGCCAGTCACTATCCCAATTCACCCTGGTTTTATCAGCTCTGTGACGAACTGGGCCTCTATGTCATTGACGAGGCTGACAATGAGAGCCATGGAACCGGTCCCCTCACATTCACTGAGGAGGATTACACGGAGCGTATGCGCAAGGCCCATTTCCGTATTGCGGACAACCCTGACTTCGTCGAGCCTACACTGGACAGAGTCCGGTCCATGGTCACACGGAACCGCAACCGCCCCTCTATTCTGGTCTGGTCCATGGGAAACGAGTGCGGTTACGGCCGCACGTTTGAGGAAGCCCTGCGCTGGACCAAAGAAAACGACCCGGCGAGGCTGACGACCTATGAGAGTGCTTTCTATGCAAGTCCTGTCCGGGAATTTGATGTCTCCAATATCGACCTCTTCGGACGCATGTATCCCGGCTTTGACGAGGTCACGGACTATCTGGACAATGAGCCGGATAAACCGCTTCTGCTGGTGGAATACTGCCATTCGATGGGCAACGGCCCCGGCGATTTCAAGGAATATCTGGATCTGACGGAAGCATATCCTGCACTCTGCGGCGGCTTTGTCTGGGAGTGGTGCGACCACGCGGTCTACAAGGGAACAGCGGAGAACGGGAAGGCCATGTACTGGTATGGAGGAGACCACGGCGAGCTGCAGCATGACGGGAACTTCTGCCTGGACGGACTGGTCTATCCGGACAGGACGCCGCACACTGGTCTTCTGGAGTACAAGAATGTCCACAGACCGCTGCGCGCCTCTTACGACGCAGGCAGGCAGATCCTCACTGTGGAAAACCATATGGACTTTATGGATCCTGACGGCAAGATCAGTGCAGCGTGGGCACTGACCCTGGACGGATCACAGATCGCGGAGGGACCGCTGGCGATTCCTTCCATCGCGCCGCATACCTGCGCGGAGATCCCGCTGGCTTTTACAGTGCCGGACAAGGGAAGATGCTTTTTGACAGTCACATATGTTCTGAAAAAAGAAGCTTTCGGACTCCCTGCCGGACATGAACTTGGCTTTGACGAAATCCGGATCCCCACTGCGGAGCCGAGGGCGCTGAAGGCAGCCGGGCTCCTGGCGGGTACGGACAGGGTGCGGCCGGATGCTGACAAAATGGATGCAGGTGCAGCAGGCGCACAGGCGGCTGCGGATCCGCAGCAGACATCTCCGGGTGCTCTCACGGTTACAGAAACAGAACGCTTTTTGGTCATTGAGGGGCAAGGCTTCACTTATCAGCTGGATACCCTTTCCGGTCTGTTTACTTCCCTCAAGGTTCATGACAGGGAGCTGCTTGACCGTCCGATCGATTTCAATGTCTGGCGCGCGCCGACCGACAATGATGTCCCGGGCGTGGATTTATGGAAGCTGGAACGTCTGGATCACACAGGGGCGAGGGCTTATGAAGTCACCTGGAAAACGGCCCGGCCGGCAGATGAGGCGGAGCAGGAAACAGGCGCAGAATACGTGACGGAAAACGTATCGGAAGCGGTGGAAATCTCCATCCGCCAGTCTGTGGCCTCCATGTCAAACCAGCCGGTCCTGCGCATGAACAACAAAGTCACTGTTTTCCCTGATGGAAGGATCCTTCTGGACGTGCAGGCGGACAAGGATCCGGAGTACCCGGACCTGCCCAGGATCGGGCTGCGTCTTTTCCTGTGCGGCAGTATGAAGAAGATCCGCTATTTTGGCATGGGCCCCATGGAGACCTATATCGACAAACACCGGGCAGGACACCACGGCTACTTTAAAGGGACCGCGGCTTCCATGCAGGAGGATTATATCCGGCCCCAGGAGAGCGGGAGTCATTATGACTGCGACTTCGTGACAGTAAAAGGAAAAGGCCTGCGTCTGACGGCGGCTTCTGCGGATGCAGATCCGGACAGCACTTTCTCATTCAACGCGTCGGTCTATACGCAGGAGGAACTGGAAGGGAAACGGCACAATTACGAGCTGGAGCCCTGCGGCAGCACGGTCCTGTGCATCGACCATAGGATGGCCGGCATAGGATCGCACAGCTGCGGCCCGGAGCTTCTGCCTGAATACAGAGTCTCCGGCGATAGATTCCGCTTCTCCTTTATGCTGAAGCCGGAGGAGATGTGACGCGGTTACCGGATGTATCCGGCCCTGCAGGCTGCCTGATATGTCGGTTTACCATAGAAGATTGATCGTATAAAGGGGAGATATCACATGAAAGATCATAAAGAAAAAACATATTTGACATGGGTCAACAAGATAGGCTACGGATCAGGCGACATAGCCGGCAACGTGGTGTATGCGCTGCTGTCCGCTTTTGTCATGATCTTCCTGACAGATACCGTGGGCATGAACGCAGGTATCGTCGGCACGCTGATCGCGGTGTCCAAGCTCTTTGACGGCGTCAGCGATATTTTCTTCGGGTCCATGATCGATAAGACCAATACAAAGATGGGCAAGGCAAGACCCTGGATGCTTTACGGCTATTTTGGCTGCGCGGTCTGTCTGGTGGCAATCTTCTGCATTCCCGCGGATATGAGTCCCAAGGCACAGTATGCATGGTTCTTCATCGCCTACACGCTGCTGAACGCGGGCTTTTATACAGCCAACAACATCGCCTATTCGGCCCTGACCGCCCTGATCACCAAAAACAACAACGAACGTGTGCAGATGGGTTCCATCCGCTTCATGTTCGCTTTCGGCACCAGCATGCTGATCCAGACCATTACCGTCGGCCTGGTCGCCTATTTCGGAGGCGGCGCGGCGGCATGGCGGACTGTGGCGATCATCTACGCGATCGTAGGCGTGATCTCCAACACCCTGTCCGTTATGTCTGTCAGGGAGCTTTCTCCGGAAGAACTGGCTGAGGGAGAGGAAGTCAAACTGGCTGAGGGAGAGGAAGAGAAATATTCTCTGGCTGATGCCTTCAAGCTCCTGATCCGCAACAAGTACTATCTGATGATCTGCGCGTCCTATATCCTGATGCAGATCTATTCCGCAACTCTTAACATGGGCATTTACTATATGACCTATGTCCTCAAAAACGCCAACCTGCTGGGCGTATTCTCATGGTTTATCAATATACCCATGATCGTCGGCCTTTTGTTCACACCGGCTCTGGTAATGAAGTTCGGCGGCATGTACAAGCTGAACCTGACAGGCTATGTGATCGGCACACTGGGCCGTCTGGGCGTGGTCATCGCCGGATATATGGGCTCTGTACCGCTGATGCTGGTCTGCACAGCCATCGCGGCCCTGGGCATGAGCCCCCTTCAGGGCGACATGAACGCACTGATCGCGACCTGTTCGGAATACACCTACCTGACGCACGGAAAGCGAGTTGATGGAACCATGTATTCCTGCACATCCCTCGGCACCAAGCTGGGCGGCGGAATCGGAACCGCTCTGGCGGGCTGGCTCTTAGCCTTCAGCGGCTATGTGGGCGGCGCTGCTACCCAGTCCGCATCCACCATGAACATGCTGCATATCATGTATCTGTGGATGCCCATGTGCTTCAACCTTCTGATCACGCTGATCCTGACCAGGCTCAACGTCGAGAAAGCCAATGAAGACCTGAGGAGTAAGCTGGCGCATTAACCGGCGCTTAACCGGCTGATTAACCGGCTCATTGATCTGCCGACTTTAGGGGGCTGTTGTATCAGCTGAGTGAGAGATCATTCAGCTGATCAACAGCTCCTTTTGCATATCCGGTTCATTAGCTGCCGGTTCTCATGGTATACTTTATTCATACACGTCTGTGGTCACGAGACCATGACCATAGACAGGAAACCCGTAAACAGGGAACAACCCGCAGGTCACGGGAGACAGTAGACAGGCAACAGGAGGCAGAGGGCGGATGGCGGCAGACAGACCGGATTTTAACCAGATAAAAAAACTGATCGGGCGGCTTAAGACTCTGGAGTCGGATTTTGCCGGAATCTTTGAGGAGGAGCCGGCTCAGCGCGAAGCCTTGCAGGGAATCTGCAGACAGATAGCCCGGACACAGGCAGTCGATGCGCTGGCGGCGATCTCCGTCGGGGAACTGAAAAACTCCCGCGCCGGAATCCGGACCGCGGCACTTGAGCAGGCTGGATTTCATAATCTCCTGGATCTCTACCGTGCACCGGACTATGTCCTGCAGGCTGTCGACGGCATCGGAGAAAAACAGGTTGACTCCATTCGCGTGATCCTCGATGAATTTCTCAACCGGCTCGCGGAGCGGGAAAGGATCCGCCTGACAGTGGAAATGTCGGACGGAGAAAGCGCAGGCAAAGCCGGATCTGCAGGCGGAGAAAGCACGGGCAAAGCCGGATCTGCAGGTGGAAAAGGAGCAGACAGGTCTCCATCTGCGGCCGGAAGAAATTCCGGAGAGGAAAAGGCGCAGTTGGGCAGGGAACTCATCAGCCGGCTTTCAGTCTACAGGCATGCCGATATGATCCGCAGGGATGCGCAGCCGATCCGGGAACAGCTGGCGGAAGAAGTCCGTCAGGTGACGGAGGCAGTGGAGATCAGAAGCCGCCTGGGCTGGCTTTTTTCCGGCCGCGCGAAGCGGGAGAGAACAGTACTTGCGGCAGGAGGTCTGGTAGATTTCTTCCGCAGCAGTCTGTACCATAGAGCGGAAGCCTTCGTGCAGATGTATCAGGAGGCGCTGACTATGCCGGCTGCCGCCGCAAGGGAGGATTTTGAAAAGAACAGTGCCGCATTTTACGCATTTCTCGAGAAACTGACAGGCACGCAGACAAGGCAGGAGATGGTCTACAGCAGCATCCCGGCACAGCTGGCGGCAAAGATTGAAGATCATCCCCTGGATCTTTCCTCTTTCAAGGGAAATCTTCGCGCCTATCAGGACTTCGGGGCGCGCTATATCCTGGAACAGAAAAAAGTGTTGCTGGGGGATGAGATGGGTCTGGGCAAGACCATACAGGCCATTGCGGCAATGGCACATCTGTACACTGAAAACCCCCGGAGCCGATTTCTGATCGTGTGCCCTGCCTCAGTGCTGATCAACTGGTGCCGGGAGATAGGGAAATTCAGCCATGTGACTCCCCATCTTCTGCACGGCGCGCACAAGAAGGAGACCTTCGCCGCCTGGAAAGAAAAGGGCGGGGCCGCTGTGACAAATTATGAGAACATGGACTGGGTGGCAAAGGAAATCAATGAACGCATGCATCTGGACTTGCTGGTCATCGACGAGGCACATTACATCAAAAACCCCAGGGCACTCAGGACAAAAAGGATCAGGACACTGGAGGATGAATCCGAACGGATCCTGCTGATGACAGGTACGCCTCTTGAGAACCACGTCGATGAGATGTGTGAGCTGATCGGGTTCGTGAAGCCGGAACTTGCCGGGGAGATCCGAAGATTCGCGGGTCTGCGCCAGGTCCCGGCCTTCAGGGAGATGCTCGCGTCTGCATATCTGCGGCGCAGGAGGGAGGACGTGCTTGAGGAACTCCCGCCGCTCACCATCGAAAACGAGTGGTGTGCCATGACGCAGCAGGACAGGGAAGCTTACGCCCCGACAGTCATGGACAGGAGCTTTGTCTCCATGAGGAGGGTCTCTTTTTTACAGGAGGATCCGCACACATCCTCCAAAGCCCTGCGTCTTAAAGAACTGTGTGAGCAGGCCTGCAGCGAGGGCCGAAAGGTCGTGATCTATTCCTACTTCCGCGAGACGATCCGCAGAGTTGTGGAAATGCTGGGAGAAGGGAGGACCACTCCGGCCGGCAGCAGGGAGAGTACAGAACCAGAAAAAGGTGATTTTACCGCCGACAGTATAGCCCGGGAGAAATTAACCGGAGCAGAGAATGTGCATATGCTTGCGGGAGAAATCACAGGAAGCACTCCTGTAGAAGAACGCCAGGCTGTCATCGACCGCTTTTCGGATGCGACAGGAGGCAGTGTGCTGGTGTGCCAGATTCAGGCGGGAGGGACAGGACTCAACATACAGGCAGCAAGTGTCGTGATCTTCTGCGAGCCGCAGATCAAACCATCCCTGACCCGGCAGGCACTCTCCAGAGTCTACAGAATGGGTCAGGTCAGGTCAGTCCTCGTCTTCCAGTTACTTTGTGAAGACACAATAGATGAAGCAGTGATGCGGATCCTGGACACAAAGCAGATGGAATTTGATCTGTTTGCGGAGGAATCTGTTCTTGCGGATGCGGCCGACGACCTGGCAGACAGGGAGTGGATCAGGTCGGTGATTGAGGAGGAAAGGCGCAAGTATCTTCCTGCAATCCGGCCGGAACAGGTCAAGATAGATCAAGAGAGTTCACGTAAATGATGTGTCCGTCGACAGGAACTGCTATAATGGATGGATAATAATCGTTAAAGGAGTTTACTATGGGTACCGACGATAGAAATATCACTTCTGAAGTAGAAGCTGTATTGGACGAATATGTGCGCCCTTACCTCGCCGCACACGGAGGGGATCTTACAGTGGCAGGCGTGGAAGGTGGTGTCGTGTTCTTTCACTTGACGGGACACTGTGCGGGATGTGCCGCCGCCGACCAGACCAGCGAGCAACTGATCAACAGAGAACTGGTAGAGCACGTGCCGGGCATAAAAAGAGCCGTTCTGGCAAACGGCCTCAGCCCTGAACTGCTCGAGCAGACTATGGCGCTCCTGCGCATCCATCCCAGCTTCTGAGAAACCGGCGTTGATTGCAGCCATATGAAACAGGCGACAGTAAAACACAGAGCCGCCATTTCCGAATCTGAAAACGGATCGGAAATGGCGGCTTTTTTAGTGGAGTGATGCATATAAACAAGTAATGACCAAAGCGGCGAAGGAACTCTGGATAGCTAAACGGATCTGCTTTGTACTGACTTCGCAGCCGGATTTATACCATCATCATATAGATTTTGGCGCAGTCTTCTTCATTTAGCGGTCCATTTAGATCCGTATTCCGCGGCACTGTGATTCACTCTGGCAGGAACACACCGATACCCCGAAGCCTTGTGCTGTAACGCATGTTACGGCACAGGGCTTTTTAAGATTTTTTATGACTCCTTTATGACTCTTTTTATAACTTTTTTTGTGAGTTACTGTTCACGCCCTATCGAGGGCGTGAACATGTAACAGTGCGCACGGCGATTCCAAAACGCTTTGCGCGCGCCGTGCGCCGTACAACTCCGGTTTTTGCGCTGAAAAGCGCGCAAAAACACGTCGAATTCGAGGCAGTTTGAACAGTAACTTTTGTGACTCTCATTATGACATTGTTTGCCTGGCTGATTTGTTTTTCCGCAAGTTCTTATGATATGCTATAAGCATCCTATACGAGACAGGCACAGAGAACGGATGATCCTGCAGAAGGGATATTGAGCCGTACTTTCCGGAGATAAGGAGGGAAAATAATGTCAACCACAATACTTGACCGACTTGAGGAGTATGCCCGGCGGGATCCCCTTGCCCCGATCCTTTTTGATGAGACATATACAAAGGGAATCACCTATCATCAGCTGGATGAGATGTCGGGCAGGGTCTATGCATGGCTGAAACAGGAGGGGATCGGCAAGGAGGACTTTGTCCTGCTCAATCTCCCCCGCGGCGTCCTCCCGGTCATTGCCATGGTCGGGGTCTGGAAAGCCGGCGCGGCGTGGGTCCTGGTCGAGGACACCTATCCGGCGGACAGGATCCGCTTTATCCGGGAGGACTGCGGATGCAGGAATGAACTGAGTTCGGCAAACTGGCAAGAAGTGATGTGCCTGGAGCCCCTCTCCGGACATGTTCAGGCGGACCCCCATGACGCGGCTTTTGCGGTTTATACCTCCGGAACGACTGGAAATCCCAAGGGCGTTCTCCATGAGTATGGAAATCTGGACAGGGCCATTGCATCGATCCGCGAAGAAAACAATGTCCTGTTCTCGGAGAAAGACAGTCTCGCGACCCTGTCTCCCCTGAATTTTGTGGCATCCGTTATTGTGATCCTGGCTGCCCTGAATGTATTCCGGGCCAAAAACTATATTGCCTCTTACGAGACCATTAAAAACACGGCTGCCCTGGCCAGGCTTTTTATCACGAAAAAAATATCGATCACCTTCCTTACGCCCTCCTATGTTCGTATGCTGGGAAATAAAAAAACACCCTTCCTCCGCATGCTGTTTGTGGGCAGCGAACCGGCCAACAATGTATACGTCGATGGGCTGGAGCTGGTCAACATCTACGCCTGCTCCGAGAGTGGATTTGCCGTGGGCTTCTTCAGGATCGACAAATCCTACAGCACATGTCCGGTCGGACGTCCCCAGGTGGATACGAAAATTATGCTGCTCAGGGAAGACGGGAAGGAAGCAGGGGATGGCGAGATCGGCGAGATGTGCTTTGAAGATCCCTATGTGAGGGGCTACATAAATCTGCCGGAACAGACAGAGCAATCTTTTGTGGACGGATATTTCCATACAGGAGATCTGGCCAAAAAAGATGAATCCGGCAATTATGTCATCCTGGGGCGCAGAGACGACATGATCAAGATCAACGGCAACCGGATCGAGCCCGCAGAGATCGAAGCGGCCATGAAATCCGTGCTGGGACTGGACTGGGCTGCTGTCAGGGGCTTTGAAGAGGGCGGCAAGAATTTCCTGTGTGCCTATTACAAGGAGGATGTCGACTTTGACGCCGATGCGGTCCGCGCTGAGCTGGGCAGGAGACTTCCCTACTATATGATCCCGTCCAATTTTTTGAAAATTGACGAAATCCCTTTGAAGCCCAACGGCAAGCTGGACCGGAAAGCGCTTCCCCGCCCCGAAGCAGGAAGCTTTCACAGTGATTACGCTGCGCCGGAGACAGAGACGCAGAAGATACTCTGCGAAGCTTTTGGAGAGGCTCTTGGTCTTGAACAGATCGGCATCCATGACGATTTTTATGAACTGGGCGGAGATTCGCTTGCAGCCATCTCACTGATCACCGAGTGTGAACTTACCGGTCTCACTTCCTCGGAAGTCTTCCAGGGCAGGACGCCTGAAAAGATTGCGGAGCTCTATGAAAAAAAGCTGGAGGAGAGCGGAGGAAAAACCGCAGAGCAAAGGAACGCGGAATCGATCGCTGCGGCACACCCTCTGACAGCAGAGCAGAACTATATGGTGAACTATCAGCTGTATACACCCTTCTCGACCATGTACAACCTGTTCACCATGATGAAACTCGATAAAGAACTCTATGATATGGAGCAGGCATGCAGGGTTATGAAAGAAGCCATCACGGCCCACCCCGCCCTTCTGACGACCTATTACTGGAATGAGGACGGCGTGCTGATGCAGAAGTATTCGCCCGAGATCTTTGAAGAGCTTCACGTAGAGCATCTGACGGAATTTGAACTGAAATATGTGAAGGACACCCTGGTCTATCCCTTCAAGATCATAGGCGGCAGGCTCTTCCGCTGCAGGATCTTCGAGACAGAGAAGGCGGGATACTTCTTCTTCGATGTCCATCACTCACTCTTTGACGGCACATCCTTCAAAGTATTTATGGGCAGTATAGAAAAAGCTTTTATGGGGCAGCCCCTGGATCAGGATTATTATTATATGATGCTGCAGGACCGTGAAAATGTCGCCCATACGGCCTTTTATGAGGAGAGCCGCAGATACTTTGAGGAGCGTTATGACGGGATCGATTGGTCGGAGTACCCCTTTATCGACCACAAGTCCAGGAGCAATGAGATGGGAGAGATCTTTGCGGAGCTGGAGATCGATCAGTCACAGATGCAGGAAGTGGAGAAGTCTTACCGTATCAGCCGCAACGAGTTTTTTATCACCATCGCCGCGCTTGCGATCTCTATCTACAACAGGAGGAATGATATCAAAATCTCGTGGAATTATAACGGCCGCGAGAGCATGGAGTATATGACTACCGTCGGACTTCTGTTCAGAGAGCTTCCGGTGGGGATCCGCTTCCGGCCGGAGAGGACGATCCGGGATGTATTCTCGGATGTCCAGGACCAGGTCCGCAAAGGGATCGAGCACTGCTGCTATCCCTATGTCGATATCCACGGAGAAGTGGCGACCGGCGAATCTGCCTACCTTCTGTATCAGCAGGATCTGCGCGATAGGGATTCACTGGAAGAGGCAGGACTGGAGGTCGTCGACGTGCGCCAGAATCAGGCCGCCTCACAGACGATCCTTGATATGGAGATCCTGGACGGATCAGACGGGCTTCAGCTCATGATCGACTTTTCCGCCAGCTGGTATGACGAAAAGAGTATAGAACGTTTCGCGTGGATTTTCGCAGGTACGGCCCAGCTGGTCGCCCAGCATGACGGGCAGACGGATCTCACGATCAAAGAGATCACACACAGTATCCAGATGGAAGTGATGAAAGAAGTGATGATAGCAGCACTCGGAGAACAGATCTCCGACGAGCGGAAAAAGCTGGGAATAATTGGAGGGACGATCCCGGAAGGCAGACACGGACATAGATATGACAGCGAACAGACTTCTGATGGACCTGACACGCGCCAAGACGCCGGAGGGAATATCATCTACGAAAGCCTTCACATTCTGCCCGGGGCCGGGCTGGTCAAGGAAACAGTCCGGGAAGGCGGAAACCTTCTCAGGAATTTTTCCGCCAGGATCAGGAGAAAACGCTGATTTTCGTATGCTGCCGGGAGGAGACAGGAGGAGAGCACACATATGGCAGTCTACAATATTGAGAAATACAGGAAGCAGATGCGGGAACGCATTGGAATCAACAGGGAGCTTACCGGCCGAAACTATGACACTGCGCTTGCTGTGAAGTGCCATAACGGGACTTTTGTGGGAACGGAAAGTGAAGGTGTCCGATCCTACAAGGGCATTCCCTACGCCATGCAGCCTGTAGGCAGGCGGCGCTGGAAAGCTCCGGAAGCTGCCGCCCCGGACGACGGCGTCTATGAAGCCCGCTATTTTGGAAAATCCTGTATCCAGACCGAGGAAGCTTCGGAGAGGGCCTCCCTGTACATGCAGGGGGAGGACTGTCTGACCCTGAATATCTGGACCTGCTGCGGAAATGAAGGACCTTCCGCTGATAAGGCAGTCATGGTCTTTATCCACGGAGGATCCTACGGCTGGGGAGGGTCGTCGGACCCTTTGTACGACGGACACAATTTTGTGCAGAGACATAGAGAAGTGGTCCTTGTAACCATCAATTACCGGATCGGTCTCTTCGGCTTTATAGATTTTTCCAGGGTAAAAGGAGGAGAAGCCTACAGGGAAAGCGGCAATCTGGGCCTGCTCGACCAGATCTGTGCCCTGAACTGGATCCGCAGGAATATCCGCGGTTTCGGCGGAGATCCTGAAAAAGTGACTCTTTTCGGGGAATCGGCAGGGGCATCCAGTGTCTCTCTCCTGCCCCTGATCGATTCCGCAGAGGGACTTTTTCAACGGGTGATCGCGGAGAGCGGGTCGATCGCCTTTACCTACAGCAGGGAAGAGGCCCAGGCGCTCACCGCAAAGCTGCTCGGAGAGACGGGCGCCTCCTGTATGGAGGAACTGGAGGCCATCGATGAAGACCGCCTCCGCAAGATCAACAAAAAGCTCAATGACCACAACATTTTCCCTGTCAGGGACGGGATCATCCTGCCTGAGGATCTATATGAAGCCTATCAGGGCGGAAAAGGCGCCGGGATCGATATGCTGATCGGTACAAATGCGGATGAGACCAGATACTGGATCGGAGAAATGGGGAGCTGGTTCAGATACTGGTGCGCGGTCCCGGTCTTTGTCCGCAGCATCATACACGGCTTCCGCAAAGAGGACAGAGACCTGGCGGAGGCTTTTCTGACCCTTCAGAAGGGCAGTCCTGCCCACAGAGCCACAGAATTTTTTAATGAGCTGGTCTTCCGTGTACCGTCAATCGTCCAGGCGTCCTTCCATGCCGAAAACGGCGGAAACACATATATGTACTACTGGACCAAAAGATCCGCCATCCCCCACTACGGCGCCTGCCACGCCGTGGAACTCTCCTATGTCTTCGGCAATATCGGAGAGACGATCTATACGGGCAAAGAGGCGGACAAAGAACTATCCGACATTGTCCAGGATATGTGGGCCCGCTTTGCCGTGTCCGGGGATCCCGGATCGGAGGAATACCCCTGGGAGCAATATGTCACTTCTGCCGGTTCAACCCGGTCCTCCCGAATGAGGATGACCATGCTGCTGGGGGATGAGATCCGCATGATCGCTGATCCGCAGAAGGAGAACCGGATCCTGATCGAACCGCTCCTGACCTACCGGTGCAACGGCAATTATGACCAGACCGGAAAAATCCTGAATTATCTGAAACGGTCGGGCGCCCGTACCGGCCTGTCTCTGGCACTGGCAGGCTCAGCCATGTACGGACTTGGCCGCCTGAGGTCCAAAACCCGCGGGGAAAACAGACCGTGAGTCACGAGGGACGGTTCTGACTGACTCATTGCGCGCAATGAGTCAGTCAGAACCGTCCCCGGCGACTCACAATAACAGAAAATAGTATCTCTGCTCAAAAAATCATTTAAATTTTGGGCAAGATATCTTATTATATAGAAAGGTAATGACAAGACTGCACTTTTTAAAAGGAGATGAGTGCCATGACTATTTCTACACTTCAGAAAGCAAGATATAGCTACAACCCCAAGCTTCCGGGCATGCTGAGAAACGGTATTGCCGAGATCTGCGTCAAAGACGGTGCCCCTACAGAGAGCGTTGCGGATCAGGAAAAGATCAAAGCCCTGTTCCCCAATACCTATGGCAAGAATGAGATCACCTTCCAGAAGGGCGCAAACACATCAACACCTAAGAAGCAGGTTGTCGGCGTGATCCTTTCCGGTGGACAGGCTCCCGGCGGACACAATGTTATCTGCGGTCTTTATGATGCACTGAAAGCAACCGATAAAGATAACGTTCTTCTCGGCTTCAAGGGCGGCCCCAGCGGTCTGATTGAGGATGACTATATCGAGATGACTGACGACTTCATCGACCAGTACAGGAACACCGGCGGATTCGATATCATCGGCTCCGGCAGAACCAAACTCGAGACGACAGCTCAGTTTGAGGTCGTAGTAGAAGTTGCGAAGAAACATGGCCTTACCGCGATCGTTATCATCGGCGGCGACGATTCCAACACAAACGCAGCAGTCCTTGCTGAGTATATGGCAGCACACAATACCGGCGTTCAGGTTATCGGATGCCCCAAGACCATCGACGGCGACCTCAAGAATGAGGATATCGAGACTTCCTTCGGTTTCGATACGGCTACCAAGACCTACAGCGAAGTGATCGGCAATATCGAGCGCGACGCCAATTCCGCCAAGAAGTACTGGCATTTCATCAAGCTGATGGGCCGCTCCGCTTCTCATGTCACATTGGAGTGCGCGCTGCAG
>CACZFF010000052.1 GCA_902780385.1 uncultured Lachnospiraceae bacterium
CTGATATTGATCACCTCCCTTCAGGGAGGTTATTGTATCATATGTCGGGACATTTTCATTTGTGGTATAGTGGGACATTATCAAAAATGATTTATAACTCCCAACTTCTTCCCAAAAAATTTCCTTGACAAATACGACTTTCTCTAGTAAAATGTTTTTGCTAAGGACATAGTTTTATATCGAAGCGTGGCTCAGCTTGGTAGAGCGCTGCGTTCGGGACGCAGAGGTCGTGGGTTCGAATCCCGTCGCTTCGACTCTTGGCAGGGGCACCCCGGAATCCTTATTTTATAAGGCTTCCGGGGTTTTTTCATGTCCCGTATGATCAAATCAACGGCCACAATAAGCATGGAAACGGACCGTTGGAAGAGTTTTTAATAATGGCGAGGTAGCGGTCGAAGGTCTCCGTTATTTACCTATTGATTTGATAGGCGATATGTTGTATGATTCCTTTATTGACATAATGACGGGTATTTCAATGGGAGAAAGCGAAACGCGGGAGGCCCTGGTCATCCGGCGTGAAGCGGTTGAGAATCTATATTTTATCTAAAGACCTGTTGCTGAATCACTTGGGATCATCTGCATGCGTTTAGGTTAAGATGCAAGGTTTCGAGTTGATTTCAATCAGTTTCCAAGAATCAGAACCGGTGAGAAAAATGTGTGAATTGTTTGGCATCAGTGCCGGAAATGAAATAGACGCCGGCCCCTGGCTGCAAATGTTTTTCCCCCACTCCGAAAAGAATCCGCACGGATGGGGCATTGCCCACTTTCATCAAAACCCTGCCGGCAGGGCAGGATTCGGTACAGTGGAAAAAGAGCCTGTGAAGGCAGTCCGGAGCAAGTATCTGAAGGAAAGGCTGCGACAAGGTATGCGCGCCTCCACGCTGCTGGCCCACATCCGGGAAGCGACCATCGGCGCCCTGGAATACAACAATACTCACCCTTTCCAGAAGATGGATGACAGTGGGCGCTGCTGGACGCTGGCACACAACGGCACCGTCTTTGAGGGTGCTTTGCTCAGCGGATTTATTGAGGCCCAGGAAGGACAGACAGACAGCGAGCGGATCCTGCTCTATCTCGTCGACCAAATCAACCGGGCCAGGGAAAAAAAGCTGAGAGAAATGCCTTCTCCGGAAAAAAGGCAGGCATCAGACTGCTGTCCGGCTACGGAGCTGACCGCCGGAGAGCGGTGCAGGGTCATTGACCAGGCAGTTACTTCTCTGGCGCCGGGGAACAAACTGAACCTCCTGCTCTTTGACGGGGAGATCTTGTACACACACACGAATATGAGGGGAACTCTTCATAGCTGCCACGTCGGGGATACTGCCCTGTTTGCGACCGTACCGTTTCTGACGGGCAGCAGTTCCCACTGGGAGGAACTGCCCTTCACTTCACTCTGCGCATGGAGAGAAGGTGCACAGATCTATCAGGGCAGTCCTCACCATCACGTCTACGTCGAGGATCCTGAGAAGATCCGCTCTCTGATGATGGTCTATGCGGCTCTGTAAGCTGCTCCTCGATATGCTCATCGAAGAGATATAGTCCAGCAATTCGTCTTCACTGTAAAAATCACATTCATACATTCCGACATTGTGCGGATTGATGCCGTGAGTACTGTTTTCCCAGAACATATCACGCACGCAGATCATCCGGTTGTCTTCCCCCAGAAGGACGGAATTGGAAAACAGCAGTGCCTTGACAGGCTCCAGCCTGGAGAAAGCCCGGAAGATCGTGATGAGGTCTCTGTCCATGACATCCAGCTGAACCTGTGAGGCACTGGAAAATGTTCCGAAGGCCGGGTGATGATGGAAATGCATGGGCAGAGAGCGATATTTCGGGTACGAGTGCAGATGATGAAAAAGCATGCGATAGCGGCCGTTCGGGATCGGGACATTGTGATTGTAGATCCTGTATGGATTAACACCCATACCGGTCAGTGTGTAATCATGCGCGGACAGAAGCTCCTGCAAAACATCATAATAGTGAAAAAACCTGATTTTTGCCAGCTGCAGATCCTGAGCTTTCCCCAGGGAAAGCTCAAGATTGTTATAAGAACAGTCAAAAGAAAGTGAGTCACCCGTCACAGGGTCCGCTGCCAGGATCACCTCGCCATCGTCGTCCCGTTTTTCAGGCACAAACCCGCAGATATCCATAAAACGTTCGGCGGTTTTGTGTACAATGCCAAAATCCACGGCTTCTTTTTTCAGATTCAGGATAGGCATCTCTACTTCGATGCCTGAGTAAAGGGGGCGCTCCCTTCTGGTCGGCGCCAGATATTTTTCCTCCAGCGCCTGCCGGATAATAGCTGCATCCATTTGTATTTCTCCTAACCTGTTTTAAGCGGAAACAGTAATTTACATCTGGAATGGGCAAATGCCGTTCTGCCCGGGCTTTTGCAGGAAAGTGCCATGCAAAAACACCTCGAATTCAGAAGCTGCGAACAGAAACGAACTGTACCCTTTATGCTGTGATCCTCACTGACGGCAAAGAGCCTGCTTCCTTTCTCGCAACCTGTTCTGCGCAGCGGCTGCCGGGAATTAGGAGCTTGCGCTTTTGATATTCAATGGTTCTGAGCACATCAAAACATCCGAGCGTCTCGAAAGTACAGGCCATTTCCTACAGCGCTTCCAGTGCCGCCCCGGGTTCTCAAATATATGTTTATTACAATAAAGCCTATTAGACTACTATGTCAATAGAAATATACAAAATATGATCGTATGGATCATCCTAAAGGTGACTTCATATCAGTAACGTCCTATAGCTGTTCACAGTCTCCGCGTTCGAGTTGTTTTTGCATGGATTTTTCATGCAGCCTTTTTCATACAGCCATAAATATCCACAAAAGGCGCCCTTTATGCTATGATATTACCAGCATACTCCAGCGCCGCATTTCATCCTCTGAGAGGGTCCGCAATCCTGATCCACGATCTGGTTTCCGGTTTCCGGCGCATGTCCCATACATTGCTTCAGGTTCAATAGGAGGAGAGGATTTCAATGAAAGGTATCGTTCTTGCCGGCGGTTCCGGCACCAGGCTTTATCCGCTGACCATGGTCACATCCAAGCAGCTGCTTCCGATTTACGACAAACCCATGATCTATTATCCGATTTCGGTTCTGATGAATGCCGGGATCCGCGATATCCTGATCATCTCCACACCGCAGGATCTGCCCCGTTTTGAGATCCTTCTGGGAGACGGCCATCAGTTCGGGATCCATCTTTCCTATAAGTCCCAGCCTTCACCGGATGGTCTGGCACAGGCCTTCACCCTCGGCGAAGAGTTTATCGACGGTGATCCTGCCGCCATGATCCTGGGCGACAATATTTTTGCCGGCCACGGCCTCAAGAAAAGACTGCGTGCCGCCGTTCAGAAAGCAGAAAGCGGCGAAGGCGCAACTGTCTTCGGCTACTATGTCGACGACCCTGAGCGCTTCGGCATCGTGGAATTTGACAAAGACGGAAATGCCATTTCCATCGAAGAAAAGCCCGAACATCCCAAGAGCAATTACTGTGTGACCGGACTTTATTTCTACGACAGCCGCGTCGTCGAATTTGCAAAAAATCTCAAGCCCTCTGCGCGCGGCGAATATGAGATCACAGACCTCAACCGCATCTATCTCGAGATGAATCAGCTCCATGTCGAACTGCTCGGACAGGGCTTCACCTGGCTCGACACAGGAACCCACGAAAGCCTTGTCGATGCCACCAACTTTGTCAAGACCATCGAGACACACCAGCACCGCAAGATCGCCTGCCTCGAGGAAATCGCCTACCAGAACGGCTGGATCACCCGCGCAGAGATCATGCAGACCTACGAGATCCTCAAGAAAAACCAGTACGGCCAGTACCTCAAGGATGTCCTGGACGGAAAATATATCGACGTGCAGTAAGTGGCAGTAAGTGCAGACTCTTCATTTTCCGCATTTGCGTCCCGTCCCTGCTGCAGCTGTTTGAAGAACAGAAGCTTTTAGCTGCAGACAAGATGCTGAAGAAAAAGTGCAATTTAAAAGTGCCGGAGGAAAAACTCATTCCTCCGGCACTTTTAAATTGCACTTTTATTGGATCGACTCCGAAAGTATTCTGGCAAAATAGTGTGTTCCGGCACCGGCAGGCAGTTCTGATTTCTTCCTCCGGCCCATCAGCTGCACGACAGCCTCTCCGGGATCCTTTCCGTGTCTGACGACGTCATCCATAAAGGAGACGATCGGCATTTCCACATCGTACTCCTGCGCCAGGCGGACAGCCGCGGGGATCGCATTGATTCCTTCGACGACCATACCGACCTTCCTGACTGCTTCGTCGGGCGCAGTGCCCTGACCGATCAGGAAGCCGGCCCTGTTGTTGCGGCTGTGGCGGCTGGTAGCTGTGACGATCAGATCGCCCACACCCGCCAGTCCGTAGAAGGTCTGCTCGATGCAGCCCATTTTCATACCAAGACGGACGATCTCTGCAAGTCCGCGCGTGATCAGGGCTGCGCGGGCATTGTCGCCATAGCCGAGTCCCGTGGAAACGCCGGCTGCCAGGGCGATGATATTTTTCAGTGCGCCGCAAAGTTCGACGCCCTTCACATCTGTATTGGTATAGACGCGCAGGCAGGTCCTGTTGTCCGGTGTACCCATAAAGACATCCTGTATCATCTCTGCCGTTGCCATATCCCCGCAGGCGGACACGATGGTCGTGGGCAGGTCCGTGGCGACCTCCTCCGCATGTGTCGGGCCTGAAAGCGCGACAATCTTCACATCGCGGGGCACCCTTGTTTTGCCGTCTTCCTTTTCCAGCTCACTGCGGATGACTTCCGACATGGTCATCAGGGTATCCGCCTCAATTCCCTTGGCCACATCGACAATAACCTGCCCGTCCGGAATATAGGGACGCGCCGTAGCCGACGTGGAGCGGACGAAAACAGATGGCACTGCAAAGAGCAGGATATCCTTCCCTGTACAGACCTCTTCAATGGATTTCGTGAACTGCAGGGCATCCGGAATTACCATTTCCGGCAGTTTCGGGTGCTGACGGTTTTTTGTCAGATCGTCGATTTCCGCTCCGAGCGCCGACCATACGATCACTTCGTTTCCTGCATTGCAAAGCATCCTTGCCAGCGCCATTCCCCATGTACCTGCACCAAGAACACCGATTTTTTTCACTGTATACCTCCTAAAGTCCTCTCAGTAAACTTCCATGGCAGCGTGACTGCCTCCGCCAAGGGAGTAAAAGTCCGGTAAATACTCTGTACTTTTATTCCACCGTCACAAGCAAATCTTTTGAAACAGACTGCCCGTCAATCGGACTGGTGATCCGATAGGTCACGGTATAATCTCCCGGTATCCAGGTGTTCACGATCTGTGACAGATGGATATAGCGGCTCAGGCTGCTGCCGTCACGGTCTTCCATCGTCTTTATGTATTTGTAATAATCAAATTCCTCTCCGACCCGCAGTGTGATATGCTCATCTGTCAGTTCAAGCACAGGCCCGGATCCGGGAGCTTCCTCCGTATCACTGCCGTAAGCTGTATCGTTTTCTGTGTTTTCTGGGTTTGCTGCGGTTCCTTCTGTTCCATCGGGTTCTTCTGTTCCTTCTGTTTCTTCCGTATTATTCAGATTCCCTTCGTTATACAAGTCTTCCGTATTATCCGGATTCTCATTATCATACAGGTCTTCTGCCTGATCCGGTTCTTCTTCGGGATTGCCCTGCGTCCGGAAATCCTCCTCCGATCCAGGCAGATTTTCTTCCGCGCCCGTCTCTTCAGAACCGGTATCCGCTTCGAGATTATCTGCCTCTGAATCAGACTTATTTTCCTCAATGTCTGTCTCTTGGGAAGTGTTCAGGACCATCCCGCTCTGGCTGCTTCCTGTCGCGGTCTCCGGTTTTCTCACTGAAGCATCCGGCTTTTTCGACGAGCCGAACAAAAGCACGGCAAGGACGATCGCATTTACCGTGACCAGCAATATAACCAGAGTTTTCAGCGCCTTTTTTTCTTTTAAAATATCCGAATACAGCCATTTCATGCTTTATGTCCTCCATGTACGTCCGTCTGGCTGGTTCTTGCGGACAAAACCGTTGTACTTCAGATGCGGAAAAAATCTGTCAGATCATGCTCATCAGGTCCGCGCAGTCATAGCCGAACGCCGCCGCGACATTGTGATTGGTCAGCTTTCCGTCGTAGCAGTTTACACCCAGATGGATGCACTCACTCTTTTTACAGGCCTCCTCGAGACCGGCTTCTGCGATCTGCAGGCCGTATCTGAGAGTAGCGTTTGTCAGCGCAATGGTGCTGGTGCGCGGAACGGCACCGGGCATGTTGCCTACGCAATAGTGTACAACACCTTCCTCGATGAATACAGGATCGTCATGTGTTGTCACATGACTGCTCTCACCGCAGCCGCCCTGATCGATCGCGACGTCCACAAAGACAGCCCCGTCTTTCATTTCGGGGAGATATTTTTTCTTGAAGAGCTTGGGGGTCGTGCCGCCGGGGATGAGAACGGAGCCGATCACAAGGTCCGCGTCTTTCACGGCGCGCTCAATATTGGAGTCGGTGGAAACAAGGGTCTGGACATGGGATCCGAAAATGTTGTCCAGCTGCTCCAGACGCTTGAGGTTGACGTCCACAATGGTCACGTTGGCGCCCATGCCGACAGCGATCCTGCAGGCATTCATACCGACAGTGCCGCCGCCCAGAATGACGACATTGGCCTTGGGTGTTCCGGGAACACCTGCCAGCAGAATACCCTCGCCGCCAAAGCGCTTCTCCAGGTATTTCGCGCCTTCCTGAATGGAAAGACGTCCTGCAATCTGGCTCATGGGCGCCAGGCAGGGGAGAGATCCGTCTTTTTCCTGCATGGTCTCATAGGCCACCGCCTTCACTTTTCCGGCCAGAAGGGCATCCGTCTGAGGCTTGTCCGCTGCCAGATGCAGATAGGTGTACAGGATCAGACCGTCATGGAAGAGCTCATATTCCTCCTCCAGAGGCTCCTTGACCTTGACCATCATCTCACAGTCTTTCCACACGTCCGCGGCGCTGTCGTACATGCAGGCCCCCGCCTCAATATATTCCTCATCGGTAAAGCCGGAACCGATACCGGCCCCCTTCTCGATCAGGACCTCATGTCCCGCAGAAACATAAGCGCGGACATTATCCGGTGTAAGGCCGACTCTGAATTCATTGTTTTTGATCTCTTTGACACTTCCGATCTTCATACCGCGGTAATAACCTCCTTTTTTAATAACATTTTATATCATTTAAACACGATAACCGCATGAGTAACTCCTACACCAAAGTGTAGTTAATCGGCTAAACAGCGGTTGATTCACATCCGCAATTTAAGCTGCTGGCAGCAGGCGGCAGACCAGACATCAGATCCTTGCCACGCCGCTGTCGATGGCTGCCTGTGCGACTGCCCTGGCAACAGCAGGACCCACCTTGGGGTCAAAGGCATAGGGAATGATGTAATCGGCGTTCAGCTCTTCATCAGAGATCAGGTTGGCCAGGGCCATGGCGGCTGCCATCTTCATCTCCTCGTTGATATCGCTGGCGCGCACATCAAAGGTTCCGCGGAAGATCCCGGGAAATGCCAGAACGTTGTTGATCTGATTAGGAAAATCGCTCCTGCCGGTGGAAATAACGGCTGCGCCGCCTGCCTTGGCATCGTCGGGGAAGATCTCGGGCGTGGGGTTGGCACAAGCGAAGACGATGGCATCCCTGTTCATGGTCTTTACCATCTCTGTTGTGACTGTGCCGGGAGCAGAGACGCCGATGAAGACGTCCGCGCCGACCATCATATCCGCCAGAGAGCCAGCCTTCTTCTCCAGGTTTGTGACCTGTGCCATCTCCTCCTTGATCCAGTTGAGATCATCGCGTCCCTCGTAGATCGCGCCCTTGCGGTCACACATGATAACATGTTTGAAACCTGCGGAAAGAAGGAGCTTGACGATCGCGATCGCCGCCGCCCCGGCACCGGATGTGACGACTTTGACATCCTCTTTTTTCTTTCCGACGACCTTGAGTGCGTTTGTCAGACCTGCCAGAGTGATGACAGCGGTTCCATGCTGGTCATCGTGGAAAATCGGAATATCGGTACATTCCTTGAGCTTTCTCTCGATCTCAAAACAGCGGGGAGCGGCAATATCCTCGAGGTTGATGCCGCCGAAGGATCCGGAAATCAGAGCAACCGTGCGCACAAACTCATCCACATCCTTGGTCTTTACGCAGAGCGGAAAGGCATCTACATCGCCGAAAGACTTGAACAGGACACATTTGCCCTCCATGACAGGCATACCGGCTTCGGGACCGATATCGCCCAGGCCCAGGACAGCGGAGCCGTCCGTGATGACCGCACACATATTGTGTCTTCTGGTCAGTTCATATGACTTATTGACATCCTTCTGGATCTCCAGGCAGGGCTGGGCCACACCGGGAGTATAGGCGAGGGACAGATCTTCTTTGTCTTTAACCGGAACCCGGGAGACGACTTCGATCTTGCCCTTCCACTCACCATGCAGTTTCAAAGACTCTTCTGCATAATTCATTAAAATCCTCCTGTTTCTCTCCTATTTCTCTGTCTGTACAGGCAGCTGAGGCCTCATACAGTACCCTCATACAGAACCTTGTCGCCAAGCTGCACACGCTCCACACCCGTCTTTTTTTTCTGATTAAAATTGAAACTCAGCATATAGCCGGTGGAAAGACCGAAGTAGTCCAGATACTCTCCTATCTGTTTCTCTCCCTCGGCATTATAACGTTCTCCGCGCCAAATCTTTAATTCAATAATATATTGTCTGCCCATGTAATCGACAATTACATCTGTTCTTGTCTGATCGCGTGTCTGTGCTTCTATATAGTAGTTGCCGGTGCCATTGATGATAGGTTTCAAATACAGCAAAAACTGCTCTCTGCCGTCTTTTTCCTTAAATCGGTCTTTCAAAGGTCCGCAAACCTCGTGATAAGTCTCAATAAAGCGGGATAGGATCTGCCGCATATTGAGTTTCCCGTCTTCTGCAAACAGATTCTTAGCAAGCCCGCCTTCCCGGGAGAACACATTGCTCTTCATTTCTTCATCAGAGAGAAAAAGATTATACAATCTGGTTTCGAAGATCCTGTTTGCGATTCTTACCGTATTATGATCATTCCGGATCAGACCGTACATTTGCATCTGCTGTATATCTTCCTGGTCCGGGCTGTAGGTGAGCTTTGTGCCTTCCATCAGGATACTTCGTATCGATGCCTTCAGTTCCGGGAAATTGTTCAGGTTTTTGGTCAGAGACTGAAAAAGCGTATTATTCTCAGCAAGAATCATTTTGATCGCTTCATCGAAGCCTCTTGCAGTCCAGGCTTCAGCCGTGCTCATCGATTGACAGACTTTTCTGTCAATCAGCTCACAAATCCTGCTCACAAGGAAGGGATATCCATTTGTGTAATCTCTGAGCAGCTTTGCTATAGCCGCTGTATCCATCCCGGTATGATGATCCTCTTCATATTCATCCAGCATTCCTCTGATACCGGATTCCGACAAACTCATGTCAATATCAAAATCCGCAGCAATATTCCATGGGCTGTTCACCTTATGCCGGTCTTCCTCACGAATCCTGCCCCTCAAATGCTTTACATCTGTAACACCGGCAAGTATAACAGACTGGAATGCAGGTATTCCCTCTGTGTCCCTGCTGATATAGCTGTCGCGCAGCTGTGCAAGAAAATCCAGAAAAACCTGATTATTCGCTGCGCTGTCAACTTCGTCGATCATCAGAATGATCGGGCGCTTTGATTTACCGCACCATCTTCGGACCACCCGCATCAGATCTTCCAGCTTGTTGTCATCTTTCTGATCCATTACAAAGAGATTCATCTGCTCCAAAATGTCTTTTGGAACAGAAACCAGTCCATATTCCACCTTGGTAAGAATTAATCTGACAAACCCCCTGCAAAACGATTCTTCTGTTTGAAAAGATGCATTTCCCAGTCCCTGAAAATCAAGACTTACCATTTCATAATCAGATGACAGTGCATTTCTGAGCGCATTCAGGGTCGTTGTCTTCCCGTACTGCCTGGCTCTGTTGATGGTAAAATACTTTCCGGCATCGATCAATTTCCTGATTTCTCTCACGCGTTCGGAGAGATCGACCATATAGTGCTTCGACGGTATACAAACTGCCGCAGTATTAAATTCTTTCAATGATTTTCCTCTCCACGATTATCATCCCGAGAACTATGTTCCGGAACTTCCGCTGTCATGCTCTGTTGAAAGAGTGAAAAATATCGTCGATACGATATTTTTCACTCCGGATGTTTGTGCCGGAGCACAAACATCCCCTGATGTCAACGAGAAATCGTTTTCACGAATTTCTCGTTGACGATGCTTTCGCACTGAAGTGCTCCGGCATCTTTAGAAGAGTGAAATTTGTCCCACCTGGACTGCTTAAACCTCCTTTATCATCTTACTGCAAAGTTCATTTTACAGCAACTGACCAGCCTCACTTTCCGCGGGACACTGGAGACGGTGTTACAGTACAGACCCACCTGAAACGCAAGATGTTTTTCGCGCGCTTTTCGCGAAAAACCCGAGTTGAACGGCGAAAATCGCGCGCGAAGCGTATTGGAATGGGATTTTCGCGACGTTACATGTACACGTCCTCGATAGGGCGTGTACTGTAACGAGACGGTTGTTATGCAGCGTTTGGAAGTGCTTCCTCTTCTGTATCCTCCGTATCCTCAATATTCTCTATATTTTCTGTATTTTCTGTATTCTCTGTGCCCGGCAGTTCTGTCTTCTGCACGCCTTCGCCGTAGATGGTCTTCCAGTCATTTGCCATCGAGAAAGGCGTCCATCCTTCTTTTTCTACCTGGTCATAGTACTCGGCAGCCTTCTCATCGCTGCCATATTCCCGCCCGGTGTCATCACAAACCACGAAAAAGCCCATGCCGACATGATCGGGGTTGCCCTCGGCATAGTTGAGCATGGAGTAATCACCTGAGCTGTTGCCGAATGCCAGGACCGGACGCTTGCCGATCTCACGGGCAATAGCTGCCAGCTTGCCCGACTTGCCGCACTCAACTTCGTCAAGGGGTGCGCCAAGCAGTATTTCCTCATCGCTGCCCATGTTGTAATCGTCAGCAGTTTCCCCTTCCCTGCCGGAAGCCACATAGGGCACATCTGTGGCGATCACATGATCATAGGGGATATCATAACGTTCCACGAGGGCCCGCACGACCTCTCGTTCGCAGGCCGAGACCATCCAGACATCGAAATCGTTGGCCCTCAGATATTCGATCACCTCGATCATGGGCAGATAGAAAGACTGTCCGTAGGTCATACCTTCAAATCCCACGACATCCGTATGATCGGCAAAATCAACAACATAGTCCCTGAACTCCTCGGGAGTCATCCCTGAGAAGGCAGACGCGACAAGGTCATCTTTGGTAATGTTCTCAGGATGGAAGGTCTTGCCCTCGGAATAAGCATGGTCGCGCACCTGCTGCATGGCATCCAGCTCTTCTTCCGTCGCCTCGTAGGTAGGATCATCCAGCACGCGGTACATTGTCAGGCAGTAGTCGACATAGACAGGCGCTTTCTCACAGAGGATGGTTCCGTCCATATCGAAGGTGGCAATCCGGTCTGCCGGCTCGAGATATTCAGGGCTTGACTGGTCGGTAACACCGTCCACAAAATCTACAAGCTCGCCCAGTGACCGGCTGTCCGGATTCCAGGATGGGAAGGTTTTGGCATAGTCGATGTCTTCTTTGCCGGATGCAGCTGAAACCGGCTGCGTCGCTTGCGATGCATCTGATTCAGATGATTCAGGCTGCGAAGATACCGATGTGTCCGATGAGGCTGATTCGGGTTGGACTGACTGCGGTGCAGCTGAATCTGATTCCGCCTGGACCTGGCTCTCCTGCTGTGTATTTGACCCCTGTTGGACGGAGTTCTCCTTCTGTGCGGCGGCTCCCTTCTGTCCGAACATAATACAGGCCACAACCGCAGCGACTGCAACACCTGCAAGGAAGGCAGCAACTAAAGGCAGCAAATTATTTTTTTCACTCATTGTATTTTCCTTTCTCCTGCACAATTCAGTTCTGTACATATGACGAAAACTATTTTAGCAATATGCAGGGGGAAGGGCAATGCCTGACCAGCCTAAACGCAGGGTACAAGTTTACCGATGACGAAAAATAAGAGAATATGATACGATTCTTTTCAGGAATAATCAGAACCGGAAGATATGTGCTGGAAGATGTGTATATGTGAGCGTATACTGGTATATACAAAAAGATGTAAACAGATTTGCTGACAATCGCTGACCGCTTAGAACTTCATACGACTGTTATGAAGTCACAAGAATGCGGCAGTATTTTTTGCAGAGGAAACCAGAATGGCAAATACACGCTTCATCGTCTTCGACGTGGAGACGCCGAACCGATATAATAACCGGATGAGTGCGATTGGAATCTCGGTGGTGGAGAGCGGAAAGATCGTATATAGCTACTTTTCCTATGTAAACCCGGAGACATTTTTTGACAATTTCAATACAATGCTTACCGGCATCGACGAGAGAACCGTCGCTTCAGCACCTTCATTTCCGGAATTGTGGAAAACGATCGAGCCCCTGTTCTCAAGCGGAATCCTTGTCGCTCATAACGCGCTTTTTGATCTCAGCGTATTAAAAAAATGCCTGACGGATTACGGAATTGCGTGGAAGGCTTCTGCCGAATACTGCTGTACCGTACAGATCGGCCGCCGGCTGCTCCCCGGCATGCAGTACAAACTCAATGCCCTCTGTGATCACTATGGAATTCCGCTCAACCACCATCAGGCAGACAGCGACAGCAGAGCTGCCGCTGAGATACTCCTTCGCTATATGGGTACAGGTGCCCGGATTGAAGACTATGTAAAACAATACAGAATGGGGGCTTTCCCAAACACAAGGCGCAGAACAGGATCTGCGCCAGGCAAAGAGCAAAACATAGCATCTGCCCTAAATACAAGGCAAAGCATAGAGACTGTGCCAAGCGCAAGGCGCAGAGTCCAAAAAATCGAAAATTCCTCTAATGACAGATTCAGAGCAGTCCGGACAGAGAATTTTGACCTGCAGACATACCTGCATGAAAGCAATGATATCAACATCCTGATCACTGCCTCCTATTATAAGACTACGGATATAGGCAGATATACAGGGTTGTTATGCTATAAGCATCACCGGAAGATTATTTCAGACACTGTTGAAAACGCAATCAGTCCGAACCACACAATGATCATGGGTTTGTTTGACGGTGTCCGAAGGGTGAGGCTGACCAATGTCAATATCTGTATCATCTCCGGCATCCACATGGGGCTGAAGGGCGCCCTCAATGGCGATGGACTGTATGCAGGAGAATTACAGCAGTTAATGGCCCTGATTGAAAAGCAGGGAAATACTGTCAGCAGTATTGCCATTACAAACGGATCTGCTGAAATAAAGAAGATCATCCAGGACAGCCCCCAGGGCGGCCGTTAAAGCCACCCCGGGGATTGTCTTTATACAGTTAACGGTTGCGATTGTTCTCTAATTCAGGATAAATCTTTTCTTTGGATACCCCGAAACGATATAGCGTCTTTCCAAGTTCTTCCTTGACACGAGCAGGAATGATGATTTTCATCAGAAAGGGTTTATTCCCCGTCGTCTTGAGGTAATAGTCCTGGATCGATTCAAGCGATTGATAATAAAAAAGATCCGCCATTACTTTATCTGCTTCCTTTTTGTAATCAGAAATATGGTCTTCCCATATAACAGGGAGCGATTTCAGGCTGCATGCAACGAAAAGGCCGCTCTGAGCCTGAATCCTGGGATTCATTTTTGCGGTATAAACAGCCCTGGGCAAGTGGAAATCGAGCTTTTGGTTTTGATGAAGGTTCTCCGCCATATCCCGAAGGGAAACCCTGTCTTTACTGTTTTTGTGGAGTATTGGTTCCGTAGAACCCGGTTTCGTACCGGACGTTCCGGCTGTTGCTCCAAAGACTCCCGGTTTCTTCTTCGTAACCAGAATTACTTCAGGGGAAACAGGAATGGACTGATAGAGATCATGATATTCACCAAGCATAGGCTGATTCTGATTTTCCTTAATAGAAAGATTCGGAATCTCTGCCTGATTTGTATTCTTTCTCTTCGGCTTCCTGATTCTGTCTGAAAAGAATCTGCTGTGCTCAATCTCCTCACACGCTTTGTTAAAGCGAACCGGATCAAGGATGTACAGCGCAGCGTTTTTATCTTTGTCTCTGAGAATCTCATCCCGTTTCTTCTTCTGTTCATAGGGATAGCGATCGTTGATATTAACCTCGTCTTCAAGCGCAAAATAAGAAGAGGCAAAGGCATCTTCAGACCAGTCGATCAGGTTTGTATGCTGACCATAATGCTGCATCAATGTGAGATAATTGATGGTGCTATAATATCTGGAAGGATCAGTCAGGGTGCCTGCGCCTTCCGCCGAATAACGGAACACCTCGTAATTATGCAACTGTGCCTGCATGTAATAGTAGTGCCCGGCAGACGGAGAACCCGTCCTGAGCCTGCTGGCATCCTCCTTAAAATGGACGAAACCTGATGGCAGAACAGCAAGTTCTCCATTCGTGATCCCTCTATACCACATACCTGTCGAAGCAGGGATTCCCTCCTCCTCTCTGTACTGATACAATCTTCCCAGAGCATACTTTATTGCAGAATAGTATTGCTCTACAATGATTATGCGGGACTGCCATGGCTCCAGAAGCTGTATCCGGTATTCCTCAGGAACAGCACCCGGCAGGATTGCCGGTACGGAAGCAGCCTTCTCTTCGAATTCCTGATTCATCTGGCGCAGAGACTGCCGTCTCTGGAATTTGAGTATCGTCTGAATACTGAGTTTGAGCAGTTCTTCCCTTGCCTGCTTCTCGTCCTCCATTTTCAATACTTCAAGATATCTGCGATATGGATCCACAAAGAGCTCCCTGTGTTTGTCTCGGAGAGCAGGATCCATCCCGCTCCGATCCAGACATCCCACCATATCACCAATCAGGATTTCAGTCCATTCTAAGATATGTCCGAATGAATCAGGACCCTGTCTAGAATAAAATGCTGAATACATGTTCTCAAAGGTATTGCTCCATTCGTCTGCCTTTTTATTGACAGTTGCTGTTATCTTACTTCCACAAGCGGCGACACGATATGCAGCAATATACAGATTTCTGAATTCCTTCAGCGCCTCCTGAAGAAGTGCAGTTTCATCTAAATCCGGCTTTTCCTTCCTCTCACGGCGGAAGATCCATCCGAGAACTGAAGCAAAACGAACCTGGTCAGTGTAATTATTCTTCCCCTGAAAAAGCTGGCTGTCCAGGTTAAGTGCAATCTGAAGCATATAGCCATGGGCAGGCATTCTGGTAAGAACCACCATCGCCATATCAGGAAATACTTCATCCAGACACTCAAGAAGTTTATTGATCTCAACACTTTTGTTGACATAGTTCGCTATATCGGATGCAAATCTCTGGAGAAAATCGGTGTTCTCTTCCGGCTTCTTTCCAACTTGTTCCGCCATAATATCCAGAATATTCAAAAATACTTTTTCCTGCTCCGGTATAGCCTTCCCGTCGTATTTTTCCTGCAGTTTCTCCTTCTCTTCGTGGATACTTTTTTCTACTGCCGCAAATACATCGGGAAACAGGTCACTGAAATTCTCATAAGCACGGCCGGAACCAGCCGGAAGAGCAGCCTCTTTAAGGCTCTCATATCGATTTTTATTGTCATTAAGCCAGTTGTTACGCGGCTTTTTACCGTCTCTCCCGACTGCAAATATGCGTCAAATTAAAATCTCACTATTCAAATTGCTGGCAATTCGTACGTGCTGTTTTTT
>CACZFF010000053.1 GCA_902780385.1 uncultured Lachnospiraceae bacterium
CCCCTGTATCATTAACTGATCCCGGAGAAAGAAAAAGCACCGGAATTTCCGGTGCTAATGTTAAAAGATTTTTGGGACATTTTCAAAAATGGTTGACAGAAAATTAATGTTTCTCCTCAACAATGACGATTCTGTCCTGCCCGGTCGGTTCACTGTATTCTTCGCCGATCACACCGCCAAGTTCATTCACAATAAATCCGGCGAGGACCTGTGAATCCAAAACGCCTCCCGCATCTACACGCTCGGCTCCGTCAAAAGCCGTGTGTCCGTCTCCGTTCATAAGCAGGTAGAAATCGGTTCCTGCCACTTTGTAATGTGCCTCCGGATCAATGGGGCTGCCCCCGATCTTAACGTTTTTCACGCGGCGTTCGCCATCTACACCGGTAAACATTCCATTTTCATCCTTTGTGCAGGCGGAATCTATGTATGTGTGGATCTCATAAGTCATGCCGGATGTCTGGAAGAATCCTCCGTTTTCATCGGGGACAAACCTGGCGCCCCATTCCAGCGCATCCAGAATCTGCTGACCGGTTGCCTCGATGACACAGACCTCGTTTGCGAACGGAAATACTTCGTAAATGTTTTTCATGGTGACATCACCGGCCGGAATGTCGACGCGGATGCCTCCTCCGCCCAGGACTGCAAGATCCGCTCCCGTCATGACCCTCAGAGCATCTGTACACAGATCCCCCAGATTGGTTTCTGCACGGCGGACCATGCGGACTTTTCCCCACCTGGGATCCACAGCCACAGGATCACAGATTGTCAATTCCTGCTCTGCGACAGCAATCTTCTCTTCCATGAGAGCCTGGACTTCCGCCCTTGCCTCTTTTACCGCTTCGGACATATCATTCTCGATCCCCAACACCTCGGGTGCAGGATCATCCATGGTCCAGGAATAAATCCCGGCGGTCACTTCTCCCTCCACAGGGATCCTGCACCATCCGATACTCTGCATCCCGGTTCCGCAGGCTGAGCGCGGAATCTCCTTCCCGTCCTTGTTTTTCATGATCACCTGGTCGGTGTCATGGCTGTGGCCGTCCAGGAAAGCGTCGATCCCGTTAGTATGGGAGATCACATCCGCATAGGTCCAGGGCCTGCATACATCTTCATTCCCCATATGCCCTTGAACGATGACATATTCCGCCCCTTCTTCTCTGGCGTCGTCCACGGCTTCCTGTACGGCATTATATAAGGCTTCCCCGCTCTCGTCCTGCAGGAAAGAATAGACAAAATCTCCTTTCTCATCCTGGAAATCGGCCGGTTTGGAAGCTGTGATAGTCATGGGCGTCGTCACCCCGACGAAAGCTATCTTTCTGCCTCCAATCTCACGGATAGCATAAGGGTCAAAGACATTTTGGCCCTTGTAGCGGAAATTGCAGGAGATATATTGGAACTGTGCCTTGTCTGCAAGTGAAAGAAAGTTGTCTACGCCGTAATCGAATTCATGATTGCCGGGTATGGCAACACTGTAGCCCATCCTGTTCATCAGGTCGAGCAGAGTTTGTCCTTTGGTCAGAAGGCCAAGCGCATCACCCTGGATACTATCACCGTTATCCACCAGGATGACCTCATAGCCCTTGGCCTGCTCGTATTTGCGGATCTGCTCCAGCCCGGCATAGCCGAATCCTTTGTCGACCCCGCAGTGGACGTCACTGGTATAGAGGATCATAATGTCCTTTTTTTCTTCATTGGCATTCTGATCGGCATTCTGCGGCTGAGAAGCCTCCGAAGCGGATGCCGTATCTCCCGAGCCGTCTGCAGCAGCTTCCGCTCCGTATACCAGGGTCGGGAGCAGCAATGCGGTTGTCAGCATAACACATAGTAATGTTCTAAGTATTTTTTTCACTGGTCTTTTCCCTCCTTTGTGCAGCTCATTCTCTTCCTCTGTCCAATCGTTTTTATATGCGGGCCGCATATCAGCGATCCGGAGATCAACCGTACATTTTCATATTATTGTACCATATCTGAGGAGACAGGAGGAGACAAGGGACGGTTCTGTGTCTCCTGTTTCCAGGGGGAAAGGAGACACAGAACCGTCCCCTTCCTCCCTTTTCATTTTTCATTAAAGATTTCCAAATCAACCAAGCCTTCACTCCTGGCTACGATCAGGGATGCTGCAACGTCACCGGTGGTGTTGGACATCGTGATCACCATGTCCAGAAAGGGGATGACTCCCATAACAAGTCCGCTTGCTTCGATCGGCACACCGAGATCTGCAAGAACGATACCCAGGCAGACTGCCGCAGCCCCCGGTACTCCGGGACAGCCAAGAGAAAGCAGGATGATGGTAATGGCGAGGGATACTATGGCCGCCCCCGGGACAGCCACTCCGTAGGCCCTTGCCAGAAACAGGCCTGTGATCGTCAGGAAAATACAGGTGCCGTCCATATTGATGGTCGCTCCCAGCGGGATAGAAAAGCTGCATACCAAGGGAGAAATGCCGAGCTTGTTGGTACAGGTCTGTATGTTGGCGGGCATGGCAGCTGAGCTGGAAGAAAGAGTCAGGCTGGTGAGCATGCCCTCCCGGTTCTTTTTGAAGAAAATGATCGGATTCAAAAACTGTCGATCTTCTTATTATCTCTCCGCTTTTTTACTCTCCGCTTTTTTACTCTCCGCTTTTACTCTCTGCTTTTACTCTCCGCTTTCTGCATTTCCTCAGCACATCAGCATGCCTTCTGGCAGGGATCCATCACATTGTCCGGTGACGAATCATTATTCCAAAGATGGCTGATCAAACTAACGTCAACTTTATCAAAATATAAATTAAACAGCAAGACAAAGCCCGGCAGTTTAAAAAGCACGAGTTTAAAACGCAAAACCATACAGGTTAAAGACCGCATAAGCTCAGTGACTGCGCTCGGCGCGGGGCATAAAAACAGACTGCGCAGGAGTTATTCGCTCTTGCGCAGCCCTGTAATAAGCAGCCCTATAATAAGCAGCCCTGTAACAGGCAGCCCTGTAATAAAGTGAAAACCCTTGTGCAGCCCGTCCTGTTTATGAATACAATCTGATCACTGCCGCGGCGACCTCCTTTTTGGGAAGGCCCTCGTCCATGGCGCGTTTTTCCAGATAATAATGCGCTTCCTCCTCTGTCATCTGCCTCATCTGGATCAGCAGGCACTTGGCCTTGGTGACAATGCCGACTTCGTTGAGCTTTTTGCGCATGCGCTGCAGCTCCCCTTCCTTATCCAGGATCCTGCCGGACATGAAAAGCTGCATGCGCAGTATCTCTTCCAGGATCTGCCTGCGCAGAGGAAGGGAAAATGTATAAATCGGATATTTCCTGCACCGGAAGGCAATCTTCTCCCGTGCTTCTTTGCCTGTCAGCAGTATGATCTGCAAGTGCGGGTTTCGGCCGGAAATCATCAGCAGGTCGTCAATGCTGAAGGATCCTTTTCCGGTCATACTGCAGAGCAGGATACCCGGGGGCGCAGATGCTCCGGCAGGCGACATGGCCTGTCTGATCTCTGCCAGCGTATATGCCCTGGTGACTCGCAGCGAAGGGCCGGTCGACTCTGAGGCTTTCTGCACATCACGCAGGACCAGCAGGATCGACTGCATCATCTCCTCTGTGCCGGCTGCTGCCACAATGCCGCAGGAGGCATTCGTCTGTTTCATGTCTATACCTCAATGAATATTCCAATCGTCAGGTTTTTGCCCCTTATCGGAGTTTACCCATTATTATTCCACCCGCTCTGCATATGCCTTCAGGCATGCGGCAGGGACGTATTCTCTGACCAGGTCGCTGGTACGCGCAGTCTGGACTGCTTCCTGCAGGCTTGCGGGGAGCTGTTCCAGTCCGCGCATGAGAACAGGATCTGCCTTGTACAGGTTGATATCGATGGAAGCAGGCAGGGTCAGATTATGATCGATCCCGTACAGGCCGGCGCGGATCAGCAGGGCAAAGGCCAGATAAGGATTCGATGTCGGGTCGGGGGAACGCAGTTCAATGCGCCTGCGGCCGGAGGGGTCCGCAGGGATCCGGATGAGCTGGCTGCGGTTCTGGACCGCCCAGCTGACATAGCGGGGCGCCTCCATCCTGCCCAGTCTGGCGTAGGACTGTTCACCGGGATTGAGGAAGAGTGTGATATCCCGGATGTGCTTCATGATTCCGGCCATAAAGGCATCTGTGTGGTCACAGCTGTCTTCGCTGTGTACAGAAATATTGAGGTGCATTCCGCTGCCCGGCTCTCCCGGAAGGGGCTTGGGAGAAAAATCCGCTGCCCGTCCGTCTGCTGCACAGATGCTGCGGACCGCCCATTTGACAGTCGAAGTATTGTCCGCGGCCGCGATCGGGTCACTGTAGCGGAAGTCGATCTCCATCTGACCGGGTCCGCGCTCATGGTGAGAGGATTCAGGTGTAATGCCCATCTCCAGAAGGGCAAAACAGATGTCCCGGCGCAGGTTCTCTCCGGCATCCAGGGGCTCCACATCCATATATCCGCCCCTGTCGATCGGGGTCTTTGTAACTTCCCCCTGTGCGTCCTTCTTAAATACATAAAACTCCATCTCGGAGGCAAATTTCACTTCGATCCCCTTTTGGGCGGCATCACGCACAGCCTGGCGGAGAATATATCTGGTATCCCCTTCAAAAGGAGTTCCGTCCGGATAAGCAAGGTCACAGAAGATCCGGCAGACCCGGCTGTCGGAGGGGCGCCAGGGAACGATGGAGATGGTCGACAGATCCGGCTTCAGAAAAAGGTCACTCCGCACATCCGCCTCAAAACCTGCCACAGCAGAGCCGTCAATGGACACTCCCCACCGCACGGCACGCTCCAGTTCCCCGGACATAATGGCTATATTTTTCTGATTTCCGAAGACGTCAAAATAAGCCAGGCGGATAAACTCCACATTTTCTTCCTCGACAAACTGCATCAGTTCTTCATATCCCTGCATTTCTATTTCCTTTCCGACAGTTATTTTTTCCACAGTCTCCCCTCTCCGGAGCATGCCTCACACCGGAAGGGAGCTCTCTGCCCTGAGTTTCTCTGCCCTGTAATGCTGATCAACAGCTTCTTCTATAATTTCGCACTGCCTCTTTTTTGGCAGGCGGCGCCTATCAGCCCCGCAAACAGGGGATGGGGGCGGTTGGGACGGGACTTAAACTCGGGATGTCCCTGTGTACCAATATAAAACGGATGACCGGCGTATTCAATCATTTCCACGATCCTTCCGTCCGGGGAGATTCCGGACAGAGTGAGCCCCGCCTTCTCCATATCTTCCCGCACTTCATTGTTGACTTCATAGCGGTGGCGGTGACGCTCCGAAATCATATCCTTCCCATAGAGACTGTGAGCCAGAGTTCCCGGGCGCAGGGCACAGGGGCAGGCGCCCAGGCGCATTGTGCCGCCCAGATCCGTCACATTTTTCTGGTCCGGCATCAGATCGATGACCGGATGGCCGGCTGCCGGATCCAGTTCCGCACTGTTGGCGTCTTTCCAGCCGACAACATTTCGGGCAAACTCTACAAGTGCCATCTGCATGCCCAGGCAGATTCCCAGAAAAGGAATCCTCTTCTCCCTGGCGTACTGAGCCGCAAGGATCATGCCTTCTGTGCCCCGGGTTCCGAAGCCGCCCGGAATGATCATGCCGTCAATGTCTCCCAGCCGGGCCTGCAGGGCCTGGCATCCATCGAATCCTGCGGCCGTTCCATCGAATCCTGCAGCTGTTTTTTCCCCGCAGCTTTTTTCCAGTTCTTCCGAATCCACCCATTGAATTTCCACTTCCGCCCTGTTCGCGATCCCGCCGTGATGCAGTGCCTCCACAACACTGAGGTAGGCGTCATGCAAAGACGTATATTTACCCACCAGGGCTATGGTCACCTTTCTCTTCGGGTGGTGCAGATCGTCCACCATTTCAATCCAGTCCCGCAGAGCGGGCTCCGGGCATGGGATCTGCAGACACTGGCAGGCTGCCTGGGCCAGGCGCTCCTCTTCCATCATCAGGGGCACTTCATAGATGGAATCCGCATTCAGGTTCTGGATCACGTGTGAGACCGGCACGTTGCAGAAAAGAGCCACCTTTTCTCTCAGCGAAAGCGGGATCTGCCGTTCGGAACGGCAGACTATGATATCCGCCCGGATCCCCATCCTCTGCAGCTCGCGGACACTGGCCTGGGTCGGCTTTGTCTTGAGTTCCTCTGATCCGTACAGGTAAGGCATCAGTGTCACATGGATCATACAGCAGGTTCCCTGCGGTTTTTCCTGCATGAACTGCCGGATGGCTTCATAAAAGGGCTGTGATTCAATGTCCCCGACTGTACCGCCGACCTCAATGATGGCGATTTCAGGCAGGTTTTTGTCTGAAAGCGTGGAAGTCTCTGCGCAGGGCATTTTCTCTGCAGACAGAGACTTGTGAACATCCTCTTCGATACACGGCTGGTCAGCATAAAAACGGCTCTTGATCTCATTGGTCACATGGGGGATCACCTGCACCGTGCCTCCCCCGTAATCCCCGTGCCGCTCCTTGTTGAGGACCGACCAGTAGATTTTGCCGCTGGTCACATTGGAATTGAAGTTCAGGTTCTCATCGATAAACCGCTCATAGTGGCCCAGATCCAGGTCTGTCTCCGTCCCGTCCTCGGTCACAAAGACCTCCCCGTGCTGGATCGGGTTCATAGTCCCCGGATCCACATTCAGATAGGGATCCAGTTTCTGCATGGTGACGCGGTATCCGCGCGCCTTGAGCAGGCGCCCCAGGGAGGCTGCCGTAATTCCCTTTCCAAGACCGGAGACGACACCTCCGGTGACAAAAATATATCTGGTCATGGGTTCCTTCTTTCAAGAGCAATCAATGCATGGAGTCCCGTCAAAGTGCCTGTTCACTCTGACGAGACGGCATTATCTGAATCTCTGTTACCGTACAGCCCCGCCTGAAACGCGAGATGTTTTTCCCGCGCTTTTCGAAAAACACCCGTGTTGTACGAAACTCTGTTTACACTTACAGCATGGTATAGCCCATCAGGTACTCATCGACCTCCCGGGCACACCCCCGTCCCTCGACGATGTTCCAGACGACCAGGGACTGGCCCCGGTGCATATCACCCGCTGTAAAGACGCCGGGAATATTAGTCCTGTAGTGATCAGGTCCGTCCTGAGTTCCGACTGTGCCCCGGGGCGTCAATTTTACCCCGAAAGCATCTGCGGTGTAATGCTGACAGCCTGTAAAGCCCGCTGCGATCAGAAGCAGGTCACAGGGAAGAAGCTTCTCTGTCCCTTCCACTTCCTGCAGTTTCCCATCCTTGAATGCAACCTGGACGGTGCGGATCTGTTGCAGAGTTCCGTCTCTCAGGATCAGCTCTTTCACTGTTGTACTGAAAATGCGCGGGTCTGCTCCGAAGCGGGCAATCGCCTCCCTATGCCCGTAGTCGGTCTTGAGTACTTTGGGCCACTCCGGCCAGGGGTTGGAGTCGGCCCGCACAACAGGGGGCGAGGGCATCATCTCAATGGCTGTGACACTTTTGCAGCCCTGGCGGAGCACCGTACCGATGCAGTCGTTGCCGGTGTCTCCTCCGCCCACAATGACGACATGTTTCCCTTCAGCCCGGCTGTCCTGCTTTCCGGACAGGAGAGCCTTTGTACAGCCGGTCAGGAAATCGACTGCATAATTGACACCGGGTACATGGTCGATGGAAGACTTTTCCGGAATCGGCTTTTTCTGCTTCCCCTGCGGTTCCTGCTTTGCCTGCTTTTCCTGCATTTCCTGCTTTTGCTGCTTTTCCTGCTTTTCCTGTATTTCCTGCTTTTGCTGATCCTCTGCTGCCGCTTTCTCTGTCTCCGTGATCACAGCCGTCAGACCTCTGGGCTGTTTGGCCCCGCAGGCCAGGATAACAGCATCAAAATCCCGCATCAGTGCCTCTGCTTCTTTCTTTCCGACATTTATGCCGGTACGGAAAACGACACCCTCTGCCTCCATGAGTTTTCTGCGGCGCTCTATGACGCTCTTGTCCAGCTTCATATTGGGAATACCGTACATGAGAAGACCTCCGATCCGGTCTTCGCGCTCAAACACAGTGACAGTATGTCCCCTGTGATTGAGCTGGTCCGCCGCCGCAAGACCGGAAGGACCGCTTCCCACGACGGCGACCTTCTTGCCGCTGCGCAGAGAGGGCAGGCGCGGCTCCATCCACCCGTTGGCAAAAGCTGTCTCTATAATATACAGCTCGTTGTCATGCACGGTCACCGGTTCTCCATCCATGCCGTTGATGCAGGCCTTTTCACACAATGCCGGACAGACCCGTCCCGTAAACTCCGGGAAATTACTGGTCTTGAGCAGCCTGGAGAGAGCATGCCTCTCGTGGCCGGCATAGATCTGATCGTTCCATTCCGGGATCAGATTGTGCAGGGGGCAGCCTGTCACCATTCCCTTGAGCCGGATGGCGCTCTGGCACATGGGCACGCCGCAGTTCATGCAGCGCGCCCCCTGCTGCCTTCGTTCCTGCGCCCGCAGGGGAAAATGGAACTCACCGTAGTCCAAGAGCCTCTCCAGCGGGTCGCGGTCAATATTTTCCTGTCTCTTGTATTCCAGAAATCCTGTTGCTTTTCCCATGATCGATTCCTTTGTTTTCTTGCTGCCGACGTGTGACATCAGGATCCGTCTTCATCTGCCCTTATCCTGCAGAGATCTCCCGGAATGCCTCCAGTACGGCCTTGTCATGTGGCATGCCCTGCTCTTCGTGACGGCTGATGGCAGTCAGCATTCTCTGATAATCCCTGGGGACGATCTTTTTAAAATAAGGTAGATACTCCGAGTATGAGGAAAGGATTTTCTGTCCGAGTGCAGATGAAGTTTCGTGCACATAGTCCTCAAGAATCCCCCGCAGCTCCGCAATATCATAGTCCTCAGTCAGTTCCTGCAGCATGGTCATGTCCTTGTTCATCCGGCGGTAGAGGCTGTGGTCCATATCCAGGACATAGGCGATGCCGCCGCTCATACCGGCCGCAAAGTTTTTGCCCGTTCCTCCGAGAATGACAGCCCGGCCGCCGGTCATATATTCCAGACCGTGATCCCCGCATCCCTCCGCGACCAGGGTGGCGCCGGAGTTTCGCACGCCGAAGCGCTCGCCCGCTACGCCGTTGAAATAGGCCTTGCCGGAAGTCGCGCCGAAGAGAGCGACGTTGCCGACGATGATATTTTTGTCCGCTTCAAATGTGCTTTCCCTGTCGGGAACAACAATGAGTTTGCCGCCGGAGAGTCCCTTTCCGAAACCGTCGTTGGCATCTCCGGTCAGTCGGATGGTGACTCCCTTTGGAAGAAAAGCGCCAAAGGACTGTCCGCCTCCGCCGCAGGCATGGACGACAAAAGTATCATCCGCCAGTGTGTTTCCGAAGTTTTTGGTGACCTCGGAACCCAGGATGGCCCCGAAGGCGCGGTCGGTGGAGGAGACATGCAGGGAAGTCTCGTAGTGCCCGATGGCCCGGGTGCCTGCTTTCTCACAGGCAAGTTTTCCCAGGGCGGTCTTTTTTTCCTGCAGATAGGCTTCGAAAGCATCCCTTCCATTTGTCTTGCCCGAAGTCTTTCGTATCACGTTTTCAGGCTGCCTGCCGGCCATGGCTCCCTTTGCCAGTCCTTCTGCAAAGGCAGGGATCAGAAGGGACAGATCCGGAGTGGTCTCCAGCCGGAAATCATACCAGTCCTTGTCATGGGAGACAGGGAAGGGGATGTCGCCCAGGATCTGCCTCAGGTCGACCTTGAAGGCGCGGTCCGTGATCAGGTTTTCGCGCACGCGCAGGCAGTCGGTCCGTCCGATCATATCCGCCAGTCTGGTAAAACCGAGATCCGCCATGATCTGCCGCAGCTGTCTGGCGATAAAGGTCATAAAGCGCACGACATGTTCCGGCTTCCCCTTAAAGCGGCAGCGCAGCTTTTCGTTCTGGGTCGCGATGCCGACCGGACAGGTATCCTTGGAACAGACACGCATCATCATGCAGCCCATGGTCACCAGGGGAGCTGTCGCGAAACCGTATTCCTCTGCGCCCAGAAGGGCCGCAATGGCGACGTCACGCCCGCTCATGAGCTTGCCGTCGGTCTCCAGGACGACACGGCTGCGAAGGCCGTTTTCCACAAGACAGCGGTGGGCTTCAGAGAGCCCCAGCTCCCAGGGAAGGCCCGCATTGTGAATGGAGCTTCCCGGGGCAGCTCCCGTACCTCCGTCATAACCGGAGATCAGGATGACCTGGGCGCCGGCCTTGGCGACACCGGAGGCGATGGTTCCGACCCCGGCCTCGGAGACCAGCTTGACATTGATCCTGGCGTCGCGGTTTGCGTTTTTCAGGTCATAGATCAGCTGGGCCAGGTCCTCGATGGAGTAAATATCGTGATGGGGAGGCGGGGAGATCAGGGAGACGCCGGGCGTCGAATACCTTGTCTCAGCCACCCAGGGATAGACCTTTTTGCCCGGAAGATGGCCGCCCTCGCCGGGCTTGGCTCCCTGGGCCATTTTGATCTGGATCTCGTCGGCGCTGCACAGATAGGCGCTGGTCACACCAAAACGTCCCGAAGCCACCTGCTTGATGCGGCTGTTGGCATCTGTTCCGAAGCGTTCCGGCGCCTCGCCTCCCTCGCCGGTATTGGACTTTGCGCCGATGGAATTCATGGCCCGCGCCAGGGTTTCATGGGCTTCTCTGGAAAGAGAGCCGAAGCTCATGGCGCCCGTCTTGAAATGGCTGACAATGCTCTGTTCGGATTCCACCTCTTCCAGAGGGACCGGAGGACCTGAAGGTACAAATTCCAGAAGTCCCCGCAGGGTATGCGGGTGCCTGGCGTCATCCACCAGCTGTGTATATTCTTCAAAGCGTTCATAAGAATCGGTACGGACCGCCTGCTGCAGGGCAATGATGGTCTCGGGACTGTACATGTGGTCCTCACTGCCCTCCCCTCTGCGAAGAGAATGGAGGCCGACAGAGTCCAGAGTCGTGTCGACGCCCAGTCCCAGGGGATCAAAGGCGTGGTCGTGGCGGAAGGTCACTCCCTCCTCGATCTCCGGAATTCCGATACCGCCGACACGGCTGACCGTACCGGTAAAATATTTGTTGATCACATCCTCTCCCAGTCCGATGGCCTCGAAAATACGGGCTGACTGGTAGGACTGAATGGTGGAGATGCCCATCTTGGCCGCGATCTTGACGACACCTCCCAGAAGGGCTGCATTGTAGTCCTCGACCGCTGTGTAATAATCCTTGTCCAAAATTCCAAGATCGATCAGTTCTCCGATGCACTCGTGCGCCAGATAGGGACAGATCGCCCGGGCGCCGAAGCCCAGAAGGGTGGCCATCTGGTGCACATCCCTGGGCTCGCCGCTCTCCAAAATCAGGGAGACGGCTGTGCGCTGCTTTGTCTGCACCAGATGCTGCTCGACACTGGAGACTGCCAGCAGAGAAGGAATGGGCATATGGTTTTCATCCACTCCCCGGTCGGTCAGGATGATGATATTGCAGCCCTCTCCCGCCGCCCGGTCCACAGTAATGTTGAGCTGGTCCAGCGCTTTGGCCAGCGATGTATTTTTGTAATAGAGCAGGGAAATCTCCCTTGCCTTAAATCCGGGCTGATCCAGATGGCGGATTTTTAAAAGATCCACGCCGGTCAGGATAGGATGATTGACCTCAAGGACGGTACAGTTGCTGCTTTTTTCCTGCAGAAGATCACCGTCCGAGCCGATATAGACGGTCGTGTCGGTCACGATCTTTTCCCGCAGGGAGTCGATGGGCGGATTGGTCACCTGGGCAAACAGCTGCTTGAAATAGTTGAACAGGAGCTGGTGAGCCTCGGAGAGCACGGCCAGGGGCGCGTCATGTCCCATGGAAAGGGTGGGCTCCACAGCGTTTTCCGCCATGGGGAGAATCTGGTCCTTCACATCCTCGTAGGTATAGCCGAAGACTTTGTAGAGCCGGTCGCGGACCTCCTGGGTGTGGACCGGAATCTTGTGATTGGGGATGGGAAGTTTATCCAGATGCAGCAGATTTCTGTCCAGCCACTCACCGTAGGGCTTTCTGAGGGCGTAGTGGCTCTTGCATTCCTCATCGGAGATGATCCTCTGCTGCCTGGTGTCGACCAGGAGGATCCGCCCGGGCTCCAGGCGGGCTTTTTTCACAATGCGGGCTGCCGGAATGTCCAGGACACCTACCTCGGATGCCAGGATGAGCCGCTTGTCATCCGTGATGTAATAGCGGGAAGGCCGCAGTCCGTTCCGGTCCAGGGTCGCTCCCAGGACTTCGCCGTCTGTAAAAAGAATGGCCGCCGGGCCGTCCCATGGCTCCATCATGGTGGCATAGTAGTGGTAAAAATCGCGCTTGTCCTCGCTCATGAAAGTGTTATGCTTCCAGGGCTCGGGGATGATGACCATCATGGCCAGGGCCAGCGGCACGCCGTTCATGTAGAGGAATTCCAGGGTGTTGTCCAGCATGGCGGAGTCAGAGCCGCTCCGGTCTACGACAGGGAAGATCTTGTCGATGTCCTCCTGCATGACGGGACTGGTCATGGTCTCCTCGCGGGCCAGCATCCTGTCGATGTTGCCCCGGATGGTGTTGATCTCACCGTTGTGGGCGATCATGCGGTAGGGATGGGCCCTGTGCCAGGACGGAGTCGTATTTGTGGAAAAACGCGAGTGCACGATGGCGATTGCGGAGATATAGTCCGGGGACTGCAGGTCATCATAGAAACGCCGCAGCTGTCCTACCAGGAACATTCCCTTGTAGACAATCGTCCGCGATGAGAGGGAGCAGATATAGGTGTCCTCGGAGGACTGTTCGAACTCCCTGCGGACCACATAGAGCTTTCTGTCAAAGGCAATACCCCGCTCCACATCCACAGGCCGGGCCAGGAAACACTGGCGGATACAGGGCATGCAGTCGACTGCCTTCTTTCCCAGGATCTGTTCCCGCACCGGCACATCGCGCCAGCCCAGAATCTCCAGGCCCTCCTTCTGCGCGATCACCTCGAACATGCGGATGGCAAAGGTCCTCTTTAAGGTGTCCTGAGGCAGGAAAAACATGCCGATTCCGTAATCGCCTGCCTGACATCCTGCGCTTTCCCGCGCCATACTCTCCTGTGGAAACCTGCCCGATTCTCCGGAAAGACGCAGAGTGATTCCGGCTGCCTGTGCCGCCTTGCTGAAAAAACCGTGCGGGATCTGAGTGAGTATTCCCACGCCGTCGCCTACTTCTCCGCTGGCATCCTTGCCGGCGCGGTGCTCCAGCTTCTCCACGATGTGCAGAGCGTCATCCACAACACGTCGGTCCTGACGCCCGTCAATATTCACGATACTGCCGATGCCGCAGGCATCATGTTCCATCTGAGGGTACATTTTCTTTTCTCTCCTATGCCGGTGCAGC
This sequence comes from uncultured Lachnospiraceae bacterium, assembly GCA_902780385.1. Classification (GTDB taxonomy): domain Bacteria; phylum Bacillota; class Clostridia; order Lachnospirales; family Lachnospiraceae; genus CAG-791. Next base: position 13,332 of record CACZFF010000053.1, read on the forward strand.
CCCACGGGTCTGACTGACTCAGACTTGCGGCTGCTTCGGGGCTGCCGCTCCATTTACGGGATCCATAATGAATAAAAAAAGACGCCCAACAGATGAAGTTTCCTTCATCTATCAAGCGCCTTTGCTTTTTCACTGTTCTATTTCATTAATGACAGAATATTCTGATTGAAAGAATGTTCTGTTTCACTGCTCGAAAAAAGTTCTATTAATAAAAGCTATTATACACATGTGACAGGCATTGTCAATATAAAATGTATACAATTATACAACTTCTTCTTTCTTGTACGGGAGACAAAGAACCGTCCCCTTCCGCGTCCCCTGTCTCCCTGCGCCGTTCCACTCGGGTTTCGAGCCGGTCTGCACAGTAACTCTTTCTTTATCTGCTATTATAAATCTCCAGATCTAAAAGTCCCTCACTCCTGGCTACGATCAGGGATGCTGCAACATCACCGGTCGTATTGGACATCGTGTTTGCCATTTGCAGGAAGGGATTGATTCCCATAATCAGCCCGATCGATTCGATCGGCACACCAAGATTTGCCAGAATGACACACAGGCAGACGATACTCGCACCCGGAATGCCCGGACAGCCTAAGGAAAGCAGGATAATGGTAATGGCAAGGGACAACATTACTGATTGCGGTACAGTCACTCCATAGGCCCTGGCCAGGAACAAGCCGGTAATAGTCAGGAAAATACAGGTTCCGTCCATATTGACGGTCGCCCCCAGCGGGATAGAAAAGTTACATACCTTGGGAGAAATGCCGAGCAGGTCCGTGCAGATCCTCATGTTGGTGGGCATGGCGGCTGAACTGGAACAAAGAGTAAAGCTGGTGAGCATACCCTCCCGGTTCTTTTTGAAGAATGTGATCGGATTCAAACGGCCCAGAATCAAAACCATGAGACCATATATGAGCATCATGCAGAAAAGTGCGATCACATCAACACCTGCATATCCTAAAATAGAAACCAGGGAGGCTCTGCCCATGTTCTCAATCATCACGGCGACGGAACAGAACACAACCAGGGGAATCAGACGCGAGATTATTGTCGTGATCGTCAAAAACAGACTGTTACAGGACTCAAAGAATTCCTGCAGAGTCGCAGTGTGCTCCCCGATCAATCCCACTGCCGCACCGCAAAGCACCGCCAGAAAAATAATCTGCAGAGTATCCGATTCCAGAAAGGGACTGAGAAAATTAGAAGGAACAATGTTGATGATCATATGGAGCAGAGAAGTGTCCATATTGAGATCAACGCTGACCGCCTCTATATTCTCCCCCAGGGCCAGTGCAAAGCCGAAAGCTCCCGGATGAAACACCATAGAGATTCCAAAGGCAAGTAATACCGCGATCACGGTCGTTATCATATAGGTGCCCATGACCTTTGCGCCTATTCGCCCCAGCTCGGACAAATCCTTAAACTGTGAGATGCAGGAAACAATAGAGAAGAAAATAACCGGCCCGATGACAATTTTCAGTGTGTTAATGAACATGGTCTTGATCGGATCGAGCAGATATGTCTCGAGGCCGGCTGAAACCGCAGCCGGAAACACAGACTTCATCAGAAGCCCGCAGAGCAGGCCCATAAGCAAGGCAGCCGTCGTGTAGAGCACCATCTGCCGGCTGGATTGGCCGGCAAGAATACGGATCCGATTGACCCCGTTTCTATGCGAGATTTTCAGCTTATCGCCCTGAGATTTCAGCAGGATCCCCCGTATTGCCTGCTCAGCCTCTTCCTCCTCCATCTCTCTGATCCCGGCAGAGTCGTCTGTCTGAGCGGAATAGGGATCAAAACTTTCGCCCGCGGCACGGATCGAAACGCTGATATCGCCCAGGTACCTGCGTATCTGAACACGGAGATTCGCGTCGTCCGCCGCGTGCCGGATCAGCTGCGGAATCAACTCCTCTGCCAGCAGCAGCGTCCGCAAAGTGAGCTTATTACCCAGGCCGGTTTTCTGCAAAGTCTCTTCGATAAAGGCAAGGCTGTCCTGCAGGGCCTGCCCATCCTCAATGGAAAAGCTTTTCTTTTTATTCAGAAACTGTCGCATCTTGTTCTCTCACTTTCCACTTCTATATTTCCTCAGTCTTCCGGCAGAAACTGCCGGCAGGAATTCACCCCACTGCCCAGTGCGGCCTGATATTCCAAAGATGTCTGACCGGAACAATGTCAACTTTATCAAAATATGGATAAAACAGCAAGGTCAGCCCCAAGAGGTTCTATAAGCCCGCCAGGGGCAGGTTACTATTCACAGTGTTTTTAATCCATTAATACATCATTAAAATAGTATTTCTATTTGACATAACTGCTGACTGTGATTTTGCCCCTGTTTAGGGGCT
>CACZFF010000054.1 GCA_902780385.1 uncultured Lachnospiraceae bacterium
CAGGCTGTATAGAGGAAAGGCAGTCCGAACCCCGAAAGGGGGACCTGCCGCAAGGCAGGCAGTAGGAAGCACGCGACTTAAGTCGTGTGAGGCTTCACAAAGGCGATCCTTGAAAAACAGAGTGCGGATGTTGACGCTGTCACCGGCGCAACCTTCACCAGCGATGCTGTAAAACTGGCTGCTGACGAAGCACTCGCCCAGGCCGGCGGGGAAGAGGTCGTGACCGGCCCCAAGGCTCCTGAGGGTGATCTGTTCATCCCCGGAACCTATACTGAGTCGGCCAAGGGTTTCGGCGGCGATGTGACCGTCACTCTGGAAGTTTCGGAAGACGCGATCGAAGACGTTCAGATCGAAGGTGATGATGAAACTGAAAACATCGGTTCTTTCGCTGTGGAAATGCTCGACGACCGCATCATGGAAGCACAGAGTCCCAAAGTTGATGCTCTGAGCGGCGCGACTGTCACCAGCAATGCCATCCTCGGGGCTGCGAAAAAGGCAATGAGGGCTGCCGGTGCGGACATGAATTCCTTCCCTGACAAGAAGGAAGAGCCTGTCGCAGAGAAAAAGAACGAAGAGCTGAAGACTGATATCGTCATCATCGGTGCAAGCGGCGCAGGCATGACGGCGGCAATCAATGCCAAGCAGGCGGGCAAGGACGTGATCCTGGCGACCGGCGGTTTCGGCAACAATGAAAACATGATCGTCCAGTACCGTGAAGACCTGAAGGGAACTGTCACCACCAGTGCGCCCGGAATTACCGGCGACGGCATTGTGATGGCAGAGGAAGTCGGAGCAGACCTTGTCGATATCGATCAGATCCAGTTCCACCCGACTGTTGAACAGAAGACCAGTATGCTGATCACAGAGAGCGTCCGCGGCGACGGCGCCATCCTGGTCAATCAGGACGGCAAGAGATTTACCGATGAGCTCCTCACCAGAGATGTTGTCTCCGCAGCAGAACTGGAACAGCCCGGAAGCTACGCATATATCATCTTCGACCAGAGACTCCGCGAAGGTCTCAAGGCAACGGAAAAATATATTTCCACAGGCATTACTGTAGAAGGTGAAACCATCGAGGATCTGGCAGAAAAGATCGATGTGGATCCCAAGACCCTTGCAGAAACACTCAGCAACTGGAACAAATACGTTGCAGATAAAAATGATCCTGATTTCGGACGCACAACCGGTATGGAGATGGATCTGAGCCAGGCTCCCTACTATGCGATCAAGATCGCTCCCGGCATCCATCACACCATGGGCGGTGTCCATATCGACACCAGCGCCAAAGTCATTGATACCGACGGCAATGCGATCCCCGGCCTCTTCGCGGCAGGCGAAGTTGTAGGCGGTGTCCACGGCGGCAACCGCATCGGCGGTAATGCAGTGGCAGATATCGTCGTATTCGGCAAGATCGCAAGCGACAGCGCTGTCGAATGGTGTGACCAGAACTGACCCCTGACATTGAAAACTGCTGACCATTCACATTTAACTGAAACGGCAAAGTCGGAAATGTAAAACCGGTCTGTCCGGTTGGAGTTTCACTTTCCTAAGATTCTGCTATAATCAGGGAGGAACTTTCCTCCCTGTTTATTTTGCGCGTTAGCAATGAGCCATGCACAGACAATTCAACAGTGAGACGCGTCGAGCTCGCTCGTAAGCGGCGATCTGTTGATTTGGATGTATACGGCGAATGCCTCGACAGTGAGCGATCGCAAGATCGCGAACCTGTCGGCATGGCTCATTGCGTCTGACTAAAAGCCATGCACAGACAACTCAACAGAGAGACGCGTCGAGCTCGCTCGTAAGCGGCGATCTGTTGAGTTGGATGTATACGGCGAATGCCGCGACAGTGAGCGATCGCAAGATCGCGAACCTGTCGGCATGGCTCATCGCGTCTGACTAAAAGCCATGCACAGACAAATCAACAGTGAGACGCGTCGAGCCCGCTCGTAAGCGGCGATCTGTTGACATGAGGTCACATACATGAACCTGTCTCTGCGAAAAGCGGATTTTTTACTTTTTTTCATATTTGCAGCAGCTGCCCTGATCTCGGCAGTCTCTTTTCCGCGCCCTGCAGCCGGCAAAGAAATGGTCAGGATCATTTCTTACGGCGAGGAATACGGCACCTATCCTCTGGAAGAAGATGCCGAGATAGAGATTGAACGGGAGGGACACCACAATGTCGTGATCATTCAGAACGGTATTGTACATATGGACTACTCCAACTGTAAAAACCAGATCTGTGTCCATACCGGTGAGATTTCGGACAAAGGAGAGACCATTGTCTGTCTGCCCAACTACGTGATCGTGGAGATTATAGGAACCGGGGAAGGAGGTGAGGAAGATGAATCCGTCGATGCCATCGTCAAATGAGATAGATAAAGAGAAAAAAAACAACTCTCCTCTTCCTTCCGGATCACCATCCGGAGCATACTCCGGAACATCAACTGAATCATCTTCCGAAGCAGTAACCGAACCATCTTCCGAAGCATCAACCGGATCATTTTCCGGAGCATCTTCCGGCGCAGGTTCCGGCGCACAGGTCAGCGCCCGCAGGGTGGCTCTGACAGGACTTCTGGCTGCCCTGGCCCTCATCTTCTCCTATGTGGAGGTCCTGGTCCCTTTCAACGCAGGGGTGCCGGGAATCAAGCTCGGGCTGGCAAATCTGGTGCCTCTGATCATCCTCTACCGGTTGGATGCAAGATATGCTTTTGCCGCAAACCTAATCCGGGTTTTCCTTGCCGGACTTCTCTTCAGCGGAATGTTTGCCGCCCTCTACTCTCTCGCCGGCAGCGTGACCAGCTTTATCGTAATGTATCTTTTAAAGAAGACCAGGCTGTTTTCTGTCATAGGGGTCAGTACTGCCGGAGGGGTATTCCATAACATCGGCCAGCTCTGTGTCGCTATTCTGGCGATCTCAGGGCCCCAGCTGATCCATTACCTGCCTGTGCTGATCATTTCTGGAATGATCGCAGGGATTATTGTCGGGATCGGTGCCGCCATCCTGCTGGACCGGATCCCGGCAAAGCTCTTCCGGGAATGAGATACATCCAAAAATCAGGGGGAAGATAATACTGTCAACATCCACCTGGCAGCCGATTTAAATTCTGCATATCATAGAAGTTCATTCAATTGGCTCTGTCTGCCACAAAAAAACGGGACTATCGCTTTATGTATTTTCACACATAAAACGACAGTCCCTTTTGTTTAGCTAAAAACGATCTGGAAGCAGGCATTCAATTTTCAAATTATGCCTTTGCAAATAATTGAATTGAATTATGCCTTTGCTGCAGCTGCCTTCTTGGCTTCTGCTGCCTCAAGAGCGGCTTTCTTTTTCTTCTCAGCTTCCTTGGCTTCCATGGCAGCAAGGCTCTTCTTGACCTTCTCAAGCTGGTCGGGTGTGTGGATGAGATCCTGGATCGCGCCGGTAGGGCACTTAACAACGCACATGCCGCACTTCTTGCACTTTTCGTGGTCGACGACAGCGAGGTTGTTTTCGACGTGGATCGCGTCGAATTTACAGGTTCTCTGGCACATGCCGCAGCCGATGCAGGCGACGGTGCAGTTCTTGCGGGCATCCGCACCCTTCTGGGTGTTGTGGCAGCGGACAAGGACTTTTGCCTTATTGTCGGGAACGATCTTGATCAGGCTGTTGGGGCAGGCCTTGACGCAGGCGCTGCAGCTGGTGCACTTGTCACGGTTTACGACAGCGACGCCCTTGATGACATGGATGGCATCAAATTCGCAGGCAGCTTCGCAGTCTCCCAGTCCCAGACATCCATTGGGGCAGGCCTTGGAGCCGCCGAAGAGCTGCTTGGCAGCCTTACAGGTCGGGATATCCGCATATTCATACAGTTTCTGGGCATTGTTGGTAGTGCCGTTGCACATGACATAGGCAACTTCCTTTTCCATGCCGTCCGCACTCTTGCCCAGGATCGCGGCAAGTTTCTCGGCGCAGGCAGGGCCGCCGACTGCACACTTGGTGCAGGGGACGCCGTCGGGATCTTCGACAAGGGCATGCGCATAGTCATCGCATCCTGCGTAGCCGCAGCCGCCGCAGTTGGCGCCGGGCAGCTCTGCACGCATGAGGATGAATCTCTCGTCTTCCTGAACGTGGAAAACTCTGGAGGCGAAAGCAAGTCCGACAGAAGCAATCAGGCCGACAACAAAAACGAGTGCGACCGGAATAATGATCTGGCTCATCAATTACCTCCTTTCTTACGAGAACATTCCGCCGAATCCCATAAAGCTCAGGGACATGATAGCCGCTGTCAGCAGGACGATCGGAACGCCCTGGAAGGACTTGGGAATGCGGCTCTGGTCAACGAGCTTGCCGCGGACGCCCGCCATGATGATCATGGCGAAAAGGAAACCGAGGCCGGCGCCGAAGGCGTTGAAGAGGGACTGGGGATAGTTGTAACCGCTGTCGATGTTGCTGATGCAGACACCGAGGACGGCGCAGTTGGTTGTAATCAGGGGAAGGAAAACACCGAGAGACTTATAGAGGCCTACCATGTTTTTCTTCATGAACATCTCGATCAACTGAACGAGTGCAGCGATAACGAGAATGAAAACGACCGTCTGGAGGTAGCCGATGCCCTTGCTGTCAAGGAACTGCTGGATCGGCCATGTAACAGCTGTTGCCAGTACCATGACGAAGGTAACAGCGATACCCATACCTCTTGCACTGTCCATATCCTTGGAGACACCCAGGAAGGGGCAGATGCCCAGGAACTGCGCCAGAGGGTAGTTATTGACGAGGACCATGCTGATAATGATGATCACATATTTAGCCATAAATTATGCCACCTCCTCTTTTGCACAGCCGGACGGATCCGTCAACGCATTCATCTGCGATGGCACATCCGTCGCATCCGAAGCTGTCTTTGATCTTGCTCTTGTCTTCTGTGATGTAATGGACAAATGCCATGACGATCGCGTAGACGAAGAAGCCGCCGGGAACCAGGGTCATGATGCTCATGCCGGGCATAACTCTGGAGAGTACCGGAATGCCGCACCATGTGCCTGCACCGATGAGCTCGCGGATGGAACCCATGATGACGAGAGTGAAGGTGAAGCCGATTCCCATGCCGATGCCGTCGAGAGCGGAATCAATGACAGAGTTCTTGTTTGCGAACATTTCCGCACGGCCGAGGATGATGCAGTTAACGACGATCAGAGGCAGATACAGGCCCAGGGACTTGTCCAGTGCGGGCGCAAATGCCTTGACAACCAGCTGAACGATCGTGACGAAACCTGCGATAACAGTGATATAGCAGGGAATACGTACACTGTCGGGAATGATCTTACGAAGGATCGAAATAACGATATTGGAGCAGATCAGAACCGCTGTAGCGGAAAGGCCCATGCCGAAGCCGTTGACAACGGAAGTGGATGTTGCGAGGGTCGGGCAGGTGCCGAGGACCAGCACGAGCACGGGATTCTCTTTGATCAGGCCGTTGGCCAGAATCGCAAGTTTATTCTTTTTTTCCATTACTGAGCACCTCCCATCGCTGCATACTGACTCAGGGCCGCCTCCACACCGGAGTGGATAGCCTGTCCGGAAACGGACGCGCCGGAGATGAATGCGAAAGTGCCGCCGGACGCAAGGTCTGCGGTCTCCTTCTTGATGTTGTCGGGACTGGTCAGAGCTGTCAGGCCGTTGTACTGTACGAGATAGCCGGGATCCATGTCCTTGGTACCGACACCGGGGGTGTCCGCATGCTCTGTGACTTTGACGCCAGTTACAGCACCGTTGCCATCAACACCGACCATCATGGTCAGGACACCGCCGAAAGAGGTGGTCTCTACAGTCATGACATAGCCGGAACCGTTGTCAGCTGCATAAACTTCTTTAACTGCAGCCTTGCCGTCTGTAGAAGAGGCGGGCTCAAAATCCTCAACCATTGTAAAAGCATCTGCTGCGGGAAGGATCTGCTGTCTGGCAGCAACCGCCACGGCTTCGTTATTACGAATGATAATGGGATTGGCAACCTTATAGGTAAGTGCCAGAGCAAGCGAGACGACAAGACAGATGGCGCTGAGCACCACGACGGGTGCTGCAAAACTTTCTTTTGACTTGTTCATTTCACACCCTCCTTATGCTTTCTTTGCTTCTGCTGCAGCCGCCTTTGCCGCTTCCTTTTTGCGCTTGCTGATACCGTAGTAGCGGTCCTCTGCGAAGTTGTTCAGAATAGGTGTCATGATATTCATGAACAGGATCGCGAAGGAAACGCCTTCGGGATAGGAGCAGAACAGACGGATGATCATGGTCACAAGACCGCAGCCGATACCGAACAGTACCTTGCCCAGTGGCATGATCGGTGAGGTGACATAATCCGTTGCACAGAATACCGCGCCGAACATGACGCCGCCCGCGCATACATGGAAGCATGCCATGTAGAGAGCGGACATGCCTTCGGGAGTATTGCCGCTGATGGTGTAATACAGGAAGGCAAAGATGAAAACAGTGGCAACAAAGAAGACCGGGATGATCGGGGAGATGATCTTCATGGCGATCAGGAAGATCGCGCCGATCAGGATGGCGATGACGCAGGTCTCACCCATGGCGCCGCCGATGTTGCCCAGGAACATGTCCTTCAGAGAAGGGCAGTATGTCAGGTCTCCGTCCGCCAGATAGCCCAGAGGAGTCGCGCCGGTCACAGCGTCGATGCCTGCCTTCTGGAATCTGGTCAGAGGCCATGTGGACATATAAGAGGTAAAGGACAGGAACAGAGTGATACGGCCGACGATCGCCGGGTTCGCGAAGTTCCTTCCCATGCCGCCGAAGAGCTGTTTGACAACAACGATGGCGACAAAGCTGCCGATGATGCAGATCAGGATCGGCATAAAGATGGGATACTCGATGCCGTCCAGATGGGTGAGGTTTGCAGGCAGGTTCAGTGCCAGGATCAGACCAGTGACCAGAGCACTTCCGTCGCGCACGGTGTTGGGCTTGTTGAGAAGCTTCTCATATGCCCATTCAAAGAACGCACTGCAGACCATGCATACCGCGATCATGACGAATGCGGGAATGCCGAAATAGAGGATACTCATAGCTGCTGCGGGTAAGAGGGCCGCAACAACATACAGCATGGTCCTGGTTGTATCCAGGCTCGTCACCAGATGGGGCGAGGAGGATACAGTAAGATTATCATAATATTTCTTATTACTTGCCATTGCTTGCCGCCTCCTTCACCATTGCCTTGCCCAGCTTGTTCATAAAGGCCAGAGGACGATGTGCAGGGCAGACGAACGAGCAGCTGCCGCACTCCATGCACTGCATGACCTTGAGGTCGTTGAGACGCTCCACATCGCCGGCTTCGTAAGCATCTGCGAAACCTGTGGGCAGAAGGCCGAACGGACATGCCTTGTGGCATCTTCCGCAGTTGATGCAGGCTGTCTCCTCGGGGATCCAGGCCTGTTCCCTGGAAAACGCGAGGATCGCATTGTTGTTCTTGACGATCGGCATCCTGTCGGAGAAGACCGCGCGTCCCATCATGGGGCCGCCCATAAGGATCTTCTTGGGAGGCTTGCGGTAACCGCCGCAGAACTCGATCACGTCGTGGATCTCGGTTCCGATCGGAGCCACGATATTCTTGGGCTCGGAGACAGCGTCGCCGTCTACGGTCATGCGCTTCTTGATGAGCGGAATACCGTCTTTGAGATACTGTCCCAGGAAGGCGATCGATGTGACGTTGGATACGATGCATCCCAGATCTGCAGGAAGGACACCTGCGTCGCAGGTCTTGCCGGTCACTTCATAGATCAGCACACGCTCTGCTCCCTTGGGATAGCTGGCCTTGAGCGGGAAAGTGAACATATTGTCAATTCCCTGCTTGGTGAACATCAGATCGAAATTGTCGATAGCATCCTGCTTGTTATCCTCGATGCCGATATAGCATTCGTCGATCTCGAGGTACTTCATAACGGCAAGAGCGCCGTCGATCACGTTCTGGGCATCCTCCAGCATTGTCCTGTGGTCGGACGTAATAAAAGGTTCGCACTCTGCGCCGTTGATGATCAGAGTCTTGACGCCGTCTTTGTCCTTGGGATTGAATTTCAGCCACGTCGGGAAAGACGCGCCGCCAAGGCCTACAAGTCCGCTCTCTTTAACAGCATCCACGAATTCCTTGTGGTTTGTGACGACCGGGGGCTTCAGCTCCGGATCCATTGTCTGCTGTCCGTCGGACTCGATCACGACAAGGGTATCCATGCCGCCCATCGCGTTCCTCTGCGTCTCGATTCCGGTTACCTTTCCGGAAACGCTTGCATGTACGGGAACGTGCAGGAATGCATCCGTGTCACCGATCTTCTGGCCCACAAGGACCGTGTCCCCTTTTTTGACAAGGGGCTTGCAGGGCGCACCAATGTTTTGCGACATTGAGATCCTTACGGTAGCAGGAACCGGCATAATCTCTGTCGCACAACCGGCCGTGTGTTTGTGGTGGCCGGCGTTAATGCTGTTCAAATGCCTTGATTTGAAAAACATATGTTAGCTCCTCCCTTTCCTGATAAGGCACCGGCAGGATCGGCATAAGCCGGGTCCGGCACCATGGTACTATGAACACTGTCCAGATCACACACACCCCCACAGTGTGTCCATCCGGACAGGATGTTCCGAAAACAAGAAAAACACCGTGCATTTCCTCAATAAAGGCTTTTCAGGATTTTACCTGCGGACCCTTTTGAGGAAAAGCGACAGCTTGAATAAGATAGTATACAAAAATATTATAATCCAGTTTTTGAATTCCTGCCTGACAGAATTGACAGTAATGCCCTGAAAATTGTTTCTTTTCTCATACATCCTGCCCAAAAAAGCCAGACGGAGCCCTGCCGCATCCATTATAACAGAATGCAGGCAGATCTGTCGCCATTAATTCTGCTCCGGAGAAGAAAAACGAGAAGAAAAACGGAGCAAAAATGGATTATTTAGTATCCAGTCCAAAATACCTGTCAAGATATGCGAATCTGGCCCGGATCCACTCCTGCATTTGGCCGAGCGCTTCTTCGTACGATCTGTCCTGCGGCCAGCGCTGCATTTCCCTGGACATGGCTCCGCTTTTTGTCAGAAGGCTCATATACTGTTCCGCGCCGGCACAGACACTGTCTGCACTGATCCCGCCCGCTCTCCAGAGTGCCCATTTTGCTGCAAGAGCCTGCTCCAGGGATGGGTCCGCCGCCAGAAAAGCCTCGAAGTCAAAGGTACTGTCCTGTTCGGGTATATAGGTCAGGGCGGTTCCCGGGTCGAAAGCCGTATATCCTTCTTCGGGGGCGTAGACAAAAACATCACCGAAGACAAAATTCAGATCCCAGATGGTCCTGTACAGAGTATAGCTGCCTTCCCCGTCCATTTTTGCGATCAGCAGGCTGTTTTTCCAGGTGCTGTCCATGGCATGGGTCAGCGCGCAGTAAAGGCTCATGGACACAATGCTGTCGAGGTCCGTCTTGAGTCCGGCCTCTTCAAATGCGCCCGGATCCTGTGTCCGGAAGACAAAGCGGTGGAAGACCTGCATAGGCAGCCAGGACGCGGTCCTGTCCCAGCTTCGGGGATATTTTATTTCCACACAGGGAAATCCCCTGTCATTGTAGATCTCCGTCTCTCCCTCTTTTGACTCGTACTCGTCTATATAGGGATATTCCCTGTCCCAGCGGTCAATCTTGTACAAAAGATCCCCCGGCTGAAGCGCCAGCTGTTTTCCGTCCACGGGCTCCATAAGACCGTAAATCCCCTGGTAGACATTGTCCATAAACAGCTCCACATACTGCATGCGGGAGGAAGCCTGCGGAAAGTCGGAGAAAGCGGAAATACTGTCCCAGAGGGCATAGGCTGTCATCTCCCTCACCCGTGTGAAATCTGTAAAGAGCGGGTTCAGGATCCAGTCATCATCCTCCCTCAAGGTCCCGATCCCGGTTTTTATCTTATTTCCCGCCTTGTCCGTCAGGGATATTTTGTAGGGCTTCTTGTCCAGGGTGGAGGATACATTGCCCCGCACATGAAAACGGCAGAAGGAGTCCGCCTCTTCATCGGAGGCAGACATAGGGATATAGCGGAGCTTTCCCTGGTGCTCCTCCTTATATACGATCTCCTCGCTGTCTGTTTTGTCTATGCAGAGGGCGGGAAGCCCGGTCAGAATGATATGGAAGGCTTCCGCCCTCTCTCCGTCTGCCAGGATCGCTTGGAAAGGATACCCTCCGGATACAGCCTCTGCGGGGAGGTCCATCATATCATCCGAGCAGATATAGATCGTACAGTTTTTATCCGCCGGCTCAAGTCCCGCAAGGATTTCGCGGGCAAACCGGTCCCTGGTATATTTCTCTGCGTGTGAAGCCTCCTCCATCTGCTCCGCGTCAAAGGGGATATATACAGATGCGGACTTCTCATCGCATGCGGCAGGACCGCCCTGCCACAAAAGGTCAGACGCCGAAAAATCCTTTTCCGCGTACATATTTCTGCCGGCTTCATACTCCCCGGAAGAAAGCAGCTGCACACTGCCTGCACCGGCAGGGGCTGCTGAGGCTCCCGAAGCAGTTCCGGACTGCCCTCCTGAAATCAGGTCTTCCCTGAATAAGCCGGACATGATGGCAGCCATCAGGATGCCGGCGAGAACCAGCAGGATAAACGAATTTGTTCTGTTTCTCATTATTGTCAAACATCCAAGGCTCTCTCGGGAGTCCTGGGAGGAGACAGGGGACGGTTCTGTGTCTCCTTTTCCCCGGGGAAACAGGAGACACAGAACCGTCCCCTGTCTCCTCCTGTCTCTTCCCAAAAAAGCGCCTGCCCTTACGGGCAGACGCCGAACAGCCCGCCGCAGAACCATACACAAATCGTATCTGTACAGAATCCTTTACAATTCTTTCCATTTCCGGACAGAACGCTGTGAAGATTTTCAGGCAGATTATGAATTACAGATAAACAGTACCCAGTACAGGTTTGCCTGAGGCAAGCAGAAGCTCGATTACCTCGGCGGCATCCCTGTAGGCAGTCTCTCCCACTTCTTCCACGACGATGCAGGCGTCAGCGGTGCGCAGCCGGCGGACGGCCTCAGCATCCTTGTCAATATCCGCAGACGCTTCAAAAGTGATGGGGCTGCCGGATTCTTTCGCTCGCTTGCTGAGCCTGTTGGCGAAAGATTCCAGGCGGGTCCCGCCGACAGTACCGACAAGCAGGACTTTGCGGATCTCATCGGCAGCAGAAAGGTTCTCAACCTTGGCGATCAGCACATCGTTGGCTGCGGCAGAACTCATATCCGGAGCATCGCTCACCAGTTTCTCCACAAACCTGTCAATGAAAGAGCGGGGCTCTCTTCTGGATGCGCCGGCAGGCAGAGTGATGATATTGCGCAGGCCGTATGCTACGTTGAGTTCATCATCTGTCAGGATCCTGCCCTTCATGAGAATACGGATCGCATGCAGGAGGATCATCAGGAAGATACCTCCCGCCATGCCGACGACACTGTATTTGATGCCGTGCTTGAGGATCTGCTTCATGGATGCGCCGGTCGCTTCCGTGGGCTTGATCAGCTCTTTCAGAGCTGTCTGGGAAGTCTGAAGGTTTTTCTGCATTGTGGCGATCGTGTTCTGCAGGTCTGTCTGCTGCTGCAGAAGGACTGTATAAACCACGGTCTCCTCATTGCGGCTGACTACGTTGAGCTCGTACTCACCCAGGGTGTCGCGGAAAGCACCTTTCTTTTCTTCGATCTGCTGGAGGATGTAGTCCATCAATCGAGCCGAAAAATCCATATCCGCGCTGCGTGCCTGGATCTGGAAAACACTGCTGAAATGGAACTGGTCAACGATCACCAGCACCAGTTCGCGCACACTCTGCTCCGGAACACCGAGCTCCTGGGCAAAGGACTCGTAGGAAATGCCGTTTTTGATGAAGTCATTGTAGGCATGTACGACGTTGCTGGCATTCACGATCGATCCGCTCTCTGTCTGCGCGGCATTGGACTTTGTCTCGTCCGCGTTCTCCAGTCCGGGAGTTCTGACGACCATGGATACTGACGAAACACATTCCTGGTGCGGATTGATCTGCATCAGAACGGAATCGTTGAAGTAGTTCTGCTTGGCATCGATCTTGGTCTGGAAGCGCTCGATCGCACTGGAGTAGGACTGGACAGAGGCATCGTACATCGCCATCTGAGCAAGATATTCCTCGTGAGCCTCATTGGAGACGCTCCTGTTGCTGTATTCGCGCATAACCTTCATGCCGGCCAGCAGAATTGCCAGGATCAGGCCCGCAGCCAGCATGCTCCGCCAGCTCCGGAATGTGAGGAGCAGAAGCCTTGGAAGGCTTACCTCCCGCATTTTCGCGCCCGGATGATTGCGATTTGTATAATTCTGATTGCTCACTTTATTCCTCCCGAAATCTTATCATTGAACGACGCTGCAGCATTCCTGTTGTCACAGAGGATTCCGTCAGCCCGTATGTTTATTCACTATTCCTGCAATATTATAACATAGCCCTGTAACGGGTGCAAAGGCTGTTAGCCCGGGCACAGAAACAGCGGAAATTTTCGTTACTGTACACGCCCTATCGAGGGCGTGTACATGTAACGTCGCGAAAATCGCATTCCAATGCGCTACGCGCGCGATTTTCGCCGTTCAACTCGGGTTTTCGCGCAAAGAGCACGCGAAAACACCTCGAGTTTCGTGCCGGTCTGAACAGTAACAAATTTTCAGGCTGTGTTATTTCCGCCTTCTGACCATCCTCCGCACTGTATCCATGCAGAATCCCGTCATGAATGTATCGCGCAGGATGAAGAGCACAGCGATATAAACTGCTCCCCCCAGGCACACTTCGCACATCAGCGCGATGAAATTGCCCTTGAAAAAAGGATCGATCAGGCGCGCTGCGGCAAACATGAGCGCTGCCGCGATCAGTTTTTTCCATCCGTCCCGCAAAAGGACGACCGGATGGAAGGATTCTCCGGCAAAAGTGATGTAGAGCACCGTGATCATCAGCTCCGCAATGATGGAGGCGGCAATCGCACCGTATCCCCAGAATCTGGGGATCAGCAGCAGGTTCAGGATCAGGTTCACGATCGAACCGACAATGATGAACCGGGCGCTCTGCGCTCTTTTTCCGGAAGGGGTGTAATATTGGGAGCCAAGGCAGTTGCTGACTCCGATGATCACAACGATGGGGCTCATCATGATGAGCATCATGATCGCGCGGTCATATCCGGGTCCCAGGAACCAGGGGATAAAGCGCGGTGCCACGGCGGCCAGGCCGAAACCGATGGCCAGTCCCATGAACAGGATATAGTTGATGGATGTCTCGATCCTCCTGCGGATCTCGTCATATTTTTTCTCGGCGAACAGGAAGGAGATCCTTGCCCCCAGAACACTGTTGAGAGCTGTAAAGGTCAGCGCCTTCATGATATTGATGAGCTGGACAACCTTGTCATAACAGCCGTTCTCCGCCTCGTTGCGGGTGATCTCGCCGATCAGTGTCTTATCAAGGACAGTATAGACGGAAGTCGCGATCGAAGGGATGAAGTAGACCATGGTCTCCTTGAAGTGCCGCCGGATCCTCAGTGTCCTGAAACTGACGGGGTCCAGGAAGCGGGGCATATGGATCCACATGGACATATTGCCGAGCATGGTCGTTGCCGACAGGATGACAATGTAAAGCAGCAGATCTTCCGGCTTGTGCACCAGGGTAAAGATGAGGACTGCGCCCAGAAGCTTGAACAACGCGTTCTTGGTCACGATATACTTAAATTCCTCGATACCGGTGAAAAACCATGAAATGTCGAACATGACGGCTGCGATCGCCATAATCTGCGGAATATAGAATATCTGGTAGCGGTCTCTCGAATAGATGAAGGCGGCGAAGGCGATGATCGAGATCGTCGACGTGAGGACCGTCATCAATTCGATTTCCCAGAAGAGTTTGGAACGCAGCTGCCTGTTCTTGCGGTTGCGGGCGATCTCACGGGAACCATAGGAAACGGTACCCAATGCCGCGAACATGGAGAAATAGGTCTGGTAGGAAGCTGTAAAGCTGTAGATACCATTCTTGTCCGCACCCAGGACCCGCGCAACATAGGGGGCTGTGATCATGGGCAGGATGACAACCAGGACCTGATAGGCCATGCTCAGGATGAAATTCAGCCGCACGCTGGGCTCACTGCTGTTTTTCTTACTTCCGTCTCCGCCGCCTGCAGACTTGCCTGCGGCTTCACCTGTGGATTCGGTTTCCGGTGAAGCAGGATCCTGAGCCGATCTGTCATTAATGATTTCCGACCGGGAAGCCTCCTGTTCCGGGTCATTCTGCCCGGGATCCGTCAGGGAAGCCTCCTGCTCCAGACTATTCTGTAATGAATCCGTCAGAGGAGCTTTCTGTTCCGGGTTATTCTGCCCGGCGGCCACATTCACAGGTCCTCCACCGCCTCCCCCTCTTCCGGTGAAAGGCCGATCCGGTTCCGGAAGGTAATAATCCGGCGTCCTCCGCCGCTTCCAGATATCCAGCGCATACCAGAAGGCAAACAGCGAGCAGCACTGCTCGGGATCCATCAGAACATTGTTCATCAGACTGTAGCCGGCGATGCATACCATCCAGATACACAGAACGGTATCCCGGTTTTTCACTGCGGCCACAGAGATCATCGCGTAAATCCCGAACAGGATAATGGCAAAGATCAGGCCGTAATTGATCAGGACCTTCATATAGGCACTGTCAATATAAAAATAGTTGGGAGACTCCAGATCACCGTTCTGATAAACAATCTGTCCGAATGGATGTATCCCGTAAGTCTTCAGTCCCTCAGCCGAGTGCCGGATCCTGAAGTGGGTGAGCTTGTCATCCATTTTCAGCCATTGCGTGCTGTTGGGGTTGTAATGCCTGACGACCTCATAGGCAAAAAATGCAAGCCCCGGATAACAGATCCCCGCCAGGCACCGCATCAGCAGGTTATTGGGGAAGAGATTCCACCCCAGATAAATGCATACTACATACAGAAGTATAAATAAGGAAGTGATCAGAAAGGGAATGTTGGTGTTCGTCCTTTTGTATACGATGAAGTTAAGTCCCTCCAGAAAGACAAACCCCAGCCAGGGAAAGCGTTCAATATGTTCTCCCAGCCCGGCTTTCTTCTCCGCCGTTTCCTGAAGATCCGTGTAGGCGTAGGCCCCGCAGAAGATCAGGTTAAAAAGGTAGATAGCCGGGAATGACACAAAGCGGAATCCCATATAGTCACGGACGCGGCTGCCGTCCACCAGGGGCGGACGATAGATCACTCCGATCTTGTCGAAAAACACTATTGTCAGATATGAAAGCAGACAGATCCAGAACATGACCTTGCATATTCGCTTAAAGTCTATATCCTTGACTGCCATCATCATCACAAACAGCTGAAGGAATGTAATGCCGGCCCCTGCCATTTTCTGGATCATCATCAGATAACAGAAAAAAACAGCAGCCGTCGATACAGCCCGCACCGCGAGGCGCATGTCCGACAGCAGAATGCGCACAAGAAATAAAAGCAGGCAGAAATATCTGATCAGCTTTCCAAGTTCCGACCCGAAGATCAGCCCGAATCCGCTGTCATCAATATATGCCTGCAGCACCCACAGTATGAGTCCTGTAAAAGTCAAGAGCTCATCAAGCCGGATCCTGGGTGTATCCTGCGGGATCCGGAGCCTGACAGCTCTGCTGTCAAAAACCATATATTCGTTCTCCGTAATTTGAATTGCTGCTGCTCATATCCAACCGGAAAAACAGATTACCGGACAATGTCATCCTTGGTCTCACCTTCATCGAGCAGCCATGCATCCATACCGTGCATGATGCGCTTTTCCTCCGGCGGCAGCTGCATATAATCGTGATACAGGCCTCGCAGATAGTGGTCGTAGTTGGAGGGCGCGTTCATCATTCTGCCTTCAAAGGGCACCTTAACGGGAATCATGAATTTTTTGCGCGACATACGTTCCCTGGGTCCGTATCCCCACATGATACATCCCACGTAAGGGGTGCTGTCATAAGGAATGGACATAGAGAGATCATCGATCTTTCTGAGGAGTCTGGGCATAGGCATGGCGATCTTGAGCACCCCTATGACTGCAGGCTTGAGGATCTTTTTGAGCAGGGTCTTTCCCTCTCCCATTTTTGCCAGCTTGATAAAGATCAGCTTGCGCAGACGAAGGGATTTTTCATAGATCCTGCGGTTTTCCATATTGTCAACCGGATTTCCGTCGATGGGGAAAATATCCATCCAGATCTGGTTGACATTGGTCTCGTTGTCATAATAGGGAAAGTCGACAAATGTCCGGGTGTCGACCAGTTTGATGAAAGGATAATTCAGCGTTCCGTCCCTGTAGGTCTTAAACTCCATATACTCCGGAAATCCCGTCAGGTCCAGATCTTCTATATGATAGAGCCGTTCAAAATCCGGGCGGGGCATCATCACATCGATATCGTCGTCCCATGGAATGAAGCCCTGATGGCGGATGGCTCCCAGGAGTGTGCCGCCGCCGAGGGTAAAATAGATATCATTTTGTTCACACAGCTTTGTAAACGCGTCCATGAGCTCCAGCTCCAGACCGCGGATCTCATCCAGTGTCAGTTTTTTCATGACTTGTCTCTTTCCCCTGTACTTTCCTGTACTTCTCTATGTTTTATACTTTCCTGAACTGCCCCATCGTGCTCTTCCCTGATCCATATTCATAGTAAAGATCACTATTCATATTCTTAATCGCAGGCCTCAGAATTACATTTCAATTACATTTCAGAATCACTCTGTCAGCAGCTTTTCAAGGCGTTCCACTTCCGCGGCGCTGTTGTAGCCCTTCTGTGTAAAATCTTCAATAAGGTCCGCAAAGGCAGGATCATCCGCCGACAGCGGCCTCGAGTCCATGCTGTTGCGCATCTGGATGATCTCGTTGGCCCATGCGGCAGGTCCCTGTTCCAGGGAATAGAAATGCAGTCTGTCCGTGACCGCGATATCTTTGGGAATGACATCCGCAGACGCAAGGGTCGGAAGGCCTGCTGCCTGCGCCTCAAGGCCGGCGATCCCCAATCCTTCAAAAACGGAAGGAAAGAGGAAAAAGTCAGCCGCGCCGAGCCAGCCCGCTATATCCGTCACAACACCGGTAAAGTACACCTCTTCCTCGAGTCCCTTTTCGCGCACATGGGCACGCAGCATCTCCTCGTCCTCACCCTGTCCGACCAGCACAAGCCTGGCGTCAGGCATTTCGGGGATAAGCTCGGCCATCACATCGACTGCAAATTTCTGGTTTTTCTGGAAGTGAAGACGTCCGATGCAGATGATGATATATTTGTCCGTCCAGTCCGAGTCTCCCCCCGCCTCGCTGCGGAAGGCATCTCTTCTTGTGATTCCATCCTGAATCTTTTCGACATCGATGGCGTTCCGGATCACGACAGCCGGATGCTGCAGTTCCCCTTTTCCGCCGCGCCCGGCGTAGAACCATTTTGCCGCATATTCGGAACAGGCCCAGAAATCCGTGGCATATTTTCCCACAGTCCCCCTGTTTGCTTCGTGCAGCATCCCGCGAAGCTTCGTGTCCATGTTCTGCGCATTGTGGCTGTGGATGATCCTCCTGGGGATCCCGTATTTTTTAGCCATCTTCAGGTAGTCAATGTTGGCAAGACTGTTGACATTGACCCAGATCGCCTGATATTCCTTTGCGTGTTTTTCAAAAAAAGCTTCCAGTTCCCTGCGGAAACGGACCGGATTCTTTCGTCTGGACGTAAAATGCACCGTCCGGCCGCCCATGGCATGGATCTCATCCTCGAAAGCCACAGGATCATAGGAATTGCAAAGGAAATCAAAATGAAACCGGCTGCGGTCGATCCGCCGGTAATAGTTCATAAGAAAACTTTCCACCCCGCCGGGGTTCTCTGTCATACCGAAAACAAGGACATTATACATGACTGTCATGACCTCCGCTGTCAGTTTTCCAAATACTATCTCTGCAGTCGTTATCCTCTGATCGTTTTCAGCGGGGATGTCCCCGCCTGTAAAAAAAGTATTCTTAAAGTGCTCAGCCGTTTTCACGCCGCGCGTTCTGTACAGCCCTGGCCAGATAAATGGCAGCCGCTCCCGCTGCCTGACCGTATCTGAGCATGCGGAAAGGCAGATATCTGGTGCCCTTGTGCCGCCCGGGATCATATTCCGCGATCGCGGATGCAAAAGGCTCCTCCCCGGCGATCTTTTTCATCGCAGCAAACTTTTCCCGCATAGATAAAGGATTGGACAATGAAAAAACTTCCCTCACCATAAGCAGGTTGAACTGCATCATCGCGTATCCCGCGCCGGCCCCGCGAATCTGTGCAGGCTGCGTCTTCAGGTATTTCAGCACAGCATTAAGAGACTGCTTATAGCCTTCCTCTTTGGTTCCATCCCAGCTGCGCACTACGGAGTTTCCTTCTGTGGAATAATGATAAAAAGTCCTGTCGATCAGCCTGATCCTCCTGCATCCCTCCAGATATCGAATGAGAAAGAGACTGTCCTCCGACAGACGAAGGGACGGGTCAAAGCGCAGATGCAGACTTTCAATGCAGTCCCTGCGGAAAATCTTGGACCAGACACTGGTATATCTGGTAGGATTCTCGATGATCCTCACACAGATTTCCTCTAACTGCGCGCCGTAAAAACGTTCTCCTCCGGACGAACAGACATGCATGAGCTGGCTTCCTGCCTCGTAACTGAAGATAATCAGATCCGTCCCCGTAAAGTGCAGTGAATCCCTGAGCACCTCGCCTGCCCCTTCCGTAAAGAAGTCGTCGGCATCCAGAAAGAGGATCTTCTCTCCGACGGCTTCCTCCAGTCCGCGGTTTCGGGCATTGGAGACCCCTTTCTCTGACTTCAGAAGACGCACTGAGTCCTCATGCTCCGCCTGGAGAGAACGGGCAATAAACTCTGTCGCATCTTCAGAACCGTTTTCAACAATCAGGATCTCAAAAAGCGGTACCGGATTTTCTTCCTGGTCCTGCCTGTGTGAGGCGATCACTGCATCCGACTCCACGAACTCCATGGCAGCAAGAACGCTCTCAACCGCCCTGCGCAGCGTCTTCTCTGCATTGTGAGCAGGAATGATCACAGAAAACTGCATTCCTTTATGATGTTTATTTTCTAATCGGTTTAAAATAAGTGTGTTCATGTTTCCTATTCTACCACAGAAACGATGATTCGCAAAACCTTCCGTAAAAAGAGGTGGAGACAGCTTCCTGTATTGTTTAAGACATTACCGGAAACTGCCTTGACATAAAAAAGATACCTCAAGTACATTTGAATAATTACTGACCGACCAGAGT
>CACZFF010000055.1 GCA_902780385.1 uncultured Lachnospiraceae bacterium
TCCTGATATTGATCACCTCCCTTCAGGGAGGTTATTGTATCATATGTCGGGACATTTTCATTTGTGGTATAGTGGGACATTATCAAAAATGATTTATACAACATTACGGAAGAATAAAAATTTTTATTGACAAGCAATGTACACTTGCGTATAATTCATGGGTGTGGCTCCGGCCACACCTTTTCCATGCGCTTTTTTTTCGAAAGAACGACCGGGGATCCGGCAGATTTTGAAGAGAAAACCGCATCGGAAAGGAAACAGCTGCATAACCCTGTGCAGCACAAAATCTTACAAGGAGGTGAAATAGAATGCCAACATTTAACCAGCTCGTTAGAAAGGGTCGTGAGACATCTGTCAAGAAGTCCACAGCGCCGGCACTGCAGAGAGGCTTCAACTCCCTGCGCAAGCGTTCCATCGCTGTCAGTGCTCCGCAGAAGCGCGGTGTCTGCACAGCAGTCAAGACGGCTACACCGAAGAAGCCTAATTCGGCACTTCGTAAGATCGCCAGAGTACGTCTTTCCAATGGAATCGAAGTTACATCCTACATCCCCGGCGAAGGGCACAATCTGCAGGAGCACAGTGTTGTTCTGATCAGAGGCGGAAGAGTTAAGGATCTGCCCGGTACCAGATATCACATCATCCGCGGCACACTGGATACAGCAGGCGTTGCAAACCGCAAGCAGGCTCGTTCCAAATACGGCGCTAAGAGGCCGAAAGCTGCTAAGAAGTGAGGTACTTCTCCGCTGACTGCGTAAGCACAGCGGACAACAGCTAATCACGAACCGTAAGTGTTGGAGTTCTATAACCATATAGATGTGCTGCGGCCGGCAGGCTGCGGCAGCAGGAAGTCCTTTTTCGGATCTGCCTGCGTATGTTTTCCCGGCGTTTCCTATTGTTGTTTGAACGCATAGAAGAATCATATTGAGATCGTATAGTAATAGAAGATACAGCACGAACACGAATATCCGTTATTAGTGAGTACCTGTGATTTATCAACATTGATAAGGAGGGAAGTAACGTGCCGCGTAAAGGACATGTTCAGAAAAGAGATGTACTGGCTGATCCCTTGTACAACAATAAAGTGGTCACCAAGCTGATCAACAGCATTATGCTTGACGGCAAAAAGGGTGTCGCACAGAAGATCGTGTACGGGGCATTTGCCAAAATAGAAGCAAAGACCGGTAAGCCCGCTGTTGAAGTCTTTGAGACAGCTATGAACAACATCATGCCTGTTCTCGAAGTCAAGGCAAGGCGTATCGGCGGCGCCACTTACCAGGTGCCGATCGAAGTTCGTCCTGACAGACGTCAGGCGCTTGCACTGCGTTGGATCACCATGTTCTCCCGCAAGAGAGGCGAGAAGAAGATGGAAGACAAACTCGCAGGAGAGCTTCTGGATGCGTACAACAACACAGGCGCATCTGTTAAGAGAAAAGAAGATATGCACAAGATGGCAGATGCCAACAGAGCATTCTCCCATTACAGATTCTGATTTGCGGTCTGAAGACACTAAGACTGCAGCATAGTCAAAGTCTGGAAAGAAAGGAGCCTGTTAAAAGCGGCTGCGCAGGCGCGCAGTTATGGAAGTATGATGGATTTCGCTTTTGGAAGAGGCCGGGAAGAGTAGATTAGTTTGGAAAAAAGCGGGATTTGTTATGAACAGCTCCGCAGGAGGAAAATCAGTGTCAATTAGAGAATACCCCCTGGAAAGAACCAGGAATATCGGTATTATGGCCCATATCGATGCGGGCAAGACTACACTCACAGAGCGTATTCTGTATTATACCGGTGTAAATTATAAGATTGGTGAGACGCACGAAGGTACCGCGACCATGGACTGGATGGACCAGGAACAGGAGCGCGGTATCACCATTACATCTGCTGCGACAACCTGTCATTGGACTCTGCACGACCACATGAAGGTCAAACCCGGAGAGAAGGAGTGCAGGATCAACATCATCGACACCCCCGGACACGTCGACTTTACAGTCGAGGTCGAGCGTTCGCTCCGTGTTCTGGACGGTGCGGTCGGTGTCTTCAGTGCCAAGGGCGGTGTCGAGCCGCAGTCTGAGAATGTGTGGCGCCAGGCGGACACCTATAATGTTCCGCGAATGGCATTCATCAACAAGATGGACGTGATCGGCGCCGATTATTTTGGCAGCGTTGAGCAGATCCGCAACAGGCTCGGCAAAAACGCAATCATGATCCAGATCCCGATCGGGGCAGAGGATACCTTTAAGGGCCTCATCGACCTGTTCGAGATGGAAGCATATATTTACAATGACGACAAGGGCGACGATATCTCTATCGTCGAGATCCCCGAGGACATGAAGGACGACGCAGAGCTCTACAGAGCTGAGTTGATCGAGAAGATCTGCGAGCTCGATGATGACCTGACTGAGATCTTCCTTGAAGGTGAAGAGCCTACAACGGAACAGCTCAAGAAGGCTCTCCGCAAAGCTACCTGCGAATGTAAGGCTGTTCCGGTCTGCTGCGGCAGTGCCTACAGGAACAAGGGCGTACAGAAGCTGATCGATGCAGTCGTCGAGTACATGCCCGCCCCCACAGATATCCCCGCCATCAAGGGCGTGGATCTGCAGGGCAACGAGGTGGAGCGTCATTCTTCTGATGAAGAGCCTTTCTCTGCACTGGCCTTCAAGATCATGACCGATCCCTTCGTCGGCAAACTCGCATTCTTCCGCGTGTATTCAGGCGTGGCCCAGGCCGGTTCTTACTGCCTGAATGCAACGAAGGATAAAAAGGAGCGTCTCGGACGTATCCTCCAGATGCACGCCAACAAGCGTACAGAGCTGGAAGAGGTTTTCTCCGGAGATATCGCGGCAGCAGTCGGCCTCAAGTTCACTACTACGGGCGACACGATCTGCGATGAAAAACATCCGGTCATCCTCGAGTCCATGGAATTCCCGGAACCCGTTATCGAGCTGGCGATCGAGCCCAGGACCAAAGCAGGTCAGGGCAAGATGGCCGAGGCACTGGCCAAGCTGGCCGAGGAGGATCCCACCTTCAGGCAGCACACCAACAAGGAAACCGGTCAGACCATCATCGCGGGCATGGGCGAGCTTCATCTGGAGATCATCGTCGACAGGCTTCTGCGCGAGTTCAGAGTTGAGGCAAACGTAGGCGCTCCCCAGGTCGCTTATAAAGAGACCTTTACCAAGAGCGTCGACCAGGATTACAAGTACGCCAAGCAGTCCGGCGGACGCGGTCAGTACGGACACTGCAAGGTCCGTTTCGAGCCTATGGATGCCAACGGAGAAGAGCTTTATAAGTTCGATTCCGAGGTCGTGGGCGGCAATATTCCCAAGGAATATATCCCTCCGATCGGCGCAGGTATCGAAGAGGCTATGCGTGCCGGTTCTCTCGGCGGATTCCCGGTTGTCGGTATTCATGCGACTGTCTATGACGGTTCCTACCATGAAGTCGACTCCTCTGAAATGGCATTCCATATCGCAGGTTCCCTGTGCTTCAAGGAAGCCATGAAGAAAGCGGAGCCCGTTCTGCTTGAGCCGATCATGCGCGTCGAAGTCACCATGCCTGAAGAGTACATGGGCGATGTCATTGGCGATATCAACGCCAGACGCGGACGCGTCAGCGGAATGGAAGATATCGGCGGCGGCCGCAAGGTCACAGGATTTGTCCCGCTCTCCGAGATGTTCGGATATGCGACAGATCTCCGTTCCAAGACACAGGGACGTGGCAACTATTCCATGTTCTTCGACAGATATGAGCCCGTTCCCAGGAACGTCGCGGAAAAAGTCCTGAATATTAAGTAAAACCTGTAGTTATTATTCACGGTCTCCGCGTTCGAGGTGTTTTTGCTTGACTTTTCATGCAAAACCCGGGTTAAACGGCGTTTACCCATGCTCGAAGAGCATTTGGAATGGGCAAACGCAAGTTACTATCACAGTTCCGAAGGGACTGTGAATAGTAACAACCTGAAAAGGTTCTGTAATAAATACTGAAAAAGATTATTGAAATCTCACAAGTAGTTTATTATAATGTTGTGCAGTGACTGTTAAAAACACCCTTAAATAGAGAACAGTCATCTGCAGCTTAAATCGTATTATAAGGTTGTAATCCATTTATTTAAGGAGGAAATTACACAATGGCAAAAGCGCATTTTGACAGAACAAAACCGCACTGCAACATCGGCACCATCGGCCACGTTGACCACGGCAAAACCACTCTGACCGCTGCAATCACCAGCGTTCTCGCTGTCCGCCAGGGCGGCACCGCTGTTGCTTTCGATCAGATCGACAAGGCTCCCGAAGAGAAGGAGCGTGGTATCACCATCAACTCCGCTCACGTCGAGTATGAGACCGCAAAGAGACACTATGCACACGTCGACTGCCCCGGACACGCTGACTATGTCAAGAACATGATCACCGGTGCTGCTCAGATGGACGGCTCCATCCTCGTAGTTGCTGCAACTGACGGTGTTATGGCTCAGACTCGTGAGCACGTTCTGCTTGCCCGTCAGGTCGGTGTTCCTTATATCGTAGTTTTCATGAACAAGTGCGACATGGTCGATGACGAAGAGCTCCTTGACCTGGTCGAGATGGAAGTTCGTGATCTGCTGACCGAGTATGAGTTCCCGGGCGATGACCTTCCCGTTATCCGCGGCTCCGCTCTGAAGGCTCTGGAAGATCCCAACAGTAAGTGGGCTGACAACATCATGGAACTCATGGATGCAGTCGATGAGTATATCCCCAACCCTCAGCGTGAGAACGACAAGCCTTTCCTTATGCCCATCGAGGACGTCTTCACAATCTCCGGTCGTGGTACCGTTGCTACCGGCCGTGTTGAGCGTGGTACTCTGAAGAGCATGGAGCCCGTCGAGATCCTTGGTATCAAGGAAGAGATTCAGAAGTCCGTCGTTACCGGTATCGAGATGTTCCGCAAGACTCTGGATTATGCAGAGGCCGGCGACAACGTAGGTCTGCTTCTTCGTGGTATCGACAGAACCGCCATCGAGCGCGGCCAGGTTATTGCAAAGCCCGGCACTGTTACCTGCCACAAGAACTTCACCGCTCAGGTTTACGTCCTGACCAAGGATGAAGGCGGCCGTCATACTCCTTTCTTCAACAACTATCGTCCTCAGTTCTATTTCAGAACAACTGACGTTACCGGCGTTATCTCTCTGCCCGAAGGCACCGAGATGTGCATGCCTGGCGATCACGTTGAGATGACCATCGAGCTCATTCACCCCATCGCTATGGAGCAGGGTCTTACTTTCGCTATCCGTGAAGGTGGCCGTACTGTCGGTTCCGGCCGTGTTGCTTCCGTTCTTGACTAATCTGAATAGTTAACAGGACTGAAGACTGTCGGTATTGCCGACAGGCCGAATAAGTTTTTAAAGCCCCGCCGCTATACGCGGCGGGGTTTTTTTGGGAAAGCCTCGGCATCTATACCGGCAGGACTTATTTTGACACGCTGATTCATTACAGGGACAATTTGCATTTTGAGTTATTCCGGAGTGGGATGAAGAGAAGGAAACGTATAGGCGGAGTGTTGCGCCTCTTATTATTCATAGTCATTCTGCTTGCTCTTTTTTTCGGCATTCGAAAGGCGGCAGGCAGGATTTTTTCCGACAGGGCGGAAACAAAAGCTGCAGAGCAGATATCTTCTTCAGAGGTCAGTTCTGCGGCCCCTTTGGCTGTACCTGACAGCATGTCTGCAGTTCCCTCTGCAGCTGAAGCGGAAAACGCGGTTCAGCAGACGCCTTCTGAGACAGATGGAGCAGATGCCGGGTCCGGGACCACTATGTCTGCGGAGGAAGGCTCGACTTCGGCAGCCGCACAGGCAGAGGAAAAACCTGCATATGACCATGCGGCGACAGAGCTTGAAAACGGACAGGCCTACCTCCTCTCTCTGGAGGAACGGACGCCTGTGGAAATGGAATACCTGATCGCAGAGGCGAGAAAAGAACATGAGAAGGAAGTCCGGCGGGAGCAGTATCAGAAAAAGCGCGATGAGTATCTGAACACTCTCGAGGGACAGGCTCTGTGGGAAGCCTTTGATGATTTTGTTTTTCTGGGCGATTCACGGGTAGTGGGATTTGACGTCTTTGGATTCCTTCCTCCCGACCGCATACTTGCCGGAGCCGGAGATACGATCAATTCCATGACAGACAGAATGGAAACGGTCAAAGCTATTTCGCCCAAATATATTTTCATCAGCTATGGTATCAATGATATAGGAATCGGATACTGGCCGACAAAAGAAGAGTATGTGGCCGCTTTCGAGGAAAAGATCCACGCCCTGCAGAAAGAACTGCCCGACGCGGAGATCTATGTCAATTCGATCATCCCTGCCAGGGAGGACGCGGTACAGCAGTATCCTGTCTGGGAAGGGCTGCCGGAGTACAGCGAGGCGGTCCGCCGGATGTGTGAAAAGGAAAAGATTTCCTTCATTAATAATGATAAACTTATTCAGGAGCACGGGGACCTGTATTCAACGGACGGCATTCATTTGCAGTCGAGCTTTTACAGGTACTGGGGGGAAAATCAGCTGCTCGGGATATTCGACCATGAGAATGGTGTCCTCAGCTTTTGAATTCCCGCCTGTAAAATCTGATCAGGAACGGTTTTTAAGGAAATCACAGTGCAGCTGTTTCTGCAAAGACCCGTCCGAAATGTACGGTTTGCTTTAGGATATCAATATGGCTAATGAAAAAAACGATGCTCAGCAGGAGCAGTTGTCCTCCGATGCATCAAAGAAGAATAATAACAGCAAGTCCGGAGGCGGAGCGCTCATCGTTCTGCTCTGCATTGTTTTAATTGCTGCCGGTACAGGCCTGATCTACAAGGATGTAAGCAGGAATTACCGGCACGGGATTTATCGCTGTGAGGACGGCAGGATGATGGAGGAACCGGCAGAACCGGATTCCGGCAAGATGAGACTTGCCGCTGACTATATAAATGGTCTGGCCGGCAGTTATCCCGGTGTAAAGCAGTATATGATGCTGGTGCCTTCGGCGGCATGTATCCAGAGCGGATATCTTCCCGACGGCGCACGCATTCGCGATCAGAGATCGGATCTTCTGCAGATCCGGGGCATCATGCCGCAGAACCTCCAGTGGATCGATCTGATGGAGGTCTTCTCCAATCATACCGGTGAAAAACTCTACTATGCTTCCGATATCTATCTGACAGGATGGGGAAGCCGGTATGCGGCAAAAACTGCCATCGAGGCAATGGGCGCAGAGATTCCGGAGGGGAAAGATAAATGCTATCTTCTGTCAAACTCTTTTTCAGGACGCCTTGCAAAAGACAAAGTGCCATCTCTGGAACTCTTTAAAAATACGCCGGGAGAGCGCCTGGAAGTCTATGTTCCTGAAGAAGAAGCTTCCTATTACCGTGTTGACGCAGACAAGGGCGGCTGGAGCGGTTCTTTATATGATTCTGCAGCCGCAAAAGGGAAGGACGCCTATAAGGTCTTTTTCGGCGGAGAGAAGGCTCTGACAGAAATCCATACGACGGCAATTAATGGAGAGACACTTCTGGTGGTCGGCGACCGGACTGCGGACAGCATTGTTCCGCTTTTTGTCTCCTCATTTGAAAACATTGTGCTGATGCATCCATCTAAATGCACCAGGACGATCGACAGTCTGATCAAAAAATACAATGTGACGAAAGTACTATATCTCTACGGGGCAAATGAATTTATGACAGACAGGGCCCTGTTGAGGTCTTTCAGACAGTAACGGAATCAACCAATCCCGCGGACAGAGGGGATGCTGCCGCGGCCCTTACGGAGTTCTGCTTATATGAATAAACAGCGGGTCAGGCGGCCGCAAATGCCGGGCTCGCTCGGGCAGGACCGGAAAACCGGTTGACAATCATTTGCTTTATGAAACAGGAGGGATAATGGAGAACCAGACTGCTAAGACATCAGATGTCCTTGATCATGCAGGACAGACAGAAGGACCTTTGGATGGGCAGGTGCCGCAGAAGGAGCAGGCGCAGGCAGAGGAAAAGACGGATTTGGCGAAATCCGCTTCTGCAGATGAATCCTTCGGCACTTCTGCAGGCACAGATGAGAGTGTGCGTACCGAGGCGATGCAGACACATTATTCAACCGTGCATACCGACTTTTCTCCTGTGGCCCAAGAGGAAATCAATCCTTTTGATTATCCGGGAACAGAGCGTGTCAGGATCCGTCACCTGGAAATGAAACAGATTTCCCAGGAGGACATTGACCGTGTCCTGCAGCTGACGGGACAGCTTGAGGCTTTTGAAATTCTCATGATGTATTATGATTGCGCGCTTGCGGAGGTCCGCACCAAGCTGGAAGTTCTGAACCGTGAGGTGGGACTAAAGAAAAACCGCAACCCCTTCGAGTCGATCAAGAGCCGTCTGAAAAAGCCTGTGAGCATTTATGAAAAACTCAAATACCGCAGGATCCCTTTTTCCGTAGAAAATATAGAAAAGTATCTGACGGACGTTGCCGGCCTCAGGGTGATCTGCTCCTTCATTGATGATATTTACAGTATCCGTGACAGTCTTGCTTCACAGGATGATGTAAGGATCATTCAGGAAAAAGATTATATCGCACATCCCAAGCCCAACGGCTACAGGAGTCTGCATATGATCCTTGAAATCCCGATCTTTCTCATGCAGGAAAAGAAGTATATGAAAGTGGAACTGCAGTTCCGTACCATTGCTATGGACTTCTGGGCCAGTGTTGAGCATAAGATGAAGTACAAGAAAGAGATCAAGAATGCAGAGTCCATCGTTGAGGAACTGCACTACAGCGCCGACCTGATCAACCAGCTCGACCGCCGCATGCTGCAGATCCGTGACCGCATTGAATTGAGTGAGGAAGGCGACAGAGTGATGTCCGAGTGGCATTGAGACGGAGCAATTCTCAAGAGAAGATCCAGAACAGAAACAGGCCGCACCCTCGGATGCGGCCTGTTTTTTGGATCATAGATCAATGTTTTTACAACGACAATGCCTTGACAACAACAATACTTTAAACAACGACGATACTATAAAAACGACGGTGTCTTATGGGCGACAGGTGATTATTCTGCGGCGACCCATCTGCCTGCGGCCCCGCAGGGCAACACAAGGCCATTGGAGGTGACGGGCAGGCCGACTTCGCCGGCGTCCACAGTTCCTGTATGCACAGGGTCAAGCACAGTGTGCAGCATATAACTGAGCACCGCCGGCTGAAGTCCTGTCGTGTAGGAATTGACCAGGACAAAAAGGGGCGTATCGGAGAGCAGAAGTGCGCAGCGCTGCAGGAAGGGGAAAATGCTGTCTTCGATTTTCCAGATCTCCCCCTTGGGGCCTCTTCCATAGGAAGGAGGATCCATGATGATCGCATCGTAGTGATTGCCTCTTCGGATCTCGCGTTCGACAAACTTGCCGCAGTCATCCACCAGCCAGCGGATGGGGGCCTGGCCCAGTCCGGAGAGCTGGGCATTTTCTCTGGCCCAGCCGACCATGCCCTTGGAGGCATCTACATGCGTGACCTGAGCGCCTGCCGCGGCGGCCGCAGCTGTGGCTCCTCCGGTGTATGCAAAGAGGTTCAGCACACGGACACTCATGCCGGCACTGACACGTTTGCGGATGAGCTCCGAGAACCAGTCCCAGTTGACCGCCTGTTCAGGAAACAGACCGGTGTGCTTGAAACTGAATGGCTTGAGCCGGAAAGTCAGATCCCGGTAGCGGATGCACCAGTCGTCCGGAAGGTCAAAAAACTCCCACTCGCCGCCTCCTTTTTTGCTGCGGTGATAATGGGCGTTGGGCCGGCGCCACGCTCTGTCCCGGGGAGTGTCCCAGATGACCTGGGGATCCGGACGGATCAGGCGGTATTGGCCCCAGCGCTCAAGTTTTTCTCCCTTCGATGTATCAATTACTTCATAGTCTTCCCATTGGTCGGCAATCCACATTGAAAACAACCTTCCCTTCTCTGTATTGTAATGCAGGCAATACCCGTATTTTCCGAAAAAAGGGGGAGACAGGGGACGGTTCTTTGTCTCCTCCGGGGAGGAGACAAAGAACCGTCCCCTGTCTCCCCCGCTGCGCGCGCGATTTTCGCCGTTCACCTCGCGTTTCAGGTGGGTCTGTACTGTAACCCAGTCTAGTTACAGTTCACGCCCCCTCGAAGGGCGTGAACATGTAACGCTGCGCGCGGCGATTCCAATGCGTTTTACGCGCGCCGCGCGCCGTTCAACTCGGGTTTTGCGCAAAAAGCGCGCAAAACATCTCGCGTTTCAGGTGGGTCTGTACTGTAACCCAGTCTACCTTTTAGGAGCAAAAAAGTAAACATTTATCTTTATTTCAAGAGCCTGCTGTGGTAAAATCGTACTGTTATCTGCGTTGCAGTGATAAAGTGAAAAAGCGGAAACGTTTTCCGCGCAAACTGCTGCGCTATCATAAAGGAGGAAATAGTAATGACAAGTGCACAGATTATCATTGTTGTCACGATTGTGGCATATCTGTTCGGCATGCTCCTGATCGGTGTCATTTTCAACCGTGCGGGCGCTGCGGACACATCGGACGGCTTCTATATCGGCGGAAGGTCGCTGGGACCGCTGGTCACGGCGATGAGTGCCGAGGCATCTGATATGAGCAGTTACCTGCTGATGGGTCTTCCCGGACTTGCCTATCTCGCCGGTGTGGCGGAAGTCGGCTGGACAGCGATCGGCCTGGCAGTAGGCACATACCTGAACTTTTTATTCGTGGCAAGACGTCTTCGCCGTTACTCCGAAAAACTCGGCGCATTCACGATCCCGGATTTCTATTCCCGCCGCTACAATGACCGCGAGAATACCCTTTCCCTGATCGCGGCCCTGATCATCATCATTTTCTTCGTGCCCTACACTGCTTCCGGATTCAAGGCAGTCGGCACACTGTTCAACAGCCTCTTCGGTATTGAATATCATATGGCTATGATCATCGGTGCAGTTATCATCGTTGCCTACACCACAATGGGCGGATTCCTGGCAGTTTCCACGACCGACCTGATCCAGAGTATCTTCATGACCACTGCCCTGATCATCATCGTTTTCTTCGGCATTGAAAAGGCGGGCGGCATGGACGTAGTCATGCAGAACGCAAAAGAACTCCCCGGATACCTCAATATTACACAGGGATATGATGTGGCTTCCAATTCCGCATCCAGCTACGGCTTCCTCAGCGTAGTCTCTACACTGGCCTGGGGCCTGGGTTATTTCGGAATGCCTCATATCCTGCTCCGCTTCATGGCGATCCGCAATGAGAAGGAACTGGTCATTTCCAGAAGGATCGCTTCCGTGTGGGCGGCTGTCTCCATGTGCATCGCTATTTTCATCGGTATCATCGGCTACAGTGTCTCTGTCGCGGGACATATTCCCATGCTGAACGGAAGCTCTGCCGAGTCTGAGACCATCATTATCCAGATGGCCAATCTCATGAGTCAGCACAATGTTATCTTCGCTCTGGCGGCAGGCGTCATCCTGGCAGGTATCCTTGCGGCAACCATGTCCACAGCGGACTCCCAGCTTCTTGCAGCCGCATCGAGTGTTTCCGAGGACCTCATGCAGGGATTCGGACGCATCAAGCTTACCCAGCAGGGCAAGATGATCGCAGCCCGTGCAACAGTTATCGCCATCGCAACTGTTGCCATCATCCTGGCATGGAATCCCAACAGCTCCGTCTTCCGTGTTGTCTCCTTCGCATGGGCAGGATTCGGCGCAACCTTCGGTCCCACCATGCTGCTGGCCCTCTTCTGGCGCAGATCCAACCGCAAGGGCGCCATGGCAGGCCTGATCTGCGGCGGCGTCATGATCTTTGTTTGGAAGTTCGGCATTGCCCGTCTGGGCGGTGCTTTCGCCATCTACGAGCTGCTCCCTGCATTCATCATCGCCCTCATTGCTGACATCGTCGTCAGCCTGATGACCAAGGAGCCTTCACCCGTAGTCACCAAGAAGTTTGACGAAGTCAACGGAAAGTGATCATTATCTGCATTATCTGAATGAATGGTTTTTTGAAGGGACTATTCATGCGGACTATATTTATTATAGTAGAAACACAAACCGGGCCGGAGCAGTTTTGCCGCTCCGGCCTGATCTGCTTCGGAGCGGCCATTACCTGAATCACCTGAAATGCCGCCCTTGTGGACTCATACCGTCCCGCGCCGTTCAATCCGGCTTGAGCGCAGAAAAGAGGCGCAGAATACCTGACATTTCAGGCCAGCCTGTACAGGGGCTGATTGTTCTCTCAGAAGTACAAAAAATTTAAAAAAACTTTATATTTGCCGAAAAAACTGCTTGCGCAAGTCGGGAACTCGTGATATTATCCTTATTGCTGTGACATGATAGCTGTGAAGCGTGAGGTTGCTGCCAGAGATGGCAGGTTTTCCGTGGAGCGAATGTCTGGAGCACTCTTCAGGAGCCATTTGGAGAGGGCTCGAAAATCTGACGACAAGTCACTGTACCAATGAATGTCTGCGCAAGGCAGAAACGACGTGTGAGAACACGGTTTTTTATTTTGAGAGACCGCGACACACACGGGAAAGTGTACAGTCACCGCTTGTCGTACTTACCAAAAAGTGCGAAAAGGAGGCGACTTTTTTTATGGCAAATCAGGTTATGAGAATCACATTGAAGGCATATGATCACCAGCTCGTGGACGCATCCGCGAAGAAGATCATCGAAACAGTCAAGAAGAACGGCTCTCAGGTCAGCGGACCGGTTCCGCTTCCTACTAAGAAGGAAGTTGTTACCATTCTCCGCGCTGTTCACAAATACAAAGATTCTCGTGAGCAGTTCGAGCAGCGCACACACAAGCGCCTGATCGACATCATCACCCCCACACAGAAGACTGTCGACGCACTCCAGAGACTGGAAATGCCCGCAGGTGTCTATATCGACATCAAGATGAAGACCAAATAATTCTGTGTAAAAATCTGCAGACTGCTGTACTCTCCGTGTACAGTCAGTAAATACACTGCCGGATCGAAGATTAATGGCCAGTCGGTCCGGTCTAACGCACCTCTACTAGTATGACATCCCCGTAAAGGAGTGAATCCGGCGCGGGAGCAGCCCGTCCCCGGGCGGTCAGACAGCAGACCGTCTGAGAGAGGAAGCCCGATCGATCTTCCCGTAAAAAACGTAGAGAACGGGAGGAAATGCAGAGGATACTTCCTATATAAAAGAAAGAGTCCGTGCAGGATGCCAGCGCACGGCAGGCTAAGGACGCGCCGATGTCCGCTGTAGAACATTCGCCGCAGGAAAGAAAGCGGCAGAAAAGAGGTAAACATGAAGAAAGCTATTATGGCAACCAAGATCGGTATGACCCAGGTCTTCCAGGAAGACGGCACTCTGATTCCTGTAACAGTCCTCGAGGCTGGCCCCTGCGTAGTCACACAGATCAAGACAATCGAGAATGACGGCTATGAGGCAGTTCAGGTCGGCTACGGCGATGCAAAAGAGCGCATCACTACCGTTGACAAGAACGGCAAGAAAGAAGTCGCACACCGCCACGGCGTGGGCAAGGCCATGAAGGGCCACTTCGACAAGGCCGGCGTTTCCGTGAAGAAGCACGTTCGAGAGTTCCTCTTCGAGAATGCTTCCGAATACAAGCTCGGCGATGAGATCAAAGCTGACATCTTCGCAGAAGGCGACAAGATCGACGCTACCGCAGTCACCAAGGGCAAAGGCTTCCAGGGCGCCATCAAGCGTCACGGCCAGCACAGAGGCCCCATGGGACACGGCTCCAAGTTCCATCGTCATCAGGGTTCCAATGGTTCCAGTTCCGATCCCAGCAGAGTTTTCAAGGGAAAAGGAATGCCCGGACACATGGGTTCCGTCCAGGTTACGGTCAGAAATCTTGAGATCGTCCGCGTGGATGCCGAGAAGAATCTGCTCCTTGTCAAGGGCGCGATTCCCGGACCCAAGAAGGGCCTTGTGACCATCAAAGAGACCACGTCTATAGAAAGGAGGAACACAGATGGCGAACGTATCTGTTTTAAATATGCAAGGACAGGAGGTCGGCACAATCGACCTCAATGACGCGGTTTTCGGCGTCGAAGTGAATGAGAACCTGATCCACATGGCAGTTGTGCAGCATCTGGCAAACAAGCGCCAGGGCACACAGAAGGCCAAGACCCGCGGCGAGGTCTCCGGAGGAGGCAGAAAGCCCTGGAGACAGAAGGGTACCGGCCATGCGCGCCAGGGTTCAACCAGAGCTCCCCAGTGGAAGGGCGGCGGCGTTGTGTTCGCACCCGTTCCCCGCGACTATTCCTTCAAGATGAACAAGAAGGAAAAGAGAGCAGCTCTCAAGTCCGCACTTACGGACCGCCTTCAGGAAGGCAAACTGATCGTCCTCGACGAGCTGAAGTTCGACGAGATCAAGACCAAGGCATTCGCACAGGTTCTTGACAATCTGAAGATCAGCAACAAGGCACTGTTCGTTCTCGGCGACATGGATCAGAACGTGATCCTCTCCGCAAGGAACCTGCCCGGAACAAAGACAACCCAGACATCCGAGATGAACGTTTACGATGTCATGAATGCACAGACACTGGTCATCACCAAGGATGCTGTCGCGAAGATCGAGGAGGTGTACGCATAATGGCAACGCTCGAATATTACGACATTCTGTTAAAGCCCGTTATCACTGAGAAGAGCATGGAGCTGATGGCCGAGAAGAAGTATACCTTCCTGGTACATCCCGATGCCAACAAATATCAGATCAAGACTGCTGTTGAGAGACTGTTCGAAGGCACCAAGGTCGAGAAGGTCAACACCCTCAACGCAGACGGCAAGAGAAAGAGAAGGGGTATGGTCTACGGCTTCACTGCGAAGACCAAGAAGGCCATTGTAAAGCTCACCGAAGACAGCAAGGATATCGAGGTCTTCACAGGACTTTGATCCCGCTGCTAAGCATCGGACTTAAATGCGGTGCAAATCTTAAAGATTAATAGGAGAACCAATCATGGGAATTAAAAAGTATACCGCTTATACCCCGTCAAGACGTAACATGACAGGCTCCGATTTCTCCGAGATCACAAAGACAACTCCCGAGAAATCCCTGACCCAGTCCCTGAAGAAGAACGCTGGACGCAACAACCAGGGTCGCATCACTGTCAGACATCACGGCGGCGGCAATAGAAGAAAATACAGACTGGTCGATTTCAGAAGAATCAAGGACGGCATCCCTGCAAAGGTTATCGGCATTGAGTACGATCCCAACAGGACAGCCAACATCGCTCTGATCTGCTACGCAGACGGCGAGAAGTCCTACATCCTGGCTCCCCAGGGTCTGACCGACGGCATGACCGTTATTAACGGCCCCGAAGCCGAAATCAGAGTCGGCAACTGCCTGCCTCTGTCTGTTATCCCCGTTGGTACCCAGGTACACAACGTTGAGCTTAAGCCCGGCAAGGGCGGCCAGATGGTCCGCAGCGCCGGCACAAGCGCTCAGCTGATGGCTAAAGAAGGCAAGTATGCAACTCTTCGTCTCCCTTCAGGCGAGATGAGAATGGTTCCGATGGAATGCCGCGCCACCATCGGCGTCCTCGGCAACATCGACCACAACCTGATCAACTATGGTAAAGCCGGCCGGAAACGCCACATGGGCATCCGTCCTACAGTCCGCGGTTCCGTCATGAACCCCAACGATCACCCTCACGGTGGTGGTGAAGGTAAGGCTCCGATCGGTCGTCCCGGACCGAGCACCCCTTGGGGCAAGCCTGCACTTGGCTACAAGACACGCCGTAAGAAAGCTTCTGATAAGCTGATCGTAAGAAGACGCGGCGGCAAGAAGTAATAAATAAGGACTGCACAGCGAGCGCACAAAAATCACAAGTCCGCCGCTGTTGACAAATAAGGAGATTACCATGGCAAGATCATTGAAAAAAGGACCGTTTGCGGATAAAAGCCTTTTAAAGAAGATTGACGAGATGAATGCTTCCGGCAGCAAGCAGGTCATCAAGACCTGGTCTCGCCGCTCGACGATTTTCCCGTCGTTCGTTGGACACACGATCGCCGTCCATGACGGCCGCAAGCACGTGCCGGTGTACGTGACTGAGGATATGGTCGGACACAAGCTCGGTGAGTTTGTCCTGACAAGAACATATCGCGGCCACCAGGGCAACAACAAGAGCGACAGAAAGTCTTCCGTAGGCTGACCGCCTGACGGAGTTTGATGGAAAGGAGCGGAACTATGGCAAACGGACATAGAACCCAGATTAAGAGAGAAAGGAATGCCCAGAAGGACACAAGACCTTCGGCAAAGCTTTCTTACGCCAGAATACCCACTCAGAAAGCATGCTTTGTTATGGATGCGATCCGCGGCAAAGATGTTGAGACAGCAATCGGTATTCTTTCATATAACAACAGGTATGCTTCAGAAGTGATCCTGAAGCTCCTCAACTCCGCAGTTGCGAATGCAGAGAACAACCTCGGCATGAGCGCCTCCAACCTGTACGTCGCAGAGTGCTATGCTTTCGACGGCCCTACAATGAAGAGAATCAGACCCAGGGCACAGGGCAGAGCGTACAGGATTCTCAAGAGAATGAGCAACCTCAAGATCGTTCTCGACGAGAAGAAGACTGAAGAGTAAGCGGAAATAGAAAGGAGCCAAAATGGGACAGAAAGTTAATCCTCATGGTCTGCGTGTTGGCATTATCAAAGACTGGGATTCCAGATGGTATGCTGAAGGCGATTTCGCGGACCTTCTCGTTGAAGATTACAATATCAGAAAGTTTCTGAAGAAAAAGCTCTACAGCGCAGGCATCTCCAAGGTCGAAGTCGAGCGTGCTTCCGACCGCGTCAAGGTGATCGTCTATGCACAGAAGCCCGGCGTAGTAATCGGCAAGGGCGGCGCTGAGATCGAAAATACCAGAAAGCAGCTTCAGAAGATGACCGGCAAGAAGATCCTCCTTGATATCAAGGAAATCAAGCGCCCCGACAGGGATGCACAGCTGGTCGCAGAGAACATTGCGCAGCAGCTTGAAGGCCGTGTGTCCTTCAGAAGAGCCATGAAGTCCTGCATGGGCAGAACCATGAAGGCCGGCGCTCTTGGCATCAAGGCTTCCTGCGGCGGCCGTCTCGGCGGTGCTGATATCGCACGTACAGAGACCTACTCCGAAGGAACTATTCCGCTGCAGACACTGCGCGCAGACATCGATTATGGTTTTGCGGAAGCAAACACCACCTACGGCAAGGTCGGCGTCAAAGTCTGGATCTACAAGGGTGAGGTTCTTCCCGCTAAGAACACAAATAAAGCAGAAGGGAGTGATCGCTGATGTTAATGCCCAAGAGAGTGAAATATCGTAAACAGTTCCGCGGCAGCATGGCGGGCACACCCACCAGAGGAACTAAGATTGCATACGGCGAATATGGTCTTGTCTGCACCGAGCCCGTCTGGATCCGCTCCAATCAGATCGAGGCAGCCCGTGTCGCTATGACCCGTTACGTCCGCCGTGGCGGTAAGATCTGGATCAAGATCTTCCCCGACAAGCCTGTTACCAAGAAGCCTGCCGAAGTCCGTATGGGTTCCGGTAAGGGTGCGGTTGAGTACTGGGTAGCTGTTGTCAAACCCGGCAGAGTCATGTTTGAGATCGCCGGCGTCCCTGAAGAGACTGCAAAAGAGGCTCTCCGCCTTGCAGCCAACAAGCTTCCTTGCAAGTGCAAGATCGTTTCGAAAGCGCAATTGGAAGGTGGTGCAGTATAAATGAAGAGTAAAGCCTACGTTGAAGATCTTAGAAATAAAAACGTCGAAGAGCTGAATCAGGAACTTGTTTCCGCAAAGAAGGAGCTCTTCAATCTGAGATTCCAGAATGCCACGAACCAGCTGACAAACACGGCAAGGATCAGGGAAGTCCGCAGAAACATCGCCAGGATTAAGACCATGATCAGTGCACAGGAGCAGTGATTTGACGAAAAGGAATTCTGAGAATAAAGGAGAATGACCGTGGAAAGAAATCTTAGAAAAGTCCGTATCGGCAAGGTTGTCAGCGATAAGATGGACAAGACCGTCGTCGTTGCAATCGAGGATCACGTCAAGCATCCGCTGATCGGAAAGATCGTTAAGAAGACATATAAGCTGCAGAACGAGTGCGGCATCGGCGACACAGTCCGTGTTATGGAGACAAGACCCCTCTCCAAGACCAAGAGATGGAGAGTCGTGAACGTCGTCGAGAAGGCAAGGTAATCCGACGGATACTGATCCGGGTGATTTATCTTCCTTTGAGAGTAAAAAACTGCATCGGCAATTTTTACTCGTCAGATCGGAATAATTGGATGGCCGAATGAGCAGGCGGCGGGAGATCTCCGGCCCCGCTCCTCTGGGCCGCGCAGGCATCAGCGCCGGGAGACAATGCAAGTCATTCCCGGGTCAGCGCCCGGCCTTTTGGCCGGGGGTGCCGAGCACCAGGGCCTGTCACCAGACCGTAAGAAAGGAATTAAGCTATGATTCAGCAGGAAAGCAGACTCAGAGTTGCTGATAATACCGGTGCGAAGGAAATCCTCTGCATCCGCGTTTGCGGCGGCTCCACAAGAAGATATGCGAGAATCGGCGATGTCATCATCGCAACTGTTAAAGAAGCAGCTCCCGGCGGCGTTGTCAAAAAGGGCGATGTCGTAAAGGCAGTTGTTGTCCGTACAGTTAACACTACACGCAGGAAAGATGGCTCTTACATTCGCTTCGACGAGAACGCGGCCGTTATCATCAAGGACGACCAGACTCCGACAGGCACACGTATCTTCGGACCTGTAGCCAGAGAGCTTCGTGAGAAGAAGTTCATGAAGATCCTCTCCCTGGCTCCTGAAGTATTATAAGGAGGAGAGAGCTATGGCAATGAGCAAAATCAAGGTTGGCGATAATGTCAGAGTCATGACCGGCAAGAGCAAAGGCCATGAGGGCAAAGTCATCGCCGTAGACCGTAAAAAAGGCAGAGTCACCGTCGAAGGTGCAAATATTGTTACAAAGCATACCAAGCCTTCCATGACCAATCAGAACGGCGGAATCGTGCAGCAGGAAGCAGCCATGGATATCTCCAACGTCATGCTGGTCGTCGACGGCCAGGTTACACGCGTCGGTTTCAGCGGTGAGGGCAAGAGCAAGGTCCGCGTCGCAAAGAAGACCGGTAAGGTGGTCGAGTAACAGCCCGAATATGACAGGCGCTTCACACAGACACGGCGCCTCGTCAATTTATGCTAATAGTATCAGCATATTAGGAGGTATATAACGTTGAGTAGACTCAAAGATCTGTATATGGATGAAATCCGCGAGCAGATGATGAAGAAGTTCGGCTACAAGAACATCATGCAGGTTCCGAAGCTGGACAAGATCGTCGTCAACATGGGCATCGGTGAAGCAAGAGAGAACGAGAAGATCCTCGATGCAGCCGCCAGAGATATGGCTATCATCACCGGTCAGAAGCCCGTTATCACAAAGGCCAAAAAGTCCATCGCGAACTTTAAGATCAGGGAAGGCATGCCCATCGGCTGCAAAGTCACCCTTCGCGGCGACCGCATGTACGAGTTCCTTGACAGACTTGTCAATCTGGCACTTCCCCGTGTCCGTGACTTCCGCGGTGTCAACCCCAATTCCTTTGACGGAAGAGGAAACTACGCTCTTGGTATCAAAGAGCAGCTGATCTTCCCTGAGATCGAGTACGACAAGATCGATAAGGTCAGAGGCATGGACATCATCTTTACCACCACGGCAAATACCGATGAGGAAGCAAGGGAGCTCCTTCGCCTCTTCAATATGCCTTTTGCCAGGGATGAGCAGTAAGTTAAAGGTATAGCCCATAGCCGGGGGCGCTGACATACGTCATCAACCGGTATGCAGCGCTTTCGCAGGACATAGAATCAGGAGAAAAAAAATGGCTAAAACATCTATGAAGATGAAACAGCAGGCGAAACCCAAATTCTCAACACGGGCTTATACCCGCTGCAGAATTTGCGGCCGTCCTCACTCAGTTCTCAAAAAGTATGGTATCTGCAGAATCTGCTTCCGCGAGCTGGCATACAAGGGCCAGATCCCGGGCGTGAAGAAAGCCAGCTGGTAATTTATTTCAATTTGGTTAATCCACAATCAGGAGGCAAAATCAATGACAATGAGCGATCCTATTGCAGATATGCTTACAAGAATCCGTAACGCTAACACTGCAAAACACGATACAGTTGATATCCCTTCTTCCAAGATGAAAATCGCTATCGCAAACATTCTGCTCGACGAAGGCTACATCAGGAAGTATGAGATGGTCGACAACGGCAATTTCCAGGATATCCGCATCACCCTGAAGTACGGCGCAGACAAGAATGACAAGATCATCACCGGCCTCAAGAGAATCTCCAAGCCCGGTCTCCGCGTCTACGCAAAGAAGGATGAAGTTCCGAAGGTTCTCGACGGACTCGGCACTGCCATTCTCTCCACCAACCAGGGTGTCATCACCGACAAGAAGGCCCGTGAGCTCGAAGTCGGCGGCGAAGTTCTCGCATTTATCTGGTAATTGCGCTGCAGCGGTCCGTTGCAAATGATTTAGATATATTTCAATATGAATGCTGATTACAGGGCGGGCGGACAGCCTGCACCGCTGTAATCCTTCCAAATAAAGTATAGAAAAGAACAAAACAACAGGAGGTACGGGCATGTCACGAATCGGTAGAATGCCAATCGCTATTCCCGCAGGTGTTACTGTGGAAGTAGCAGAAAATAATAAAGTGACTGTTAAGGGTCCCAAAGGAACTTTGGTAAGAACCCTTCCTGGCGAGATGAAGATCTCCCAGAACGATGGTGTCATCACTATCGAAAGACCCAATGATCAGAAGAAGGAAAAATCCCTTCATGGACTGACCAGAAGCCTGCTCCACAACATGGTGGTCGGTGTGTCGACCGGTTTCGAGAAGAAGCTGGAAGTCAACGGCGTTGGTTACAGAGCGGCCAAGTCAGGTAATACGCTTACGCTTAGCTTAGGATATTCCCATCCCGTTGAGATGACAGATCCCGAAGGCGTCACCACCGAGGTCCAGGGCAATGTGATCACCGTCAAGGGGATTGATAAAGAAGCCGTCGGCCAGTTCGCAGCGAACATCAGAGATAAGCGCAGACCTGAGCCTTATAAGGGCAAGGGCATCAAGTATGCGGACGAGCATATCCGCCGTAAGGTTGGTAAGACTGGCAAAAAATAATAGATAGAATCAGCCATAATTCTGATCTGGCTGCCGGAAGGCATAGAAGGTGCTGTGCATAGAACACAGAGCCCGATGCGTACGCTGATTAAACACAGGGCGATAACCTGAGGCATCCGGGAGCATCAATTTGGAGGAATTTATAATGGTAAAGAAAGCAAACAGGAAGGCGATCCGCGAGAAAAAGCATTCCAGAATCCGCAACAGGATCAGCGGTACAGCTCAGTGCCCTCGTCTTGCCGTATACAGAAGCAACAAGCACATCTACGCACAGATTATCGACGATGATGCACAGACCACTCTGGTGGCTGCCGGCACAGTCGAGAAGGAAATCCAGGATGCTGTCGAGCATACAGACGACATCGCAGCCGCTGAGAAGGTTGGCGAAGTTATTGCACAGAGAGCAGCTGAAAAGGGAATCAAAGAAGTGGTCTTCGACCGCGGCGGTTACATCTACACGGGCAAGGTTGCTGCACTTGCAGACGCTGCCCGCAAGGCTGGCCTGGAATTCTAAGGAGGAAAATGTGTGATGAAACATACAATGATCGATACAAGCCAGATGGAACTGACCGATAAGGTTGTTGCCATCAAGCGTGTTACCAAGGTCGTCAAGGGCGGCCGCAACATGCGCTTCACGGCCCTCGTTGTTGTCGGTGACGGTGCCGGCCATGTAGGCTGCGGCCTGGGCAAGGCTACTGAAATTCCCGAAGCGATCCGCAAGGGCAGAGAAGATGCTGCAAAGAACCTCGTCAGCGTAGCTCTTGACGAAGTTTCCAGTATCTCTCATGATTACATCGGCAAGTACGGCAGTGCTTCCGTTCTGCTCAAGAAGTCTCCCGATGGTACCGGTATCATCGCGGGCGGCCCTGCACGTACTGTCTGTGAGCTGGCAGGCATCAAGAACATCCGTACAAAGTCTCTTGGTTCCAACAACAAGCAGAATGTCGTTCTGGCAACCATTAACGGTCTCAGCCAGCTGAAGGTTCCTGAAGAAGTCGCAGCAAGGCGCGGCAAGACCGTCGCTGAGCTCAAGGGCTGATCGGCGAGACATACAGATCTGAAAGGAGAATAGCAAATGCCTACAGATGTGAAAGCAACAGCAGCTGAGCCGAAGAAGCTGAAAATTACCCTGATCAAGTCTACCATCGGTGCTGTTCCCAAGAACCGCGCGATCGTCAAGTCCATGGGATTCAAGAAGCTGAACAGCTTCGTGATCCTTCCTGACAATGCCGCTACAAGGGGACAGATCAGACTGATCAACCACATGGTAAAAGTCGAAGAGCTGGACTAATAAGGTAGGAGGTATAAAATGGATTTACATAATCTTAAGCCTGCTGAAGGCTCTAAGCACGATAATTACCGCAGAGGCCGCGGCCACGCTTCCGGCAACGGCAAGACTGCAGGTTATGGTCACAAAGGTCAGAAGGCAAGGAGCGGAGCTCCCCGTCCAGGTTTCGAAGGCGGCCAGATGCCTCTGTACAGAAGACTCCCCAAGAGAGGCTTCACTTGCTACAACACCAAGGATATCGTTTCCATCGATATCAAGTCTCTCGAGAGATTCGAGGACGGTGCAGTTGTTGATGAGCAGGCACTGCTTGAGAGCAGGGCGGTCAGCAAGATCGGTGATGGCATCAAGATCATCGGCAATGCAGATCTGAGCAAAAAGCTTACTGTTAAGGTTACAGCATTCAGCGCTGCAGCTAAGGAAAAGATCGAGGCAGCCGGCGGCACAGCTGAGACAATCGGCTGATCAACCAGGAATAGTCATGCCATATCGGGCAGAAATGCCCGGTATGGCTTGCCCTTTATTAGCTGTATTTCCTTCCGGTAAAAACAAGTGTCTGAAGCACTTTGTTTTAGAAGGTCAATGAAGTATAGAGGGCTTGCAATTTCGGAAAGGTCATAAGTGTATGTTTGACTCGGTCAAAAATGTTTTTAAAGTAAAAGAAATCAGGATGAAGCTCCTGTTCACATTCCTGATGCTGATCGTCATCCGTTTCGGCTGTCAGCTTCCCGTTCCCGGTGTTGACAGAAACTACTTTGCGGACTGGTTCGCACAGCAGACAGGCGATGCCTTCAGCTTTGTGGATGCCTTTACCGGCGGCTCTTTCCTGAACATGTCCATTCTGGCGCTGAACATTACGCCTTACATCACATCTTCCATTATCATCCAGCTTCTTACCATCGCGATCCC
Source organism: uncultured Lachnospiraceae bacterium (assembly GCA_902780385.1). Classification (GTDB taxonomy): domain Bacteria; phylum Bacillota; class Clostridia; order Lachnospirales; family Lachnospiraceae; genus CAG-791. Next base: position 23,352 of record CACZFF010000055.1, read on the forward strand.
CAAGCTTGAGGAACTGCATCGTGAGGGCGAGGAAGGCAGGAAGATGATGACTGCGATCACACGTTACGTCACCGTAGCACTTGCGCTTCTGGAATCTTCTGCAATGGCAATCGGCTTCGGCCGCAATGGCCTTCTGGAGGAATTCAACGCGCTCAATGTGATCATGGTCATCGCTACTCTGACGGCGGGCAGTGCATTCCTGATGTGGATCGGTGAGCAGATCACAGTCAAGGGAATCGGAAACGGTATCTCCATTGTCCTGTGCATCAACATCATCTCCAGAATGCCTCAGGATATTGTGTCCCTGTTCAACCAGTTTGTTTTAGGAAAAACCATCGCTTTCGGCGCACTTGCAGCAGTGATCATCATTGCGGTCATCCTTGTGATGATCATCCTGGTCATCCTTCTGAACGACGCCGAGCGCAAGATCCCTGTGTCCTATGCACAGAAGATCAACGGCAGACGCTTTACAGCAGGACAGACTTCTGTCATTCCCCTCAAGGTGAATACTGCAGGCGTTATGCCCATCATCTTTGCTTCATCCCTGATGGAATTCCCCGGCATCATCTCTACGCTGGCGGGATACAAGGGAACAGGCGTCTGGTCTGAGGTACTGCGTTATCTGAGCTCCTCCTACTGGTGTAATCCTTCCTATTTCAGGTATACATTAGGTCTTCTGCTCTACATCCTTCTTCTGGTGTTCTTCGCATATTTCTACACTTCGATCACCTTCAACCCGATCGAGGTCGCGGACAACCTCAAGAAGCGCGGCGGCTTTATCCCGGGTATCCGTCCCGGCAGGCCTACCAGCGAGTACCTGAACAGGATCCTGAATTATATTATTTTCATCGGTGCAATTGGTCTGACCGTGGTGGGAATCCTTCCCTTCATTTTCAGAGGCCTCTTCAACGCTTCGATCTCTTTCGGCGGAACAAGCCTGATCATCGTTGTGAGTGTCGTGCTTGAGACCATCAAGCAGGTCGAGTCCATGATGCTGGTGAGAAACTACAAAGGTTTCCTCAACGATTAATTTTTTTCCGAAGGCGGCAGGATGCATTTCGCACCTCTGCTGTCTTCGGTTCTTGTGTTATTATCGGGAAAGTATTAAACTATAGATACTGTACAGAGTATATTAACACTGATATTAAAAGGAGGAATATTCCATGAAGATCGTTATGCTCGGAGCGCCCGGTGCAGGCAAGGGAACACAGGCACAGATGATTGCGGAGAAATTCGGTCTGCCTCATATTTCCACAGGTGACATTTTCCGCGCCAATATCAAGAACGGCACAGAGCTTGGAAAAAAAGCGAAGGCATTCATGGACGCAGGACAGCTTGTCCCGGACGAGCTGACCGTAGAGCTTCTGCTCGACAGGGTGAAAGCAGATGACTGCGCAAAGGGATATGTCCTTGACGGTTTCCCCCGCACCATCCCCCAGGCACAGGTCCTGACAGATACACTGGCCAAGACCGGCGAGCAGATTGACTATGCGATCGACGTCGATGTTCCGGACAGCAACATTGTTGCCCGCATGAGCGGCAGACGGTCCTGTCCCAAGTGCGGAGCATCCTACCACATCAGCTTCATTCCTCCTAAAAAAGAAGGTATCTGCGACAATTGCGGCACCGAGCTCATTCAGCGTCCGGATGACAAGCCCGAGACTGTCCAGAACAGACTGTCCGTCTATCACGAGCAGACACAGCCCCTGATCGATTTCTATAAGGAGAAGGGCGTCCTGCGCACAGTTGACGGAACAAAGGATATGAAAGAAGTATTCCAGGCAATCAGCGCAATCTTGGAGGGTTAAATCTTATATGTCAAAAGCAGACGTCATCGAACTTGAAGGCATCGTAACTGAAAAACTTCCCAACACCATGTTCAAGGTGAAACTCGAGAATGGAGCCATCATCCTTGCACATATCAGCGGCAAGCTTCGTCAGAACTTTATCCGCATTCTTCCCGGCGACAAGGTCACACTGGAGATGTCCACTTATGATCTGACCAAGGGAAGGATCATCTGGAGAGATAAGTAAGAAACATAGGAAACAGGGGGACGGTCCTTTTGGGCAGAAAAGGGGGACGGAAAGAACAGGGGGACGGTCCTTTTGTCCACTTTTAAAGTGAGACAAAAGGACCGTCCCCCTGTTCTGATTCTGCAAAAGGCCCTAAAAGGCCCTAAAAGGGGGCCCTAAAAGGTCCCAAAAAAAATTATAAATAATTCTTGCAATTGATATTGCAGTGTGATATTCTATCATGGTCTGTAAATGAGTAGGGGGTAACCCCTGCTCAATTGTCCTGTCTTAAACCGTTTCTACGCATTTCAAAAGGACGGGGTGATTTCGGACAGACTCGGCAACAGGTTCTGTGCGCCTGAGATGCCGGAAAGAGGTTCACAGACGGAAGATGCAGCTTGGGCTGGTCGGACGGATGTGTGTTTTTTTTCGATAAAGCAGGGGCTGCAGCACCACTCATGAAAGGAGTAGGAGATGAAAGTTAGAGCTTCCGTGAAGCCTATTTGCGACAAATGCAAAGTCATCAAGCGCAAAGGTATCGTCAGGATCATCTGCGAGAATCCGAAACACAAACAGAGGCAGGGTTGAGCGAGTATTAGAGCTCTTTGGTCCTGCGGAACCGCTGCATGACGAAGACCTGATCCTTATCAGGAATGTCTCCGCCGCAGAAGGAGTCTGCAGTACCTGATCATAGAATATATGGCGCCCCGTTAACCCAATCTTTACAAGACCGGGGCTGCGCATTACTCTTTGATACCATGCCGATGAAAATCGCAGTGGAAAGACCGGCGTCAGCCGGTTGGGCATAGCCGCATAATACGGAAGTGCGGATGTGTGCCCCAGTCAATCAGTAATTTTAATAGTAGAAGGAGAGTTACAATGGCTCGTATCGCAGGTGTAGATTTACCCAGAGATAAGCGCGTCGAGATCGGCCTGACCAGCATCTATGGCATTGGCCGTACCTCTGCAACAAAAATCGTCGAAAAGGCAGGCGTCAATCCCGATACCAGATGCAGGGATTTGACTGACGAAGAAGTTAAGAAACTCAGCGAAGTCATCACTGAGGATTACATGGTCGAAGGTGATCTCCGCAGAGAAATCGCCATGAACATCAAGCGTCTCTCTGAAATCGGCTGCTACAGAGGCATCCGTCACAGAAGAGGTCTCCCTGTCCGCGGTCAGAAGACCAAGACCAATGCAAGGACCAGGAAGGGCCCGAAGAAGACC
>CACZFF010000056.1 GCA_902780385.1 uncultured Lachnospiraceae bacterium
ATCAGCTCTGTTTTGAGAGGTACAGATAGTGTGTCAGGTGCCTGAAAGCCTTATAGATCAAGGCTCTGGGGCTTGACATAGTAGGAAGGGGACGGTTCTTTGTCTCCTCCGAGGAGGAGACAAAGAACCGTCCCCTGTCTCCACCTTTCTCCGCCTGTCTCCCTCGTTATTGGATCATCATGGCATCGCCGAAGCTGAAAAAGCGGTAGCGCATGTCAACAGCCTCTTTGTAGGCCGCAAGCACGTTTTCCCTTCCGGCAAAGGCGGACACAAGCATGATCAGTGTGGATTCGGGGAGATGGAAGTTGGTGATCAGAGCATCCATGGCGCGGAACCTGTATCCGGGATAGATAAAAATCGAGGTGTCATCGCTCCCGGCATGGACAATGCCGTTTTCATCCGCTGCACTTTCGATGGTGCGGCAGCTGGTGGTGCCGACACAGATGACGCGGTGTCCGGCTTCATGGGTACGGTTGATCAGATCCGCCGTCTGCGGTGGAACATTGTACCACTCCGTGTGCATGGTGTGCTGTTCGACATCATCCACCTTGACGGGCCGGAAGGTTCCAAGCCCGACATGCAGTGTCACGAAGCCGATTTGCACTCCCAGAGCCCGGACCTGGTCCAGAAGTTCCGGTGTAAAATGCAGGCCTGCAGTGGGCGCTGCCGCCGATCCCTCATATTTTGCATATACCGTCTGATAGCGGTTCCTGTCCTGCAGCTTATGGGTGATGTAAGGAGGAAGGGGCATCTCTCCCAGCCGGTCCAGGACCTCCTCGAAGATCCCCTCGTACTCAAAGCGGACAAGGCGGTTGCCGCCCCCGGCGATCTCCAGGATCTCCGCTTTCAGACTCCCGTCGCCGAAAACAGCCCTGGCGCCGGGGCGGAGCTTCTTGCCGGGGCGCACCAGACACTCCCAGACATCCGCCTGCAGCCTTTTCAGGAGCAGGATCTCAATGGCGGCGCCGGTGCCCTCCCGCGTTCCCAGAAGTCTGGCAGGAATGACCTTGGTGTCATTCAGGATCAGGGCATCACCGGGCTGCAGATATTTGAGAATATCCCGGAATGTCCCGTGTCTGCGCTCTCCTGTCTCTCTGTCCATCACAAGAAGCCTGGAGGACGAACGGTCCTCCAGGGGATCCTGCGCGATCAGTTCCTGAGGCAGGTCAAAATAATAATCCGCAGTGCGGTGGCCGACAGGGACCTCCCTGCCGGCATTGAGGCTGGTTTCTGTTTTTTCAGTCGTCATTGGTTTTTCCATATTTCTCTTCCGCGGCGTGATGCCGCAGACTATACATGAATTGTCTACGCGTTGCGGAAATCCATCCTGGCCAGGAAGGCCTTGTATCCGCGGAATGCTTCGTAGATGTCGGCCTTGCTGGTTGCTTCCCAGGGAGCGTGCATGCTTAGCACGGGCACGCCGCTGTCGATGACATTCATGCCGTAGAGGGCAAGGATATAGGCGATGGTACCGCCGCCGCCGACATCAACTTTTCCCAACTCTGCGGTCTGGACCAGGACATCATCTTCTCCCATGATCCTGCGCAGGGAGGCGATGTATTCCGCATTTGCGTCGTTGGATCCGGATTTGCCGCGGGAGCCGGTGAATTTGTTGAAGACCATACCGCCGCCCAGGTATGCGCAGTTCTTTTTCTCAAAAGCAGAGGAATAGGCAGGATCAAAGGCGCTGCTGACGTCAGAGGAAAGCATGGCACTGTTGGCCAGCGTGCGCCGCATGGCAAGCTCAGAGTACTGTCCGCAGAGCTCCATGACTTCCGCGAGAGTATTTTCAAAGAAACGGGACCGCATGCCGGTGGCACCGACACTTCCGATCTCTTCTTTGTCGACAAGCAGGGTGCAGCTGGTGCGGGCGATATCGGTCACTTCCATCTGGGCGCGGAAGGAAGGATAGGCACAGACACGGTCATCCTGTCCGTAGGCCAGGACCATGCTGCGGTCAAAACCTGCGTCGCGGGCCTTGCCGGCGGGAACGATCTCCAGCTCCGCCGAAATGAAGTCCTCTTCCTCGATCCCGTACAGTTCGCTGATAGTCTGCATGAGTGCCTTTGTCACTGCGTCCTTCTCAGAGGGCTTTTTGTCCTTGCTGCCGGCTTTTGTGTCATGGTCGATGATGACAGGCTTGTTGCCGATCACCAGATCAAGGGCCTCTCCCTCAATGAAAGCAGAGGCATTCTTTTTCATCTGATCCTGTGCCAGATGCGGCAGCAGATCGGAGATGAAAAATACGGGATCATCCTCTTCTTCTCCGATGTTGACGATCACGGTCTCCCCGCTCTTTTTCACGACGACGCCGTGGATGGCCAGAGGAAGAGTGACATACTGGTATTTTTTGATACCGCCGTAATAGTGTGTATCCAGATAGCAGAGACCGCCGTCCTCAAAGACCGGATTCTGCTTGACATCCAGGCGGGGAGAATCGATATGCGCCCCGAGGATATTCATTCCTTCTTCAAAAGGCCTGTCTCCGATCCTGAACAGGACCATGGATTTGTTCATCCAGACACTGTAGACACAGTCTCCTGCCTTGAGCTGTCTTTTCTCCGCGATGGCGCGGCTGAGCTCTATATAACCGTTCTTTTCCGCTTCCGCGACAAAAAAATCCACGCATTCGCGCTCTGTCTTTCCCACATTCAGGAAATCCATATAGTCTCTTGCAAAATCCATGCAGTCATTCTGCATTGCAAGGTCATAGGTGTTCCATGCATTGAGTCTTTCCATTATTGTTCCCCTGTTTCAGAAAAAGCGGGCGGGGGAATCTGACATCCTCTCCCGCCCGCATATATAGTTTCAATACGATGATGATCAGAGATGATCCGACGTTCAGAAGATCAGTTCCTGAGCCTGACGATCTGCCGGTCAGTTCCTGATCCCGATAGTCTGCCGGTCAGCTCCTGAGCTCGATACCGAGGTTTTCCAGGCCGTTCAGGATCTTCTTCATGGCTGCGGTGATCTCCGCTTCCTCGAGGGTCTTCTCGCGGTGGCGGAAGGTCAGGTTGTAGGCGATGGACTTGTAGCCCGCGCGGACCTGCTTGCCCTCATAGATGTCAAACAGATGATAGGACTCGAGGATCTTTCCGCCGCGCTGCTCGATGACTGCCTCGATCTGACCGGCTGTGACCTCGTGAGGCACCAGCATACTGATATCTCTGGAGACCGCAGGATACTTGGCGATGCCTGTGTAGTGATAGTCGAAGCTGGTGTGAGGGATGACACTGTGCAGGTCAATGACAGCGATATAGGCTCTGCCGCCGATTCCGTAGGAGCCCGCCACATCGGGATGGACCTCGCCGAAATAGCCGAGGGTCTCACCCTTGTACTGGATGAGGGCCTGACGGCCGGGGTGCAGGAAGGGCTTGCCCGCCTTGGGGTCGCAGATCATCTTTTCGTTCATTCCCACCATCTCGAAGAACTCTTCGATGACGCCCTTCATGGTGAAGAAATCGCCCTCTCCGTACATACCCAGGCAGAACATGGAGCGCTCGTCGGGAAGCTCGGTCAGAGGCAGGGCTTTGGGAATGTAGACATTTGCCAGCTCAAAGAGCCTTGCGTCCTTGTTGCGGCGGCTGTAGTTGGTGCCCAGGCTGGTCAGCATGCCGTTGAGAGGAGTGGTCCTCATCATGGAGAAGTCCTCACCCAGAGGATTGGAGATGCGGATGGCCTGACGCTCGGGGGCATCCTCTGCAAAGAGCAGACGGTCAAAGACCTTGGGGCTCTCGAAGGAATAGGTCATGGCCTCGGAGAAGCCGTTGAACATGGCCGCCTCACGGGCCTTGTCCTGTATGCGCATCTTGTAGGTGAGACCGCCCATGACGGAAGAGCCGCCCGGAAGGGTCATGGGAATATTTTCATAACCGGTGAAGCGTGCAACTTCCTCGGCCAGATCGCACATTGCCTTCACGTCCTGACGGAAATAAGGGACAATGACTTCTTCTTTGTCGACATCGTAGTCCATCTCCAGCTTGGCGAAGATGTCCAGCATGACCTCGGGTGCATAGTGAGTGCCCAGGAAAGCATTGATCTCACGGGCGTTGAAGGGGATGCGTGTGCGCTCCGGGATCGGGGAGCAGGCGTCCGCCATACCCTTGACAGGAGTTCCGCAGCCGAGCTCGCGCATGAGCTGGCAGGCGCGGTTGACAGCTGCCTCAGCGTTTGTGGGATGAAGGCCCTTTTCAAAAATACCGGATGCATCCGTGCGCAGACCGATGCGCTTGGCGGATTTGCGGATATTGGGGCCGTTGAAGGTCGCGGACTCAAAGAGCACGGTCTTCACATCGTCGGTGATCTTGGAATTCTCACCGCCCATGATACCTGCAATGCCGATCTCCTTCTCCGCGTCGCAGATCATGAGGACATCGTGGTCCATCCGGCGCATCTGGCCGTCCAGAGTCTGGAACATATCGCCGTCCTGTGCGCGGCGGACAATGATCTTGTGCCCCGCAACGGTATCAAGGTCGAATGCGTGCATAGGCTGGCCGTACTCGATCATGACATAGTTGGTGATATCGACCAGGTTATTGATGGGACGGATGCCGCTGGCGGCAAGACGTCTCTGCATCCAGTAGGGGGAAGGGCCGATCTTGACATCGGTGCAGACACGCGCGGTATAGCGGCTGCACAGGTCGGGATCCTTGACCTCGACGGAGACATAATCATTGACATCCCCGGTCTCATCCTCTGCGGGAGTCACATCGGGCTCCACAAAGCTGGCGCCGAAAGTCACGGCCGCTTCGCGGGCAACGCCGAGCAGGCTGTAGCAGTCCACGCGGTTGGAAGTGATCTCATATTCAAAGACAGTGTCGCGAAGGCCCAGGAGCTCCACGGCGTCCATGCCGGGCTTCACGGGATGCATTGCACGGGCTTCTTCACTGTCAAGCTTGCCGGCCTCTGCCAGTTGGCAGGTCTCTTGCTCTGTGATCGGGCCTAGGGCCTCGGGGAAGATATAAATGCCTTCTTCGGGAGCTTCCGGATAGGCATTGCGGTCAGAGCCCAGCTCTTCGACAGAGCACATCATACCGAAGGAGGGCACGCCGCGGAGCTTGCCGGACTTGATCTTGATGCCGTTCTCGGGAAGGGGGCCGCCGTCATGTCCGCCCGCCACACGTCCGCCGTCAAGGACGACCGGAACGAGAGCGCCTTCAAAGACGTTGCTGGCACCGGTGACGATCTGCACAGTCTCTGTGCCGACATCGACCTGGCAGACGATCAGCTTGTCCGCGTCGGGGTGTTTCTCGATGGACAGGACCCTGCCCACCACGATTTTTTCCAGATTCTTGTCCAGACGTACGACGCCGTCAACCTTGGTCCCGGTCATCGTCATCCGGTCATTGTATTCCTTGTCGGTGCATGCGAGCTCCGGCACATATGCTTTCAGCCATGAAATAGGTGTGTTCATTGATTCCTCCAATACTATTAGAACTGCTTCAGGAAGCGGATGTCGTTCTCATACAGAAGACGCATATCGTCGATCTCATAATTGAGCAGCGCAATGCGCTCAAGGCCTACGCCGAAGGCAAATCCGCTGTACTCGTTGGGATCAATGCCGCAGATCTCCAGCACGTGGGGATGTACCATACCGCAGCCGAGGATCTCGATCCAACCCTCGCCCTTGCAGAAGCTGCAGCCCTTGCCGCCGCACTTGAAGCAGCTGACATCCATCTCAGCGCTGGGCTCGGTGAAAGGGAAATGGTGGGGACGGAAACGGGTCTTGGTCTCTTCGCCGAAAAGCTTTTTGGCGAATTCGTCCAGGGTTCCTTTGAGGTCCGCGAAAGTGACGCCCTTGTCGACGACCAGGCCTTCGACCTGATGGAAAGTCGGGGAATGGGTCGCGTCGACTGCGTCGGAGCGGTATACTCTGCCGGGCGCGATCATACGGATCGGAATCTTGCCGCTCTCCATTGCATGGATCTGCGTGGAGGAAGTCTGTGTGCGAAGAAGAATATCTCCGTTGATGTAGAAGGTGTCCTGCTCATCCTTTGCCGGATGGTCCGCGGGGATATTCAGGGCTTCGAAGTTGTAGTAATCGCGCTCGACTTCAGGTCCTTCGATCACCTCATATCCCATACCGACGAAAATACGCTCCAGCTCTTTGAGTGCGATCACGTTGGGATGACTGTGTCCCTTGGGGAGGCGCTTTGAAGGAAGCGTGACATCGATCGTCTCCGATGCCAGGCGCTGCTCCTGAACCTTGCGCTCGATGGATTTCTGTGCCTTGGCGATCGCTTCTTCGATCTGCTGACGCACCTCATTGACCATCTGGCCGACCTGGGGACGCTCCTCTGCGGGAACATTTTTCATTCCCTTGAGGATTTCTTTGAGGCTGCCCTTCTTTCCGAGGACACCGACACGGATCTCATTGACCATGTCCAGCGATTCGGATGACTCGAGACGCTGCTGCGCCTCTTTTTTGATTTTCTCAAGTTCTTCCTTAAACATATCTGATATCCTTCTTGCCTGGGTTTATGTGTTTCAATTTATCAAAAACCCTGTAAAGAGCTTTTGCAATTGCTGTACAGATTCCTCACCGGGGTATGTGCAGCAATCTTTTGTTATCCTGATGGTCTGTTCGTTCGCCGCCACGGGCTGTCCATGACTTATCGTTTATACGATACACAAAAATAAAAGCGCGAATGCCCCGCCGTGAGCAAGCTCCCGCAGGCCTTCCCGCTTCGCAGCGCGCAGAATTCAACATCTGCACACACAAAGGCCTGAAACGCCGGACCTGCATTTTGACTCCTAGCACGCATGCCAGGTGGGTGTCCGCAGCGTATGCTTTTGTCTTCCTCTGCCGGTGCTTTCGCACGGAAGGCCTGACATCCACACAGCAATAATAGGATTCCCGTTTAAAGTAATTGTAGGTTCAAAATAGCAGATAATTGGCATCTCAGGTGCCTTTATTATAGCATACAGGCAGGCCTTATGACAACTACTGCTTTCTATGTTTGGGAGACAGGGGACCGCTGCTGTTACTATTCACAGCCTCTGTATTCGAGGTGTTTTTGCACGACTTTTTCGTGCAAAAACCCGAGTGAAACGGCGTTTGCCCATGCTCGAAGAGCATATGTCCGAAGGGACTGTGAATAGTAACCCGCTGCTCAGATCGCTGCGGTCTGCTCACGGAGCCACCGGCGTTCCTCTTCGTTGAGAAGAGGTGCGATCTCGGCGTAGACACGGGCGTGATAACGGTTCAGCACGCCGCGGGTCTGCGGCGTCAGGAAAGCCGGATCGATCAGCGCAGGATCGAGCGGAACGAAGGTCAGAGGACTGAAGCACAGAAATCTTCCGTCGCCGTTCTTCGCCGCCTCGACCACTTCCAGGATGGTCTCGATGCGGATCCCGTACTCTCCCTCAATATATACACCGGGTTCATCAGAGACGATCATACCCGGCTCCAGGACTGCTTCCGCCATTCCTTCCGAGAAACGCCAGCGGATGTTCTGAGGGCCTTCATGGACGCCCAGCAGGTAGCCGATCCCGTGACCTGTTCCGCACTTGTAATCGACAAAAGTGCTCCACAGGGGCTGTCTTGCCAGGATATCCACATTTCTTCCGGTACAGCCGTATAAAAAAACTGCATCCAGAAGCTGGAGATTGCCGACTGCGGTCAGGGTGTAATGACGGCGCATGTCTTCTGTCACAGGGCCGAGTGCCATGGTGCGGGTGACATCTGTCGTCCCGCGCAGGTACTGTCCGCCGCAGTCCACAAGCAGCATACCCTCGGGGCGCAGCTTTGCACAGTCATCCTTTTTGGCGCTGTAGTGCATCATGGCAGCGTTGGGGCCATATGCGGAGATTGTCCCGAAGGACAGATCGATGAAGTCGCGGATCTCTGTGCGGAGAGAATCCATTTTCTCTGCAGCAGTGTACTCTGTAAGGGAATCCACAGTGCCGTTCTCCACGTGCTTGTGGAGCCAGTAGAGGAAGCGGCAGACCGCAGCGGAATCGTCCCGGTAGGCAGCACGGATATTTTTGAGCTCCGTCTCGTTTTTTGCCGCCTTGAAATCCTCGACAGGACTGCGTTTTTCAAGGTCATAATGTGTCCGGCTCTTTATGCCTGCGGCTTCCCTTCCCTTGGTAAAGGCATTCCACAGACGGATGCTGAGGCTGCCCGGATCAAAGAAGACCCGGCAGTCCTCCTGGTCATCATCTGCCGCAGCCTTCCCTGCGTCAGCTGTGCCGCCCCTGGCTGCAGCCCTCCGATAAATCTCCGGATCTTCCAGAAAAGCGCTCACGCTCTCATAGGGCTGAAGCTCAAGGCCGATGGAATCCGCATAGGCGCGGATCTTTTCAGTCACTTCCCGGTCCTGGATGAACAGGACCTGCCGGTCCATGGTCACCAGACCGAAGCTAAGGGCAACCGGTGTGCACTCCACATCGCCGCCGCGCAGGTTGAACAGCCACATCAGGTTGTCCAGCTTGCTCTCCACATAGACCTGCGCACCTGCCTGCAGCATTTTTTTACGAAGCCTTGCCAGCTTCGATCCCGTGCTCTCCCCGCTGTATTCCTCTCCCAGCACAAAAGCAGGGTGAGCGGGAAGTGCGGGCCGGTCAGTCCAGATCCCCTCTGCGGGATCATATTGTGATACAAACCGCACCTTTTTAAAGGCCAGCTTTTTTCTCAGATTCCGGACCTGACGGACATTCAGACATCCGCCGTCAAAACCAAGTGTGCCGTTTTGAGGCATGCGGTCCGCCAGCCACTCGGAAACCGTGGGCACGCCCTCCTCCATCTCCCGATAGAGATCGATGCCGGTCCCTTCCAGCTCTTTCCCGGCCTGGATGAAATAACGCCCGTCCGTCCACAGGCCGGCTTCTTCCATGCCCACAACCAGCGTTCCATTGGAGCCCGAGAAACCGCTGAAATAATGCCTGGTCTGAAAATACGGGGCGACATATTCCGAATTATGATAATCCGCCGTCGGAATCAGAAAATAATCGATTCCCAGGCTCTCCATCTTCCGGCGAAGCTTTCCGAGTCTGTCAATAATGTTTCTATTTACCATAATTGCCTCTAAAGTGTCTGTACTCTTGGCCTTACATCACATTTCCAAAAACTTCCTCACTTCCGCCTTCATCCCTTGTCTGTCGCAGACGATGTTGTGGCGGATCTCAGCCGTGCGCAGGACGTTGACTGCTTCGGGAACAGGGACGCCGGCCTTGTCACTCAGACGGTCCGCGAGTTCCAGATCAGGGAGATCCGCGGGCTCGCCGAGGGCGCGCATGACACTGTTCTCAAATTTAAAGGGGCTGGCCGTGGATGCGATCACAGCAGGTGTCTTGTCCCCGGTCTGTCTGCGATAGTCGTCGTAGACAAAGGCGGCTACAGCCGTGTGGGGATCGATCACATATCCTTCTTCTTTATAAAGCTTACGGATCGCCTCCGCAGTATTTTCTTCTGTCGCATAGCCGCCCGCAAAGTCAGACAGTCCTTCCTTCATCTCATCCGTGATGCAATAGACGCCCTTTTTGCCGAGATCCTTCATCAGAGCCGCAGTCTTTTCGGAGCTGTCGCCGCTGATGTGGTAGATCAGGCGCTCGAGGTTGCTGGAGATCAGAATGTCCATGGAAGGAGAACTGGTCAGGATGAACTCGCGGTTGCGGTCATAGGTTCCTGTTGTAAAGAAATCAAACAGGACCTTATTGGAATTGGAGGCGCAGATGAGCTTTCCTACCGGCAGTCCCATCTTCATGCCGTAATATGCCGCCAGAATGTTTCCGAAGTTTCCGGTGGGGACAACGATATTGATCTTGTCGCCTTCTTTAATGACACCTTCCTTCAGGAGTCTGGTGTAGGCGAAGACATAGTAGACGATCTGGGGAACGAGGCGTCCGATATTAATAGAGTTGGCCGAGGAGAAAGCAAAGCCTTTTTCCGCCATCTCTTCACGAAGGGCAGTATCACCGAAGATCTTCTTGACTTCGCTCTGGGCGTCGTCGAAATTGCCGCGGATGCCGACAACGCAGGTGTTATCTCCCTTCTGTGTCACCATCTGGCGCTCCTGGATGGAGGAGACACCGTCCTTGGGATAAAAGACCATGATCCGGGTTCCTGCAACATCCGCAAAACCTGCCATGGCGGCCTTGCCTGTATCGCCGCTGGTCGCAGTCAGGATGACGATCTCCTTCTGCTCCGCATTCTTGCGGGCGGATGTCGTCAGAAGATGGGGCAGGATCTGCAGGGCCATGTCCTTGAAGGCGATCGTAGGGCCATGGAAAAGCTCGAGGAAATAGGCGCCGTCTGCCTTGCGGACAGGAACGATCTCTTTGTCATCAAAATTGTCGCCATAGGCATTTTTGATGCAGTTCTTCAGCTCATCCTCGGTAAAGTCAGTGAGCATCAGCTTCATGACTTCATAGGCCACACCGCGATAGTCCATTCCGGCCAGATCGGAGAGACTTTTATCGAGCGACGGAAAATCAGTGGGAACAAAAAGGCCGCCGTCTTTCGCAAGTCCCATAAGGATGGCTTTCGAAGCAGGGACCGGAAGGCTGTCCGAACGCGTACTCTTGTATAAAATCTCTTTCATTATGATATGGACCTCTCTTTCAGGATGAAGCGGCTGCGGCACAGACCGGATCATTAGATCATTAGTTTCCGAACAACCATAAACTATATCACAAATCAGCATATAACACAAAGTAAAAAATGAGAAGGTATCAAGGCGAGGTATCAAGGCTACTGTACAGACCCACCTGAAACGCGAGGTGTTTTTCGCGCGCTTTTCGCGAAAAACCCGAGTTAAACGGCGAAAATCGCGCGCACAGCGCATTGCTTGTACACGCCCTCGATAGGGCGTGTACAGTAACGTATCAAGGGATCAGGAAGGGATCAGTAAATACAAATACAGGAAACTTTTTTCAAACATTTACACAACTATTGGGTTTATTAATTTTTTATATTTGTCATATTTGACTATTCCATTCTTGCCTAAAAAGTCCTATACTCACATCATAAAAGTTACGAGACCGGTATCGTAAGTCTTCCGGAAATTCTTCTTACGGCGGTCTCTAATTTTTAAAAGAGTTGCGAGACCGGTATCGCGCGCAAGAAGTTCATCTTTATCACTTACTTGCTCTGCTGGCTGCACTGATACGGAAATGACAGCAAATACAGAATACTGTCTCATCTGTATTCAACAAAATGACGGACGGCCTACTGCTTTCTGCCGCAGCATCAGGACCAAGCTTCACAAAAAGAAAAAGGCATAAAAGAGAGGGTATGTAAAAATGGGATTTTTCAGTTCTTTGGCGTGGATCATCATCACGTTCCTGTTTTTCACTGTAATGGTAGCTGTTGTTTCAAGTCTCAAGACAAAGGAAGATAATCTTGACACGGCCGAAGGCTATTTCCTGGCCAGCCGCAGTCTTCCCGGTGTTGTCATCGCCGGTTCTCTGCTTCTCACAAACCTGTCCGCCGAGCAGCTGGTCGGTCTGAACGGCCAGTCCTGGGCAACCAACATGAGCCCCATCGGCTGGGAAGTCGGTTCCATCTTCACACTGCTGATCCTGGCCTATTATTTCCTGCCCCGCTATCTGAAAATGGGCACAACGACGATCCCCGCTCTGATGGAGGAGCGTTTCGGAAAATCTACCAAGCTTGTTTTCTCCACCATCATCGTGATCATGTATTCGATCCTCAACCTGCCCGTCATCCTGTACTCCGGCGCGGTTGTTTTCGAAAGGATCTTTGATATTTCCGGTATGATCGGCTGCAGCAAATTCGCGGCAGTTGCAGGTCTGTGTGTAGTCATCGGTATTGTCGGCGGCTGCTACGCCATCTTCGGCGGCCTCAAAGCGGTTGCTGTATCTGATACGATCAACGGCATCGGACTTCTGATCGCCGGCGTCCTGATCCCCTTCATTGCACTGGCTGCCCTTGCAAAAGAAACAGGCGGCAGCGGCATCATCGACGGCTGGAAATACATGGTCGAGGCGGATCCCGCCAAGATGAACGCCTGGAGCGACTGGAACTCTGCAGAGCCCAACCTGCCCTGGCCCCTGATCTTCACCGGCATGCTGTTCAACAACATTTACTGGTGGTGCTGCAACCAGTCCTTCGTTCAGAGATCTCTTGCAGCCAAGAGCCTGAAAGAAGGCCAGAAGGGCGCTATCTTCTGCGGTTTCCTCAAATGCGCAGGCCCCCTCTACCTGATCATCCCCGGCATCATCGCCTATCACCTTCCCTCCATCCAGGAGACCATCAAGAGCGCAGGCGACTCCGCGATCGACTTTGCTTATCCCGCTCTGATCTCCGCAGTTGTCCCCAAACCGATCATGGGCTTCTTCGCAGCTGTTCTTTTCGGCGCGATCCTGTCCTCCTTTAACTCGGTACTGAACTCCGCCTCCACCATGTTCACACTGGACATCTTCCGTTCCACCGAAGTCGGCAAGAGAACCTCTGATGAGAAGTGTGTGCGCATCGCAAAATACTACGGCACAATCGCAGGCATCATTGCCATCTGCATCGGACCCTTCGTAATGTATGCAAACGGCATCACGACATTCCTGAACTCGATGTCCCAGTTTGTCTCCCTGCCGATCGTCTGCACCATCCTGGGCGTATTCATGTTCCGCAAGGCTCCCAAGTATTCTCCCATGCTGATCACTGTCTTCCATGTGATCGTCTACGGAGCTTTCATGCTGATCAAGCCCTGCTATCCCGGAACCACTGAGCCCGTACACTATCTGTACGCAATGGCTGTGCTCTTCCCGATCGAACTGATCATCATGTATGTACTCAACAAGATGGGCAAAGATCCCGAATACGAAGTCAAGGATGTGGGCGCTGTTGATCTGACTCCCTGGAAATACCGCCATGTGGTATCCATCGTCGGTATCATCATTGCCGTGATCATCTACCTTGTTTTCTCCCCGTTCGGAATCGCTAAATAAGATTGATCTGCAGGATTGTTGTCCGGGAAACTGTGAACCAGGCATCTCTACCGGCATCTCCAATAGTAATCTCTGTGACATCAATATTCTTACAGTTTCCCGGAAACAATATACAGGCATGTACGAAAAAAGGAAACAGGCACATTGCCGCCGCAGACGGCAATGTGCCTGTTTCCTTTTTTTAAAAATATGATACACTAAGTTCGGTTACAACGATTCTTTTATCCATCTAATCATGTGAAGGGCAGTGCGAAAGGAACAATATGCGTATCATCAGCAAATCGATCGATCAGGACATATCATTCTCCCTGCCGGATGTGCCGGCAGACACGCAGGAGGTCCTGTTTCTGGATATAGAGACGACAGGGATCAGCCGCGCCAACAGTACAGTTTACCTGATCGGATGCATTTATAAGCAGCCCGAAGGATGGCAGATCACACAGTGGTTTGACGACACAGGACTGGATGAAAAGATGATCCTCTCCTCCTTCCTGGTCTTCTGCGGAAAATATAAATATATCATCAATTACAACGGCAACCGCTTCGACCTGCCTTTTCTGAGAGCCCGCATGGAGTTTCACGGTCTTTTATCCGACGCGGCTTCTTTTCTGTCCATGGAATCCGTGGATCTGTATGCCTACATTGCCCCCTACCGCCATCTGCTGGGACTGCCGGATTACAGGCAGCAGACCGTGGAGGCCTGTCTGCAGACCGGCCGCACAGAGGATGCGGACGGAAAAGAGCTGATCGATACCTACAAAAAATATCTGCTCCTGCCCTCACTTGAGATGCTGGACATTCTCACGCTCCACAATCAGGCCAATGTCGAAGGTCTCTTAAAACTCCTTCCGCTCTCGGCCTTCTCCCATCTGGAGAAAATGAATGTGACTGTCACCCGGGCACAGGCCAATATGTACACTGATCACGAGGGAAAAGAGGCTGAAGAGCTTTTTATACGCTTCCGAATGGACTTCGCTCTCCCCGCCCGGATCTATGCCGGCGCAGATCACTGCTATCTCAAGATCGAGGAGGACAGCGGGATCCTCAAAGTGCCGCTCTACAGCGAAGAGATGAAGTACTTTTACGCCAACTACAGAGACTACTACTACCTGCCCGCAGAGGATATGGCCATCCACAAATACATTGCCACCTATGTCGATCCCAACCGCCGGATCCAGGCAAAGCCCGAGACCTGCTACACCCGCAAGACTTCGGCTTATCTCCCCCAGTGGAGTCTCTACCGCACGCCCTTTTTCAAGCGTTCTTTTGAGGACAAGAGCATTTTCTTTGAATTTTCGGACGAGATGAAAAAAGACCGCGCCGCCCTCTCCGACTATGCGGCCTATGTGCTCCGGCATATTATTTTCCGCAAGTAACCAGGGGGAATAATCAAATATCAAGGTCAGATATCCAGGTCAGAATGAATGATTTGATTTAAAACAAAAAAAGCCCTGCCGGCATTGATCACCAAAGATCACCATTGACGGCAGGGCTGTTTTCTATTTATCCCGGTATTAAATATCTGTATTCCTCACGCGCTGGTATTTAAAATCTGTATTCCTCGCGCAGCTTTTTGTGAAGGATCCCGTAGGCGGCAAAGCGGGTGGCCAGGAGGATCTTCAGGATCTTGCTGGTGCGGAGGAGTTCCTTGTAGATCAGGGGCTGCTCGCGCTTGAGATATCTGAGAAAATTGATCAGCTCCTGCCGGTGCATGTTGGATTTGGAGATCACAAGGAATACCTTGATCTGCAGGAAGGTGCGCAGGACAAAATAATTGAAGATATATTTGTCCTTGGAAGTCTTCTTTTTGCCCGCGTCCGGATAAACCGTGTAGAGGCGCTTGAGGACGATGGTCTGGTCATTGTAGTGCTTTTCCAGTCCCTCGGGGCTGACACTCTGCTCGCCGCGGCCGATCCGATAGCAGTAGACAACATGGGGAAAGATACGGACCGTGTCCACATAGGGAAGGGGCAGAAGGTCGTACTCCTGATCCGTGTAGAAGCAGTGCTCCGTCAGACGGATGTCGTTTTCCTGCAGGATCTTTGTGCGATAGGAAATGGCATGCATGGTAAACCAGTCATGACCGCTGAGTGCATCAAAGTGGACGACTTTTTCCTTGATATCCTCTGCCTCATCGCGCAGCTCTTCGTGGCCGTCTTCTTCGAAAACGCGCTTGAACCGGGCGATGATCATATCCTCCTCTGCCTGAGTGAGCTCATCAATAAATCTGACCAGACCGTCGCGGTCAAACCAGTCATCTCCGTCCAGAAGGCGGAAATATTTACCTGTCGCGGCCTTGATGGAGGCATTGACAGTCGAACCGTATCCGCCGTTCTTTTTGTCGATCACGCGGAAGGTCTGGGGATATTGGGTCTCATATTCGCGGGCGATCTCCAGTGTGCTGTCTGTGGAGCCGTCGTTGACGACGAGGACCTCCAGCCGGTCCATGATCTCGGGCACACAGCAGGAATCCAGCGCCTTGCGGATAAATTTTTCAACATTATAGGATGCGATCGATACGCTCAGTATTTTTTCCATTCTCTCTCTCCGGATTAGCGCGAAGTGTTTGCCCTGAAGGAGGCATGACCCATCAAAAAAACATGAAAAACGCCTCACGTCTCAGGTGGTTCTGGGCAGTAAACTACAGTTTGTACAGGAATCTGATTAAAACAGCTGGTCATTCTCCCTGGCATCGGCCACGGCGCGGAACATGAAGAAATCCTCCGGCGTCGTGATCTTGACATTGTCAGCCCGGCAGTCAACGATGGACAGATCGTGTCCATAGTGCCGCATCAAAGTGCAGGTATCGATCATATTGGTCAGGCCCTCGCTGATGGCCTGCTCCTCAACACCCAGTACATCCTCCAGCCAGTATCCCTGGGGCGCCTTGGCGACACGGGAATTATTGCGGTTGACAACCTCCTGGACCTGTTCTGAGTCACTGACCAGCACGACCGTTTCGCTGACGGGGCCGCAGCTGATGCTGGTGCCGAATTTTTCAACGGAACGGATATTTGCCGTGATCAGGTCCTCGTCGATCAGAGGCCGCACACCGTCATGGATGAGGACAACGTGCCCCTCCCGTCCGTAAATGCGGGCTGCTTCCGCGAGGCCGTTGTAGATCGACATCTGACCGGTCTCGCCGCCGGGAACGATCGAGGAGATCTTGTCCAGGCGGAAGGTATATTTGAGCTCTTCCATATAGGGGATCCAGTCTTCGATACAGACCACGACGATCCCGTCAATCTCCGGATGCCTGTTGAAGATTTCAATGGTATGAACAATGATCGGCTTACCATGTACAAAAAGGAACTGCTTGGGCCTGTCCTTGGCGTGCATCCTCTTGCCGGATCCGCCTGCAAAAATGACTGCAAGATTCATAGTTATTTCTCCATGGCCGCCATCATCCGGCGGAAGGTATCCGCGAGGCCGCGGGAAGGTTTCCAGCCCAGCGCACGCAGCTTTGAAGTGTCCAGGTTCATATGCAGAGTAGGGGCATATCCGAGTTTGGAGGGATCCTCTGCGGCTTCAATGCGGACGCCGATCTTTCCGTCGGCGCACTCAGCCGCAACAAGCTCTGCCATCTCCCGGATACTGCAGTAGGTCGATTCATTGGCCGCATTATAGGCCTGCCCGTCCTCTCCGCGCAGCATGACCGTCAGGATGGCCGATGCGGCATCCGCTGTGTAGAGATAAGAGCGGCAGGTCAGTCCGGCCGTCTTGAGGACAATGTCTCTCTTCTCCATGGCACAGCGGGCAAATTCCGCAAACACCCGCCCGTCATCGCAGCGGACACCGGGTCCGAAGGTCTGCGTCAGCCGCAGTACACGGACCGGAAGGCCGTATTCCTTCTGCCAGGAGGCACAGAGGATCTCACAGAGGCGCTTGGACTCCGGATAACAGCTCCGGGGCTGCATGGTGTCCAGATCGGTGCCGTGTTTTTCATCGATCTTCTCATCATCAGAGGGAGTCCCGTAGACTTCCATGGTGGAAAGATAGACAAAGCACTTCACGTCGTTGTTCTTTGCAAATTGCAGAGCCCGTCTTGTTCCGTCGATCGCGGTAAAGATGGTTTCCACAGGCTCATCGACGAAGGCGCGGCTGGAAGTCTGGCTGGCTGCGTGGATCATGTAGTCGACCCTCTGCGTCAGTCTGTCTGTCGGCATCGATAAAATATCCGATATCAGAAGCTGCAGGTTTCCCCGGTCGGCACTGCCGAACATACGGCGGGCCTTGTCCTCATTGCGCACACAGGCGATCACATGCACAGGTTCTTTTGCTTCCCGGGGATTTTCCCTTTCCCCGCAGCGCAGAAGCGCCGATACGATCGTCTGTCCGATCAGCCCGGTCGCCCCGGTCACGAGTACAGTCTTTCCGCGCAGTTCCTCCATCAGAGGAAGTGCACAGATCTGCTCTATATCTTCTGTAAAAATCCCGTTCTTCTGAAGATCCATTGTGCTCCTCATACCATGTAAAAGAATTCAGCCTTTTCCGGCAGGGCCGCTTTGACAAGCCGGCCGTTACGGCATAAAAACTGAAAAAAGGGACCGGAACCCGCAGGGATTCCGGCCCCGTAAAATCAGAACCACATATGCAGAATCAAAAGATTATTCTGCGTCGTCTTCCTCTCCCCTCTGGGCATTGACGAAAGCATCAACGTCAACAGATACGACGTCAGCATCTGCATTCGCACGCTCAGCAGCGCGTTTCTCGCGCTCCTTGTCGATGAGAAGCTGCTTGACGCTCAGGCTGATCTTGTTGCTGTCTTCGTTGAAGTCAACGATCTTTGCGGTGACTTCCTGTCCGGTCTTGAGGACATCTGAAGGCTTGTCAATGTGCTCGCGGGCGATCTGGGAAACATGAAGCAGGGCGTCGATGCCGGGCTCAAGCTCTACGAATGCGCCGAAATCGGTCATTCTGGCAACTTTGCCGGTCACGATAGTGCCAACCGCATACTTCTGTGCTGCGCCGACCCAGGGATTCTCCTCGGGGAACTTCAGGGAAAGAGCGATCTTTGTGCCCTGGATATCCTTGATCAGGACGCGGAGCTGCTCGCCAACCTTGAAGACCTTCTTGGGATTCTCGACGCGGCCCCAGCTCATCTCGGAGATGTGCAGGAGTCCATCTGCGCCGCCCAGATCGATGAATGCACCGAAATCTGTGATATTCTTGACAGTGCCCTCGACTGTATCGCCGGGGTGGATGGTCTCGAAGAGCTTGCGCTGCATTTCCTGGCGCTTAGCAACGAGAAGCTGTTTACGATCACCAATATATCTGCGCCTGTGCGGATTGTACTCGGTGATTACGAACTCGATGTCCTGTCCGAGATACTTGCTCAGGTCTCTCTCATAAGTATCGGAAACAAGGCTTGCAGGGATGAATACCCTGACTTCCTCAACAACAACGCTCAGGCCGCCGGAAAGGACCTGGGTAACCTTGGCTGTGAGGACTTCCTTATTGTTGTACGCTTCCTCGATGCGCTTGTTGCCGCGGTCTGCTGCAAGGCGCTTATAGGAAAGGACAACCTGGCCGTCTCCGTCATTCACTTTCAGGATCTTAACTTCAAGTTTGTCGCCTACGTGCAGGACTTCTGTGAGATCAACAGAATGATCATTCGTGTATTCATTCCTGGTAAGGATACCATCGGACTTAGCGCCGATATTCAGGACTGCCTCATCGGGCTTGACGTCGATGATCTGTCCCTCGACTACCTCACCGGTATGAATCGTCTTGAACGATTCGTCCAACATTTGTTCAAAGGTCTGCTCTGACATGGTTATAAACCTCCTCAATGATATTCTTTGGGGTCGAAGCCCCCGCGGTAATGCCTATCACCTTTTCTGCACCAGTCAGAGTAAGATGTAAGTCGTTCCACGTTTGTATGAAATGAGTCTCGGGGCATTCTTTCCTGCAGATCTCGTAAAGCTTTGCAGAATTGGAACTGCTCCGATCCCCGATCACTATCATAATGTCAGCCCTGGCTGCAATCGCCTTTGCCTCCGACTGCCGCTCATGTGTTGCATTACAGATAGTATTCACACAAAGTACATTGTAACTTTTTTCTTTCAAAATAGCAATAAAATCTTGAAATTTATTTGCGTTAAAAGTCGTCTGCGCTACGACGCAGACCTCTGTCCCATCGGGTACCGAGAAATTCTCCGCCTCTTCAGCTGTCTGGATCACCGTAACGGGAGTTGAGGACCAGCCCATGATCCCGATGACTTCCGGATGGACGGGATTTCCTATGATCACGATCTTTTTGCCGGCGGCACTCTCCGCTTCCACTGTGCGGTGAATGCGCTTGACAAAAGGACAGGTGGCGTCGATGCATTTGTAAGCGGAATCCCGGATCAGTCTGTCAATGTCTCTGGAAACGCCGTGCGAGCGGACGATGACCGTACCGCCGTGCAGTGCGCGGACTTCCTCTTCGGATTCCACGACATGGACACCCTTTTTTTCCAGGTCCGCCACTACCTCTTTGTTGTGGATGATCGGTCCGTAAGTGTAGATATCGCCGCCCTTCGCCGCTTCTTCATATACCTTATTGACAGCGCGTTCCACGCCGAAACAGAAGCCCGCACTCTTTGCGAGGATGATTTCCGGTTTAGACATTGCTGTCTCCTTTCAGGAGGCCGGTCTTTTCCTCCACGATCCTGAGGATACGCTCCGTGACTTCGTCGATGGTCATGTCCGATGTGTCTACTAAAACCGCGTCGTCCGCCTGTTTGAGGGGTGATACTTCGCGGGTCATATCTCTGTGGTCCCGTTCCGCGATGTCAGCGGCAATCGTTTCAAAGACAGCCGGTTCGCCTTTTTCCTGCAGCTCGAGAAAACGGCGTCTGGCGCGGACTTCGACACTGGCTGTCAGATAGACCTTGACCTGCGCATGCGGCAGGACAACTGTGCCGATATCCCGGCCGTCCATGACGACGTTCTGCGCCGCAGCGAGCTCCTGCTGAAGCTGGACAAGGCGGGTGCGGACCTGCGGCACGGCACTGCTCTTCGAGGCCATCGCGCTCACTTCCTCAGTACGGAGGAAAGGATTGACGTTTTCGCCGCCGAGAAGGACAACCTGTTCGCCGTTTCTGTATTCGATGGAAATCTCAGCACCTGTGCAGGCAGCGGCGATCCGCTCCGTGTCATCCGCTGAGATGCCGTTCCTGTGCAGGTAAAGCGCCATTGCCCTGTACATAGCACCTGTATCTACATAGATAAAAGACAGCTTTGCCGCAACTTTTTTTGCAATCGTGCTTTTTCCGGCACCGGCAGGTCCGTCAATTGCGATATTTATCATGGTATTATCCTCCTGTCCCGCTTTCGCGTGCTTTCTCCATTATTATATACCTATACATCCTGTTTAAACACATACACTGCTTCCGGCCAGATATCCGGTCGACCATGCGATCTGCAGGTTGAATCCGCCTGTATGGGCATCGACGTCCAGCACCTCTCCCGCCGCAAAAAGTCCCCGGATGGTCCTGCACTCCATTGTGGAAGGATTGAACTCCTTCACGCTGATCCCTCCGCGTGTGATGATCGCCTCCGTAAAACCACGCGTCCCGGTGATCGTGACGGGAATCTTTTTGATCAGGGAAGCCAGCCCTTCGATCTCTGCCTGCGTAAAAGCGGCTGCACGGCGGTCTGTCCCCAATCCGGAGAGCTCTGTCACCGCTTCCGCCAGCCTGGCAGGAAAGAGCGGCCTCACTGCACCGGGAAGGTGACGGTTGGGCGCTTCAGAAAACTCCCTCCGGATCCGTTCGACCAGCTGCTCCTGCGACAGGGCCGGTTTCAGGTCCATAAAGAGTCTGAATCCCTGCGGATATCTATCAAAGTCACAGTAGCAGGAAGCTGTCAGGATGACCGGTCCGCTGAGTCCGAAGTGGGTAAAGAGAAGCTCTCCGAAAGCCTCGTAAACCGGCTTTTCTTTCTTTTTCTTTTTGTTCTTCCCGCCTTTTTTAGTCTGCCTGCCGCCCTGTAGAACAGGATCCCCGGATGTGGTGGACTGACTTCTCTCTGAGGCGTCCGGATTCCCGGATGCAGCAGGCGCCTCTCCGGAAGGCATCAGCGAGTCTTCGGTCTCTTCGATCGGAAAAACCCTGATGGCTGTGTTTTTCAGGGCAAGACCCTGCAGGTCCCGGCACCATTGTTCCTTTGTCTCAAAAGGAACAAGAGACGGCGCCGCAGGGATCACCGAAAGGCCTGCTTTTTCTGCCATTTTCAGTCCGTCTCCCGTGGAACCGGTCGATGGGTAGGAAAGGCCGCCGGTACACAGAATCACGGCGTCCGCGGGCATTACCCTGCCTCCGCGAAGGCGCACACCCGAAACCCTGCGCACGGAAACGTCAGTCTCCGGCTCTTCTGCGGGTTCCGTCAGGATTTCCATTGCTTCTGTATGATAAAGGATCCGCGCACCCAGTCTGGAAAGGCGGCGGACAAGTGCCGCCGTCACATCAGACGCATGGTCTGAGACCGGGAAAACGCGATTGCCGCGTTCCACTTTTACCGGGCAGCCGTTTTTTTCAAAGAATTCCTTGACCATGTCATGATCAAAGCCATAGACAGCGCTGTAAAGGAACTTATGATTGCGGACAACGTGTCCGAAAAAATCTTCTGTGGCACAGTCATTGGTAAGATTGCACCTGCCCTTGCCTGTGATGTAGATCTTTTTTCCGGCTTTTTCATTCTTTTCCAGAACAGTCACGCTGTTTCCGTTCTCCGCGGCTGCAGCCGCCGCCATAAGCCCGGCTGCGCCCGCTCCGATCACGATGACATTTTTTCCCATTTGTATTCATCCAGTATATATATGATGTTGAGGTCAAAAGGTGGTTAAGGGAATACCGTCTCGTCAAGTTGCACAAACGCCTTGGGCACGCTCTCGCTCTACCCTCGCTGGCAGCGGTACTAAGGCCGCTAAAAAACAGCGGCCAAGTACCGGTGCAACTTGACGAGACTCAGAGCCATTAGATACCTTTTGACCTTTACATCATATATATGTATGATGTTAAAATCAAAAGGTAATAAAGGGACACCGTCCCGTAAACTTCTTTCGTTACTGTAAGGTTTTTACTGCCGTTTTTCTATTTTCTGACATTCAGGCAAAAAAGGCAAGACAATAAAAGCATTTACCTGTTAAGGGTTCAATAAAAGGACCCGGGCGCTAAGCACCCGGGTCCTTCTGCGTGATCACAGGGCATCCTCCGCCCTGTGTCTGAACGCTGATGTGTTCAGAAGGAAATATGTACCTGTTCAAGCCCTGGAAAGGGCAGGCAATAAATCGTAAATGCTGCTGTTATTTGATGATAAAGGTTCCGATGTAGGTGTTGGCGGCAGGCATGGGCACGGTGCAGAAGACACCGTTGCGCTGACGCCTGGTGACGATCCGTACATAGTAACGGGTATTCTTTTTGAGCCTGGAGCTCCTGTGCTTTGTGATCACGGCGCTGGTCGCGGTCGCTTTAATGGAAGTGGACTGGTTCCAGTACCAGGTTCCATTGGGATTCGTTGTGAGGAAAACGTTGTATCCGTTGCAGCCGTAGATGATATTCCAGCTGATGTTCATCTTCAGGTTGGCTCCTGAGCTCGCGTTTTTGGTAGTGAGTCTGGTCGGCGACGGTGTGATGTATTCCACATTGGACCAGGGGCCGAATTTGCGCTGGCCGCCTGACATGTAGAATGCCCTGACCATCATCTGGCTCACGTGCTGGGGATGGACTGTGCAGTCCCTGTAGAGGACATTGGATTTGACAATGGTCCTGCTGGCATGGGATCCGTCTGTCCATGACAGCAGTGTCTCATAGCCATCTGCACCTTCAGTCTTATTCCAGCCGATCCGGCAGCTTGTGTACCTGGAATTGTTCCACTTGACAAAGTGGCAGTTGCCGGGTTTCTTCAGAACCTTGTTGACAGTGATCTTGACCGTCTTTGACGCAGTCTTGTAGTTGGCGGTTTCCGCAGCCTTGACCGTGATCGTGACGGTTCCTGCCGACTTGCCGGTCACGGTACCTGCCGTGTCGACTGTCGCGACCCTGGTATTGGAGGATGTGAAGGTAAACCTGGGTTTTTCCTTGGCACCGGAAGCTGTCACTTTTGTGGTCTTGCCGGTGTTAATACTGGCAGCCCCTGCTTTGACCGTGAAGTTCTGGGCAGCTTTTTCGATGGTAAAGTCCTTGCTGAGGGTGCCGGTGTAACGGCCTGTGCCCGTAACGGTAACAGTGGCAGTGCCGGCATTTGTATTGCTGCTGTAGGTGACTGTGAAATCAGTGCCTTCCGTCAGGCCGTCGATCGTGGCGGCAGGGGTCTTCTGCTTTCCGTCGTAGACGAAGGGGCCGCCTGCGACGTTGACGGTATAAGCGCCGTTCTCCAGGTTTATTATCTGGGCAGGTTCCCTGACAACATCGATACTGACCTCAGATGTGAGTGTTGTGCCGTCCAGCGAGACGGAGAGAACACCCTGACCGAGAAGTTTTCCGTCCAGGACAAATGTTGCGACTCCGTTTTCGTCTGTCGTGGCGGTCTGCTCTCTGGCGGAGACAATACTGGGTGAGTAGGATGTAATGGTGACCGTGCGGCCGCCGCCCGCCTCTGCGGGAAGGACCTTGACAGTCAGCTCTCCGCTTTCATGGTGCTTGATCTCTTCCGCACCCGAAGCGGTCAGTGACCTGGGCATCAGCACTACTTCATGATCTCCGCTGTAGGCTTTTGCAATGGATTTTCCATTGTAGTTCTTTACGCCCTTGACAGCGACCTTCACCGTCCCGGAGATTTCCTCGGCGGGAGTAAATGCGAAGGAGGAAGCGTACTGCGCTGTCTTCTCATAGTTGTCTTCAGCGTTGAGAGGTGTAATCGTTCCTTTCACGGCTTTTCCGCCGATGGTGACTGTGACGTTGCTGCTGTTTACGGTGTTGATCTGCATGTACTGGCTGAAGTCGATCCGCACCTGATCCGGATAGGCGGACACTGTGCTGACCGTCGGGGCGACCTTGGAGACCATGGCCGTATTCACCTCGGTCTGGATGGGAGGCACGGGCAGGTAGTTCTTTCCGTTTTCACCCACAGAGGTCGCCGCTGTGTCATGATAACTGTCAGCATCCTTATATCCGTCCTTTGTGAACTTGACGACCCAGCTGCCTTCGGGGACGTCCCAGGCAAAGGTGCCGTAGAGATCCGTGGTCTGCGGGTTTACCTGGTCGTAGTTCTCCGCATCCCAGAGGATTTCGGATTTCTCTTCGTCCTGCATGCCGAATTCATCCACGGCATAGGTGTACTGATAGATCGTCGCCGTCACACCTTCGACGCGGTTGGACGGCACGGCCTCGTAAACGAAGCCGGACGGGTCGGCCTTGGGGACGACCTCCTGCTCTTTTTTCTTCTCCGGATCCTCCTTCGGTTCCTCATGGTCGCATTTGCAGTTTTTGCCGCAAGGGCATTGTGCCTGCAGGAACTTCTCAGTCTCCACCCGGATCCTGCGGTCGAGATCCTGAAAACTGCGATCCAGGCTTTTGCGGACATTGATGGAGGAGACGAAGGAGATCCATGTGTTGTCGGCAAAGTTCACATACTTGGCCGTATATTGTTCTCTGAGTTTCTTCATCTGGGGCCCTGACAGGAAAGGCGATCCATATAAGTAAAGTAAGCGCGCGCTTTTTTCGAGCGCCTGTCTCCTGATAAACCGATAGGCCTGTGTCTGGTTTGCGCCTTTGCCATACTGGCTTGCATACATTTTTGCCAGTCCGCTGCATCTTGCCATCAGGCCGTCAGCCGCATAGGCCCCGCCCGCAAGAATGAGGGAAGCCTTGATGTATTCGCCCCTCTCCATTTTAAAGTCTTCCAGCGGTTTCTTCATATAGTCGTCGCTAAGGCATTTGCAGTTCTTTTTCTTAACGACTCTCTCCATCCTGTCCAGGTGCTTCTTCAGGGTCTTTGCGTTTTTCTTAAGGCCTTCCCAGTCTCCGATGAGTCTCTTATATACCTCATCATATTCCTTCTGACCCGATACATAGTCCAGGCCTTGTCCTATCAGCTCCGCGCTGACGTCATAAAAGGCCGCCAGAGCATCGAGATATACAACTATCTCCCACCAATTTTCAGCGGCTTTACTGAGCCTGTTGTAGGCTTTGATCCAGTTATCAAGCGTCACTCCCTTGGCGGTGCCGCGAAATACTGCGGACTCTGCCCGGGACGGCAGGAAGGCGTCCGTCCCGCCGAAAGCCGTACCGGTGGCTATGGCGTCAGGCGAAAGCTTCATTGTCTCCTTTGCATACAGCCTCTCGTCGGGGTATGCTGTGCGTACCGTATACGTGTCTCCTGTCAGGTTATAGGTCTGATAGCTGATGGAGCCGTTTTCATCCTCGAACTCCATATAATTGTCTGCTGCCCAGTCTTCGAGGCGGAACTCTTCGAAGTCAAGCATCTCCAGCTTATAGTCAGCGATCTTTATCCCGTCCACGGTGAGGTCAAAGGAGATTGTCTCGTCACCGAACACCTCATTGGCGCCGGCTGTGGTCTGTCCAAGTCTCGTCGACATATTCTGGTCGAGATTTACGGCATTTGCGAGCATATCCACCATATCCTCGGCTTCCATGCTGTCATCATAGTCTTCTCCGCTCCAGTTGTCGCAGCTGACAGTCACTTTGCAGGGGACATCGCTGAATGTCCTGTAATCATGCGTGCCTGTCCAGACCCTGCCGATCTCGTCATAGGTGCAGGGCACATAGGTCCTTTCTCCCGAGGAATCGGTTGTGACCACGTTGACATTGCTCAGCACGTCCGCATCGCCGCCCGTAAATTCCACAAGGAAGGTGAATGTCGGATAAGAAGGCCAGTAATTATAAGTGGGCACGGCGGACGAAGGATGCAGAAAATCAAACACGGTGTTGAACTCTTTAGGTTTCAGACTATCATCGGGGTGCGCCGTGTTGATCATGGTGACCTTTGCTACTTCGACAAAGTTAATGTTATAGAGAAGCTCCGCGACATCCGTCTCTATGTCGACGTCATATTCCGTACTCTTCACTGCCGCATAAATCTCATGGAAGGAGAATTTCATGGGCCGCACCAGTTCGAATTCCAGGCTCCAGGAGCCGTTCTTTTTTGAGGTCGTCGTCCCCACAGCCGTTCCGTTGTCATAGACAGTGACCTGGCAGCCGGCGATCGCCCTGCCTGTAGCCGTGACCTGTCTGAAACCGGTCTCGTCCGGTACAGAAATGGCAGCTGCCGAAACCTCTGCCACGGCAGTTCCGATCGGCTGCGTCACTTCCTGCGCGGACTCCGCCCCGTTTTTATTTGTGAAGGACAGATAGGCGTGCAGCTTCTTTGTTCCGGCGGAAACGGGCAGTACATAGAAACGCAGGGTTCCTTTCGCTGTATTCACAGGTACGGAGACGCTGCTTCCGCCATCCGGGTTTTCCGTGACTGTGCAGGCAGCCGGCCTGCCATTGACCGTAAGGCTTCCCTCTATGAATGTCATTCCAGCGGGAATATCCAGCAGGACGGTCTCCCCGCTGGTAGTGTACTGATCCGCGATCTCGTACATTGCCCGCATGGTCACATACTGTCCGGTAACAGCCCGGCTGCTGCCGGCCCACACGCGGGTGTTGTTTTCCACTGTGTAGTAGAGTTTGCTCTCATCGAAATCAGGGACGTTGATCTCTCCAAGAACCCTGATCACGCCTTCTTCGACGGTGACATTTTTCTTTACAAAATCTTTGTTTTCTTCGGACAGGCCGAATTCATCGAACCTTGCCAGATGATCGACACTGGTCAGCAGGGAGGTCTTCTCCATCAGGACAACGGTATAGGCTCCGGCCGGAAGCTGCCCGGTCGTGTAGGCGCCTTCCGCACTGCCGGTCTCCACGATGCGTCCTGTGCTGTCAAACACCATAACCATCGCTTTTTCAGCTTCCTCATCGCTCAGGGCCATACCGGTAAGACGGATGCTGCCGTTCTCGACCAGTGTCCAGGAGGCGCTGCCGCAGCGGTACTCATCCAGTGTGACCCTGACCTGTCCGTCGGCAAGTTTTCCGGTATTGTCGGTTATGGTGATCCGGATCACGTCTCCGGCAGCCGGAGCTTCCGCATTCCTTCTGTCCGGAAGGATCAGATAGGGGTACTGCACCCGGAGGTCTTTGACCTCCTTGTCCTGCGTCTCGTTGTAGGCGGAAAAAGCAAGGCCGTTGGCATTCTGCAGAACCGTGACGACAGGTTCCTCCCCGTCCGCGGCGGCACTCATCCGGGCAAGGGGCAGAGTGATCATATCGGCGGGCAGCTTTTCAAGGACAGCGGCGATCACGGCGGTCTCGCTCTCGCTTGTCCCGGAGACCGCATAGATCCCGTCATAATATCCTTCCGCCGAGACAGTCAGGACTGCTCTGGTCCTGTCTGCATCAAAGGAGAAGGCTCCCGTTTCTCCTGATTCGGTCTCAGACGTCTTTTCAAAAACTTCATTATAGATCTGCCTGAGCTGTACAGACGCTCCCTGTATAGGATTTCCGTCTGAATCTTTTACAGTGCCTGTGACAGCGCGTTTGCCAAAGGCTGTGAGCGCGATCTCGACAGTGCCGTCCTTATCAGACGCTGTATAAGCGACATCCTCCGGCCACTCATAAACAGTGCCCAGCTCCTCACCAAGGAAAACGCGGCAGAGGATCTGTGTACCCTCCTCGACATTCCTCAGCTTGCTGCCGCTTCCTAAAAGCTCGTCCGTATCATCCCGGTACCAATAGACCTCATAGCCGCCGCTGATGATCTTCCCGTCAGGATCCTTTACGTTTGCCTGCACGCTGTGGCCCAGATTTGTCGCGTACTCGTAGGGG
The DNA here is from genome assembly GCA_902780385.1 of uncultured Lachnospiraceae bacterium. GTDB lineage: Bacteria > Bacillota > Clostridia > Lachnospirales > Lachnospiraceae > CAG-791. Next base: position 27,720 of record CACZFF010000056.1, read on the forward strand.
ATGTCATGTTCCTCAGCATATTCCTCTGCATAGCTTCCCGGGAAAACATAAAGCACAAGCTTGTCCGTTTTCTGGAAGGAATTGTCAATCGATTCGACGCTGTCGGGGACCGCGACCATTGTGAGGTTGGCGCAGTTATGGAAAGCATAGGCTCCGATCGTCGTGACGCCATCCGGAATATAGAGGGTTGTCAATGCGTTACAGTGATTGAAGGCATAGCTGCCGATCTGTGTGAGAGAATCGGGCAGATTCACATCTGTCAGGGACTGAATATAGTGAAAAGCATAATCCGGTATCTTGTCCGTCCAGCCGAATTCATAGTCAGCGCCCGAGCCGGAAGGCCCGGCTGTCTCAATGGCTGTGTTTCTGAACACTTCGCTGCCCATACTTGTGACAGTACCGGGCATGACAACTTTTTTCAGATTCGTGCAATCGCGGAATACTGAATTGCCGAGCGTCGTGAGTGATCCGGGAAGTGTGACCGATTTGAGATTCGTTCTGTTCCGGAAAACTTCGTCCGCTATCCCTCCGATCGTAAAGCCTGACAGCTTTTCAGGAAGAACGATCTCCTCAGAATCATCCACCCATTTGGTAATGGTGTAGGTATCCTTCGACGCGTCCAGTACGGCCGTATAGTTAAAAGCGTCTTCTGAAATCTCATTTCCCTTATAGATCAGCTGATCCCAACAGGGAACGCGGCTGAAAAGATACTTGGAAGGATCCTGTTTGATCTCCAGAATATGGAATTTGCAGTCTTTGTTCAAAAACTGCACAGCTTTATTGCCTGTGCCTGTCATGATCGTTTTATGGGTACCGCCGGCCTTAAAGGCTTTTTCCCCGCTGACCATCTGGAAAAAGCTTCCGCCGATTTCAAGAGTGCCCGCTGTCAAGGTCTCATCCACTCTGTTGCTGTTCTTATCGTTATAATTGGCATCTCCGGCTGTATAGAAACTCCCTCCGATCTTAACGCTGTCCTCTTCCTTGTGCATGGCAAGAACACCGTTGCTTTGTCCGTAGGTCCCGTCCTCATTCTTCTGCTGGATCCGGTAATCTCCCGTCACTGTGAGTGCGCCGCCGTCAATGACCACCGCGCCCTCGGGCTGCAGGATATTGCCGTCAACGGTCAGTGATCCCATGGTATCGGGTCTTAAGCCGGTGTCTCCTTCCGCGAGGCTTGCTCCGCCTATATAGAGCTTTCCGACTATGGTCTGCACATTGCCCTCGACCGTCAGCTCATGACCGTAAAAATCCATCCGGCCGTTTTCGGTCCGGATCATGATCCCGTCTTTATCCACAGCATTGACGGTCACATCGCTGCCCAGCTTTCCGACATTGAACCAGCCCTGCCAGTCGATGGAAGCCTCTCCTTCCGTCTCCAGCGTGGCAATATAGTTTTCGCGGTTGGCAAAGGAGACCTTGTGCTCACCGCTCCCCTTGGCCAGGAACCTGTGTGTGCCGGCCGCCCGGACGGGGCTTTCATTGCTGCGGATCTGGTAAAAGCCCTTACCGATCTCTAAGGTACCAGCCGTAAAGGTCTCATCCACCCTGGTTCCGTTCAGGTCGTTATAGTTCACATCTCCTGCGTGGTAAAAATCTCCCTCTACCTTTACGTAGTCGTCTTCATTGTGCATGGCCAGGACGCCGTTGCTGTTTGTACCGTAGCTTCCGTCAGAATTCTTGTCCTGGATACGGTAATCTCCTGTCACCGTGAGCGCGCCGCCGTCAATGACCACTGCGCCCTCAGGCTGCAGGAGATTTCCTTCGACAGTCAGTGATCCCATGGCATCGGGTCTTGAGCCGCCTCCTCCCGCCAGGCTGGCTCCGCCTATATAGAGCTTTCCGACGATGGTCGCCACATTGCCATTTACAGTAAGCTTGTGGCCGTAGAAATCCATCCGTCCGTTTTCGCTCCGGATGCTGATTCCGTCTTCATCCACAGCATGGAGGGTCACATCGCTGCCCAGCTTTCCGACATTGAACCAGCCCTGCCAGTCGATGGAAGCCCCTCCTTCCGTCTCCAGCGTGGCAATATAGTTGTCGCGGTTGGCAAAGGAGACGGTATGTCCGCTGCTCCCCTTGGCCAGGAACCTGTGTGTGCCGGCCGCCCGGACGGGGGATTCATTGTCGCGGATCTGGTAAAAGCCCTTACCGATCTCGAAGGTGCCAGCCGTAAAGGTCTCATCCACTCTGGTTCCGTTCAGGTCGTTATAGTTCACATCTCCTGCGTGGTAAAAGTCTCCCTCTACCTTTACGTAGTCATCTTCATTGTGCATGGCCAGGACGCCGTTACTGTTTGTGCCATAGGTCCCGTCATCATTCTTGTCCTGGATACGGTAATCTCCTGTCACCGTGAGCGCGCCGCCGTCAATGACCACTACGCCATCCGGCTGCAGAATATTCCCGTCGACAGTCAGTGATCCCATGGCATCAGGTCTTGAGCCGCTGGCTCCTCCTGCCAGGCTGGCTCCGCCTATATAGAGATTTCCGATGATGGTCGCCACATTGCCATCGACAGTGAGCTTGTGGCCGTAGAAATCCATCCGGCCGTTTTCGCTCCGGATCATGATCCCGTCTTCATCCACGGCATGGAGAGTCACATCGCTGCCCAGCTTTCCGACATTGAACCAGCCCTGCCAGTCGATGGCAGCATCTCCATCGGTCTCCAGCGCTGCCATATAGTTGTCGCTGTTGGCAAAGGAGACAATGTGTTCGCCGCTGCCCTTAACCAGGAACCTGTGTGTGCCGGCCGCCCTGACGGGGCTTTCATTGCTGCGGATCTGGTAAAAGCCCCTCCCGATCTCGAAGGTGCCGGCTGTAAAGGTCTCATCCACCCTGGTACCGTTCAGGTCGTTATAGTTCGCATCTCCGGCGTGGTAAAAGTCTCCCTCTACCTTTACGTAGTCGTCTTCATCGTGCATGGCAAGGACGCCGTTACTGTTTTCTCCGTAGGTTATGTTGATATCACCGGTTTCAGGATCCATATCGGTCGACCTGTCCTGAAGGCGGTAATCCCCGCGCACAATAAGAGAACCCCCGTTAACCAGGAGCACGCCCGCTTCCTGAACCAGACTGCCGTTGATGGTCAAAGAGTGACCGTTCAGGTCAACAAATCCATTCGAAATATAAGCGTCGCCGTCAATGACACGGTCCTCTGTCAGGGTCGTGGCTGAGAGATCTGTCTCGCCTTCTATGGCTCCCATCACGGGATCTTCCTGGACAGTCCCGGCTTCCTCTGCTGCCGGAGGTGCTTCGTAGTCTTCAGGAACATCTGTCCCGTCATCCAGCTGGTCCGAAGCCTCCTCCCCGGCATCATCTGTCTGACCGGATCCGCCCGGTTCAGAGCTTTCCTCTTCCCAGCCGGATTCATCTTCGGCTTCTCCGGCATTGACATCTTCCGCCGCTTCATCGGTTTCGTCCGAACCGCTTTCTTCTGCAGGCTCTTCTGCCGATTCGCCGGTTTCCTCTGCCGCCCGGTCAGATTCATCCGACCCGGTTTCCTCTGCCGGGTCTTCGCTTACATCCGAACCGCTGCCGTCATCCGACAAAGCTTCGTCCTCATTCATGGACTCTGCGGATCCATCCTCTCCGGATTCTTCCGGGGCAACTGTGGATCCTTCCTCTCCGGACTCCTCTTCGTTTCGGGCAGCATCACCCATCATGGCTTCCTCTGCCTCAATCGTCGTTGTCCCAGGAGCTTGTTCTACCTGCTCAGCAAAAACAGATCCGCCCAGCGAAGCTGTCAGTAAAGATGCCGCAAGCAGTATTGCCAGAAATTGTTTTTTTCTCTTCATGTCCGCAGCCCACCTCTTTTCAACAATGTTTACGCTTCCCCGGCAGGATGGCTTCCAGCCCTGCAGATCCTGTTTGGAAATCCAGTCTGAAAATTCCCGCCTGAATAAAGAAAAAGGTATATCATGAAATCATGAACGATTTTCAGATATACCTTTTCCTATATATAAATTATCTTGATATCAGCCCTCCGGTGCAAGCCTGTACTGGTATAGCAGGGGGCAAAGAGGGGGGTAGTTTTCGGGTAGGCAGGGTTTTGCGGCCTTTGTGCCGGCCGCCCTTTCCCGCATGGAAGATGGCATGGAAGATGCATGTGAGACAGCCTGTGACAGTACCTGCGCTCGAAACAAATGCTCACGCGGAAAAAAACCTCTGTATTACTGACTGATCCGGTCTAGTCATCAAAAAAACCCACATACATAAATACCAGGCTGTTCCTGTTTTTACATCCGGTCTTCTGCAGGATATTTTTTACATGGAATTTAACCGTATTCTCCGATATGGAAAGGGCATTGGCGATCTCCGAATTTGTCTTCTCTTTCAGGAGAAGGCGCAGTACATCTCTTTCCCGGGCAGACAGGTCATGCTGTGCGGAAAACTGGTAAAAGCGCTCCTCCTCACTCTGTCTCCTGGACGGCTCAGGTTCATAGAGATAATGATAAACCTTAAAAAAGACCATTACTGTCGCCGCAAAAAGAAGGGCTGCCAGACTCACAAAAACAGTGACATAACCCTCCAGGGAAAGGCAGATTCCCTCCCCGAGTGCGTCACCGAGCCTTCCGAACAGAAGTCCGAAGCCGGACAGATAAATCAGATTTTTCTCTGATGCCACATCAGAAAAGAGGATGATCCTGTACACGGCATAAAATCCAAAAGAGAAGTAACCCAGGATCCAGAGGACCGCAGCAGAAACCGACGTTCCCCGCAGAGACAGTATGATAAAAGGGATCACCAGTGCAGTCAGCGCACAGACCGCCCCGTATTTTCTGTTTTTGTCCGTCACAAATCCGGCGATCATGAGCCCGACCGCATAAACAAGGCGGAAAAGCTCCACATTGACATATTTTCCGATATCCGCGGAAGGAAAGGCAAAACCGCTGCTGTTCAAAAGGCTGAAAAGAAAGACCAGCACACAGGCATAGAGGAAGAAATCCGCTTTTTCGGATCTCTGTGTTTTTTGGCCGTCCGAAACCGTTTTTTCCTCTGTCCCGCGCTCTGAAGCAGCCATCTCCTGCCCTGTTTTTTTCCTTTCAGGCGGGTCTGTAAGGAATCGGCTGTTCTTTTCAAAACTATTTTTCTGTCCATTTTCCCCGTCCGAAAAACGTCTGACTGCATACATTGTGACCACAGTGAGAACGAGGCAGATGATCAATACCTTTCCGGAATAATACCAGTCTGTAAGCGAGAGGACCCAGGAAGCCAGAATGGAAAGTCCGTAACCGACGCCGAACACCGATGCTTTCCTCTCCGGTCCGACACGATCCGCAAGGTCATACAGATAGTATCCCGCTATGACTCCGCATGCAATATTCATGAGCAGCCCGAAAGTCAGGGTTCCTGCCGTGTAAGAGCTGATAATAGCAGGGAACATAAAGGCAAGATGCGCCGCAAGGGCTAAGAACATGACCCGGTGTGTAAGGTGGGGTGCTCGATGTACTACTGCGGCAAAGATCCCGATACCTGTTGCCTGCAGAAGGTATCCGACCACCATCGACATCACGTCCAGAGCTCCTGCAGAGATCTGGCTGCCAAGGTGATAGGTCCATCCCAGCCATCCTGTAGATGTGAGCAAAAAGCACAGAAATATGATAGTCAGGCTTTTTGCAGCCGGCAGTTTTATACTCTCTCTCATAGGTTTATCTTTTCTGCTTTCTCTCTCAACAAAGTATTTCTTTCAGCGCATCACGGCAGACATCCATGCGCGCCTCATACTGCGGATAAAAACCTATTTCCCTCAAATATGGATGAACGAAAAAAATCTGAAGAATATAGCTCCTGACAGAGCTTTTGCTGTTCTGTGTCAAACGAGGAAGAGCCTCCCGGATCTTTTTCAGGAAGTCATGCCAGTCCAGAATATAAGCTTCATAGGCCGGCAGATTATCTATCCCAAGCCAGTCCCTCACACGTACAGGCGTCTTATCCCGTCCGCTGCACTCGTCCTTCTGCAGGATATAGCAAAAGCCCTTGTCTGTATAGTATCTTCCCAGCGGATACAGGCGGCAGATTCCCGGCCTGAATGCGTGGATGGAACATCTCCCCGCAGATGTAAGGAAAGGACACCGCTCTCCTTCAGGGTGACTGCTTCCAGATGGTTCCGACGCCTGCTCAGAAGCGGCAGGTTCCTTCTGCCCCTTCCCGTCGCCCGCGCATTTCATCAGGTTGGGCAGGATCAGGCCATCCACAAGACGTATCTCTATCTCCCGTTCGATCATGTCCTCAAAGGTTTTCCCTGTTCCCAGACTCAGCATATACAGATCGAAGGGATCCAGTATGATGCTGTCTCCTGTGTTTTGGCAGCATGACGAACAGCCCTGACAATCCCCGCAGCCCACAGGGACCAGGTCGTCAGATGAATAAAAAAAACCGTCATATATCTCTTCAATAGTCTGGTCTCGCAGCATGAATGTCCTCCGGCGGCACAATCTTTTTGCTCATACATGGGGGTCCGATCAAATGCCCGTGGCCGCCTGCGTGCAAGCACGCGGCGCCCCCGGTCGCTTGATCGAACTTTTACAGTAAAGAAGGGAGACAGAGAACCGTCCCCTGTCTCCCTTCTATAATGATCTGTCCCCGGCTTTCCGGGAATCAAATTACTTGTAGTTGACGATCTTTCCGAAGTCTTCCTTCAGGGAAGCGCCGCCGATGAGGCCGCCGTCGATATCGGGCTGTGCGAAGAGCTCGGGAGCGGAAGCGCCGTTGACGGAGCCGCCGTACTGGATGCGGATCTTCTCAGCTGTGTCGGCATCATAGATCTCAGCGATGAGCTCACGGATCGCATGGCAGACTTCCTGTGCCTGCTCAGTGGTAGCGACCTTGCCTGTGCCGATTGCCCAGATGGGCTCATAAGCGATAACCATGGAAGCTGCCTGCTCAGCAGTAACGCCGATCAGATCGCTCTTGAGCTGCAGACGGATCCAGTCGATGGTCACGTTTGCTTCGCGCTGCTCAAGGGACTCGCCGCAGCAAAGGATCGGAATAAGGCC
>CACZFF010000057.1 GCA_902780385.1 uncultured Lachnospiraceae bacterium
CCATGAGAACCTCCCAGTAAGTGTGTATAAGTATCCAGTTACACACCATCATAAAGGGATGGGGCTCTCAATAAAAGGTACATGACATTTGACGCTTACTCATGTACTGCACCGCATACTCGATCAAAAACGGCTGCAGAAAAACAAATAAGCAGAGGAAGACGATGTCTTCCTCTGCCCTCTTGTCACCCAGTACAGGCTGCACCTGTACCGGCAAATTGACTAATATAGAGTTGTTCCCTGAACAGTGTCAGCTGAAATCTAATTATTTCTTGACAGCGTTCTTTCTCATATCGAATGCAACGGATCCGATGATGATGAGACCCTTGACGATGAATGTCATCTGGTCGTTGACACCCATCATGACCATGCCGTTGTTGATAACGCCCATGATCAGGATACCGGCGATAACACCGGAGGGACGGCAGATACCACCAGTCTGGGAAGTACCACCGACGGTTGCTGCTGCGATAGCATCCAGCTCGTAGTTCAGACCTGTGTTTGCAGGGTCTGCAGAGTCGGAACGGCCTGCAAGGAGGACGCCGCCGAGAGCTGCACAGAAGGAACACCAGATATAAACTTTAACCAGAGTGTGCTCAACGTTGATACCGGCAACTCTTGCTGCCTGGTCATTACCACCGACTGCATAGACGGACTTACCAAATCTGGTCATCTTCAGCATGAATGCCAGGATGATGAACATGATAATCATGACGATAACGATCATGTGGAAAGGACCAACCTTGCCGTTGCCGAGGAAACGGAAGCCGGGGGTCAGTTTGGAAACGGGACCGGGAGTGATCAGTTTGCAGAGCGCACGGCAGATCAGCTGTGTACCCAGAGTAGCGATGAAGGGATGCAGACGAAGATATGCAACCATCCAGCCGTTTGCAAAACCGACGATGACACCGATTGCGATACCACCCAGGATACCGACGATCGCGGGCATGGTGGGCAGGCCGGCCCACAGCTTGGAAGCGGAAGCCTGGCAGAGCGCTGCGGAGCAGATAGCAGACAGAGCAGCGACGGAACCTGTGGACAGGTCGATACCTTTGGACAGGATTGCCAGGGTAACACCGAAGGTCATAACACCCTTGACAGACTCACCGGTCAGCAGTGCGACTGCGTTGTTCGGTGTAAGGAAGTTGCGGTTTACAATGGTAATGGCAATGATCAGAACGACCAGAACCACCCAAATACCATTGTCGGATACTAATTTACTAAATTGAGATTTCTCAGCTTTGGACTTCATTCGATTCTACCCTCCCTGATTATTCCTGGGCAGCCTGCTGCTGCTTCAGTTCTTCAACTGCAGAACCACCGGTTGCATATCTCATGAGCAGTTCCTGAGAGAACTGGTCACGGTTCAGAACACCGGTCACCTCGCCTTCATGCATGACAACAATTCTGTCAGAGATACCCATAACTTCAGGCATCTCGGAACTGATCACGATGATAGCCTTGCCTTCGCCTGCCAGCTTGGACAGAAGTTCATGAATCTCGGACTTGGCGCCGACGTCGATACCTCTGGTAGGTTCGTCAACGATCAGGAGATCCGGAGCGGTCAGCAGCCATCTGGCGAGCAGAACCTTCTGCTGGTTACCACCGGACAGGTTCATGATACGGGTCTCCCAGGTGGGAGTCTTGGTGCGGAGCTTGGTGTTGTACTCCTCCGTATCCTTGAGCATCTGCTTGTTGTTCATCGGCAGACCATATGCGCCCCAGTTGGCAACTGTCGTGTTGTCAGTGATGGAGAGCAGGCCGAAAATACCGTTACCGCGGCGGTCCTCGGTCAACAGACCGATCTTGTTATCGATGGCATCACGGGGAGACTTGATGTTGAGCTCTTTGCCGTTCAGCCAGATCCTGCCGCTGTCTTTCTTGCGCATGCCGAAGATTGTCTCCATGGTCTCTGTACGGCCGGCACCGACCAGACCTGCAAATCCGAGGATCTCGCCCTTGCGGACCTCGAAGGAAACGTTCTTGACCTGCTTGCCCGAGTTGAGGTTCTCAACCTTGAACATGACATCGCCGATCGGGCAGGGAATCTTCGGGAACATATTGGTGATCTTACGACCGACCATCATCTCGATCAGCTTCTCATTGTTGAGGTTGGCTGCGCGGTCGGTTCCTACATAGGTGCCATCACGGAAGACTGTGATGTCATCACTGATGCGGAAGATCTCGTCCATTTTATGGGAAATATAGATGATCGCTACGTTCTGAGACTTCAGGTCTTCAATAATACGGAAAAGGTCTTCAACCTCTGCGTCCGTAAGAGCGGAAGTGGGCTCGTCCATGATAACGATGTTTGCGTCATGGGAGACTGCCTTCGCGATTTCGACCATCTGCTGCTTCGCGACCGTCAGATCTTTCATCTTTGCATAGACATCTACTTCGAGGTTGAGTTTCTTGAAAAGAGCCTCGGCCTCTGTATAGAGTGCCTTATTGTCGCACATGAATTTGTTCTTCATGGGCTCGCGGCCAAGCCAGAGGTTGTCCGCGACTGTACGCTCAAGGACAGGGGACAGCTCCTGCTGGATCATGGTGATACCTGCATGGATGGAGTCCTGGACGCTCTTGAAGTGAACTTCCTTGCCCTTGTAGATAATGGTTCCTGCTGTAACCGGCTGCATGCCGATCAGGCATTTCATCAGAGTGGATTTTCCGGCGCCGTTCTCTCCCATCAGGGTGTGAACTGTTCCGGGACGGACCTGGAGCTCAACACCGTCGAGAGCCTTTACACCTGGAAAGTACTTACATATCCCGTGCATTTCCAGAATATATTCATCAGCCAATTTGTTTTACCTCCCCGTTTATAAAAATGTGGGTACCGGATGGACAGACCCGATACCCACCTTGTATGGTTTTGGAGTCAACCGCCTGATTTATCTGCGTTTATTGTAATGCTGCAAAATGATCAGTTACCTCATCGTGCGGCAGTGCATGTACGCAAATATTACCGATTGTCATAATCTGCTACGTTGTCAGGAGTAACTTCTTCGAAAGGAACCCAGAGGATGAAGCCGGTCTCGTCAACTTCGAAGTTTGTGCCTTCGTTCAGAGGTGCGCCGTTGATCAGGTTCAGAGCTGCTGCGACAGCGCCGCCGCCCTGGCCGTTGGGATCCTGGAATACGGACATTGCAAGAGTGCCGTCCTTGATAGCCTGGCGGCCATCAGCTGTTGCATCGATACCGACGATCGGGAAATCGATTGTGCGGCCGGCCTGTGTGCAGGCTTCGATTGCGCCAAGAGCCATGGAGTCGTTGTTGCAGATGATGCAGTCGAATTCCTTGGAAGCGTCTGCAAGGATGTTGCCCATCTGGTTCAGAGCCTCAGTACGATCGTACAGGCAGCTCTTTGCATAGGTCTCGGTTGCGTTGATGCCGTTGTCAGCCAGTGCCTTGAGAACAGACTCGGAACGAAGAGTTGTGGAAGTCTGGCCTTCAATACCTCTGAGCAGGATGTACTTGATGTCAGTCTGGCCTTTGTCCTTGAAATACTTAGCAAGGAAGTCGCCCTGGAACTTACCGGAAGTATGCTCGTCGGATCCGACATAGACAGCGTTCTCGTTCAGGATGGAAGTGTCATCCGGAACACGGTTAACGAAGACAACCTTCATATCGCCTGCTGCGTCGATGATGGACTGGCATGCGGAAGGGTTGATGGGGTTAACAATGATAGCCTTCTGGCCGTCAGCTGCAGCAGCCTGTACATACTGGATCTGCTTGGACTCGTCCTGGTTGGCATCCTGTGTTACCAGGTTGACACCGAGCTCAGCAGCAGCCTTCTTCGCGCCGCCTTCGAGAGAGCTCAGGAACTCATCACGCTGAGACATGATCAGGGTGATCTTCTCGCCGCCTGCAGCAGCTGCGCCGCCGCCTGTGCTGCCGGAATCAGTAGCTGCAGGAGCAGCAGAGCTGCCGCCGCCGCAAGCTGCCAGGCCGAGCACCATGGCTGCAGTAACAGCCAATGTGGCAAACAGTTTCATCTTTTTCATAGTGTACCCTCCTTGATTTTGGGCAGACTTATTTAGCCTGCCAATGATTGGTTATCTCAAATTATACCCTTGCGTGCAGGTGCACGCAAGAGGTAAATTTTACCATAATCCGCACGCCTTTTTGGTGCATATTACCCAAAAAAATATCGCTTCAATTCGTTTGCGATACCGGTGTCTATGCTCAAAGTTACCGGTGTCCTGTGCGATATCTGTTTCTCCTGCAATTCGCACGCACATTTGCACGCTTATCGCGTGCGCAGCGTTTGAACGGCAGATCGTGCACATTCTTTTCAGAGAAAAGAACCGCGTTCACTCGCAAAAACCCTGAATTTCATATCAGCAAAGTGCACATTTCCGCCTTCCCGTCTTCTGCTGCTCTTTGTGCAGAATGCGTAGCAATCGGAGCTTTTTCCCGATCCGCACGCATTTTTTGCATCGATTTACGGTTCATCCACCTTCCGGCTGCAGTCTTGCCTCTTCTATCAAATCAGTTAACCCGGGCGTTTTTCCCATAGCATTGGTACAGGGATTCCAATCAGGAAAAACGCCCTTTAACTGTCTTGCCTGATGATCAGGCAGGATAGGAGGTAACGAATTGCTGTGAATCAAGGGAATTTTCCACAACAAATTCATTCATCAGTTTTTCATCCCGACGTCAGTCGCCGGGAAATCGGAAATCAGGAAATCACTTTCCGAGAAGCTCTCTCTCGATGATCTCTCTGGCTTCGGGAGCCTGCTTCTCCATCTTCTCCGGGAATCCGAAGTAGGATACGCATGCGATGTTGTCGCCGCCCACCTTGGGAGCGTCAGCCTTCAGCTGCTTGTTTGCGAAATCCATCTCGCGCAGTGTCTCGAAGATGCCGGCAAAGTCCACTTCGCCCTCGCCCATGGCGGTGTGCTGGTGGATGGTGACATCCGCTCTGCCGCGGGCATTGAGCCACGGCGGGTTGAGGATGTAACGGCAGTCCTTGGTCTGGTTCCAGGTATCCGCGAAGAGGACGTGGGTCAGCTCGTCGCCGGCATACTTGAGCATGTGGCGGACATCGCCCTTGCCCTGATCATAGAAGAAACCGTGGGATGCGCTGTAGACATAGCCCAGGTTGGGGGAGCGGAAGAGCTCGCAGAAATCGTAAGGGTGGGACTGCACTTCGACACGGAGGCCTTCCTTCTCGATGATGGGAAGGAGCTCTTCCATGGAGCGGAACCACATGCCGTTGCAGATCTCCTGCTGATTGGGATCGCCGGAGAATTCGGTGTTGATGACCGGAACGCCCATGTTGACGGCGATCTCGATGATCTTCTTCCAGTTGGCTACTGCGTGCTGTCTCTGCTCCTCAGTGGGGCCGGACCAGCGGTAGACAACGATAAAGGAAGAGATCTCGACGCCTGTGTCCTTCAGAGCCTGGCGGTACTCCGCCTCACACTCTTTGGAGAACAGGGGATGTTTGTAGAAGGGGTTGATCCTGGGGTGAGGGGACTGCTCGATATATTTGTAGCCCCAGTCCGCTACCTTGTAGACCATGTCTTTGATGCTCATCTGTTTTGCGAGAACGTCTACATCAAAAGCAACTTTCATAATATCTACCTCCTTAACTTGAGTTTGTAGAATAAGCAGTTACATTAACAATATTTTAATTCTCAGGGATACAAAAATCATCACCCCTGGCTGCCATTTTCTATACAATATGTGCTCATTTAGAAAAAAAGTGCAGGCCCGTTATCACAGGTGCCATTACAGCTGTAACAGCGGGCTCTGCATTTATATTTCACATATTATCAGAACTTTTTTGCGCAGGGATTAGTTGTCCCAGTACTTGGCAACGTGAGCGCGGGTGCGCTCTGCAGCCTGCTTGATGTTCTCTTCGTTAGTGAGCTTGTAGTAATCGGGACGGAAGACTTCCATCGTGCAGACATCGCCTTCGAAACCGATCTTCTTGAGAGTATCGGCAAATCTCTTATGAGGCAGGCAGTCACCGGGCTCATCGGGCCACAGGCGCTTCTCATCAGTGTTGTACTTGGCGCCGCAGGGAACGTTCTCAACACCGTTCAGGTGCCAGATGAAGATTCTCTTGCCATCAGCCTTCTCGAGAGACTCGAAAGAAGAAGCCTGGCCGTGGAAGTGATACTGGTCAAGAGTAATACCAACGTTAGGAGAACCGACTTCCTCGACGATTGCGAGAGCGTCCTCGAAACGGTTGATGGTCATTGTAGGCTGGCCGATGAACTCGATGGAAAGCTTGATTCCGTGAGGGTCGCATTTCTTGACCATCTCGCGGAGAACTTCGACTGCATCCTTGCGGATGTCATCGATAGTGGGCTGGCACCACTCGATGTCCATGGAAGGAACTACGACGATCATCTTGCACTGCAGCTTGTTGCAGACGTCGATGATCTTGTCAAGCTCTGCCATAACGGCGTCCTTCTCTTCCTGGGTCTCCTTCATGTTGAAGAATACCAGAGCGTTGTAGGAGAGCATCTTCAGGTGGTGCTTGGGATCAGCAAACCATGCAGCGAGGTCGTCGATGGTGTACTTGCCGGCAGCGATCTCTCTGTCCAGGCACTCGGACTGGATGTCGATAAAGTCAACGCCGTACTTCTCGCAAAGGTCAAGGTCTTCAAGAACAGAGTGATTCTCGCAGAAACGATTGCAGCCTTCATTAAAACCGATCTTCATGGAATATCTCCTTTTTTATTATGTGCGGTCCGCAGGCCTTCCGGCCTGCAGACCTGTTCAGATTATTTTCTTTGTAAGGACTTGCGGCAGATGGTTCAGACCCGCTCAGTCCGATCATTCTTTTCTACAGTAATCCGAAATGATTGAATTATTTCTTGTAGAAATCAGGTGTGCCGCCGGTAACGACCTTCTCGATCTTGCCGGACTTCTGAGCTGCTACCAGAGCATCTGCTGTAAGAGCTGCTACATAGCCGTCCCATGCGGAGGAGCCGCCGGTTGTGCCCTTTGCTACGCAGTCTACCCAATCCTGAAGCTCTACATCGTAAGAATCGATGAAGCGAAGGATCCAGTTCTTCTCGATTGCGGTTGCAACTTCGAAGTTCTTTCTGGTTGTAGGGAAGGAAGGGCAGGGAAGGTTGATGACACCGTCTTCGCAGACGACTTCGCAGTTGATGTCATAGCCGAAACCGCAGTTGACATTGACTTCGAGGACGCAGATAACGCCGCTCTTGGTCTTCATGATCATAACCTGAGGATCTGCAAGGCCTTCGTGTGCATTCTTGGTCACGCGGGGGAACAGGCACTGAACTTCATCCCACTCCTCGCCGTCGCCGATCAGCCAGGGCAGAACATCGATCTCGTGGATCGCGGTATCTGTAACAGCCATCTCAGTGGTGTAGGAATCATCAACGCTCTCAGCGCGGTGTGTGCATTTCAGGATCATGGGCTTGCCGAACTCGCCGCTGCGGATCAGGTCTCTGACCTGGTTGTAACCGCGGTCATAACGGCGCATGAAACCAACCTGTACAAGGTGCTTGCCGGAAGCCATCTCTGCATCAACGATCTCTTTGCAGTCTGCAGCAGTGGTGGTGAGGGGCTTCTCTGTGAACACGGGCTTGCCGGCCTTGATGGCGGAAAGGATGGGGTTCTTGTGGAAGTTGCCGGGTGTTGTAACAACGACTGCATCTACATCGGGATCAGCGATGAGTGCGTCAGCGTCTGTATAGATCTTTACGCCGCCGATCAGATCGGAAGCTGCCTTTGCGCCTGCCTCGAAGACATCACAAACTGCTACAACTTCAGCGCCCATGATCTTATACTGGATCCTCTTTGCATGCTCTTTGCCGATCATACCGCAGCCAACAATACCAACCTTCAACATAATTATTCTCCTTTTTAAAAATTAAATTAATTAATTTGTGTTCTCTTTCGTTAATTAGTTCCCTGTTTTTGAATCTGTGTCTTCTTTTCATTTGCCTTCAGACCCTTCGAAGGTCATTCCGGCCTGATCAAACATCTGTTAACTGTTACCCCCTAATACTGCCTCTTCATCACCCCCGTTCCGTGAAACATCCTGTCATCAGGCAACTGTTTTTCTGTGTATCCGTCCTTTTATTTATTACCCTTTATGTAATATCTGCGATACCGGTGTCGTGTCCGGTTTTAAATTTACGACACCGGTTTCTCAGTGGTTTCGTTTTTTTGTTACGATACCGGTGTCGTTGATATTATTCTATCCCTTCTCTGCAAAAAATTCTATTGACATTATGTATAAATTATCAACTATTTTTTTATGCATATTGCCAAATACTTCTGCCCGCAGGACCTGCCGGTCAGCATACGGCTGCCGGCAGATGCTGTATACATTCGGGAACACCGGTATTCCCGAATCGGCTTTTCTTGTTTTCTGGAAAGTCCTGTGATATTCTGAAATCAAATACCGTTAAACATTTTTCGGTAAGGCAGTGCTTTCCCGGACTGCCGGAAAAATGATCCTCAGACATTTTTCACCGCGAAATCACCAGGAAAAGGAATTTCTCATGGGAATCACATTACAGCAGATTGCAAATATGGCGGGCACGACCAAATCCACTGTCGACAAGGTCATCCACAACCGGCCGGGCGTCAGCGAGAAAAAACGCCAGGAAATCAAAAAGCTTCTGGAAGAGTATGGATACGAAGCCAACCCTCTGGCCAAGGCTCTGAATTACCAGAAGAGAAAAATGAAGATCGCCGTTGTTCTGCCCGGGGTAAGTGCCGCGGCCGACATCAAAAAAGGGTTTGAGATCGTACGTCAGGATTTTCTGAGCTTTAATATCCAGGTCGAGTACCACGAGTTCGGCTCTTCCGACGCCGAGGCGCAGATAAAATGCATCCGCCGCCTGGCCGAAGAAAATGTCTCCGGCGCCGTCATTCTTCCGATCCGCTCCGAGGCTGTCACAGAGGCGATCAAGGAACTTCTCGACAGGAAGATTCCCGTAGTCATCGTCAATTCGGAACTGTTTCTGGATGACATCCTCTGCTATGTCGGTCAGAACATGATCCAGTCCGGCAGTGTTGCCGCCCGTATGCTGGATCTGTTTATGAAGAAACCCGCAAACATAGGAATTATCTCCTGTCACAACATGCTCTCTCACGAGCAACGTGAACGTTCCTTCATCGACTGTGTCCAACAGCAGTACCCCGACAGCCGCATCTGCAATGTCCGCTACATCCTGGAAACTCCCGAGGATGCCTACAGCCAGACAATGGAAATGCTGAAGACGAATCCCGAGATCGACTCCTTGTTCATCACCTGCGGCTGTGTTACAGATATCTGCAGGGCTGTGCGGGATTACAGAAACGAGTCAGATTCGGATGTACAGCCGGTGATCATCTGTTATGAGAAATATCCGGAGATCCTCAGCCTCATCAAGAGCGGCGAAATCGCCTGCACCCTCAATGGCGGTCTGACAAAGCAGGGCAGGTTTTCCATGCGGGTCCTGTTTGAACATCTGGTCTATGACCATAAGCCGGAGAAGAAAAAATATTACTTCAACAATAAGATCCTGATCCGTGAAAACTGCTGATCAGAGCAGTTCCGTCATTTATCAGTTTCAACATCTGTTCATCCGCAATCTGCACAATTCTCTATACAGCAAAGGCAGACAAGCCGAATCAGCGGCCTGTCTGCCTTTTCAGTTGTTTTTTGAATGAATGTAATCCGACAGAACACATTCGTCCCGGATCTGCCGCCCTGTCACGGAAACCACATGTCCTGCATATCCTTCTTTTTATACTGTTTCCTATCGCTGTTGTATGCAAAACGCAGCAATCATGTACCGGCCTACAGTGAAGGCGTAACCTGTAATCAGGCAGGCTTCAGCAGTTAACCCGAATTATTTCAGGCTGTCAACATTTTCAGCCGTGATGGGCTCGAAGGGGAAGTACAGAACATAAGGGCAGTCGGAAGCGACTTCACACTCTGTACCTTCTGCCAGATCCTTGCCCTCCAGCATGTTGATGGCTGCCTGGACGGAGCTCTTGGCCTGTCCGGGTGCGCTCTGGAAAACTGTCATGGCCATCTCGCCGCTCTTGATTGCATCCTGACCGTCCTGTGTGGCGTCGATACCGACGATCGGAGCTGCCTTGGGATCAATCCCTGCCTCATTGAGGGCTGCGATTGCACCGAGCGCCATAGCGTCGTTGTTGGAGATAATGCAGTCGTATTTCACTTCTTTTCCGATTACATCAGCTGCAAATGCATCTCTGGCTGTAACGCGGTTGTAGTTTGCATGGATGCAGGCAGCCTCAGTCAATTTGATTCCTGCAGCTTCCATAGCTTCGAGAGCCTTGTCTGTACGAAGGTTTGTGTGGACGAGGCCTTCTGTACCGCGGAGCAGTACATAGGAAACTTCCGTCTGGCCTTTATCCGCAAAATACTTGGCGAGATATTCGCCCTGATATGCACCGGAGGTGTTCTCGTCGGAGGCAACTGCCGCTGCGGATTCACCGAGCACACCATAATCAGCAGGCACACGGTTGATGAAAACGACCTTCATATCGCCGGCAGCTTCAATGCAGGCCTGGGCATCCTCTGCAGCATTCAGGTTGACAAGGACAGCGTCCTTACCCTCTGTCTTGGCAGCTGAGATACAGTCGATCATCTTCTGGGAATCTTCACCGGCATATTTCATCTCCATGCCTACACCCAGCTCATCCGCTGCTGCAGCAACATTCTCTTCCAGCAGTCCGAGGAATTCGTCTCTGGTCGAGAGGACATAAGCCATCTCATACTTGTTCTCAGACTTGGCATCTCCCCCGCCTGCTGCCGGAGCCGCTGACCCGGAGGAACTGCTTCCGCAGCCTGCCAGAAGTGTCAGGGCCATTACAGCACTGATCAAACCGGATACTATCTGCTTTTTCATAACAATACTCCTTTCTTCGGCATATAATATTGCCGCCCCTCTAGATCCGCAGAAACCACTGCGGACACCCTCTCTGATAAACTCTATCAGAACACAGAAAAGAACAAAATGGACTTTTTTGCGCAGTTCCCTTATTTGCACAATAAGCTGGCTGTTTTTGAATGAAGTTGGATTTTTTTGCGAGATAATTGTACGCATCACCAAGTTATGCACAATAAATATCCCATATTTTCCCCATTTATTCTGATGACAAAAATTTAATCAGACTCCCCATCTCCTCTTTTACCTGTTAAATAGCACTGTTTAACATCCCCGTTTTTGTTCAATTAGTCCAAAAAACTCTTGTCGGCAATGCAAAAATATTCAATTTTTCTAAAATCCGCGTGCGCGTGCACGCATTTTGTCTTAAATCAAACAAAAAAGTTCAAAAATTGTACAGAATATGATACACTGATGCTGTAAAGAATACAGGATTCCAAACAGGTATTCTCAAGGGGGGGCAAAAGAAATGGAGGAGGTCTTCAGAAATCCGCTTTTGATGTTTCACAAAAGTGACTTTCCGGGGCGAAGAGACACGGAACCGTGGATGGTTCATATAGCAGAGGCAGACTGGACACAGGGGCATTATCAGATTCTGCACCGTCACGAAGATTTTTCGGAAATATTCATACTGTTGGAAGGAAACGGCAAGTATACCATCGGAGGACGTCTGTACGAGCTTCAGCAAGGAGATGTCGTCCTTTGCAATCAGGGGGTGATGCACGACGAGTTCCCGGCAAAATGCGACAGCTACAGGACACTGGCAGTTGGGATCGCAGGGCTCTACATCCCGGAACTGAAACCCGGGCTTCTGATCGATCCCTCATGTACGCCTGTGCTGCGCAGGTCTGAACAGACAGAGGAGCTGAAAGAGCTCTGTGCGATGATGGCCAAATACGCAGCAGCCGGAGGAACGAGGAACCTTCGCTTCACGCACAAACTGCTGCTGGCAGTCGTGGAACTGCTGCGCACTATAGTGCGCAGTGTCGAAGTGTCTTCAAAAGAGATCGATCCGCTCTGTGTCTCGGTCGAGCAGTACCTGAATGAGCATTTCGGCGAGAACGTGACGCTGGAAGAGACTGCCAAGCAGTTTTTTGTCAGTTCCTGGCACCTCTCCCGGGTCTTCAAGAAAGAAACTTCGTACAATTTCAAGCAGTATCTGCTGCGCCTGCGCCTCGGGGAGGCTCAGATGCGGCTGTCCTCAACCGAGGATTCCATTGCGGAGATCTCAAGAGACTGCGGCTTTCATGATCCCGCCTATTTCACAAGGATGTTCACCCGTTATATCGGCCTGTCTCCCAGATGCTACCGGAAGATGCGCCTGAAAAGCCATTGATCATTATAATCTGCAGGACAGACTGTCTGCTGCGCAATCCCCAAAAGACAGATCCGGGATGTTGGTATATCTGCCCGGAACCGTCCAAAGTCTTTGTTCGCATTTTATAACATGCATAAACAGTTGTGCATTTATGCCATTTACCCGATAAAATATGCATATTTTTCTAAAAAATCATCAAAAAAAGGATTGACAGCTCAAATTTTCCGGTGTTATTATACGAGACAAGTTCAGCGGCTTTTAACGCGTTAAAGTATTAACGCCTCAAAAGCAGGTCTGGATCCATTAGTCAAATTATTTTCAGTCGTTATTTCAGGAGTATTCTGATGAACCGCAAGATTACCGTAAATCACACCTTCGGGTTTATCTTTAGCTTTACCTTTAGCTTTACTGGCGAAGACAGTAAGGTTAATTTGCTATGCTGAAGATTGTGATGAGGGAAATCAGAAAATTTTGATTAAGTCGTTGCAAAAGGGTGTGGCACATTAACCTGTGCCGCACCCTTCATTTTTTTTGCGCGAAGCAATGAGCCATGCACGGGCGGATCAAAACACATCCGCGTCGAGCTCGCTCGTAAGCGGATGTGCTTTGATCCGGACGTATACGGCGAATGCCGTGACAGTGAGCAGCCGAAGGCTGCGAACCTGTCAGCATGGATCATTACTCCGCGCTCCACTGACCAGTATTTACACTGACCGGTTTTTTCCAGGAAAGGAGCCCATCAATGAAAATGAAAAACTATTACCAGAAAGAAATCGAAACCGCTTCAAGGGAAGAAATTCTCAAAATCCAGAATGAGAAGATTGTCAAGCAGGTAAAATACGTCTATGACAATGTCCCCTACTACCGCAATCTGATGGATCAGAAGGGTGTAAAGCCCGAAGACATCAAGGGTGTCGATGACATCCGCAAGCTCCCTTTCCTGACCAAGGATGACCTGAGAGAAGCATATCCCTACGGCCTGCTCGGAACAGATCTCAAGAACTGTGTCCGTATCCAGTCCACTTCCGGCACGACCGGCAAGCGCGTCGTCGCATTCTATACACAGAAGGACATCGATATGTGGGAGGAGTGCTGCGCCAGAGCCATCGTGGCCGCAGGCGGCACTAATGAGGATGTTGTCCAGGTCTGCTACGGCTACGGTCTCTTCACCGGCGGCCCCGGCCTCAACGGCGGTTCCCATAAGGTCGGCTGCCTCACACTGCCCATGTCCTCAGGCAATACCGACCGCCAGATCCAGTTCATGATGGATCTCAATGCCACCATCCTCTGCTGCACGCCTTCCTACGCGGCATTCATCGGCGAGTCCCTCGCGGAAAAAGGCTATAAGCCTGAAGACAACAAGCTCAAAGCCGGTATCTTCGGCGCGGAGCCCTGGACAGAAGAGATGCGCCGCAGCATCGAGAAGAGCCTGGGGATCAAGGCCTATGATATCTATGGTCTCACAGAGACCTCCGGCCCCGGAGTCTCCTTCGAGTGCGAAGAGCAGACCGGCATGCACATCAATGAGGACCACTTCTACGCAGAGATCATCGATCCCAAGACCGGAGAAGTGCTTCCGGAAGGTTCCAAGGGTGAGCTGGTATTCACTTCCCTGGACAAGGAAGGATTCCCGCTCCTGCGCTATCGCACAAAGGACATCTGCATCCTCAGCCGCAAGCCCTGCTCCTGCGGAAGGACACATGTCAAGATGACCAAGCCCATGGGCCGCAGCGACGACATGATGATCATCCGCGGCGTAAATGTATTCCCCAGCCAGATCGAGGCAGTGCTTCTTAAAGAGGGCTATACCCCCAACTACCAGATCGTGGTCGACCGCGTCAACAACACCGATACTTTCGATGTCTATGTTGAGTTCCACCCCGAGCAGTTCTCCGACAGGATCGCAGACATCCAGGCACGCGAGAAAGACCTCAACGGCGCTATGCGCTCCATGCTCGGTATCGGACCCAAGATCCACCTTGTGGCCCCCAAGTCCATTGTCAGGTCCGAAGGCAAGGCAGTCCGTGTCATCGACAAGCGCAAACTGCACGACTGATCCGACTGATCCCCTGACGCCCTCTGCCTGAGGAAGAGTTTCCGAAAGACACGGACTCTGAAGAAAAAGAAAATCGCCGCGTTCATAAGAAAATCGCTGCGTTTATAAGCTGTCCTGCCGGGACACGCCTGAATATGTGCCATCCATCCGGGGCATGCTTATGAACTGTATTTAAAGATAAGGAGAAAAACCATGGCAATCACTCAGTTATCCGCATTCCTTGAAAACACCCCCGGCACCCTCTATAAGGCCGTGTGTGCCATCTCTGACGCCGGTGTCAATCTCCGCGCCCTCTCTGTCGCGGACACCAGGGATTTCGGGATCCTGCGCGTTATTGTTTCCGATGTTGACAAGACCATCGCCGCCCTCAATGAGGACACCGTCATCACACGCACCAGCGTCATCGCAGTCCGCATGAGCGACAAGGCAGGTGCCCTGAAGGAGATCCTGAGCGTCCTGCAGAAGGCCGGTATCAATATCGAATATGTTTACGCATTCACTGCAAATGCCGCCAATTCCGCCTATGTCGTGCTCCGCGTCAATGACATCGAAGAGGCCGAGGCAATCCTGAAAGAAAACGGCCTGGATACCCTGAACGACGAAGACCTCAATACCATTCTGCCCTGACCTGGAAAAAATTCCGGCACAGTTCCAAAAATGAAAAATGCCCCGCCCAGTCCTGTTCCATGGACTGCACGGGGCATCTTCTGATTTATTCTGATTTATTCTGTTTTATTCTGATTTTTTCAGTTTTATTCTGATTCATTCGTATTAGCGGCTGTGATGCCGCGTTCACAGGCGTGTACGGGGCCGGATCCCACAGCGGGAATATCATCCCTGCTGATCAGTTTCATCAACCATTACCCCTATTCCAAGATATTTCAGCCTTTCGAAAAAACCGGGCAGGCTCTTTGAAACTGCCTGAGCACCTCTGAGCCTTCCGCCTGTCACTGTCAGCAGAACACACAGAGCCATGACGACCCTGTGATCATTGTGACCGTCCAGCAACTCCCGGGGAGGCTGTAAGCCCGGATCAATGCGGATTTCGTCCCCGAACACTTCCATGCGGACTTTCATTTTGCCCAGCTCCTGCTTCATGGCGGCGACGCGGTCACTCTCCTTGAACATAAGCCGTCCGGTCCCGGTAAACCTTGCACCGTGCAGAGCCGCAGCAAGTACCATCAGAACGGGTCCCAGATCGGGGCAGTCGGAAAGGTCAATATCGGCATATCCTGCCTGCAGCTGTTGGAAATACCTGCGGTAGATCCTGTCTCCCTGCAGACTGTCTTCGTTCAGCCCGTCTAATCCCACATCACCGCCGAGCAGGTTAAATGAATCAAAGACAGCGGCATTGGAATAATCCCCTTCAACATACAGTTTTTCCTGTGGAAGGTATTTTTGTCCGCCGGGGATCCGGATCGCAGTTTCATCTATCCATGAGACCCGGACACCGAACTGCTGCAGGGCCTGGATCGTCATATCGATATAAGGGCGGCTTACTACCGGAGGAAGAAGGCGTATCACACTGTCCTCCTGCAGAAGCGGAAGGACAAAGAGCAGGCCGCTGACAAACTGACTGCTGATATTGCCCTGAATAACATACTCTCCGGGCCGGAGTCTGCCCGCCAGCGAAAGATGATTCCCCTTCTTTTCATAGGTCAGGTTCTGCTTTTTGCAGATCTCCTCAAAAACAGTAAGGGGCCTTGAAAAAAGTGTATGGCTCCCTGTAAGTTCACAGGGCTGTCCGCTCATCAGACAGATCGGGATCATAAAACGCAGGGTACTGCCGCATTCCGCACAGTCCATCGCGACAGGTTGTGAAAGCGAGCTGATATCTATGCCTCGGATGGTCACACTCCTGTTTTCAAAGACCGCTTCGGCTCCCAGGGCCTGCAGGCAGTCCAGCGTCGCCGCAATATCCCCGGACAGGTCAATATTGGAAATCACGCTTGTTCCCTGTGCACAGCCTGCGCAGACCAGGAAGCGGTTGGCCATGCTCTTCGAGGGCGGCGCCTCCATGCGTCCGTATGCTTTTGAAGGTGAAATCGTCACAATCATAGTAGTATTCACTGCCTCCGGCAGTTTCTTCCGCCCGGTACATAAATGATCGCGGACGCAAGTCAACGGCCGCAAGTGTCAATTTTCTCAAATCATATCCAGCAGGGACAGGATCTTCTCTGCTCCGTCCTCCGGCGTCTTATCATTGGAAATCGATCCGTCGCAGGTTGACCGATAGATGGGATATCTCTTCTCAAGAAGGGCTGCAACTTTTTCCTTGGTGTCGGCAAGGGGTCTGTCGGAAGCCGGCATGAGCTGATCCAGCGGGCGGTCCAGAAAAATGATGAAGCCGTTCTTTTTCAAGGCGTCCACATTTTCCTCCCGAAGGATGGCACCGCCGCCGGTCGCGATCACAATTCCTTTTTCTGCTGCAAGCTCACGGCACATGGCTGATTCCAGATCGCGGAAATAGGGTTCACCGTCCGTCGCAAAAATATCGGTGATCTCCCTCTTTTCTCTGTCTATGATCATCAGATCCGTATCCTCCAGCCTTCTGCCCAGTTTTCCGGATACCAGCGTTCCCAGGGTGGTTTTGCCTGCCAGAGACATGCCTGTAAGGACAATGTTCCTTCTGGAATTCAGGATTTCCTGATAGATCCGGCGTGACTCCTCATGACTGATGTCAGATCCTGTGAACAGCTCAAAAGTATGTATCTCCTTCATAACCCGCATGTACAGACCTCCCTGTGCCGGGATGCCCCGCTTCTGTGCCTCCAGGACCAGGGAAGTCCGCAGGGGATCATCAATCAGATCCACAAGACCGCAGAGCTTTGTGAAAGACTCCAGCTTTATGGGTGAGGCATCGAGATCAGGAGACATTCCGCACGGAGTCGTGTTGATGATAATGTCCGCGTCGGTGCATCCCTTATAAGCATCTTCATAAGTCAGAGCACCTTCTCTGCCGGTCCGGCTGACTCTGAGAATCTCCGATGCGCCCATATCTGAGGCGGCAGCGCATGCAGCTTTACTGCTGCTGCCTGTCCCCAGAATCAGGATCTTCTTTCCCGCAGGATCGGTCCCGCTGTACTGCAGCAGATCTATCATGGCGGAATACGCTGTATTATATCCGCACAGTTTTCCGCCCCGGTTGATGATCGTGTCCACAGCCCCGGTCTCACGGGCCTGATCGCTGATCTCATCCAGGCAGGGAATAACCGTCTGTTGATAAGGGGCCGCCACATTGATTCCCTTGAAACGGGAAGCATGAAGGTATTCTTTCACCTGTTCTGCCTGCAGTTCCTGCATTTCATATTTATAAACAGCGGATTTATAATAATAAGAAACAATTCTTTCGTGAATGAATTTTGAAAAAGAGTCGGAGAGATGTTCTCCGATCATTCCATATTCCATCTTGTACCTCCAAAGCGATGGTGCTGGATTTCTCCGGAAGTAAATCTTTATATACTATTATCCAATCTTTGTCAATCCATTGTCCGCATTTTCACTGAGACGTATAAATCATTTTTGATAATGTCCCACTATACCACAAATGAAAATGTCCCGACATATGATACAATAACCTCCCTGAAGGGAGGTGATCAATATCAGGA
>CACZFF010000058.1 GCA_902780385.1 uncultured Lachnospiraceae bacterium
CCAGGCTGTATGGAGGAAAGGCAGTCCGAACCCCGAAAGGGGGACCTGCCGCAAGGCAGGCAGTAGGAAGCACGCGACTTAAGTCGTGTGAGGCTTCACGAGACATACTAAAGATACCTGCTTTATTTGATAAGACACTGTTTGTGTGCTAAGATTCAGATAAAAAACAGCCCGCTTATGTGATCGGTCAGCAGACACATAGAGGCACAAAAATGATAAAGAAAGGGAAAAATGTTATGGAATTAAAAGTCGGGATGAAGAACACGATTACCATTAATGTCACAGCTGAGATGTGTGCGGATCATCTTGATAGTCAGCTTCCGCAGGTTGATCTGCCTCATGTCTTTTCCACCCCCAGCATGATCAATCTGATGGAGCTTACCTGTGCGGATCTCCTGGCCCGGAATCTGGAGGAAGGGAAAGGCTCTGTCGGTATGGCTGTGGAAGTCAAGCATTTCGCCGCGACCCCTGAAGGAGGAAAGGTTACCTGCGAAGTCGAGATCGCTGAGATCGATGGTAAGAAAATCCTCTTCAATGTGGCTGCCTCCGATGAGAAGGGTGCGATTGGAAAAGGCACACATAAGAGAGCAGTCATCACGAAAAAGTGATGTAAGATCCTGGAAAGATTTGTAAATCAAAGCGGCAGAGCCGTCGTACCGGGCCATTGAGGCCTGTACGACGGCTCCCTTATAATGTTTTGGATTATGGAAGAAAGGGATGGATAGAATCTGACTGTTCCGAAACAGTGCTGCAGTAATCATACTGATACAGTGCATTTACAAATGATATAACGGAAGGACATATCTTTATCATGGAAGAGATCGAAAAAAATGATGACGTTCAGGAAATGAAGGAATCATTGGGAAGTATGATGCAAATGAATACTCCGGTTCTGGATTTTGTGGAAGAAGCCGTTTTGCTGCCTTACAGACTGCTTATGAGTCGTCTGGCTCTGACTATAGCTGAAAGTCATTAAACATCTGGAGTATGACATGGATCATATTTATCACGCGGCCATTACTATTAATGAGGGTCAGAAATATGGCATGAGTCCTGAAGAAATCCGTTTATTCTGTAAGTGGTACACCAACCTGATGGCGGAAAAGATGGAAAAAAACGGGGAGCCGTTTACCTTATCCAACCTGCCGGTCGATCAATCCTCAACATGATATAAGACATTTAACAGGCAAAAAGAAATCGACACCGACGCGGACTATGGCGACGGTGTCGATACTTTTCAGTGTGACTATGGGATTATTCTTCGTCTGCGGTCTCAAGGACGAAGCGGAAGTATTCCTCCTTTTCTTTTTTCTCCTTGAATTTTGCCATGTAGACATATCGGCCCATTGACGGCCAGTCGATGGGCGGCATTTCTTCCTGCATCACGATAGCGCTGCCGTAGCGGTCCATGATCTCTTCCGGGGTATGTGTGTAGAGGCAGCCATCCTTGCGCGCCGCATATGCGCAGACATAGTGCTCCGCTGCCCGGGGGATGTCCGCCCTGTCAGTGGTGACCATCTGCGCGTAGATGTCGAAGACGTCGATTGACTGCGCGAAATTCATCATATCGGGATCATGCCCGCCGGCGGGCCGCATATTTACTTCCATGATCGCGTAGTCACCGGCTTTTCCTATGCCCTCATAATCCTTTGTGATGTTGATGAACTCGAAATGGACAAAGCGCCGGTCCGCGCCAAATGCTTTGGCGGCTTTCCTGCCGAAATCGCGCAGCTGCACGGGCACATCAGGCACTGTATAGAAATGGATGCTCTCGTCGTTCTGCACGGAGTCGATCACGGGCGGATAGGTGCACATGGACTCAAAAAGAGGCTCGCAGCCGGGGCCGAGGATGGCGTCGTAGGTGCAGATATCGCCGCTCAGAAACTCCTCCATGACATATGGGGTCTGTGGAAGGTCACTGTAAAAGGCCAGAAGCTCGTCTTCCCTGTTGATCTTCATCGTGCCGTTTGCACCGACGCCGATATCCGGCTTGACGATCACAGGATAACCGACTTCTTTCACGAAGGCCTGTGCGGCTTCCAGGTCCGAAACAATGTGCTGGCGTGCAGTCGGGATCCCGGCTTCGATAAAGAGGCGCTTCATGCAGGACTTCCTGACCAGGTCGCCGATCCTGTCCTCTCTTGTGCCGATGGCAATGTTAAAGTCTGTGCGCAGCCTTGCGTCAACCGGAAGCCAGTATTCGTTCAGAGATTCCAGCCAGTCGATCCGGCCGTATTTGTGAATGAAAAAAGCAACTGCGCGGTATACCTGGTCATAGTCCTCAAGCGAATCCACGAAGTAGTATTCCATCAGGGAGCTTTTCAGCTGGTCGTTCAGAGTGTCGTAGGGCACGTCCCCGATCCCGAGCACATTCACACCGTGCTTGTGCAGACGGTCGCAGAACTGTGTGCAGGTGACAGGGTAAGCAGGAGATATAAATACATAATTCAAAGGACATCCTCCTTTATGCCGATTTTGAGCAGTGTCATTGTCTTTCAGCTGTCTGCTCAATGTTTGTTCATATCAAAGAAATCGCAGACAAATGTATAAAAAAATGTATTATAATAAATCAAGTAAGTATATTATGGCAGATTCCGCAAGGGATTTCTATATTTTGGGAGGAATAACAGTGGTTAATGCGCCGGAGATCACATATTCAACTGCCGAGGAGCGGAGAGAATTTATAAGAAAAAAATATCCCTGTATTGCGGACTGCGATATGTGCGGCTTGTGCAAGGTATTTCGCGGCCGTGACGCAGAACACGCCTTTGAAGACTATATTGCGGGAAAACGTTCATTTATAGATGTTTCGGCAGATTATAAGAGGTAGTTTTTGACTATAAGAGGCAGTTTTTTTCGACATTGACACCTTGTGTGTCAATCATTTCAAGTTATTCAGGGTCAGGAACCCGGCAGGCGGAATTTGGAATGGGATTCCTTTGATGCCTACAGCGACTTGAAAAAGACTGTACTCTGGGGGCGAGAATGGAAGATTTAAAGGAGCTGCTGGAGTTGATGCCCGAGGATTTGCAGAGCGACGTAAAAAAGGTGACCTCTGAGCAGGACAGATAGGGGGAAAAGTTGGAGAAGGGTTTTGATCGTATTTATGGCGCGATCAGCAGACGTTTATTGCGCACGGTGGATGGTATCATCGATCAACGCATCTGCGGGCAGAGTCTTGTGAAGTATGTTCCGAGTGTCTACAGGGATGATGCCAACGGTGTTGGTATGACCGGTTCGCAATCCACCAGCTATGTCATTCTGGATCGCATTTTTTCCCATGTAAGTCTGACAGAGGAGGATTCATTTCTTGATGTCGGCTGCGGAAAAGGACGTGTCCTGGCTTTTCTGTTAAAGGAACATGCACCATGCGCTTTGTATGGGGTGGAGATCAACGAAATATCCGGAAGCGTGGCAGTGGAATGGACAGCCAGGTACGAACAGGTATCCGTGAAGATCGGTGATGCCTTCGAGATGGACTATAATCCTTACACGGTTTTGTTTATGAATCGTCCCTTTCTGCCCAAAACTTTTCTGGAATTTATAGAAAAACTGGAAAGCACACTGACTCATCCGATCACGTTTATCTATTGGGTGGATCAGCAGAGCGGATATCTGCTGAAGGATCGTCCGGGATGGAATATGCAATTCCGGGAAAAGCTGACTTCTATTTACGGGGTGAAAATAGCAAAAGCTCCGCAATACTATTCAATATGGACATATGATCCGGGTGTGTGAACGAAAAAGGGGGCTGTCGCTTTTGAACAGTCCCTTTTTGGTGTGTGTCCGGGCAGCACGGACAAAAAAAGGACCGCGGAATCGAAAGAGATTTCGCGGCCCTTCCAGGTTGTATCACATTGCCGGTGATTATTTTTCACACGGGCATCTATTTTGTGTCCAGGGGCTGTGCCTCCTGACACCAGCCGCTGATGCTGTCGTTTTCATCGCGGGATTAATCATTTGTTATGTTGTAAGAATCATAACATCTGCTCTGTTCAAATCGGCAAAACCGTGACAGATAACCGTTTTGCAAGGATGAACGGCAGCATTTGGAACAGTAATATCGTCAACAAGAGTTTGTTTTGTGATATCATGGAAACACGCTGGATCTGAATAAAGGATCCGGCACCGGCACGGAACAGGCAGGCTGGAAAGGGTCTGAAACCGGATTCCCCAGGAGATGTGACCCTTATAAGGAACTGAGATTTGATCCTCAGAAGGTCAAAAGGAAAGGAATGAAATGGAAGTATACGAGGCATTGACACTGCTGCGGGAAAAGGCTGTCAAAGATCCCGCTTTGAGAAAAGATCTTCTGGAAACCGGAAACAGCAGGACGCCGCTGTCAGATTTCTGCAGGCTCAGCACGCAGGCCGGCATAGAGCTTTATGAAATGGATCTGCTGTCTGCCGGAGAGGATTATTATGCGGCCATGCGAAGATCCACAAATGGCGGCGGCGAGAATTCTCCCCTGCTTGTCGGCGAGGATGACTATTATGAACTGTTTATGGAGGAACTTAGAGGCCTATGAGCTGGATGGAAAAGCAGATACAGGAAGATGATTCCGGGTGCAAAGAAGCATCGGAAAAAAGAAGGATAAGGAAAAAAGAATTCCTGCTCATGGGTCTGGTCCTGGCGGGACTGGTAATTTTCGGGACTATGCAGCAGGGGCTTCAAACGGAGAAAATGGGCTCTGAAAAACCTGCTGCCGGGAAGGCAGCAGGGCAGAATGCTTCCAGCACTCAGCAGGCAGCTTCCGTGCAGCAAAAGACAGATTCTCAAGCCACGGAGAAGACCGATGCCTCAAAAGGAACCGGCTCTTCATCTTCGGAGAAGACCGACGCCTCAAAAGGAACCGGCTCTCCAACTTCGGAAAAAACCGATGCCTCGAAAGGAACCGGCTCTCCAACTTCGGAGGAAACCGATGCCTCGAAAGGAACCGGCTCTCCATCCTCAGAAAAAACAAAAACCTCAAAAGAGGCTGTAGAGCAGGATCGCAGCTACGACTTTACCCTAGGCTTTGCCGGGGACATCTGCCTGGCAGATAATTATATCCCCATGCAGCATTTAGCAGCGATCGGTTCAGAGGATATCTCCGACGGCATTGATCCACGCTTTATTGAGATCATGAAGGGTATGGATCAGATGTGGATCAACAATGAATTTGTCTACAGCCGCCGGGGGGAGCCGCTACCCACAAAGATGTGGACATTTTGCGGAGATCCGGACAATGTGTCCTATTTAAAGGACCTGGGTGTGGATATCGTCGGACTTGCCAACAATCATACCTTCGATTTTGGTGAGGTTTCTTTCCTGGATACACTTGAGACCCTGGAAAAAGCACAGATCCCCTATGTCGGTGCCGGCCGGAACCTGGAGCAGGCACAAGCACCTGTTTATCTGGAGGCAGATGGCTTCAAGATTGCCTATGTCGCGGCGTCCCGTGCAGAATATACGATCTATACACCGGAGGCAGCCGAAACGGAACCCGGGATACTCTGGTGCTATGACTATACCCGTTTCCTGGAGTCCATCAAGAAAGCGGCGGAAAATGCCGATTATGTCATTGCCCTTCCCCACTGGGGTGTGGAGCACAGTACGGTGCTGGAAGACGAGCAGATCTACGGCGCCCATGCCCTTATTGATGCCGGCGCGGATGCCGTGATCGGGGCTCATCCGCACATTCTACAGGGAATTGAATATTATGAGGGAAAGCCTATCCTCTACAGTCTGGGCAACTTCTGGTTTGATGATTATGATATCGATACGCTTGTGGCTGAGTTACATATAAAGGGCAAAAAAACGGACAAGGACGCCTCTCTGAAAAAAGCAAAGGTTGAGCTCAAGCTGTATCCGGGCACCCAGTCCGGGGTCTATACCGCGCTGGCGGACACAGAGGAGTGGAGAAACCGGATCCTGCAGTATCTGGAGGGCATTTCTGTAAATGTAAATATTGATGAAAAAGGCGTGGTGCATCCTGATTCGGATTGATCCGGCGGACGGAAGTTGACTCGGGTTGACACGCTATTTTATAAGAACCGGGCACAGCACCGGCAAAAATCAGATAAAGGAGATGTATTTTATGGATAAGCTGACAATCGATGAAGCCAAGAGACTGAATGACACCATGGTGACGGAGGATCATCTCAAGCTCCACGCGGCAAATGTCGCCGCCTGCATGGGAGCGATGGCGGAGCACTTTGGGTCTGATAAGGAACACTGGGAGGCAGTCGGATATCTGCATGACTATGATTATGAGAAATATCCGGAAGAGCATCTGGCTCATACCGAGGAACCTCTGCGCGCGGCAGGTGTTCCCGAGGAGGACATCCGGGCGATCCTCAGCCATGGCTATTCCATCTGCACGGATGTGGAACCCGTTTCTGAGATGGAAAAGAGTCTTTTTACAGTGGATGAACTGAGCGGGATCATCCAGGCGGCTGCAAGAATGCGCCCCAATGGAATTGAGGACATGAGCCTGAAGAGCTTCATGAAGAAGTGGAAGGACAAGCGATTCGCCGCAGGCTGCAACCGCGACCTGATCCTGCGCGGCTGCGGGATGCTGGGCATGGAGATCCGGGATGTCGCGGAGATCTGCATACAAGGTATGCAGGAACATGCGGAAGAACTGGGATTGGGCAAGACTGAATAAAAGTTTTAGTATTCAATAAAAAAGGGGCATATCGCATCTGTTCTTTTGCAGATGTGATATGCACTTTATACTTTATAATTGAAGATCCTTTCTTTCAAATCTTATCCCATGATGGCAAAGGCGGCCTGTCCGACATACATCATGCACATGATGGCACCTTCTGCCCGGTTCAGCTGTTTTCCGGTTGTGACAAAAACAAAGGTGACTGCGCTGATCAGGAGCAGGAAAAGGAGGTTGACAGAGAGTTCAAAGGTGACAGGCAGGGGGTTGAGGACAGCTGTTGTACCCAGGATGAACATGATATTGAACATATTGGATCCCACGACATTGCCCACTGCAAGACCGTTTTCGTGTTTGCGGGATGCCACAATGGAGGTCACGAGTTCAGGGAGGGATGTGCCGACCGCCACGATTGTAAGACCTACAAGAGTTTCCGACATACCGAAGAAGTAAGCGATTGATTTTGCAGAATTGACAACGGCCTGACCTCCGGCAACAATGAGCGCGATGCCGACAACTATGAGGAAAAAGCATTTTCTGAGAGAAATATCTTCCTGAACGGCCTCTTCCTCTGTCTGGCTATGCATTGCGCTGCGCACCAGAAGGAACATATAGACTGCGAAGACGATTAAAAGGATAAGCCCTTCCGGTCTGCTGATCATCCCGACAGTACTGCCTGCTGCTTTGCCTGCGATCAGTCCTCCGCCGAAGACCAGGACCAGGACGGTCATCAGAATGGAGATCGGGAAATCTCTCTTGATGATCTCCGATGAGACCGGAACAGGAGAGAAAAGTGCGCAGAAGCCCAGAACGACGAGCAGGTTGAACATATTGGATCCGATCACATTGCTCAGGGCGATCTCATTGGAATGATTGAGTGCCGCGGTGGTGCTCACGGCAAGCTCCGGGGCACTGGTGCCAAAGGCCACAATAGTGAGACCGATGATCAGGCTGGGCACATGGAATTTTCTCGCCAGCGCGGCGCTTCCATCTACGAACAGGTCAGCGCCTTTGATCAGTGCTGCAAATCCGATGACCAGTACCAGAAAGTTCACAAATATCATGATTCTCCTACGACCTCCTGTTAATGACAAAATAGAGACTTCAAGATAAAAAAGAGACTTATATATGAAAAAGAGACTTATATATGAAAAAAGAGACTTTTACCGCATGTATCATGCAGTAAAAGTCTCGCTTCTTGACAACATATACCGGGGATTTTCTTTCCCGTATTGACGATTATATGTTACACGAAACCGTGTGAGGAAATCGTGCAAGCTACTCCCTATTACTTTTGTAAAGGATATTACACTGATTTCTTTCCCATGTCTATATAATTTAGGCTGTGAAAAATGTATTCTTTTTAAGCCAATCAGGATTCTCAGAATCCATATACACGTCCCGGACAAAGTTCTGAGTGAGCGTGTATAGTAACTATGCCGCAAAGTAACCTGCTATCTCTTGTCATAATGTGTTTGCATTTAAGAACAATGTGTTTATAATTAAATATACAGCACACAAATTATATACAGAGCAGTTTTTATTAACACGTTTTATTTTTGCAAGATGACAGGAGGGGGATATGCTTGTTACACTGAAAGAACTGTTGGCAATTGCTGAGGCTGAGAACAAGGCCATCGGCTCATTTACCTGCCCCAATATGGAGATCGCAATGGGAACCATCAAGGCGGCGGAGGAGATGGATTCTCCCATCATCATTCAGATCGCCGAGGGCCGTCTGAAACATACTCCTCTGGACATGATCGGACCTCTGATGGTACAGGCAGCCAAAGATGCCAAGGTCAAGATCGCGGTTCACCTGGATCACGGCCTTACCGCAGAAAAAGCAGCGGAAGCTCTGGGATATGGTTTTACCTCCATCATGTTTGACGGATCCCACTATTCTCTGCAGGGAAACATTGACAAGACCAATGAAGTCGCCCGTCTGGCACGCGCAGCCGGCGCTTCTGTTGAAGCAGAGCTCGGCACCATCGGCGGCAAGGAAGCTACCGAGCGCGAAGAGGTCTCCAAGTATACAGATGTTGAAGAGGCCAGAACCTTTGCGGCAAATGCCGACATTGATGCACTTGCAGTAGCTATCGGCAACGCACACGGCCACTACAAGGGAATCCCCAAGCTGAACTTCGAGCGCCTGACAGAGCTGAAAGAGGCAGTGGGACTTCCTCTGGTCCTGCACGGCGGCTCCGGCATCTCCGATGAAGACTTCCGCAAGGCCATTACCCTGGGCGTCCGCAAGATCAACATTGCGACAGCCAGTATGGATGCATGCATCAACTGTGCAGGAGCCTACATGGCACAGCCCGGCGAGCACGACTACTACGGCTTCAATGAAGCGATCGTCCAGGGCGTCTATGAAAACGTCAAGCACTGCATCAAGGTCTTCAACAACAAAGAGCCCCTCTAAACCGCACACATATGCCATATAAATGATCTGATCTGCCGCCCGGAATGCTGCTTCTATGTTGAGCCATTTCGGGCGGTTTTCTTTTTTCCTTTATTATACTTTGCTTTTTTTTACCGGATTGGCGGGCAGACATGCGCTATTTCGGTATTTCCGCAGAGATAGAGAGCCAAATACGCCGTTTCAGCAGTTTTATTTATTCCCCGTATAAAGTATTATTTATGTAGGACTGGGCAGTTGTCCACGACAGGCGTTTTTTTGAGCAGTTTATCCACGAGAGGTGTATTTTAATGCAGTTTTCCATTACTGGCATCTTTTTGAGCAGTTTATCCACGATCAGTATATTTCAGGAAGGAGTCGGATAAATCTATGAAGCACAACGCAAATCGTATTTATATTGCTGTGACTGCAGCAGCCTTAGTGCTTGCCGCGATCCTGCTCCTGAATTACGAGATCAACAGGAGAGCGGAAGAGGCAGAGACTGTAAAAACGGCCACGACTATTGCGGAAAAAGAGAAAAAGGACAGGGTGCTGATCTCCACCAGTTCCGAGACCATCCGGGACGGTCTGTCCAACATGGGAGTCCTGATCACGCAGGAGTACTATTTTACCCAGGTGGAGACCTACACCAAGGAAAAGAACATTTTCCTCATCATTCCTTCTTCCTCGGGGTTTATGTACAGCTATGACGGGGCTGTCTTTGCCGGGGTGGACTTTGAGAAGATCGGGGTCCAGACAGATGAAGACAGGAAAGTAGTCACTGTGGATCTGCCGCCTTCGGAGATACAGACGGTTTCAATCGACAGGGATACATTCAAGATCTATTCCGAAAAAGAATCTATCTGGAACCCTTTGAAGCTGGAGGATTACAACATTTCACTCGCCGAGTTCGAGGATGCTGCAAAAGAAAAGGCTCTCGGGAGCGGTATTCTGGAGAGGTCGGATCAGCAGGCACAGAAGCTTGTCAGCGAATTCATTGTCAGCCTGCCCGCCACGAACGGATACACAGTTGAGTTTAAGTAAAGGGAGGGAAACAGAGTGGATTACAAAAAAATCATGATTATCGCCCTCATGGTGCTTCTCGCTGTCTTATCTTTTACTGTGATCGCACCGCGGGCTGCAGATCCTGCCAATCACAAGCACTCCATCGAGCAGACAGAGGACAAAATCGCGTCGGTCATGACCCTCTCTGGGGGAGCGGCAGCCACCTCGGCAACGCTTTCTCTTCTTCCCGGCGACATGTGCACCCCTCTGGCGGAACAGCTGGCGGAGCTTGCCAAGTATTTCCTTTTGATCCTGAGTGCCCTGTACCTTGAAAAGTTCCTCATAAGTCTGTCAGGTTATATTACATTTGCCTTCCTGATCCCGATTGCCTGCATATGCGTGTGTATTGCGGTCGCTGCCGGGAAAAAGAACCTTACAAGGACAGCTGCAAAAATTGCACTCATTGGTCTGATCATCTTTTTCATAGTACCTGCAAGTGTCTTGCTCTCCGACAAGGTCTATCAGACCCAGGCGTCAAAGGTGAATGATACGATCGAAGAGTACAACGGACTTGATATAGAAGGCGATTCCGACAGCGGATTCTTCAATGAGCTCACCAGTATCACAACAGAAACCATAGACAATATCACCGATTTTCTGGACAATCTCCTCGAATCGCTCGCTGTCATGATCGTGACAGCCTGCATCATCCCTCTGCTGGTATTCGTTTTCCTGGTCTGGCTGGTAAAGGTGATCTTCTCGGCCAACATCCTTGTCCTGGATACGTCCGCGCTGGATGCGATCACAGGGAAATAGCAGCACTGTGAAACAGAATGTTTAACTGAACACACCTTTGACAGAAAGCGTCTGAACACATCCATGAGGGTGTGTTCAGTTTTTTTCAGGGAGTCGGTTCAGGGGCCTACAAAAATGGTTTGTACGTCATGATTACCTTGTTGTATACTAATAAATGACGTTGATGTTAAGTACCTGCTCCGTTGTTATTTGGAGGTCGTGGCTATGGATGGGCTGTCAGCTTTTGTAGATGCAATATATGAATATGAAATAAAAGAGAGATCCATCCGTGATTACGAGGAGGATCAGATCCTTCCCCCCAAGGGCATCGTGGAGGAAGTGTGTCAGGTCCTTCTCAACATCAGCAGTATGCGCGAGGAGGGAAGATTTCCTTCTTTCAGAGTCTGTTTTGTAAAACCGGATTCAGAACTTCTCAAGGTATATATATATTCGCACGTTCTTCTGTTTAAAAACCCGATCGAGTTCAATACCAGGACGATCCACAAACTGGCGCCCGCTCTGAATCCTGCCATGAGTTATCTCATGGTGGATACCAGTGAGAAGCCCTTCAGGGCTGTCGGAATCATAGCTTCCTATACAGCCTGGGAAAAGATCATGACAAAGGAGCTTATGTCCGGCAATCGTATGCCCAGGATCCCCAACATCCTTGT
This sequence comes from uncultured Lachnospiraceae bacterium, assembly GCA_902780385.1. Classification (GTDB taxonomy): domain Bacteria; phylum Bacillota; class Clostridia; order Lachnospirales; family Lachnospiraceae; genus CAG-791. Next base: position 11,522 of record CACZFF010000058.1, read on the forward strand.
GAACGGGCCGGGAGAACTGGATGCATGTTTCGGGGAAAATTCCATCGTAAACTATGTATCGGGCAACTGTGTTTTTTTCCGCAAGGACACATTCACATCGACACTCATAGCCGAGGAGCTTGCAAAGGACACTCAGGTGTCAGAAAAGGAACGTCTGCAGCTGCTGTACATGATCCTTTGGCGCGCAACAAATTACGGTCATGGAGCAGCAGTACTGATCGTCCCCGATGAGGAGTCCTGCAAAAAGTATATTGATGTGAAATACCAGCTGTCGAGCAGCTATCTGTTCGGAAGCGGTTATGAACACGATCTCCATTCGTCAAAGGCCCGTGATAAAGATATCATCACATACGCGGATTTTATCGCCAAGCTGACATCTGTTGACGGATCCGTCGTGCTCTCCAAGAATTTTGACCTTCTTGGCTTCGGCGCCGAGACCCTGGTGGACAAGATGGGAAGCAAGCACCCGGATATGTGCTTCATGAGATATGACGATACGGAGGATACATCCAGGCAGTTCAAAGATAACGGAATGCGCCACAGGGCAGCATACCGCTTCTGCAGTGCCGTTGAAGGAAGTGTTGCTTTTGTAGTCTCACAGGACCGTTCGATCGAAGCCTGTACCAAACGTGACGGCAAGGTTTATGTCTACGACAACGTCTCTCTGCCGCTCAGTTGATCCACGGTTGATTTTTGCCAATGGCTGACCAATGCTGCAAATGACATGTGGATGAATGAACGATATAAGAACGATATAAGAATGATAAAGAATGATATAAGGACCGCCCCGGGCGACTTCCGACGGACTTCCGATGGATGTGATTTGTTGTCGCTGTGGGCGGTCTTTTGTGTTAGAATAAAAGCGTATTTGAAAGACTAGCCTGCGCATTCTTGTGACTTCAGTCATGAGTTAGTTGGCTTTTATTTCCCCATATAAGGGAGTATTCGAACTGCCGTAACCGGCTGCCATTTTTTCCTGGAAGGATCCGGAACGGGAAAGGAGGTCCCGCTTCC
>CACZFF010000059.1 GCA_902780385.1 uncultured Lachnospiraceae bacterium
TTTCTATTCACTTTTCAGATGAAAGCAAAAACATTAAAAATTGCAGTAACTATGCGGTTTCAAGTCTGTTTATAGACTTGTCCGTGAATAATTCAGGATAAGAGTTCACAAGAAAACGGAAGCATCCGCTGAATGGTTATTACTGGAAAAAGATGTAGATGTTATTGTTTTTCAGACACACTTTTAAGATATGTACAGCCTTTGATATATCCCATGGGCGGAAAGATTGGAAATAGGCAGCTGATGACAACATTTGAAGAAATCCTGTCCCGGGACGGGCGCCTGATCTATAAGACCAGGGGGGTCAGTATGCAGCCCATGTTGTACCAGAACCGGGATCTAGTAATCATAGAGACATTTGAGGGGCGGCTGAAGCCTTATGACGTCGCCCTCTACAAGCGGGGCAGGCAGTATGTCCTCCACCGCGTTCTTTCGCTGGGAGACGGAATCTATTACATCCGCGGGGATAATACCTACATGATGGAAACCGTACCGGATGGCAATGTCCTCGGAGTCCTCACGGGCTTTGTGCGTAAAGGAAAGCAGCATTCGGTCACGGAGCCGGGTTATCGTTTTTACTCCCGTTTCTGGCATAAGATCTACCCCCTGCGGGTATTTCGCCTCCGAATACGGAGCAAACTGAGGAAAGTCCTGGCAAAGCTCGGACTGCTGGAGCCCCTCAAAAGAATCCTGAAAAAGGCAGGGCTTCGAAAATAATACAAGAAAATAATGCAAGATAATAATACAAATAATAGTATTATCATCAAATAATATAGATTATTCCGGAAAGGTAGTTGTATTTTGAAAACTTTTATTATCGGAGATGTACATGGCTGTGACGATCAGCTGAATGGTATTTTGAGAAAACTCCGGCCGGATCCGGAGACAGACACGATCATCATGCTGGGAGATCTGTTTGACCGCGGACCATATTCATGGGAGGTTTTTCAGACTGTTCAGGAGCTGGCTGACATGTTTGGCGACCGCTTTATCCTCCTTCGCGGCAACCACGAGGATTACCTTATGCGCAAGGATATGTCCTTTATGGACAATCTCGTCTGGATCCGCGTTGGCAAGAGGGATACGGTCAAATCTTTCAGCAGCCATGGAGGGAAGATGGAAGATGCGATCCCCTGGCTGACAGAACATACCACCCTCTTCTATAAGACGGACCGTTTCCAGTGTGTCCATGCCGGCGTCAAGATCGAACCCGTCGAAGCAAATGACAATTATACACTGATGCATGACCATTCCATCGTCACGCGCAATATCTACCAGGGCTTTCTGACTATCACCGGCCACATTGCACTCGAAAAACCCTACTGGTTTGCCGGCGACGGAAAGCATGCGGAAGAACTTTCCTATGGAAGACGCCGCCCGCTCCCGGAGCACGGCGTGATCTGCATCGATACCGGCTGCGGCAAGGAAGGAAAACTCACCGCCATGGTCGTGGAAGATGAAAACTATACACTGTTCAGCTCACTGTAAATGAGGCATGAGCCGCCGATGAGTCACGAGGGACGGTTCTGATTGACTCACAATCGTCTCTGCTGATGTAGAAGATATTGCTGATATAGTCGTCATTACTGATATGGTCGTCATTGCTGATACAGAAAAGACAGGAGAAGGCAAAAAATGACATATTCTCTGATTAACCGCGAATTTTATGATGCGATCATTAATTTTGAGAGATCAGAAAAGGCGCAGGATTATTATTACAAGGTAATGGATACAGTGATCGAGAGAGAAGGTGTCAGGGACACCATCCGCAACAGGATCCTCCGTGTTTACGCTATGCTCTTCTGTGAAGATGTGGGCGCTGTGCCCGGAAAACCTGCCGGTCCTGAAGAAGTGGAGAAGACCGCTGACCGTCTCTATCTGGGCAGCGCGGGTTTTGACCCGGACCACTGGTACCGCATGCAGCATCATTTTCCCATCATTGATGATGACAATTACGACCGTTTCGCCGCGCTTGTCATTGCTGATCTCAAGGCAGGTCCCCTGCACGATGCGGCTGTAAACGATGCGGATATGCTGCTTGTCGGCGGGCTTGATCCGCTCCATATGACTAAGGAGCAGCGCCAGCATCAGCATTTCAGGACCATACACGCAGGAGGTTTGATGTAATGAGGATTCTCCTTGTGGATACGGATAAGACGATACTGAAAAAGACAGAAGAGGATATCGCCTCCCTTCTCCCGGAAGCGGAGATTCTTACTCATGAAAGCAGTCTGACAGCTCTTGCCGCAGCCAGAAAGAAGATGATCGATATTGCTTTTCTGGAGACGGACCTGCCCGAAATAGACGGCCTCCTGCTGGGACAGTACCTCAGGGATCTCAATCCGCAGATCAATCTGATCTACTGCACAGGCAGCCCCGACCATGGCCTCGATGCTCTCAGGCTCCACGCCAGCGGCTACATCCTCAAGCCGGCTGAAACCGACCGGATGAAGGAAGAACTTGACGACCTCCGCCATCCCGTCGGCAAAAACAGCCACAAGCGCGTCTTTGCCCAGACTTTTGGAAATTTTGAATTCTTTGTCGACGGAAAGCCCGTCGCCTTCAAATATTCCCGCACCAAGGAGATCATCGCCCTGCTCATCAACAATCGCGGTGCCCAGACCACCAACGGCGAGATCATCGCCTCCCTCTGGGAAGATGACGGCGACCCTGAGAAAAAGGGCTCCTACCTCAGCAATCTCCGCCAGGATCTGCAGAACACCATGACCCGCCTCAAACTGACCGGCATCATCCTCAAGCAGCGAGGCAGCATGGCCATAGCCACCGATGCCATCGAGTGCGACCTCTACGACTGGCTGGAGAAGAAGAAAGAATCCCGCTACTCCTACCTGGGCGATTACATGAACCAGTACAGCTGGGCTGAATACGTCCACGCCGAGCTCGACGAGATCAGCTACGCCATGGAAGACGAATGAAGTTGAAGGGGGTGTCAAGGATTGTCAGGGGGACGGTTCCTTTGACAACAATTGTCAAGGGGACGGCTCCCTTGACACCTTTTGACACAAGGAAAAAATGTCAAAGGAACCGTCCCCCTGGCACCCCCAAAAAGGAAAAATGTCAAAGGAACCGTCCCCCTGACACACCAAGAAAAGGAGAAAGAAACCAGATATGGAATTGACCCATGAAAATAAAGCAACTGTTGACAGAAAGGCCGCGATCGAAGCTCTTTCCGCTTATGAGGTCATTGCGCATGAGTTCCTGACGGATGCGGGCTGTGACAGCTGGCTGCTCAGGCACAAAAAGACGAGTGCGCGTGTAGCGCTGCTGCCGAAAAATGATAACAACAAGGTCTTTTATATCGCCTTCCGTACGCCTCCGGAGGATTCCACCGGCGTCGCCCACATCATTGAGCATTCTGTGCTCTGCGGTTCCAGGAATTTCCCTGTCAAGGATCCTTTCATTGAGCTTGCCAAAGGTTCGCTGAACACTTTCCTGAACGCAATGACTTATCCGGATAAGACGGTCTATCCGGTGGCCAGCTGCAACGAGCAGGATTTTAAAAACCTCATGCATGTCTACCTGGATGCGGTTTTTTATCCCAATATTTATAAAGAGCAGAATATTTTCCGCCAGGAGGGCTGGCATTACGAGACGGACAGTGCCGACAGTGAGATCACGGTCAACGGCGTTGTCTACAACGAGATGAAGGGTGCCCTCTCGCAGGCGGATGATATCCTGGGGCGGGAGATCAATGCGGTCCTCTATCCCCACACGCCTTATCAGCATGAGTCCGGCGGCGATCCGGTCAATATTCCGGATCTCACCTATGAGTATTATCTGAATTTCCACAGCCGCTATTATCATCCTTCCAACAGCTACATCTATCTCTACGGCGATATGGACATGGCTGAGCGTCTGACCTGGATCGACGAGAACTACCTGTCCAAATTTGACCGTCTTGATATCGACTCCTCGATCCCCGTGGAGCCTGCTTTTGATGCGCCCGTTGAGGCACACTGCACCTATTCGATCCTTCCCGAAGAGGATCCGGCGGGCAAATCCTACCTGTCCTGGAACCTGGCCGTCCTTCCCGACAGCCTGGATGTCGGCCGCATTATGGCCATCAAGATCCTGAACTATGCCCTCTGCGATGCCGAGGGTGCGCCCGTCCGCAAGGCGCTCCGCGACAAGGGACTGGGCGAAGATGTCTACACCATGTTTGAGTCAGGCATCCGCCAGCCATTTTATTCGATCGTGTCTAAATACACGGATCCCGGCCGCAAGGACGAGTTTGTTTCCACCATTCGAGATACACTGGCCAAAATCGCTGAGGAAGGAATCGATCCCCGTGCCCTCGAGGCTGGAATCAACCTTTATGAATTCCGCTATCGAGAAGCGGATTTCGGTTCTTATTCCAGAGGCCTGGTCTACGGCCTCAACGCCCTCGACTCCTGGCTCTATGACGACACTAAACCTTTCATCGGCCTGGAGATCGGAGAGTACTTCGACTTCCTCCGCGAGCAGAAGGACAAGGGATTTTTTGAAAAACTCATCCACGAGTGCTTCCTGGACAACCCCCACTGCGCAGTCGTGGTCCTCGAACCCGAGCAGGGCCTTTCCGACCGCCTCGATGAGGAAATGCGCGGCCGCATGAAGACATTTGCCGACAGCCTCACTCATGAGCAGCGGCAGCAGATCGTGGACGAGCTCGCCGCCCTCCGCGCCTGGCAGCAGTCCGAGGATTCGGAAGAAGACAAGAAAAAAATCCCCATGCTGCGCCGCGAGGATCTGACCAGAAAAACAACCCCGCTGCTCAATAAGATTGATACTTCAGCCGGTTTTACCTGTGTCACTCATCCCCAGTTCACCAACAAGATCGACTACATGACTTTCCTGTTCGATATTCGTGAACTGCCGGAAAAATACATCCGCTGCCTGGGTATTTTCAAGACCCTTTTCGGTGTTCTTGATACGGAATCCTACAGCTATGCTTCCCTTGGCCACGAGATCAATATCAACACCGGCGGCTTCGGCGGCATCGTGAGCGGCTATAACTGGTACGGCTCCAGGGACAAGGCTCCGGAGCACGGTTACCGCCTTACCTTTGAGGTGAGCGTGAAGGCTCTTCACAAGAACCTGCAGAATGCTCTCGACCTGGTCCGCGAAGTACTCATGCATACCAATTACAACATGCCCGCGAGAATTCTCGAGGTCCTCGAGGAAGAGCGCGCAGGCATGCGTGCGGGAATGGCTTCCGCGGGACATGCGACCGCAGCCCAGCGCTCCCTGTCCTACCTCACACAGGCAGGTGTGATCATGGACATGCTATCGGGTCTGGGCGGCTATGAGACCCTCGATACTACCTGTAACAAGCTTTCGGACCAAGCAGCCGGTGCACAGGCTGCGGAAGAACTCATTCAGACTCTGCAGGAAATGGCTGCCATGATCTTCCGCGCAGACAACCTGACCTTCGACTGCTCTGCCTGTGAAGAAGATCTCCCTGAGATCCTGTCGGCTGTCCGCAAGCTCGCCGCCGACTTCAACCCACCGCTGACCGAAAAACCGGAATTATTTACACCCGTTCCCGTGAATAAAAACGAAGGACTCACCACAGCCGGACAGGTACAGTATGTCTGCTGCGCCGGCCGCTATGCTTCCCCCGAGCGCCCCAGCACCGGAGCCTTCCGCGTACTGCGCGTTCTGCTCGGATATGAATACCTCTGGAGCAAGGTCCGCGTGGAAGGCGGCGCCTACGGCTGCATGAGCAGCTTTACCCGTGAAGGAAATGCCTTCCTTGTTTCCTACCGCGACCCTCACCTGCGCCGCACCATCGACATCTTCAAGAAGACTGCGGAATTCCTCCGCACCTTCGATGCCGACGAACGCACCATGACCAAATACATCATCGGCGCCATCAGCGGACTCGACCAGCCCATGACCCCTTACGTCTACGGCCGCTACTCGCTCAGCTCCTACCTGACCGGCATCGACGAGGAATACCTCCAGAAAGAACGCGACCAGGTCCTTGATGCCACGCCCGCCGACATCCGCGCCCTCGCCGACTACCTCGACGCCATCATGGACTGCAACTGCCTCTGCGTCGTCGGCAGCGACGCCAAACTCCGCGAAAACGCCGACCTCTTCAAAGAGATCCGCAAACTCGTATGAGTAATTGATTCATTTTGAGTCACCAGGGACGGTTCTGGCTGACTCATTCGGGAACGCTAATGAGTCATTGGGGACGGTTCCGGCTGACTCATTGCGCGCAATGAGTCAGTCAGAACCGTCCCATGTGACTCATTTCACATTCCTCGTGTCTCACTGATGTACCGCAACTGCCATATGAAAAGCTGCTAAGATTGCTAAGATTAAGAAAGGATTATAATGACAGACAAGACTTCCAACGAAGTGAATGAAGTATCTGAAGAAATAACTAAAGAAGTATCTGAAGAAATGTCTAAAGAAGTTTCTGAAGAAATATCTGAAGAAATATCTGAAGAAGTATCTGCAGAAGAGACTGCAAAGCCTGTTTTGAAAAAGGCCGGTTTTGCGACGATCATCGGCCGCCCCAATGTCGGCAAGTCCACGCTGATGAACCGCATGATCGGGCAGAAGATTGCAATTACTTCCTATAAGCCTCAGACAACAAGGACCAAGATCCGCACCATCTATACCGGGGATGAAGGGCAGATCGTCTTTCTGGATACGCCCGGTATCCACGAGAGCCGCACAAAGCTCGGTGCATATATGGTGAAGGCTGCAAAAGGCACTCTGAAAGAAGTAGATGTGATCCTCTGGCTTGTCGAGCCCCGTCAGAAGCTTTCCGACGAGGATAAGGCGATCATTGAGCTGCTCAAAGAAGTTAAAACGCCTGTCATCGTGGTCATCAACAAGATTGACAAGGTCAAAAAAGCCGAGATCCTTCCTGTCATTGATCTGTTTTCACATGAAGGCGTCTTCCATGAGATCATCCCGGTCAGCGCCCGCACCGGCGACGGCGTCGATCAGTTGATGAAAGACATCTTTGACCTCCTGCCTGTCGGAGAACCTTTCTACGATGAAGATATGGTGACCACGCAGACGGAGCGTGAAATCGCCGGCGAAATTGTCCGTGAAAAAGCCCTCCGCCTCCTGCAGGAGGAAGTGCCCCACGGCATTGCTGTCACGATCGAGTCCATGAAAATGCGCTCCCGCAAGGGCAAAGGCGATATCTGTGATATCGAAGCCTCCATCATCTGCGAGCGCGAGGGCCACAAGCGCATCGTCATCGGCAAGGGCGGTGAGATGCTCCGCAAGATCGGCACCGACGCCCGCAAGGACATCGAAAACATGCTTCAGTGCCAGGTCAACCTCAAGCTCTGGGTCAAGGTCCGCCGCGACTGGAAGGACGATGATACCCAGATGCGCTCTTTTGGCTACGATGAGAGAAAACTCTGATGACTTTGATGACTTTGATGATCAAAGCCATAGTCTTCTGATTTTTTGTAAATTTTTGTAAACATGTAGTATAAATTGTCACAGACTTCTTGCCCAACATTTTTTTATGAATGATGATCTTTTGAGCCTCACGGCGCTGGTCCTGGGGAGTACGCCGATCGGCGAATATGACCGGAGAGTCGTCCTTCTTACACGTGAGAGAGGGAAGATATCCTGCTTTGCCCGGGGTGCCCGGCGCCCGGGGAGTGCTGTCATGGCAGCATCCCTGCCCTTTTGTTTCGGCACCTACCGAATCAGGGAAGGACGAAACTCCAATGTGCTCGTCGAGGCAAAACTGCATACTTTTTTCGACAAACTCAGAGAAGACATGGAGGCGACTTTATACGCCTCCTATTTTACGGAAATCCTGAGATACATCACCCGCGAAAACAATGACGAAGCGGCACTCCTTCTGCTGGCCTACCAGTCCTTCAAGGCACTCGAATCCGGCAGGATCTCCCGCCGCCTGGTCCGCGCTGTCTTCGAGATCCGGACACTGATAATAGAAGGAGAGTTTCTTACCCCACAGGAAGGGGATGGATTTTCCCCTTCTGCGCTGCAGGCCGTAAACCACATCCTGCGCTCCCCGCTCAAAACACTCTATACCTTCGCTGTAAACGATTCAGTCCTCCTTGAATTGGAACACATAGCCGCTGTATCCATGGAACGCAGCCTCAACCACAAATTTGAGAGCCTGGAGATACTGAAAACCTTATTGAGCTGATTTGCTGAAAACCGCAGAGTATATTGATTGAATTAAGCTTTTTATCGTAAAGCAAATCATAGTGCTTAATGAGCAGGGCAAATGGAATATAAAAGATGTATCTCATTTTGATTTCAGATACTAATAAATGTGTTTTTGCTAAGGAAGTTAATAATTGTGTTTTTTGCCAAGGAAGTTCTATAGAAGTAAAGAAAGGGAAATACAATGGCTTCTAAAATGGATTTAATCAGAGAGCGTCACAGTGTGCGGCAGTTTCTGGACAAGGTTATTCCGGATGATATCCGGAAACAGCTGGATGATTATGCAGAAAAGCTGAATCAGGACGGCGGTCTCAATATGCAGATCATCTATGATGAACCTGCGTGTTTTTCAACACGCATGGCACATTACGGAAGTTTTGAGAACTGCAAAAACTATATTGTCATGGCTGGAAAGAAGGCGGCGGACCTCGATGAACGATGCGGTTTCTACGGCGAACTGCTTGTGCTCAAGGCACAGGAGCTGGGGCTGAATACCTGTTGGACGGCACTTACACATGGAAAAAGCAAGGCTGTGATCGAAGCAGATGAAAAAGAAGTGATCGTCATAGCTCTTGGCTACGGAAAGACGCAGGGAATTGAGCATAAGAGCAAGAAACTCTCTGATGTTAGCAACGTCAGCGCAGATGCCCCTGTATGGTTCAAGAGGGGAGTGAAGGCGGCGCTCCTTGCTCCGACAGCAGTCAACCAGCAGAAGTTCAGATTTGAGCGAAAGGGAGACACAGTGACTGCAAAGGCCGGTAAGATCGGCCCCTGCCTGAAGATCGACCTTGGGATCGTTAAATGCCACTTTGAGATCGGAGCCGGTAAAGACAATTTTACCTGGGGGTGATCACAAGTACAAGCCGGGAGTCAAAGGCGTATGCCGGGGACTCCCGGTTTACTGTAGTCAAAAGCGAATGCCGGGAACTCCCGGTTTACAATAGTCAAAGGCGCATTCGGGAACTCCCGGTTTACTATAGTCAAAAGCACATGTCGGGAACTCCCGGTTTACGATACCGCTGCAATAATGAATGCACTGATGCAATAATGCAATTAATCAATGAGTGAATTAGTATCTGTCATTATCCCCGTATATAATGTAAAACCGTACCTCACCAGGTGCCTGGCATCGATCGTCGGCCAGACCTACAAAAATCTGGAAATACTGGTGATTGATGACGGTTCTACGGATGGCTCGTCAGAAATCTGTGACAGATTTGCTGTTGATGATGCCCGGATCAGGGTTTTTAAAACAGAGAACTGCGGACTGAGTGCCGCGAGGAACCTGGGATTGGAGCATAGGAAGGGGACCAGTATAGTATTTGTTGATTCTGATGACTATGCTGAGCCGGAAATGATCCAGCGTCTGCATGAGGCGATTGCCTCTACAGAAAACGAAACCGACTTTGCCGTCTGTGGTTACGATGTCGAAGGGAAGGGGCGCCTTTTAGACACTCATGTACCAGACAGTGATGCAGTATATACTGTCAAACAGTGTCTGGAGCTGTTTACTGCATCTGATGGGAAAGGTATCGGAACTATGGTGTGGAATAAAATGTTCAAGGCGGAGGTCTTTGAAAAGATACGCTTTCCGGAGGGGCATACTTATGAAGATATATGGGCTTTTCCTGAAATTATGGACCGGTGCCGGACAGTACATGTTCTGCCGCAAGTCTTGTATCATCATCAGATGAATCCGGAGAGTATTACCCACAGGAAGACATATGAAACTTTTCTTGACAGCTTTTTGTCAAGGACGGCATTGCTTCGCTATATAAAAAAGAACTTTCCCGAACTGAGCGAGAAGGCGGATCAATATATGCTGAAAACCTGCATCACCCACTGGTACAAGCTGTTCCTGACCGATCTGGATGACAAGACCCGCAGGCACCTTCAGAAAAAACTCAGGGTAAAAACCGAAAAATTGTATCGTCTCTGCGGAGCAAAAAAGACGCCGCTTTTTCAAAGGACTGCAGCCGATTTGATGCTCTATTGTCCCTATGCGGCGAAATATCTATACAGCGGCCTTTGTTTCTGGAATCGGAGCAGGGGATTTTGATCGATTTCAGGGAAGTTCGGGAACTTAGGAAACTTCGGGAAGTTCAGCTTTTAGCGGCATATTTCTATGGTCGCATTATTTCCTTTTCTGTTTTTTAAAACCCCTTAATCTTTGCCCCCGCCCTTCGAATTTTATAAAAACTCTACAAATAAAATCACCTCCCCAAAAGATTTTTTTCCTCAATAATGCACATAAAAATAAGGATGTTGCTGCAGGCTGAGTACAGGAGTAGTGAGCCAAAGTCAGTTTTCGAGAAATATCGCTGACATCAGAAAATGAAATAGTGACCTTAAGTAAGATATCTTGAAATATCGCTTCAGTGTTTGATCGGAAGTAGTGAGCAAAAGCCTGTTTTCGAGAAATATCGCTGACATCAGAAAACGAAAGAGTGACCTTAAGTAAGATATCTTGAAATATCGCTTTAGGGTTTGGCCGGAAGTAGTGAGCCAAAGCCAGTTTTCAAGAAATATCGCTCGCATCTGAAAATAAAAGAGTGACCTTATGAAATATATCTTGAAATATCACTTCAGGGGTTGATAGGAAGTAGTGAGCCAAAGCCGGTTTACAAGAAATATCGCTGACATCAGAAAACGAAAGAGTGACCTTATGAAATATATCTTGAAATATCACTTCAGGGTTTGATAGGAAGTAGTGAGCAAAAGCCTGTTTTCGAGAAATATCGCTGGCACCAGAAAATGATAGAGTGAAAAATCTTGTCAAATGATAGAGTGAAAAATCTTGTCGATACAAGATTTTTCGCTCTCAGAGCTTTGTGCCGCAAAACGGCCCAAAGCTCCGCTGATCCCATCGGAGAAAACGCCAATTTCAAAGCCCTTATATGTAAGGCTTTGAAATGCGTATTTCTTCTCGGGTGCCGCTCTTCCGATCATGCCGCTCTTCCGATCATGCCGCTCTTACGAGCGGCTTGATCGAAAGAGTGACCTTGCTTCATTTCAGAAAAGAAAGTTTATTATTGAAAAACACACATTCGTGCTCTATAATGATAGTTCGGTGGTTTTTTCTTAATCACCTGTGAGTGATTCGCAATATCCTCTCCGTCAATGATCTCTGATTTATCTGCAGAGCTGTGCTGATGGAGAGTTATAAAAAACAAGCAAAGGAGTTTCAGCGAGTTATGGAAAAGACAATGGAAAAGATCGTTGCGCTGTGCAACAACAGAGGATTCATCTATCCCGGTTCCCAGATTTACGGCGGTCTGGCCAACACATGGGATTACGGCAACCTGGGCGTTGAGCTCAAGAACAACGTCAAGAAGGCCTGGTGGCAGAAGTTTGTCACCGAGACACCCGAGAACGTCGGCGTTGACTGCGCAATCCTCATGAATCCCCGCACTTGGATCGCCAGCGGACATCTGGCAAGCTTTTCCGACCCGCTGATGGACTGCAAGGCCTGCGGTTCCCGTTATCGTGCGGACCAGCTGATCGAGAGTTATGCGGCTGAGAAGGAGATGACTCTGGACGGCAGTGTTGACGGATGGACAGCAGATGAGATGATGAGCTTCATCAACAAGTTCGCTGTTCCCTGCCCTTCCTGCGGCAAGTTCCACTGGACTGATATCCGTCAGTTCAACCTGATGTTCAAGACATTCCAGGGTGTTACAGAGGACTCCTCCGCGACTGTATATCTTCGTCCCGAGACTGCTCAGGGTATTTTTGTCAACTTCAAGAATGTCCAGAGAACTTCCAGAAAGAAGATTCCTTTCGGTATCTGCCAGATCGGTAAGTCTTTCCGCAACGAGATCACACCCGGTAACTTCACCTTCCGTACCCGTGAGTTCGAGCAGATGGAGCTGGAGTTCTTCTGCGAGCCCGATACAGACCTCGAGTGGTTCAAATATTGGAAGGATTTCTGCTGGAACTGGCTGATGACCCT
>CACZFF010000060.1 GCA_902780385.1 uncultured Lachnospiraceae bacterium
GGCGAAAATTTTCAGCTGATCCTCTCGGTGATCGAGAAAAACCTGATCCGGGTGGAAGTTACTCTTACAAGGTGGAATTTACTTTTACAACTGACCCAGATTCAAGCGGGCACAATCGAGCAGGCAATGCTGCCGGGCCCGCCAAAAAAACGGAGCGGATCCGCCTTATGATCCGCCCCGGTCCTGTATACCCGGTAATTTGATTCAATCCGTCTTTCTGATATCGTTTCCTGCGCCCTGTTATTTGATCAGGCCCAAATTGCTGAAGGGCCAGACACAGAAGACAAGTTCACCGACGATCTGGTCCTCCGCCACGCATCCGACCGATGTGCTTCGAGAGTCGATCGAAACACTGCGGTGGTCTCCCAGAACAAAGATACGGTTCTCCGGAACCTGATAGGGGAGTTCAATATTGCACTCTCCAAGTGCCTTCTCATAAACATAGGGTTCATCGAGAAGCTCGTTGTTGACATATACATTTCCGTCATCATCGATGTCGACCCAGTCGCCGGAACTCGCGATGTAACGTTTGACAAGAATTCGGTTGTTGTAGTAGAAAGCGACAATGTCGCCCTGTTTCAGATTCCTGACCTTACGTGAAATCACGATATCTCCGTCTGTCAGAGTAGGAGTCATGGAAGCACCGTAAATCTGAAGAACAGGCATCCAGAGCGTAGCGACCAGAATAGCAACTGCCGCAACCGTGATCAATGTAAAAACGGTACTCCGAAGCACTCTGCGGTAACGGGTCTTATAGCGTTCTCTCTGCAGCTCACCCTCAAGATCCTTGAGCGGCGGCCGTTGAATTGCCTTTTTCTTTACTTCCTTATTATCACTCATTCCTATTATTCCTCGTTGTATCCTGCCTTCATATACCTGCGGCCATTTTATCACGCCCGCAAGCATAAATGAATAAAACTGCGCGTACTGTTTTTCCGGGCTCTGCTTTTGCGTCCGCCTGACCCGCCGTTTTATTCATATTTCGTCCTGCGCGAGACTCCATCTTTGCGGCTCAGGCGCCCGGACAAAATAGATCCGTCATAGATTATCTGCCGTTCACTATTGCTTCAAGCCGCGCAATAACTGCTTCAAAGGAAGCAATACGGTCAAGATCTTCATGACACTTCTGCAGTTCTTCACTGAGGCGTGCATTCTCAGCGCGGAGCCTGTCTGCCTCTTTCGTCTCATCAATCAGGAGCTCCAGCAGTTCGGTCCGTGTAAGTTTCTTAATATCTTCTTCTGAATTCCGTCTGCTGCCGCCTTTTTCGTCGGAAGACTTCCTTCCGCCGCCGAATAATCCCTTCGACGCCTTCTTTGTTTTCTCTTCAGCCATCTCTCAATCGTTCTCTGCGCTGATGCGCATATCCTTTCCGCGCTTTCCGATAATGGACACAATGCGCTTATGTTACAGCATAGTATAAGGCAGTCTCCGTCTAAAAAAGCGTCAAAGTGTAAAGACAAAAAATCAGTACTCGAATAAATACAGGCCGATTCTGTTGTGGTTTCCCACTACTCGAAGCCGGTCTGCATTACCCCATCCCGCATCATAAGACATTTGTGCTCATCATTCAAGTTTTATACATGAATAGCTTGCATTAACTGTCATCGATTGTAACAGTATACCACCAGTGGCCAAACATGTACAATCCCCGAATAAGTATTTTATGCTCCGTTTGTGTATTAATTAACAATATGTCCGCTGTTTTCTCCCCATCAAAGGAGCGATTTGGTAAGATCCGCCCCCCGGGAGGAGTGTATACTGACTGTATTCTGTTTAATAATATACATTCTAATTCATGCTTAATATGCGTAATGCAAAATACTGCTTGTCAAAAACATTACTGCAAATACCGAAACATTTTCATTTATTGACGCCTTTCTATATTCCTCTGTTTATATAATTAATTTGAATGATTTAATCCTATAGTTTTTACGGTTTTCTGAAGAAAAGGAAGCCGCACAAGAGAACTCTTTTCGGAAACATTTTTATGGAAGTCGCATTATACGCAGAAATACATCTGTTCTGCATCATATTGATCAATCTGATTCTCCTGTGGACCAAGCATTCGAACGGCAATTCCGCGTCCGAGCGTTGGTTCAATCTTGTGTTGTTTTCTTTTTCATGCTCTTTTATATTCAATTATCTGTTCACCGTCATCAACGGCGTGACAATGAATGCATCCCCGGACCTGCACATTCCCTGGGTTCTCAAATCCCTTTATTTCATAATGCTGTGTATAGGCACGTATTTATGGTGCGTATACACCGAAATAGAACTGGGACATAATGCATTCCGGACTTTGAAGAAACTGCCGCTTCAGCTGCTGCCCCTGTTTCTGCTCATTGGCCTAGTTCTCTATAATACTCGTACGCATCAGCTGTTTGAAATCCACGAAAACCACACCTATACACTGGGTCCGCATGCTCATCTGCTCATGCTGTTCCTTTTTATCAGCACGCTGATCGCCGACATCAGAATTTATCAGGCTTCCGGGGATGAGACCGATCCGATACTCCTGCATCAGCGCAGGCAGCTGATGACATTCCCGATCTGCATACTGATCGGCTGGCTCATGTCCTTCGGCAGCGGCGGTCTTCCGGTCATGTGTATCAGCATCACGATCGAGCTTCTGTGTCTGTACATCGGTTCCTCCAACCGCCAGATCATGATCGACCGGCTGACCCAGGTCAACAACCGTCAGAACCTGAGCCGCTTCCTTTCAAACAAGCTTCATTCACATACTGGCGAGCTCTTTCTGCTGATGATCGACGTGGATTATTTCAAGAGCATCAATGACAACTTCGGCCATCTGGAAGGGGACGAGGCCCTGATCCGTGTTGCAAACGCATTGAAACAAGGCTGCACCTCCTGCCGAAAACGTCCCTATATCGCCCGCTACGGCGGTGATGAATTTATCATTATCACCGAACTGTCAGAAGAGGAGACCTTGGAGCTCTGCTCCTCGATCAAAAATAAACTCAAAGAACTCAACGACAATGCCGGCGTCCGCTATTCCCTGAACCTGAGTATAGGATGTGCCGAATGGAAAAGCGGAATGACCGCCAACGATCTCATCAACACAGCCGATTTCAACCTCTATAAGGAAAAAGCAGCCCGCGACAGGAACCCTGAAAATACAGGCATGAGAGGAAGACGAAGCAGAAAAACCAGGGCCCGTCGAAATGAAAATAGCCGAAAAGCCGTATGACCGGCAAAAAACAGCGGCAGGAGAATCCCATTCTCCTGCCGTTATTTTTGTGCTCCGATTTCAGGCGCCAGATTCTCTTTGTCCGATCTTCAAGTACCTCGGCGGATCACTCAACGATCGCTCTCGTCCGGCTCAAACTTGGGCATCAGGCGGAGTTTGTGCAGATTCAGTCTGTGCAGACGATCGATTCGGGCCTTCTTCTCCTCGTCGTCGCACTCGCCGGTCAGAACATAGTGGTCCAGCATTGCGTAAGTGAAACCAAGCTTGTCCTCATCGCTCATACCACTCAGACCGTCAGAAGGAGTCTTTCTGACCAGCTGCTCCGGCAGTCCCAGAACGTCGCCGATCTGCAGGACTTCATGCACCAGGAGCTCTGACATGGGGCTGAAATCTCCTGCCGCATCGCCGTACTTTGTTGAATAGCCTACATAGTCCTCGGAAGCATTGCAGGTATTCACCACACGGCCGCCGTTCGGCAGATTCTGTGCCACGGCGTACAGGGTTGCCATACGGATACGGGGCGGCATATTGATCTTTGCCTCGCGCGCCATCTCTTTCTTTCCGCAGATTTCCTGCAGCTTCTCATTGCCTTCCAGTGTCCTCTCCAGGGCATCCGCCGCGTCGCCGATATTGACAATGACATAAGGAATCTGCAGGGTGTCCACCAGAAGCTGACTGTCAGAAATATCTGGCTGCACACCGCGGGGCATCAGGACGCCCACGACACGGTCCTTGCCGAGGGCTTCGGCACACAGGGCTGCTGCCACGCTCGAGTCCTTACCTCCCGAAATACCGATTACGGCACTGCAGGACGGGCCATTCTCCGCAAAGTAATCGCGGATCCACTGCACGATCTTGTTCTTTGTCTGTTCAGGATTCTTGAGCATATCTTTCCCTCCTATGCTGTTATGCAAATATCCGCTTGACCGCGGATCTGTCTCCATTCCCTCTATGAAGTATACCATGCCTTGAATATTTGTGCCACCGTAGGTGTCACGGGGACGGTTCCTCTGACACTTTAAACGATTAGGTGTCAGGGGGACGCTTCTTCTGACACTCTAAGCGAGATATTCAAAAAAGTAACAAAGGAACCGTCCCCTTGACAATCACCCTTGACAACTGCAACTCAGGTATTGACAAGCCTGCACAACTGTATTAATATCCTTAATACAGTTAATACAAAAGCAATGCAGCCGGTGTTACTGTTATCTATCACAGTCCCTTCGGAACTGTGATAGTAACCTGCGTTTGCCCATTCCAAATGCTCTTTGAGCATGGGCAGCCCCCGTTTTATTCAGGTTTTTGCATGAAAAACCCACGCAAAAACATCTCGGACGCGGAGACCGTGAATAGTAACCGGCAGGTTCCACAAAGGCTGTCAAAGGAGATGGTTCTTTTGAAACTTGAAAAAAGTGACAAAGGAACCGTCCCCCTGACAATACAGAAAGGAGGCGCGGTTTGACTTGGATCAACTATCAGGACAGCCGGCCGATCTATGAGCAGATCACAGAGCGATATAAAGTCCTGATCTTAAAGGGCGTGCTGGCGCCGGATGAGCAGATGCCTTCCGTCCGCAAGCTCGCCATGGAGCTGTCCACCAACCCCAATACCGTGCAGCGCGCCTATATGGAACTGGAGCGGCAGGGGTTTCTCTATTCCGTGCGGGGACGGGGAAGCTTTGTCCGCGGCGGAACGGATATACATGCACAGAAGCGGGCGGAGCTGGCCGAAAGGCTGTCTGCAATTTTTAAAGAAGCGGCGGACATCGGCATTGATCCCGCACAACTGCTCGCGGACTGCGGATGGAAGGAGAATATAAAAAATGATTGATATCAGGAATCTTACAAAAAGATTCGGGCCGATCACCGCTGTAAATGACGTCTCTCTTCTGATTGAGGACGAGCAGGTTTTCGGTCTGGTCGGGACAAACGGCGCCGGCAAGAGCACCCTCATGCGGTTGATCAGCGGAATTCTGCGTCAGGATGCCGGCAGTATTGAAGTGTCGGGACAGCCGGTGTACGACAATCCGGAAGTCCGGCAGAACATATTTTTCATACCGGATGATCCTTATTTTTTCCGGAACGGCAGCGCGGAGGATATGCGCGATTTCTACAGGACTGTCTATCCGGATTTCGATTCTGCCAGATTTGACCGGCTTCTGAGGGATTTCTCACTGGATCCCAAACGCCGCGTACAGAACTATTCCCGCGGAATGAAAAAACAGCTGGCTGTGCTGTGCGGTCTCTGCTCCAATGCCGCCTATCTCCTGTGCGATGAGACTTTCGACGGGCTGGATCCCGTCATGCGCCAGGCGGTAAAAAGCATTTTCGCCAACGATATGGACGAACGCGGCCTGACGCCCGTGATCACGTCCCACAACCTGCGCGAGCTGGAAGATATCTGCGACCACGTGGGTCTGCTCCACGCCGGCGGCCTGCTGCTCTCCAGGGATCTGGCCTCAATGAAGCTGGGGCTTCAGAAGGTGCAGTGTGTCTTCTCCGATGAAGCGGACGCCGAAAATGCCCTTTCCGGTCTGGAACTCCTGAGCCACGACATACGCGGCAGACTCCATACCCTGACGATCCGGGCCGCCCGCGAAGAGATCCTGTCCCGGTTCGAAAAACTTGACATGATCTTCTTCGAGCTCCTTCCCCTCACGCTGGAGGAAATCTTCATCAGCGAAACGGAAGTGATCGGATATGACATCAAGAACTTCATACTCAACTGATCTGTGTTCAAACATGACTCCGGTGCGCAATGGCACCGGGGCATGAGAGGTAGATATGCCTATGAAAACAATTGAAAATAAGACTTACAAAAATGCCGGCTTTTTCCTGCGTCAGCGGGAGCTGGCCAGGCGGAGGCTGTGGGCGATCGCGCTGACCTTCCTCAGCCATCTGATCTATCACGTTGTCTGCACGGTTACAATGCTGAGCA
This sequence comes from uncultured Lachnospiraceae bacterium, assembly GCA_902780385.1. Classification (GTDB taxonomy): domain Bacteria; phylum Bacillota; class Clostridia; order Lachnospirales; family Lachnospiraceae; genus CAG-791. The sequence continues at coordinate 6,147 of CACZFF010000060.1, forward strand.
GCACACTTGAGGAGGCATCCTTCAAACATTTGTCTGCCTCCGAAACAACAAGGTTTCTTCAGAGTTCGCTCGGCTCGTTTCTGGGAAAAGATAATATATCCTGGGTTCTGCTCACGCTGCCCCTCGCTGCCATGCTCGCGATCGAGGGATTTTCCTGGCTGCACAACCGCCGCGAGGTCGATTTCTATGAGAGTCTCCCTGCCCCCCGCGGACAGCGCTTTTTTGACATATGTGCCGGAAGCTTTCTCTATTATGTCATCTCTTATATATTTACACTGGAAATCGGTCTGCTCATCGCAAACGGGTTCGGAGCTCTCTCCCGCCCGGTTCTGGTGGAAATCATGCAGACAGCTGTCAAAACGATCGCCTTTTTCCTTGCAGTCTACGCTCTGGGAGTGCTCAGCACAATGCTGACCGGCAATGTCATCGTCACCTGCCTTGCCTTCATTGTACTGCTCTTCTATGAAATGGAGTTCAGGGCTCTGATCCAGGGCTATTGCAGCGAGTATTTTGCCACCTGGAGCAGCAGGCCGTCCCCGGCGCTGAAAAAAAGCCTTTTCTCGCCCATAGAACACTATCTGGACCATACTGTTTCGGAAGCAGTGCCACGCCTACTGGCTCTGGCCGTCCTCTTTTTCCTCCTCTCCTGGATCTGCTGCCGTCTGCGCAGGAACGAGCGGGCAGGAAGTGCGGTCGTCTTCAACCCGGTGCAGACCGTGGTCCGCGTCGCCATGTCCCTGATGATCGGGCTTTTTACAGGGCTTCTGGTCAGTTCGATCCGGACCAGCCGCGGACTCATTGTCTCTGTCATCTGGATGCTGCTGTTTACAGTCATCACTGCCTGCATCATGCAGATCATCTACGAATATGATTTCCGCGCCCTCTTCCACCGGCCGCAGGAGATCATTGCAGCGGTCGTGCTGGCGCTTCTGTTCTTTTCCGTCTTCGTATTCGACCTGACAGGATATGACCGCTTCATCCCGGATCCCGGCAAAGTATCCGATGCGGCTCTGATCTGCAGTAACAGCCCCTTCGACTACAGTACAGAGGATGGCTCTCAGATTAACGCGGAAGATTTCGGCGAACAATATATGCACCTGGACAATGTGGAGGATGTCATCGCCATCGCCTCCTACGGACAGGAATTCACCCTGAAAAAAGACCGCATGTATGACCCATATGAAGAAAACGAATCCGGCACAGCAGATCCGATCGATCCGATCACATCCGGAGAACAGAGTGATCAGCATACATGGCGTTCCTATGAGGAATTTGACTGCCTCGTAGTCTATCATATGAAGAGCGGGAAAATCGTTTCACGTAAATTCCGCATCCCTTCAACCATAGACCCTGCCATGATGGATCATGTGGTCGGCACTGACCAATATCGCGAAGGCGCATTCAATATTTACCACGACAATGCTGTCCGCAATATGCCGGAAAACTTCCTGTTCGAATGCACCAACGGAAAGGAGGAGACCAGAACAAATCTGACTGCAGCGCAGTACGAAACCTTCCGCAAGGCTTACATAGCCGACCTCTCATCCTATTCCTATACCTTTGCCAGGAAAAATGTTCCTGCTGCCCGTGTCATGTTTTCCTATGACCCGCTTCATGACGAAGACAAGCAGTCGGCATATGCAGGTCTCACGGTCAGCTATCCGGTATATCCCTCCTTTGAAAACACGATCCGTGTTCTCAATGACTGCAATATATGGAAGGAGCCCCTGGACTATACCATCCTTCTCCGCGGAAACAACGACTATAACTCGCTCACTCCGGAAGAGCAAAAGCTCTATGACTACATCGACATGTCCGTCTTTTCAGCCCCCTTCAACATTGAAGGCAGCTACGAGGCGGCAGACAATTACGATTAAGCGCTCTGCATAATTCAATGTTCTGCATAGCAAAATGTTTTGCATAATAAAACCGCGGCAGGAACCGGTCCGCGATGCGATCTGCTCAGCAGATATCATCGGGACCGCTCTGCCGCGGTTTTTCATTTCTTTTTGCTGTCCTTCTTTTTGCTATCTTTCTGTTATCTTTCTTTTACAGCTTTCTGTTTTTTGTCACTGCTCTCCCGTTATCTGCTCCCTGTGCTGGTCTCCGGACATCTGCTCCCTGTGCTGGTCTCCGGATATCTGCTCCCTGTGCTGCTCTCCTGTCATCTGCTCCCTGTGCTGCTCTCCTGTCATCTGCTCCCTGTGCCACGCGCGCAGGTCCTCCGCTCCCACCTTCCGGTAATCCGAAAAGACCACGGGAGCCAGCGTCATGTCAGAAGGGAGCTCCGATCCGTCGAAACCAGCGCAGGCCATGCCCGCCCGGCGGGCAGCCAGCAGTCCGTTTCCGGCGTCCTCAATTACCAGACATTCCTTCGGATCGACCCTGAGCAGCCTGGCAGCATGCAGGAAGACATCCGGCTCCGGTTTTCCGTTTTCACAATCCTCTGACGTCGCAGCCGCCTCGATCAGGTCCGTTATGCCCAGGATCTTCATATTTTTACGGACGACCCGCCTCAGGGATCCTGTTGCCACCGCAAGCCTGATCCCATCCTCGCGCAGAGATTCAAGGAACTCCTTGAGACCGGGAAAGCCTTTGACTCCGTTTTTCTCAATATATTCGTCATACTCTTCCCAGTGCAGGCGCTCCAGTTCCTCCGAGATGGCATAAATCATCTCTTCCGTCACTTCTGCCGCTTTCGCTCCGTCTGTCACTTCCGCATCGTCAGCCTCTGCAGCTTCATTTTCAGCTGCATATGTATCTATATCTATATCTGTATCTATTGCAGATTCCTCTGCCTCTATTCCCCATTTCTGTGCAAGAGAAAGCACAGCAGAACTGTCCAGTTCCTCAAGGATCATCGGCCACATCACCGGATCAGGGATCCCGCAGTACTTCAAATAATCCGTCATCGACGGATCGTACCCGAGCTCTCTTGCCAAAATCCGGCGAATCACATAATAATGGACGATCTCCGTATCCAGAAGAGTCCCGTCCATATCCAGAATAACCGCGCGCAGCATAAATCTCCTTTCCATTTACAACAAAGGCAAAAACGGCCCTCCTCTTTTATAAAGGATTAGGTTTTAAATCATACTGCTGCAAGATTCGAGAGGTGTTTTTGCATTTTCCTGCACACATTCTCAACAAGGATGCTGCAGGATTGATTAAGATACAACCTGATTCTGTTTTTCCTTAGAGGCTTTTTCCCTGGAAAAAATAAAAACTTCATCCCCCTCATACAACATCGTGCTGCCATTCGGGATCCGCGCCGTACCTGCGTGGCGCACCAGGATGATATAACTCTGACGTGAAATGTCGATATCCCTGATGGCATTGTTGGTCCATGGATGATTTTTGCGAAGTGTGATCTGACGCAGACTGACCGGCAGTTCTTTGCTGATTGGTTCCGCCCCGACCGTAATGATATCCCCGGGTGTCAAAACCACGTCGCCGTTGGGAATGAGAAGATCCTGTCCGCGCTGAACAGCCGCGATCAGGCAGCCCTGCGGCAGTCCTATACTTCTGATGGACCTGCCAGCCCACTTGTCTTTGCTTGTCACTGAAAACCGGATAAAACGGATGTCCTGCTCAATTCCATAGTCGCCGATCCTTTTGAACTGCTGGTACTGCTCGACGAATCCGGCGGAAATAATACCTGTCGGGATAGCGACCATGCCGACTCCCAGGAATGTAATGATGATGCTGAACACCCTGCCCATGGTCGTCACCGGGTAAATATCTCCATAGCCGACTGTCAGCAGTGTCGAAGCAGACCACCAGATTCCGGAAAACGCATTTGTAAAGACCTCCGGCTGTGCCTCATGTTCCAGACTGTACATACACAGGCTGGAGGCCAGCATCAGCGTCAGGATAATAAAAACGGATGACAGAAGCTGCTGTTTCTTGCTGACAATGACCTCAGTGATCACATTGAGTGAATCGTAATAGGCATTGATCCTGAACAGCCTGAAAATCCTGACCACACGGAACATGCGGAATGCCGCAATCCCTGCCGGGAAAAACACAGGCAGATAATATGGAAGAAAAGACAGCAGATCGATGATTCCTGAAAAGGAAAAAATATACCGCACCAGCGAATCGCGCTCATTGGATTCCGGGTACAGATAATTGGCAGTGATCAGACGCAGCGCATAGTCTATTGCAAAAAAAAGAACTGTGGCAGCCTCAATGGACAGCAGCAAAGGACCAAACTCCGCCTCCAGCCTGTCAAATGTCAGCATGATACTAGCTGCCAGGTTCAGCAGCAGAGCTCCTGTGCTGATGATGTCATAGGCCTGATTCACAGGCTCGTCCACAACGCCTACAGAAACCATTCGAAAGAGCTTTTCTCTGTTTATTCTGTCCTTCATATATTTCTGTCCCGCTCCTATGTATAAATAATCAGCCTTGCTCCTATGTAGAAATAATCAGCGAAGTGCCAGCTCCCAAAAAGCCACTGCACTGCAGGCAGCAACATTGAGCGAATCCACTCCATGTGCCATGGGGATCCTGATCGTATAATCAGAGAGATCGATCGTCTCGTCTGTCAGGCCGTCCCCTTCGGCGCCCAGAATGACGGCGAGTTTTTCCTCTCTGCGGAGGCAGGGATCGGAAATACTGACAGTATCTTTCCTCAAGGCAAGTGCTGCCGTCTTAAAACCAAGGGTCTGCAGCATTTTTACATAATGCAGGCCCTTTCCGGTCTCTGTATTTTCCAGATAAGTCCATGGTACCTGAAATACTGTTCCCATGGAAACCCTGGCGGCCCTCCGATAGAAAGGATCACTGCAGGCATGGTTTAAAAGGACTGCCTCCATACCAAGAGCCGCCGCTGACCGTATAATTGCCCCGACATTGGTTGGATTGGTCACATTTTCCAGCACCGCAATCCTGCGCATACCGGCAATTAAATCCTCAACTTTTTGAAGCGCAGGCCGCATCATACAGCACAAGAGACCTCTTGTCATGGGAATATTTGTAAGTTTCCTGATGGTATCGGAGGATCCTGTAAAAACAGGAAGATCAGACGGCAGATTTTCAAGTATCTGTGCAGCTTCCCCCACAGCCTGGCTGCTCTCTACCAGTGCTGATACCGGCTTGCAACCGGCCGCCAGAGCCCGCTCCGTCACCTTGGGGGACTCAGTAATGAGCAGGCCTCCGTTTGGCTCATAATAATGCCGCAGCTGTGTCTCATTCAATCTGGCATAGACATCCAGCCGGGGATCATTATAGTCTGTTAACTCAATCAGCTCTCTTCCCATCGACATTAGATCCTTCTCTTTTCCCTTTTCATCTATCTATTAGTATGTCTCTATTCGACATACCATGCCCATTATATCACGATGAAAAGATCAGCAGATTGTAAAATGCATCAGCATTTACATCATAACATATGTTTCTCCATTTTTCGGGGCAAAAAAAGTCCTGAAAATCTCACTTGACTTTCAGGACTTGAGCGAGGTGCCAACCAGATTTGAACTGGTGATCAAGGTGTTGCAGACCTTTGCCTTACCGCTTGGCTATGGCACCATATTCATAAATGACTCCGACGGGAATCGAACCCGTGTTACCGCCGTGAAAGGGCGATGTCTTAACCTCTTGACCACGGAGCCGAATACCAGCGGATCTACGCTGTGAATTGAGAATCCGGAAACCGGCTTTCCTCAGCGCCTCGAGCAGGGCTCGAACCTGCAACACCGCGGTTAACAGCCGCGTGCTCTACCATTGAGCTATCAAGGCAAATATATATGAAAGTATACAGGATATACTGAATTTTCCGATATATAGATTAAGAAGCCTGAAACGGGCTTCTCTCATCTTAACTGAACACCAGTATCTTATATATTTCATACCTTCAAAACTGAATAAGAGAAATGCACATCTCACGATCGAGCGGTGCGTTTCATCAAGACCGGCGGTTTACGTCTTCCGACTTCCGCCTGAACTTGAGGATAAGCAACCGACCTATTAGTA
>CACZFF010000061.1 GCA_902780385.1 uncultured Lachnospiraceae bacterium
GGCTACAAGGCCGGTACTGCAATCACCAAGGACCTTTCCGGCGGTCTTCTGCAGAAGGTCACACAGGGTGCTTCCATCCTGGGTATGTTCGTTCTCGGTTCCCTGGTTCAGCGCTGGGTTTCCGTCAGCTTCCCGATCAAGGTCTCCGAAGTACAGCTGTCTGAAGGCGCTTACATTGACTGGGCAAACCTTCCCCAGGGCGCTGAAGGCATCAAGACCGCGATCGCGCAGTATGCTTCCGGCATGTCTCTGGATCCCACCAAGGTTACCACACTGCAGGACAACCTGAATTCTCTGGTTCCCGGACTTGCAGCCCTGCTGCTTACCTTCCTGTGCATGTATCTGCTCAAGAAGAAAGTTTCCCCGATCGTTATCATCCTCGGCCTCTTCGTCGTTGGTATCGTTTTCCACGTGATTGGACTGATGTAATATCTGAATGCCGTCAGCTCCTGGGGAGTTGACGCAATGACAGATTACATGCCTGAAAGGAAGCTTTCCTGACAGACTCATATTTAAGTTTATAGCGCCCCCGCGGTCAGCTTTGCTGCCTCGGGGGCGTTGTACATTGTCTGACTGCGACAGGTGCACTGTTTTCAGAAGTGCCTGTAACCATCTGTAAGGGAACGTTATGGGAACCATAGGAATCGATTGAAAATATCCCATCTGCATGATAGGATATTAAAAGTATGATGAAAACAGCGAGTCAAGTGGCCGCAAATGCCGAGCTTGCTCGGGCATTTGCGGACATTTGACGAGCGTCCAAACATGAGCACAGAGCAACGCAAGGCCGTCGAGCGGCCGCAGCGGGGTGAGGTGCGAATGTTTGGAGCATTGCGAGAGCGCCAATGCGCGGAGCAATGCGTGGTTTTATTCATACATGTTTGCACTCATGACACCATGACCACAATGTATGAAAAACAGCGAGTCAAGCGGACGCAAATGCCGAGCCCGCCCGGCATTAGACGAGCGCATGAACTGCAGGCAAATGAGGTTATTGCTAAGAAGAATGGAGGTTATCTATGATCCGCAAAGGAAATGAATGTCAGATTGAGTATCGTGAACATATGCGTGACGGCGACGGCACTGTCCAGCTCACAAATTTCATCACCGGTCCTGACGAGCTTTGCGGCAAGGGCAGACTGTTCTCCAAGATCACTCTGAATCCCGGCTGCGGCATCGGCTACCATGTACATGAAGGTGATGCGGAGCTTTTCTATATTCTGAAGGGCACAGCGGAATACAGCGACAACGGCACTATCAAGACCGTTTCTGCAGGCGATGTCACAATCTGCCCTCCCAACACAGGACACAGCATTGCAAACAGAACTGATGAGGTTGTGGAGCTGGTCGCGGTAATCGTATACGAATAAGAAAATGGCAAAAGCAAGCAATCAGAAACTCAAACTCCTGTATCTGATGCAGATTTTCATGCGTGAAACCGATGATGAGCATATGCTGACCATGCAGGAGATCATCAATCTCCTGGCCAATGCCGGCATCAGGGCGGACCGGAAAACTCTCTACCTGGATTTTGAGGAACTGCGGCATTTCGGCCTGGATATCATAGGCCAGGCGGATGGACGCAACTACTACTATTATCTGGGTGCACGCGATTTTGAGCTGCCGGAGCTCAAGCTCCTGGTGGATTCCGTGCAGTCCGCCAAGTTCATCACAGACCGCAAATCCAAGGATCTGATCAAAAAGCTGGAATCCCTGGTCAGCAAATATCAGGCGACCAAACTGCAGCGTCAGGTCTCCATTACCGGCCGTGTCAAGACCATGAATGAGAGCATCTACTATAATGTGGACAAGCTCCATGACGCGATTGGGAGAGACCGGCAGATCCGTTTTCAGTATTATCGCTGGAATATCAAAAAAGAAATGGAGCTTCGCAAAGAAGGCAGCTGGTATGTGGTCAGTCCCTGGGGCCTGATGTGGGACGACGAGAACTACTATCTCGTCGCTTTTGATGCTGCTGAATCAAAGATCAAGCATTACAGGGTCGACAAGATGCTGAAGATCTCCATTCTGGGAGAGCGCAGACAGGGCCGGGCTGAATTCCAGGCTTTTGATCTGCCCCGCTACACAAGGAGCCTTTTCGGCATGTACGGCGGAGAAGAGACCAAGGTCACTATGGAAGCCAAAAATGAGATGGTCGGCGTCCTGATCGACCGTTTCGGCAAGGACCTCCCCATCATGCCGGTGGATGAAGATCATTTCCGCACCGTTGTCAACGTTGCAGTCAGCAACCAGTTTCTCGGCTGGATCATGGCAATCGGCAGTGATGTCCGCATCACGGCTCCGGAATCCGTCGTCGAAAAAATGCGTGATGAAATAAAACGCCTTTCCGAACAATACAAATAGCAAGTTACAATAAAAATACTCCCTTCGGGCCCGGCAGGATTTGATTTCCTCCTGCCGCCCTGAAGGGAGCATTTTTATCCGTTAATCCGTTTACATCAGTATTTTGTCCTGAATCTCTTCCAAAAATCTGCGCAGACTGTCGGGACCCTGTGCCGCATTTTTGCAGCCGGTATCTCCGAGACGGACTCTTTTATTCTTGCCGTGATAATCGCTGCCGGCTGTGGCCAGCAGGTCCTTTTCTCCGGCAAAAGCCAGCATTTCCTCCCGGAGTTTAATCGTATTCTTCGAATAATATGCCTCCACTCCCTGCAGCCCGAAGCCTTTCAGGCGGTCGAGGCGTCTGCTCATCTCTTTGCCGACGATCATCTGCTCTCCGTTGCCGAAGGCAGGATGCGCCAGTACCGGAATACCGCCGCCATCGATGATTCCCTTGATCGCGGCTTCCGGCTTTAAATATTTGCTCTTGTAAGTACACTTATTGACATAGCGGGTGATCGCGATGTCCCTTGACTCCGAGTATCCGAATTTCACCATAAGGTTTCCGATATGGGGCTTTCCGGGATTGTCAAGAGCAAGGATCTTTTCGATCGCCTTCTCCGGAAATACAAATCCAAATTCTTTTTTAAGGAAATCCAGTCGGGCAAGCACTTTGTCCATTCTGTAACCGTGAGCCGTTCTGACCAGTTCATGGATTGAAGAGGCCTTCAGATCATATCCATATCCGAGGATATGGTATTTGCCCTGGTCGTCCTTGCAGGAAAATTCCGCCCCGGTAATGAAAGCAGGATCCCCTTTTTTCCATTTTTCCCGGATACTGGTGCAGGCTTTCACAGCGTCATGATCTGTGATTGAAAATAATTCAATTCCCGCTTCCTTTACCAGTTTAAGAATTTCTTCCGGACGATCTGTGCCGTCAGAGACCGTCGAATGCATATGCAGGTCTATTCTTTCAGGTAAAAACAAACTGTTCTTTTCTTGCATAAATTTTCTCGTCCGCATTGCTTATCTTTACTGTTTGCCCCCTGTAGGAGATGCCCTGTCGAGGATGCCCTGTCGAGGATGCCCTGTCGAGGATGCCCTGTCGAAAACAGATGAATAGTCGGCCGGCCTTTATCTACGTGCAGAGCTCCGCTCAGATATAGCTTACAGTGTCAGAAAGATCTTTCCTGCTGCTGTGGTTGGGGAGCGGACCGACACCCTCTGCCGCATAGCCCAGATCCATCGCCATCAGGATCTCTTCGTTCTCCGGAAGACCCAGATCCGCTGCCAGCTGATCCGGATCGAGATTGTTGATCCAGCAGCTGTCCACGCCCTCATCGGCCGCCGCCAGGATCATGTGCGTCGCCACGATCGTCGCGTCTTCAATACCGGAATTTCTCTTGCCTCCGGGATAGGTAAATACATTGTATTTGTCGAAAGCAACAAGGAGCACTGTGGGAGCACCGTAACGGCAGGGAGTCACGGCATCGAACTTTGCGAGCGCCTCTGCCGACTGGAGCACATAGACATGCTGCTCCTGCAGGTTTTTTGCAGTGGGTGCCAGCCGTCCCGCCGCCAGGATGGCATTCAGCTTTTCGGGCTCCACCTTGCGGTCACCATATTTTTTGCAGGAATAACGGGCTTTGATCACTTCTTTGAATTCCATATTCATACCTCTCGATTTTCCCGGCAGAAGCTGCCGTTTATTGTTGCCAAAATCAGAGTTCCTGCCTTTATGGTATGAATTTATTTTTTTCTTGTCAATATGAAAACAGCGCCCAGGGTAAGCATCACCCAAGGCGCTGTTTTATTTTGCCGCAAGCAGTTTCCGGCCTTCATTCCTTCTTATCCGGTTCTGATCATCCTTGGTTCTAATCATCCTTGGTTCCGATCATCCTTGGTTCTGATCATCCTTAATTCGGATTATCTTCAGTCTTTATTATCAATCACCCACTGTCTGACCGTCTGCTCACTGTCTGAGACGCTTCCGCCCTGGATCGCAAGTCCTTCCCGGACATCCGCGCCGGGTTCCAGCTCCGCGATCGTTCCGACGGTATTGGAGAAGCGGCTTCCTTCGTGTGTGACAAAGACGTTGACAGTCTTTCCTGCCAGATTATGCGCCTCCAGGAAAGAATAGACAGGCATGGGCAGGTCTCCCCACCAGTTGGGGAAGACAAGATAGATCGTTTCATAATCCTCAACCGCCTTTTCATCAGCCTTCAAAAGCGGTCTGAATCCTTCGTTCTGCTCCTGCTTTGCCTGGTCGACCGTCTCATTGTAATCTGCCGGATAGGTTTCCTCTGTCAGGATCTCCATCGTTTCGCAGCCTGCTTCCTCTGCAATCCACGCCGCGATCTGACCGGCATTTCCCATAAGACCATTGTCATCGATCCGGATACTTGCGCTGGAATCCGCGTCAATCCCCTCAGGGAAATCCGTGTTTCCGACTCTGCTGAAATAGATTGCCAGGGCATTGCCCTTGGGAGCAGGGGATTCTGCTTCCGAAGCTGCCGCCGCAGTCGCGTCATTTTCAGCGACTGCACTTTCCATTTCTGTGCTTCCCTGCACAGCTTGCTCCGGCTCTTTAGTCTCTTCCGTTTCTTCTGCTGTTTCTTCTTCCTCCTGGTCCAGACTTTCTGTTTCCTGTGCATCTGCCGCGGTCTCCTGCGGCACCTGCGAGTCCTGTCCGGCTGCAGGCGAGCTGCTTCCGCATGCGGAGAGCCCGAGAAGTAAAACGACCAGTAACATACTCATGGGCAGCAATCTCTTTTTCATAGATTCCTCCTTGTCCGTCTTATGTTATATATGCAAAAAGATTTACTACTGTTTTTCTTAAAAGCGTTTTTTTCAATCTTTTTCAATGTTTGATCCCGTTGACATCAAGCCAGGCAGATATTTCATCCGGGGTTGAAGTATCTCCTGAATAATGGACCGACAGTCCCTCGCCGATCACCGCATCCGGTGCAAGCTTGGCGATCGCTGTCAGGCTCTGTCCAAACCTTCCGCCTCCGTCACGATGCCGCTCCGGCTGCTGCCGCCATTCCTTACAAGGCGGACCCCCAGGTTATAGCTTGTCAGATCTGCCTGTCCTGCTGCTCTGTATGCGCTGCGCATATTCTTGGCAAAATCGTTCCAGCCTCCGCCCCTGTACACGTGTCTTGTGCCGGATGCCGGTCCGGTCGGGTCAGACGTATGGGAAGGGTCATATTCCCCGTAGTAATCCCAGCACCAGTCCAAGGATCACTGCAGCCATCACCAGGACAGCCGGAAGCAGGGGATTCTTTTTTTCATTCTCTTTTCCATAAGATTTTCTGAAAAGCAGGGCGCCCTGGGCACCGACGAAGGCCCAGAACAGCAGCATCAGGATATTCTCCAGAAATACCGATGCGGCCGGCTTTTCATAGTCCAGGAAAGCAAACAGGACCCGGAAGAGCAGATAATCCGGCATTCCGTTTCGAAGAAAGAGGAATAAACCGATTCCGGCGATGCCGCAAAAGATTACCGAAATCAAAGATTTCCTTCTGTCTGACAGCTTCCACTTTGCTGCCATCACCGGGACATGCAGGCCAAGGTGCAGCCCCATCAGGACAAAGGACCAGTGCGACATGGAAAGGTGCATTTTTCTGGCAAGGGCGACGTCCGTCAGTCCGTACATGAAAGGCACCGCATATCCGCTCATCGACATTCCGGAAAAAGCTGTCAGCATAAACGACAGGAGCAGCAGTATATTCACTGCAGTAGACAAAACCCGATAAGCTGTGTACCTGCCCTTGAAGACCGCGCCGTACCATTTTCTGTTTAAAATCTGATGTACAATGACAAGCACCGTCATCCCCATGCCGATCCATTCATGCGCCTGCTCACCGGTCACCTGACAGGCCATAAGACAGAGCAGGAGAATGGTCATGCAGACATCTACGATCCTTTTTACCATGCTGTTATTCTTTTTTCCCTGCATAAAAAACTCCATGCCCTCGTATTTTCAAACATATGCTTTTATTTTTCTGATGCCGAAGTGATCTTCTGATCTCCTGTTGACCAGACATGTTTCTCCTTGGCGTTTGCAGGCTTGTTCTGTGCCATCACGCCTGCAAGGGGGTGGGGCACATACAATTCTTCCAGATAAGTAAGCTCTTCTTTGGTCAGCTCCAGATCAACTGCCTTTGCCGCGCCCTCAATATGATGGAACTTTGTTGCGCCGACAACAGGTGATGTCACTTTTGTGAGCAGCCATGCCAGAGATACCTCTGTCATGGTCACGCCATGCTTTTCAGCAAGTTCGGCAACACGGCTGATGATCAGATTGTCCTGGTCTGCTGTTGCATCATATTTGAACTTTGCGTAACTGTCCTCAGCCGCCCGCTTTGTCGCACCTTCTCCCGGCTTTCTGGAAAGACGTCCGCTCGCCAGTGCGCTGTAGGGGGTGAGCGCGATATTTTCCTCCTGGCAATAGGGGACCATTTCGCGTTCTTCCTCGCGGAAGATCAGGTTGTAATGCCCCTGGACGGAAACAAACCCGGCAAAGCCTTCCTTTTCAGCAATGGCATTTGCCTTGGCGAGCTGCCATGCAAAGCAATTGGAAATGCCGATATATCTTGCTTTGCCTGCCTTCACAATGCGGTTCAGCCCATCCAGAATATCGTAGATGGGTGTGTTCCAGTCCCACATGTGATAGATATAGAGATCTACATAATCCATGCCCAGGTTCTGCAGGCTTGTGTTGATCATGTTCTCGATGTGCTGCTGTCCGCTGATCCCTCTCTCGATTTCCTCCTGTGTCCGGGGAAGGAATTTCGTTGCAAGGACAATGTCCTCACGCTTTGCATAATCCCGCAGCGCCCTGCCGACATACTGCTCACTGGTACCGCTCTGATAGGCAATGGCCGTATCGTAAAAATTGACGCCCAGCTCCAGTCCCCGTTTAATGATTTCTCTGCTATGCTCCTCATCGATCGTCCAGCTGTGCTGGCCTCTTCCGGAGTCGCCAAAACCCATACATCCCATGCAGATGCGGGATACATTCAAGTCTGCATTTCCAAGTTTCGTGTATTTCATTGTTGTCTCCCTTTCCGACCATGCCGCCCGCCAGAGCGGCAGTCTTCACCGCAGAAATGATATTGTCAGCAATTTTTTAAACACCCAGCAGCTTTGCGAGACATCTGAAACTGATCTCATAGACGGATTGATAGGCATAGTCCACGCCGGCTTCTTTCATTGCCTCCTTTTGTTTGTCCGTTACCGCAGAGTAAGGATAAATGCCGAACATGAAGGGGTAAAATACATAAATAAAGGTCTGCTTATCATCAGCACTCATCTCCGGACAGAACTTGTCGAGAATACTGCCCATATTCCTCATGGACTTCCCGTAGGCGGTCTTAAAACTCGTCAGTAATTCCTGCCGGCTGTTTGCCTCCATGTCATAATTATTCATGGACAGGAGTTTTAGAAGCTGTTCCCTGTTTTCCAGCGAATGCGCAATTTTTTCAGCGACCTGTCTTCTTGTCAGCCTTTCGTTCTCTTCGATGATCGTCTCAAGTTCTTCATTCCAGCGATCATATTCCCGCTCAAACAGAGCGAGGAAAATTTCTTCCCTGGTCTGGAAATAGTTATAGATGGTCGGGCGTGAGAAAGAAGTCACTTTTCCGATTTCTTTGAGTGTAATCTCCTTGAAACCCATAGTCTGATAGAGCTGTTCGCAGGCATTGACAATCTCTTCTCTTCTTTCTGCTATAAGCTCGGGTGTTCCTTTGATCATTATCCTTTCCTCCTGATTCTGGACACGGGTTTGTTGACACTGTGTCAATAATTGCATTATATGCATTTTCTGACACAGTGTCAATGCTTTTGTTTTCTTTTTCTCTTTTTCTTTTTTTCATTGGCACTATTATCTTTGCGGGCATTCTGTTTGTCTGTTAAAATGATAAATGATAGACGTCTCGTAGATAATATATGCGAAAAAAAGGAGGTTTGCGATGTCACAGGCCGGTAATTCCAACAAGATCACGAGAGATTATCTGGACTCTCTGCTGATTGAAACACGCTATATGAATTCAGACAATCCTGATACAGGATTCACTTTATACGGAGAAGCTTTCTCCTCTCCGATCATGACGGCGGCTCTGTCCCACCTGGAGCAGCTCGGAGAGGGCGGTATGGCTCGCGGAATCGCGCTCGGCGCAAAGAAGGCGGGATGTGTCATGTGGTACGGAGCAGCTGAGGAAGAGGAAATCGAAATGCTGGCCGGAACCGGTGTACACCTGATTGAGATCATCAAGCCCTATGCAGACCGCGACCTCATCTATAAAAAGATCGAACATGCACAGAAGCTGGGGCTGCTGGCAGTCGGCATTGATATCGACCATCCTTTCGCAGAAGACGGGGGGCCTGATATTGTGGATGATGAGGAAATGAAGGCCCTGACGACAGAGGAACTCACACAGATCGTGAAGTCCACAGAGCTTCCCCTCATTACAAAAGGCGTGCTGAGTCTGTACGACGCAGACCAGTCGCTCAAAGCAGGCGTCAGGGGGATGGTAGTATCGCACCACAATAACAGGATCGAATATGCACTGCCGCCGCTCTATCTTCTGCCGGAGATCGCAAAGATGGCGGGGGATGATGTCCCTGTATTTGCGGACTGCATGATCCAGACCGGTATGGATGCCTTTAAAGCGATTGCGCTGGGCGCAAAGGGTGTCTGTATCGGCAGACCCCTGATGGCAGCCTATACCAGGGACAGAGAGGACGGCGTCTTCACTTATCTCACAAAAGCAAGAGACGAACTGGCCAAGGCAATGGCATTTACCGGGTGTACGGATCTCAGCCGGATGGATCCCGCCGTGATCCACAGAAGTCCCTTCTGAGACTGACCGTCATAAACAATCGCAAATCCCGATTCTTTCAGGCTGTTTCAGCTTCGTTTCAGGCATATTGAAAAGCCTCTTTCTGCATACACTGACGCATGTAAAACTTTCAGAATATAAACCATTGCATTTTCCCATATACATCGTCCTTTATGCGGTTTTATAATTCTTTTACATTAAAGAAAAACACCATGAAATCCGGGAGGAAAGGTCATGAAAGAGCTTACACAGCTGAAAATGGAAATCCGCCGTCAGAGCGGAGATGTTATCGTCGGTATGGTTCCTGTCAATCAGGAGGACTTCATTCTGGGAAGTTCGTCTGTCCGTCTGGCGGAGCACCGGTCCGGACAGCTTCAGTCTGTCTCCCTTCATCTGAATCTGCTGCAGGAAGACCACTGGATATTCGACGGTCTGGACCAGAAAACGCCCATCCGCGTTTTCGTACCCCTGGATCCCAAGCCTGAGAAAATGACGGCAATGTATATGTTCGCGGACTGGTGGACCCGTCCCGCATTCGCAGAGCGCTTTGAGGATATCCCCCCCAGAACACAGGTCCTCCTGCTCAAAGGCAAAGACAAATGTGCCTGCCTTGTCCCTATGGTAGGTGAACATTGGAAAGCCGCCGTCAACGGAGGAACAGAGACAGAGCTCTGTCTGGAACTGAGCGCCGGTGTGGGAGGATCTATGAGTGTAGAGGAACCCCTCTATATTCTGGCAGAAGGTGACACCGTCCGGGAGGCAGTACACTGCGCCTTTACCTGGCTGGCCGGTGAGAAAGGGATCCCTATGCGTCAGGAGCGGCGCCTGCCGGACCAGTTCCGCAGCCTCGGCTGGTGCAGCTGGAACGCCTTCTATACGGATGTGGATGAGACCGGTCTGCGGCAGAAAGCCGAGGAGTTCAGCCAAAAGTCGGTTCCGGTCCGGTGGATGATCATCGACGATGGCTGGATGAGCACCAAAGATACCTTCCTGACAGATTTCGTTCCCGACAGGAAAAAATTCCCCGGCGGCTTCTCTCAGATGGTAAAGGACATCCGCCGGAGTTCCACCATACAGAAGTTTGGAGTCTGGCACGCTCTTGGCGGCTACTGGAGCGGTGTTCAGAAAGATTCCGTACTGGCGGAGCAGGAAGCGGAACACCTTACAAAGACTGTCAATGGCCTCCTTGTACCCAGTCCGGAGCACGGTGCGGCCTTTTATCAGCATTGGTATCAGCTGCTGCGGCGCCAGGGCATCGAATTTGTAAAAGTGGACGGGCAGAGCACAGCGGCAAGATATTTTGAAAATACTCTTCCCGTCAGTTCTGCCGTCCGGGGCATGAATGAGGCGCTGGAGAGCGGTGCTTCCCTGATGGACAACAACATCCTCAACTGCATGGGAATGGCTATGGAAAATGTCCTCGCCCGCCCCGCATCCGCCGTATCCCGCAACAGCGATGATTTCTTCCCCGACCGGGAGGGCAGCTTTACCGAGCACCTGCTGGAAAATGCCTATAACGCGATCTACCACGACGAGCTCTACTGCTGCGACTGGGACATGTTCTGGACCAGCCATCCCGACGGCAGAAAGCACAGTCTGCTCAGAGCCATCAGCGGCGGTCCTGTCTACTTCAGCGACCGGGTGGGCGAGACAAATCCCGACGTACTCAGGCCTCTCGCCTATCTGGACGGTTCACTGCCCATGATGATCCGCTCGGCAAAGCCCACAGAGGACTGTGTCTTCTCAGATCCGCGCTCGGGCGGCGTGCTCAAACTCCACAACGCCGCTCCCTGGGGCAGCGGCATGGCCGGAGGCATCGCCGTCTACAACCTGACCGGGGAACAGCAGAGCTTCTCCTTTGCTCCCTCTGATATTCCAGAGCTGGAGAAATCCCGGAGGTATTGGGTCTATGACTGGTTTGGAAAACAGGCCTGGTCCATCGGGACAGAAGGACGCTTTGAGGGAACAATGGATGCGCAGGGCTTCGGCTGGTATGTCATTCTCCCGGAAAAGGAATCTCTTTCCTGTCTGGGTCTCACCGAAAAATATGTGGGCTTTTCCGCAGTGGAGTATGTATCGGAAGCCCCGAGCTGTACCACACTAGTGCTTCGAGAGACCGGCACCGTCTCCTGGCTGTCGCATCGGGAATGCAGGAATGCGGAACTCAACGGAGCGGACATCACATCAAAGATTGTCACAGAGAATTCTGTGAACACACTTACGAAGGTGTCTCCTGAAGAAGGAAAAAACAGCGTACCGGCATTCATATACACTCTGCACCTGGAGGAAAAGCCGGAAAAAGCAGTCCTGTGCATCAGGTGGTGAACATAGTTTTTTATCATAAATAACAAAGAATACAGGGATCATTCCTCATGAAGGGGGGATGATCCCTGTATTCTTTTTCGGAAACTGTTACAGTAAACCCAATAATACAGCAGCAAATATTAACGGCTCTTTTGCTTACGCAGATTGTGGTTTATACGTAAGCGTCAAATGTTACGTGTATTTCTCCAAAGGATACCGACAGGCTTCCTTTAAAATCTAAGTGACCAGGTCGAAAAAATGAGTTATTTTTTCG
>CACZFF010000062.1 GCA_902780385.1 uncultured Lachnospiraceae bacterium
CCCTGTATCATTAACTGATCCCGGAGAAAGAAAAAGCACCGGAATTTCCGGTGCTAATGTTAAAAGATTTTTGGGACATTTTCAAAAATGGTTGACATAAAAATTTTTATTCTTCCGTAATGTTGAGATCCTCGTCTGAATCGGTTTCGGATTCAGCTTCCATCTCAGCGGTTTCGATGGCGTCCTCGGCCATCTCATCTTCCAGTTCTTCGAGATCACTTGCATCGGGCTCCTCGAGATCGTCCAGTTCCTCTCTCTCGTCCTCTTCTGCATCGTAATCATCGTTGTCGGGCTCAGTGAACATTCCGTCGATATCGTCGTCATCCATGGCCCCGATGAACTGATCCTGTACAGGCGCATGGGCCTTTACCATATTTTCAATTTCTTCCGCGTCGAGCTGCTCTTCCCTCTGTGCGGCCAGGGCTCTGGAAGCCCTGATCCTGGCATCCGTCGAAAGGCGTGTGGACCGATAACGCTTCATGCCGGTACCTGCCGGAATCAGCTTACCGATGATAACATTTTCCTTAAGGCCGATCAGCGGATCGGTGCGGCCGTGGATCGCGGCGTCTGTCAGGACCTTGGTGGTCTCCTGGAAGGAAGCCGCGGACAGGAAGGAATTGGTTGCAAGAGCCGCCTTGGTGATACCGAGGATGACCTGCTTGCCCTCAGCGGGAGTGCGTGCCTGCTGGATCAGGCGCTCATTCTCTTCCTCGAAGTCAAGGACGTCCACGAGGCTTCCGGGAAGGAAAGTCGTGTCGCCGCTGTCCTCGATGCGGATCTTTTTGAGCATCTGGCGGACAATGACCTCGATGTGCTTGTCGCAGATATCAACACCCTGTGAGCGGTAGACTCGCTGGACTTCCTGAAGCAGGTAGTTCTGAACCGCGCGGATACCCTTGATCTTAAGAAGATCGTGGGGGTTGATACTGCCTTCTGTAAGTTCATCGCCGGCCTCAACACTGGCGCCGTCGACAACCTTGATACGGGAACCGTAAGGGATCTGATAAGGCTTGGACTCGCCGGTCTCATCATCTGTGTCGATGACCTCACGGCTTTCTGGCCTCAAACAGCTCCTCAACACGGGGAAGACCCTGTGTGATATCGCCGCCGGCGACACCGCCGGTATGGAAGGTACGCATGGTCAGCTGTGTTCCGGGCTCACCGATGGACTGTGCCGCGATGATGCCGACTGCTTCACCGACCTGTACCATTTCTCCGGTCGCCATGTTGGCGCCGTAGCACTTGGCGCAGATGCCGGAGTGGGAACGGCAGGTCAGGATCGTGCGGACTTTGACGCGGGTGGCACCCTTGGCGATGATCTTCGACGCGCGGGCAGGTGTGATCATGTGGTTCTTCTTGACGATCAGATTTCCGTCGTTGTCGTAAATATCATCGCAGGATACACGGCCGGTAATACGGTCCTGCAGTCCTTCGACCGTCTGCTGTCCGTCCACGAATTCCTTGACATACATTCCGGGAATGGCTTCTTTTCCTTCGCAGCAGTCGACTTCGCGGATGATCAGTTCCTGAGATACGTCGACCATGCGTCGTGTCAGGTAACCCGAGTCCGCAGTACGAAGGGCTGTATCGGACAGACCCTTACGTGCGCCGTGTGCCGAAATGAAGTACTCCAGAACGTCCAGACCTTCACGGAAGTTGGACATGATAGGCAGCTCGATCGCACGTCCGGTGGTATCAGCCATCAGTCCGCGCATGCCGGCCAGCTGTTTGATCTGCTGGTCACTGCCTCGCGCTCCGGAATCCGCCATCATGAAGATGTTGTTGTACTTGTCAAGGCTTTCGAGCAGGACCTTGGTCAGTCTCTTATCGATCTTTTCCCATGTGTCAATAACTGCTCTGTAGCGCTCTTCCTCTGTGACAAGACCGCGGCGGGCGTGCTTGGCGATGGTATCAACCATCTTCTGGCCTTCTTCGAGCAGGTCTTTCTTCTGCGCCGGCACGGTGATATCCGCGATGGAAACCGTCATTGCCGCGATCGTAGAGTACTTGTAACCCATGGCTTTGATCATGTCCAGGACCTCTGCTGTCGCAAAGGTTCCGTGGGTATCGATGATTCTCTGCAGGATCTTCTTGAGTTCTTTCTTCTTGACCAGGAAATCAACTTCCAGCTTGAGGAAGTTCTCCGGGACGGATCTGTCTACAAATCCGAGGTCCTGCGGCAGAATCTCGTTGAAAAGAAGGCGTCCGAGCGTTGTCGCGATCACACCGGTGACCGTCTCGCCCTCAGCGTTCTTTTTGGACATGCGCACATTGATCTTCGAGTGCAGTGTAATATAGTGGTTCTCATAGGCAAGGATCGCTTCGCACATATTGCGGAAGTACTTGCCTTCGCCCGGCTCTCCCTCGCGCTCCTGGGTAAGGTAGTAAATACCGAGAACCATATCCTGGGAAGGAACGGCCACCGGTCCGCCGTCGGACGGCTTGAGGAGGTTGTTGGGAGAAAGGAGGAGGAAACGGCACTCTGCCTGTGCTTCGACGGAAAGAGGAAGATGGATCGCCATCTGGTCGCCGTCAAAGTCCGCGTTGAAAGCTGTACACACAAGCGGATGAAGCTTGATCGCCTTGCCTTCGACGAGGATCGGCTCAAATGCCTGGATACCCAGTCTGTGAAGGGTGGGTGCGCGGTTCAGCATAACGGGATGCTCTTTGATGACATCCTCGAGGATATCCCATACCTGGCTGTCCACCTTCTCGACGAGTTTCTTTGCGTTTTTAATATTCTGGGAAATCCCTCTGCTCTCGAGTTCCTTCATGACGAAGGGCTTGAAGAGCTCGAGGGCCATCTCCTTGGGTACGCCGCACTGATAAATCTTCAGTTCGGGACCAACGACGATAACGCTTCGTCCGGAATAGTCGACACGCTTGCCCAGAAGGTTCTGACGGAAACGTCCGGATTTACCCTTGAGCATATCGGAAAGGGACTTGAGGGCGCGGTTGCCGGGGCCTGTGACAGGGCGGCCTCTGCGGCCGTTATCGATCAGGGCGTCGACCGCTTCCTGCAGCATACGCTTCTCGTTGCGGACAATGATATCCGGTGCGCCGAGTTCTTTCAGTCTCTCGAGACGATTATTTCTATTGATAATTCTGCGGTACAGATCATTCAGGTCGGAAGTCGCGAAACGGCCGCCGTCCAGCTGTACCATGGGACGAAGATCAGGCGGAATGACCGGGATGCAGTCCATGATCATCCAGGCGGGTGAATTGCCGGACTCGCGGAAGGCCTCGATCACTTCGATCCGCTTAATGATACGGGCACGTTTCTGCCCGGAAGCCGCCTTCATCATTGCAGAAAGCTCTTCGTATTCTTTTTCGATATCGATCTTCTGCAGAAGCTCCTTGATGGCCTCCGCACCCATTCCGGCCCTGAATTTGCTGCCCCATTTGTCCCTGGCTTCCTGATATTCCTTCTCATTGAGCACCTGTTTGTACTCAAGATCCGTTTCTCCCTTGTCAAGAACAATATAAGACGCAAAGTAAAGAACCTTTTCCAGCACCTTGGGGGAGATATCAAGAATCAGTCCCATCCTGCTGGGAATTCCCTTAAAGTACCAGATGTGTGAGACAGGCGCAGCCAGCTCGATGTGTCCCATACGCTCACGACGCACGCTCGATTTCGTGACCTCGACGCCGCAGCGGTCACAGACAACACCCTTGTATCTGATCTTTTTATATTTTCCGCAGTGGCACTCCCAGTCCTTGGTGGGTCCAAAAATCTTTTCGCAGAAAAGGCCGTCCCGCTCAGGCTTAAGAGTCCTGTAATTGATGGTCTCCGGTTTGGTTACTTTGCCATGGGACCATGAGTTACGGATTATTTCCGGAGAGGCAAGACCAATCTTGATCGAATCAAACGTGACCGGCTGATAGTTCTGCTGTTTCGTATTCGGCATTTTTATCTCCTTATCAGAAGCATTGCGATTTTAGAAACGTTGAGACTAAACGATCAGAGTCTCTGATCAATAGCCCTCATCTTCCTGGCTGTCTGTATCATAATTGCCATCGTCGTAATCATCGCTGTCTGTCTGTGCAGCGTAAGAAGAGGAAGGTATGGACGGCTCGATCACATCTTCCAGCTGTCCGCTCCTGGGGTTGACCTCTTTGCTGCTGTATCCGGCGCGTCCGAGGCTCACCTCATCCGTGTCGCCGTAATTACTGCTTCCGGCTCTGTTCGCCATTTCATGGCGATAAATCGCAGTCGAATCATCGTAATCGATATCTTCTTTGATTTCTACCTCGCTTCCGTCCTCCTGAAGCACGCGGACATCCAGTCCCAGTGCCTGAAGCTCCTTAAGGAGGACCTTGAAGGACTCAGGAATACCTGATTCGGGAATATTCTTGCCCTTGATAATGGCTTCGTATGTCTTGACACGGCCTACGACATCATCGGACTTGACCGTAAGGATCTCCTGCAGTGTATATGCAGCACCGTAGGCTTCAAGTGCCCAGACTTCCATTTCTCCGAAACGCTGGCCGCCGAACTGGGCTTTGCCGCCCAGAGGCTGCTGTGTTACGAGAGAATAAGGGCCGGTAGAACGCGCATGGATCTTATCGTCGACCAGGTGATGGAGTTTGAGGTAGTGCATGTGTCCGATCGTGACCGGACTGTCAAAATATTCGCCTGTACGTCCGTCACGGAGCCTGACCTTGCCGTCCGGTGTGATCGGGACACCCTTCCACAGTTCCCTGTGGGCGCGGTTCTCGTACAGATAATTCATGATTTCGGGGCCGAGGACATCGGCATATTTCTCTGAGAACTCATCCCATTCCGTATTGACATAGTCATTGGCCATGATCAGCGCTTCCTGGATATCGTTGTGGCTGGCACCGTCGAAGTTGGGTGTTGCCACGTTGAAGCCCATGGCTTCCGCAGCCAGGGAGAGATGAATCTCAAGGACCTGTCCGATATTCATTCGGGAAGGAACGCCCAGAGGATTCAGGACGATATCCAGAGGACGGCCGTTGGGCAGATAAGGCATATCTTCAATAGGAAGGACGCGGGATACGACACCCTTGTTGCCGTGGCGTCCTGCCATCTTATCGCCCACGGAAATCTTTCTCTTCTGTGCAATATAAATACGAACAGATTCGTTCACTCCGGGAGAGAGCTCATCGCCGTTCTCTCTGGTGAACTTCTTTGTATCCACGATGATTCCGTATTCACCGTGGGGAACCTTCAGGGAAGTATCGCGGACTTCGCGTGCCTTTTCGCCGAAGATCGCGCGCAGCAGGCGCTCTTCTGCAGTCAGTTCGGTCTCGCCCTTGGGAGTGACCTTGCCGACCAGAATATCTCCCGCACGGACTTCCGCGCCGACACGGATGATACCTTCTTCGTCGAGATCCTTGAGGGCATCTTCACCGACGCCGGGAACATCGCGGGTAATCTCTTCCGGTCCCAGCTTGGTATCGCGTGCTTCGCACTCGTACTCCTCGATGTGGACAGAAGTATAAACATCGTCACGGACCAGACGCTCGCTCAGAAGAACAGCGTCCTCGTAGTTGTAGCCTTCCCAGGTCATGAATCCGATCAAAGGGTTCTTGCCCAGCGCAAGCTCGCCGTTGGCAGTCGAAGGACCGTCCGCAATGACCTGTCCCTTGACAATGCGCTCACCGGTGTTGACGATCGGCTTCTGATTGTAGCAGTTGCTCTGGTTGCTGCGCTCGAATTTGGTCAGACGATAGGTGCGTCTGCTGCCGTCATCTTCACGCACGACAATACCTCTGGCATCCACAAACAGTACGACGCCGTCTTCTTCGGCCAGTACGCAGACACCGGAGTCGATCGCGGCTTTGGTCTCCATACCCGTACCGACTGCAGGTGCTTCTGTTGTAAGAAGCGGAACTGCCTGACGCTGCATGTTGGATCCCATCAGGGCGCGGTTTGCGTCATCGTTCTGCAGGAAAGGTACCAGGGACGTAGCCACGGAGAAGACCATACGGGGAGAGACGTCCATATACTCAAAAACAGTCCTGTTGTAAGCGGAAGTCTCTGCGCGGTAACGTCCGGACACGTTGCGGTGTACGAAGTAACCGTTCTCATCCAGCTCCGTACTCGCCTGCGCGACATGATAATTATCTTCTTCATCCGCAGTCATGTATACGACTTCATCCGTTACACGGGGGCCGTTCGGGTCATCCTGGTCGACCTTTCTGTAGGGTGCCTCAATAAAGCCGTACTGGTTAATGCGGGCATAGCTTGCAAGGGAGTTGATCAGTCCGATGTTGGGACCTTCAGGGGTCTCAATGGGACACATTCTCCCGTAATGTGTATAGTGAACGTCACGGACCTCAAATCCGGCGCGGTCTCTTGACAGACCGCCGGGGCCCAGTGCGGACAGACGGCGCTTGTGTGTCAGTTCGCCCAACGGGTTGTTCTGGTCCATGAACTGAGACAGCTGGGAAGAACCGAAGAATTCCTTGACAGCCGCCTGAACAGGCTTGATGTTGATCAGGGACTGGGGAGAAATCTCCTCGGAGGAATCGTGAGTCGTCATGCGCTCGCGGACCACACGCTCCAGCCTGGAAAGGCCGATGCGGTACTGGTTCTGAAGCAGCTCGCCGACACTGCGGATGCGGCGGTTGCCGAGATGGTCGATGTCATCATCGGTTCCGATCCCGTATTCAACGTGCATGTTGTAGTTGATGGAGGCAAGAATATCCTCTTTGGTCACGTGCTTGGGCACGAGTTCATGCACACTTCTGCGGAGAATGTCTCCGATCACTTCCGGGTCTTCCTCATCCTGGATCTGGACCAGGATTTTGTGCAGCGCGGGATAGTATACACTCTCTGTGATACCGAAATCCTCAGGATCACAGTCAATATATTCCGTGAGGTCAACCATGAGGTTGGACAGAACTTTAACAGGGCGTTCTTCTGTGCTGATCCACACATAAGGAACAGCTTTATTCTGGATCCTGTCCGCCATTTCGCGGTCAACAATATCGCCGGCGCTTCCCAGAATATCTCCGTTCACGACAACATCCTCAGCCAGAGAATGTCCCACGATCCTGTTGCGCAGTGCCAGCTTCTTGTTGAATTTATATCTGCCGACTTTCGCCAGGTCATAACGGCGGGCGTCGAAGAACATAGAATTGATCAGACTCTCCGCGCTGTCGACAGAAAGAGGCTCGCCGGGACGGATCTTCTTGTAGAGCTCCAGCAGTCCGGACTCATAATCATGAGAGGGATCCTTGCCAAAACTTGCACGAAGCTTGGGCTCGTCGCCGAAAAGGTCGACAATCTCCTCATCCGTGCCGATTCCGAGCGCACGAACAAGGACAGTAACCGGTACCTTTCTGGTTCTGTCCACACGAACATAGAACACGTCGTTTGCGTCTGTCTCATACTCCAGCCATGCTCCTCTGTTAGGGATCACGGTGCAGGAAAACAGCTGCTTGCCGAACTTGTCCTTGTCAATTCCATAATAAATACCGGGGGAACGGACCAGCTGGCTGACGATTACACGCTCGGCACCGTTGATCACAAAGGTACCGTTTTTTGTCATCAGGGGCAGATCTCCCATGAAGATCCCCTGCTCCTTGATTTCCCGGTCATTCTCTTTATCATACAGACGGACGGTGACTCTGAGCGGAGCAGCATAAGTGCGGTCTCCCTCTTTGCACTTTTCGATCGAATACTTCGCATCCTCTTCATTCAGAGTGTAGCTGACAAATGTCAGACTGAGTTTTCCGCTGAAATCCTCGATCGGAGAAATATCATCCAATACTTCCTGAAGGCCTTTATCACGAAACCACTGATAGGAGTCCTTCTGAACTTCAATCAGATTCGGCATGGGCAGAACTTCCTTCTGACGCTGATAGCTCATACGGATGTTTTTGCCACTGCCTATAGGATGTATCCTGTTTTTTTCCATCTAATTCACCCCGTTATTTATGCGTTGTCATTAATATCTGCAGGAGAAAGACACACTGTCAGAATCAATTCCGTGCAGATGAGCCGCTTTCAGCGGCCTGCATTCAGACAGTCCTGTAGATCTCAACTGTTCTGTACAGCATCTGTGCTCCCGAACTGCACTTTACAGTGATTCATATAGGACTACAGAAATGCATGCAAAAAAGATGCGAATAACATTCTACTACTGCATTCGCCTCAGGTCAACAATTATTTTTCAAATAGCGGATATTTTAGCAATTTTTTAGCAATCTGATCTGACAGCAATAAGCCGGGCAGTCATGCCGGTGCATTGGCCGGTGTATTGCTTCCATTCCGGAGGACTGTGCCGCAGCATATGTCTCCCGGATTTCTGCCTGATGGCAAGAACAGCGGCCGGCCCGAGGGCCGACCGCTTGCAAATTGCATGCTGTGCATGCAGTTCATACATAAAGAAAAGATTGGGAAAATTACTTGAGGGTAACCTTCGCGCCCTGCTCCTCGACCTTTGCCTTGATGGCCTCGGCCTCTTCCTTGGAGACGCCTTCTTTGATGTTCTTGGGAGCGCCCTCGACGAGCTCCTTAGCTTCCTTCAGGCCAAGGCCGGTGATCTCACGGACAACCTTGATAACCTTGATCTTCTGTGCGCCGAAGTCAGTCAGCTCGACGTCGAACTCAGTCTTCTCTTCCTCAGCTGCTGCTGCAGGACCAGCTGCAACGACAACACCCGCTGCTGCGGAAACACCAAACTCCTCTTCGCAAGCCTTGACCAGCTCGTTCAGTTCCATAACGGACAGCTCTTTGATCGCCTCGATAAATTCAGCAGTTGTAAGTTTAGCCATTTTATGACCTCCTAAAAATTCATATCAAATAATCAATCTTAAAATCGAATACTGTGTACGGAGCGGCAAAGCCGCCCGATGTGCTTCCCGAAGCCTGTAATTATGCCTCCTGGGGAGCTGCGCCTTCGCCGTCCTTCTCCGCGATCTGCTTGATAACGCGTGCGAAGTTTGCGACGGGAGACTGCATGCTGCCGAGCAGTCTGCCGAGCAGGATCTCTCTGGAAGGAATCTGAGCGACTTCCTCAACACCCTTGACATCGACAACTCTGTTCTCGACTACGCCGCCCTTGACCTCCAGATTCTTAGCAGTCTTGGCGAACTCAACGATGATCCTTGCAGGTGCGGTCGCGTCATCCTTGGAAACTGCGATAGCACTGGGACCATTGAGCAGATCGGAAAGGCCTTCAAACGGGGTTCCCTTGAACGCAAAGTTCATCATTGTGTTCTTGTAAACCTTGTAGAAAACACCGGCCTCGCGGAGCTGCTTACGGAGTTCCGTGTCCTGCTGAACTGTCAGTCCTCTGTGGTCAACAAGGACCAGAGACTGGGCGCCATCGATCTTCTCGGAAATTTCCTGAACGATCGGCTGCTTCAATTCAACTTTTGCCATTATCTTACCTCCTTATAGATTTCCTTGCGGCGCTCACCTGTTTCGCCGCATTTTCCGACGGAGAGTAATTATTGTAAAAAAGAACTCTCTGCCGCGAAGACAGAGAGTTCGGAAATATCGACATAAAAAAGCCGTGATATTACGTATTACTCATCCTCGGCGGGTGGACCTTACCTTTACGCATCTGCCATGGCCGGAATCCGGCTGCAGACACACCCGCTGTCTTCGGTGGGTGAAAACCTTATACAATTTAGCATCTGCAGAATGCCCTGTCAAGACTGTTTTTAATATCTATTACAAACAACCTTGACGCCGGGGCCCATGGTGGCTGCAAGAGAGATGCTCTTGATGTACTGGCCCTTGACTGCAGCGGGTCTTGCCTTGACGATCGCATCAACAAGTGCGTTGTAGTTGGTCAGCAGCTGCTCTTCTGTGAAGGAAGCCTTGCCGATCGGGCAGTGGATGATGTTGGACTTGTCCAGTCTGTACTCGATCTTACCTGCTTTGATATCGTTGATTGCCTTGGTGACATCCATCGTGACTGTACCGGCCTTGGGGTTCGGCATCAGGCCTTTAGGTCCGAGGATACGGCCGAGACGACCGACAACACTCATCATATCAGGTGTGGCAACGACTACATCGAAATCAAGCCAGCCTTCATTCTGGATACGGGGAAGGAGCTCCTGGCCGCCGACGAAATCAGCGCCTGCTGCCTGTGCCTCATCCAGCTTCGCACCCTTTGCGAATACGAGCACGCGAACCTTCTTGCCGGTGCCGGCGGGAAGGACTACGGCGCCGCGGATCTGCTGATCAGCGTGACGTCCGTCGCAGCTTGTACGGATGTTGATCTCAATAGTCTCATCAAATTTTGCAGTTGCGGTCTTCTTAACCAGTGCGATGGCTTCTTCCGCTTCATAAACAGCTGTGCGGTCGATCAGTTTCGCCGCTTCAGCATACTTCTTACCATGTTTCATATCTGTTTCCTCCTATCGGCGATTACTTATTCCGCTACAGTGATTCCCATGCTTCTGGCTGTGCCTGCGATCATGCTCATGGCTGCCTCAAGGCTTGCTGCATTGAGGTCGGGCATCTTCAGCTCGGCGATCTCTTTGATCTGGTCCTTGGTTACAGAACCGACCTTTTCCTTGTTCGGAACGCCGGAAGCCTTCGCAAGACCTGCTGCCTTCTTGAGCAGAACAGCTGCGGGGGGAGTCTTGGTGATGAAGCTGAAGCTTCTGTCAGCGTAAACAGTAATGACGACGGGGATGATCAGATCACCCTTGTCTGCAGTCCTCGCATTGAATTCCTTGGTAAACTGCACGATGTTGACGCCGTGCTGACCAAGAGCGGGGCCTACCGGGGGAGCGGGAGTTGCTTTGCCGGCGGGAATCTGCAATTTGATGTACCCAGTTACTTTCTTAGCCATTTTTCCTCCTTTGTGGTATTCGCAGCATGGCTGCTGCTCCCACGAAAAACTTTATGTTACCCGAAGCATCCTTCTGCCGCATTCCTGCGCCAGGGCAGCGCCTTTATAAAAGCGCTTGTCAGGGGCGGTGCCGCATCAGGAGTACTTGCGGATTTCCGCAAATCCGATCTCAACAGGCGTCTCGCGCCCGAAGAGTTCCACATTGATCGTGGCGGACTGCTTGTTGTAATCCATTTTCTGAACGATTCCGATCGTATCCTTCCAGATACCCGCCACGACAGATACGCTGTCGCCGACCTCGAAATCGACGAAAATACTTTTGACCTGGATGCCCAGAGACTTCATCTCCGCTTCCGTGAGCGGGACGGGTTTGCTGCCCGGGCCGACAAATCCGGTGACGCCCCTTGTGTTGCGGACCACGTACCAGGTGTCATCATTCATGATCATACGAACCAGTACATAGCCGGGAAACATCTTTCTGGAGACATTCTTCCTTTTGCCGTCCTTCACTTCCGTAGTATCGTGCATGGGCACGCGGACTTCAAAAATCTGGTTTTCCAGATGCCGGTTTTCGATCGTCTTCTCGATATTGATCTTAACCTTGTTTTCATAGCCGGAATAAGTATGTGCAACATACCACTTCGGCTCATCTGTGATCGAGCTCTCGTCCAGCTGATCCTCGTCGGAAGCACCTTCCTGTGCTGCAAGCGATGCTGCAACAGCCTCAGCCTCCCGCGCGTCATCCAGGGCATCGGACCCTTCTTCCGCACCAGCTTCAAGAGCAAGTGCCTGTCTTCTGGCTTCCTCTGCCTTTTCGATGTCCTCTGCACGCCTGGAGAAATCAGAACGTTTGATCACGGGGACATCAGGGAGAATTCCGGGTTTCAGCTTTGCCCTCACAGGTTTTGCATCGAAGCTATTCTCTGCCATTCATCTACCTCACCAAACCGATCATGCCGCGTTAATCTTCACCAGAACATCGATCAGGTTCTGTGCACCGAAGTCAATGACTGCAATCAGAAGACCAACGACAACTGTCACGCAGACAACCGCGATCAGCTGTTTGACCATCGTTTCACGGCTGGGCCAGATGATCTTGCCGAATTCAGTCCTGACGCCTTTAAAAAAAGCTCCCAGTTTCGACTGCTTCGCTTTTCCGTTCTCTTTAGCTGCCATGAATGACTCCTTACTTATTTGGTCTCTTTATGAACAGTGTGCTTTCTGCAGAATCTGCAATACTTCTTCATTTCAAGACGCTCAGGGTGTGTCTTCTTGTCCTTTGTTGTGTTATAATTTCTCTGTTTGCACTCAGTGCATGATAATGTAATCCTTGTACGCATGCCGAACCTCCAACATTATGCGCTGTTTGTTTGATTCCTGCGCGACCTTCCGCCTGCTCTGATCGGGCGCCGTTGCCGCGCTTCCGGTCAAAATCTGCCGCTGTCAGGCCTCTCAGCCGGACTTTTCGCGCAAAAAAAAAAGACCTTTTGCAACCTTTGATATACAATAGCATAGAAGAAGGACCTCGTCAATAGAAAGTTTCGCGGACTTTGAGTCTATATAAATCATTTTTGATAATGTCCCACTATACCACAAATGAAAATGTCCCGACATATGATACAATAACCTCCCTGAAGGGAGGTGATCAATATCAGG
>CACZFF010000063.1 GCA_902780385.1 uncultured Lachnospiraceae bacterium
AAACACGAATAGGCTAAATTTGATTTTTTTGTATTTGATTAACTAAAAAAATATTGTAAATATGCGGCTGTTTCTAAATTAATAGATTTTAAATAGGTCAATATTGACATTTTGGACATTGCGATTTATGTGTCCGTGACAGCAAAAGTGTTTGTCACTTTTGAAGGTGACAAAGTCGGTTTTGTATTCATTGCATATTGATATTGCTCCGACATATAATGGGTTCATCGAAGGAAATGAGCAGGCGGTTCAATAACAGCTGCTCATTCCGAAACACACATTTGTTATACATAAAGGAGGTAATGATGAAAGAGAAGGTTCAATCCTTTGGACGGTTCCTCAGCGGTATGGTCATGCCCAACATCGGCGCATTCATCGCCTGGGGTCTCATCACGGCACTGTTTATCGAAGCGGGCTGGGTCCCGAATGCACAGCTTGCAACTATGGTCAGCCCCATGCTGTCCTATGTACTCCCGATTCTGATCGCTTATACAGGCGGTAGAATGGTCGGCGGCGCAAGAGGCGCGGTCATGGGCGCGATCGCCTGTGTCGGTGTTGTCTGCGGTGCTCCCGATTATCCCATGCTGATGGGCGCTATGCTGATCGGCCCTCTGGGTGGTCTGGTGATCAAGAAGTTCGACCAGGCAGTCGAAGGCAAGATTCCCGCAGGCTTCGAGATGCTGGTCAACAACTTCTCCGTCGGTATCCTGGGTATGCTCCTGGCGATCATCGGCTTCTACCTGATCGGACCTATCATGGCAGCAGTTCTGGTATTCCTGCAGGGCGGCGTTGATATCCTGGTCAACATGGGACTTCTTCCCCTGGTTTCCATCTTCGTCGAGCCCGCGAAGGTCCTCTTCCTCAACAACGCGATCAACCACGGCATCTTCACTCCCCTCGGCGCACAGCAGGCTGAGACCATGGGCAAGTCCATCTTCTACATGATCGAGACAAACCCCGGCGCAGGTGCTGGTGTCCTGCTCGCTTACTGGATGTTTGCCAAGGATAAGATGACAAGAGACTCCGCTCCCGGCGCTCTGATCGTCCATGTGCTCGGCGGTATCCACGAGATCTACTTCCCCTATGTTCTGATGAACCCCCTGCTTCTGCTCGCTACCATCGGCGGCTCTGTTGCAGCAATGTTCTTCAACGTTATCTTCAATGTCGGCCTTGTCAGCCCTGCATCCCCCGGTTCCATCCTGGCTATGCTGGCAGTTGCTCCCAGAGGCGGACAGATCATGGTCATCATCAGCTTCCTGGTCGCAACCGCAGTTTCCTTCCTGATCGCTTCCCCGATCGTCAAGATGTCCAACGGCGGCGCAAGCCTCGAGGACGCTCAGTCCCAGATGTCCGATATGAAGGCTGCTTCCAAGGGCCAGGGCGGTGCTTATGCAGCTACCGCTGACGGCGGCGAAGTTGACCTCAGAACTCTTGACAAGATCGTCTTTGCATGTGACGCAGGCATGGGCTCCTCTGCAATGGGCGCTGCAGTCCTGCAGAAGAAACTCGAAGCAGCAGGCCTTGGCAACATCAAGGTTCAGCACTTCTCCGTATCCGAAGTTCCCGCAGGCATCAAGTTTGTCGTCTGCCACCAGGATCTGGTTGAGCGCGCAAGAAAGTCTGCTCCTTCCGCAAGAATCGTCACTATCAGCAACTTCATGAATGCTCCTCAGTATGATCAGATCGTTCAGGAGATTCTTGATGCCAAGTCCAACAAGAACGCTGCAAACGCAGGCGGCCATGACTTCCACGGCGGCGTCCTGCTGAAGAAGAACATCATCCTCAACAACGCACCTGTTGACAAAGAGACCGCGATCCGCACCATCGGTAAGGTCCTCGTTGACAGCGGCTATGTCACAGAGAAGTACGTCGACGGCATGGTTGCTAAGGAAGACGTCTTCAACACTGCAATCGGCAACAACCTGGCAATCCCTCACGGTATTGAGAGTGTCATCGGTGAGATCAAGAACTCCGGTCTTGCAATCATGACCTATCCTGAAGGAATCGATTGGGGCGATG
Source organism: uncultured Lachnospiraceae bacterium (assembly GCA_902780385.1). GTDB lineage: Bacteria > Bacillota > Clostridia > Lachnospirales > Lachnospiraceae > CAG-791. Next base: position 2,020 of record CACZFF010000063.1, read on the forward strand.
GCGAGATCGTCAAGCTGGTTATCGCAGTTGCATCCGCCGGTGACGACCACGTCGAGACCCTCGGCAAGATCGCTATGACCTGCGAGTCTGAAGAAGCAGTCGACCGCATCATCCACATGAGCGTCGATGAGATCTACGATCTGTTTGCATAATATTGGAATAGTCATAATCAGATAATCATAATCAGACACAGGTTCTGATCGGTTAAAAACAGTCTGCCTGCCGATCGCCCCCCGTTGCGGCAGGCAGACTTGTTATAAATCAATTAAAGAAGAGGAGAAAAATGATGAAAAAAGCAGTACATTTCGGAGCAGGCAAAATCGGCCGCGGTTTTATTGCGGAACTTCTGCATGACAGCGGTTTTGAAATCGTATTCGGTGATGTTGTCGACGCGCTTGTAGACATCGTCAACAAGGATCATGAGTATCCCCTCTTCCTGATCGATCATGATTACCAGGAAAAGATCATCGATCATGTCATCGCATACTCCAATATCAAAGAGCCTGAGAAGATTATCGATGCCATCTGTGAAGCAGAAGTCATCACCACTTCTGTCATGGCAACCAACCTTCCCAAGATCGCTCCCCTTCTGACCCAGGGCCTGAAGAAGAGACTGGAGCAGGGCGGCAGCAAGGTCACTGTTATGGCCTGCGAGAATGCCATCATGGGTACAGATATCCTGAAGAAGGCTATGATCGAAACCGGCATCCTCACTGCTGAGCAGATCGATGAGATCGGTGTGTATCCCAACACGGCTGTCGACCGCATGGTCTTCGGCGGCGTGCACAACGGCAAGGAAGGCATCGAAATCGGTGATGCTTTCGAACTTGCAATCGAGAGAGGCAAACTCATTGATCCCGACTCCGAGCCGATCAAGGGCGCTGAGTATGTTGACGATCTTATGATGTATCTGCAGAGAAAGATCTATATCATCAACTGCGGCCACGCTATCGCAGGTTATTATGGCCAGGCTCTCAAGGGCTATGAGATCGTTCAGGACGCTCTTCGTGATCCCGACCTGCTTCCTCAGATCCGTGCAGCTATGCTCGAGTCTGCTTCCGCTCTGGAGAAGAAGTATGGTTTCACTCACGAGTCTCTCGTAGACTACATGGAGACCATGATGGTGAAGCGTTTCACCACTCCCGGTGTTGTGGATCCGATCGCCCGCGTTTCCCGTGAGCCCATCCGTAAGATCTCCCCTAACGATCGTATCATGGGACCTGCCAACAACTGTGAAGAGTACGGCCTGGATAACTCCTACCTGCTCAAGGGTGTCGCATGCGCTCTGAAGTTCAAGGCAGAGGATGACCCTCAGGCAGACGAGCTGCAGAAGTTCATCGCTGACAACGGCGTTGAGGCAGCTATCGTCAAGTACACCGGCGTTGCTGAAGGCAGCCGCATGTACAATGTGATCCTTGACGAGTACAAAAAGCTCGGCTGATTGATCACGGCATAGATGATCAGGGTCGGTCAGTTGCTTTCAAGGTTCCGCCAGGGACTGCGAACAGCGACATCAGATCTGAAGAAAGATCATTGTAAAAGAAGTATTAGAAAAAACAGCTCCGCGGAAGATCTCTTCTTCTGCGGAGCTGTTTATATCAGATTATTGCAATCCGTGTATTTCGAGCGGAGTTTTTTGATCTGTATACCGAGGACTGGGCTTTTGATTTACATATCGCGAGCGGAGTTTTCGGTCTGCTATAGCGGACAAAACTTTGAATCTGTATTTGACGAAAAAAGAGGCATCTCCCGAAAGAAGATGCCTCATTAATTCATTTCAGAATTATTTTGATCCGGCACCGGACATAAGAGCGGATGCCGTCATGCTTTATGCAGCTGCTTTTTTACAGCAGATGCCCTGCATGTCAGTTTTTGACCGATCAAGCCTTGCCTGCGCAGCCGAAAACTTCGATTTTGTATTTGACCATGTCAACGATGCCCTGTGCGCCGGGAGCGAGGAGCTTACGAGGGTCATAGCCCTTGCCCTGAACATCCTTGCCTGCCTCGATGTAAGCTCTGGTCTTCTCAGCGAATGCAAGCTGGCACTCGGTGTTGACGTTGATCTTGGAGACGCCGCGTCTGATGGCATCCTGAACCATAGCATCCGGAATACCGGAGCCGCCGTGCAGAACGAGAGGCATTGTGCCGACTTTTTCCTTGATTGCGTCAAGAACGTCGAAACGAAGTCCCGGCCATCCTTCGGGATATTTGCCGTGGATGTTGCCGATGCCTGCTGCCAGCATGGTGATGCCGAGATCAGCAATGGTCTTGCACTCGTCGGGATCTGCGCACTCGCCCATACCTACAACGCCGTCTTCCTCGCCGCCGATGGAGCCGACTTCGGCTTCGATGGACATGCCCTTTTCATTGCAGATTGCAACGAGCTCTTTGGTCTTCTCGATGTTCTCATCGAAAGGAAGAGAGGAGCCGTCGAACATGATGCTGGAGAAGCCAGCCTCGATGCAGGCCTTGCAGCCGGCGTATGTGCCGTGGTCAAGATGAAGAGCTACGGGAACAGAAGTCTTCTGGAACTCCATAACGTTCTTGACGATGTCAGCGACGTTCTTGAAACCAGCCATGTACTTGCCGGCACCCTCGGATACCTGGACGATGACGGGGGCACGCATCTCTTCTGCAGCCTGCAGGATTGCTTTTGTCCACTCAAGGTTGTTGGTGTTGAATGCACCGATTGCATAGTGTCCGGCATATGCGGCCTGGATCATTTCTTTTGCAGAAACTAACATTTTGAAATCCTCCTTCATAAAATGAGCTCTGATATCCAGTGAATCCCCTGCCTGAAGCCGTCAGTCTTTTTTTCAGAGGGATTCACTCATAATATTATATATGGAATCTGCCAAAATGAAAAGTCGATTAAGCCGTTTTTTTGTGATTATTGATATAAAGTTACAGTTCAGACCCACCTGAAACCCGAGGAGTTTTTTCGCGGCTTTTCCGCGCAAAACCCGACTTGTACGGCGAAAAATGCGCGCGCTGACGCAGACAAAGCATTGCTTTATTTTAAGAAACGATATTTAATCCGGATATTCATTTTCCCGATTTGCAGACGATTCGAAAATCGGGTATTGCATTTATTCTTTACGAATAGTATACTTGCTGAAATCTCCAAAAATAGATTAATTAATGAAAAGAAACAACTGAAAGGCACCAGTTGTATTTCCTGCGCGTGAGAAGCGTGAGAAGATGGAAGCTTCGGATGCAGGAAATCAAAGCACAGAAAAGGGGGACCTGAATGGCCATCTACATCAACGAACCTTCGCACACATTTAACGAATATCTTCTGATCCCGGGATTTTCATCCTGTGATTGCATGCCGGCAAACGTATCCTTGAAAACTCCCCTCGTGAAATATAATAAGGGAGAGAAGCCCGCGATCGAGCTGACCATCCCCATGGTCTCTGCGATCATGCAGTCCGTATCCGGAGACCGCCTTGCGGTGGCACTTGCCCAGAGCGGCGGTGTTTCCTTTATTTATGGTTCACAGACAATCGAGAGCGAGGCGGCTATGGTTAAGCGCGCCAAGGGCTATAAGGCGGGATTTGTTCCCAGCGATTCCAATATCTGCCCCAGTGCCACTCTCGCTGACATTCTCGCACTGAAAGAAAAGACCGGACACTCCACGGTTGCTGTCACTGAAGACGGAACAGCAAGCGGAAAGTTCGTTGGTATCGTCACCAGCCGCGATTACCGCATCAGCCGTATGCCTCTCGATAAAAAGGTGGAGACATTTATGACACCCATCGAGAAGATCGTCCACGGCTGGGAGGGCATGACCCTGAGCGAAGCGAACGATATGCTCTGGGACAACAAGATCAATGCCCTTCCTGTGATCAGCAAGGACGGACGGCTTGTCTCCTTCGTCTTCCGCAAGGACTACGATGCCCACAAGGAAAATCCCGGCGAAATGCTCGATGCCAACAAGCGCTATGTCGTAGGTGCCGGTATCAATACAAGAGACTATGCAGAGCGTGTTCCCGCCCTGGTCGAGGCCGGCGCGGATGTCCTCTGCATCGACTCCTCTGAAGGCTTTTCCGAGTGGCAGAAGCTGACCCTGGGCTGGATCCGTGAAAAATACGGCGACACCGTCAAGGTTGGCGCAGGCAACGTTGTCGACAAGGAAGGTTTCCTCTTCCTGGCTGAGTGCGGCGCTGACTTTATCAAGGTCGGCATCGGCGGCGGCTCCATCTGCATCACCCGTGAGACCAAGGGCATCGGCCGCGGCCAGGCGACCGCACTGATCGAGGTCTGCAAGGCCCGCGATGAGTATTTTGAAAAGACAGGCATCTACATCCCGGTATGCTCCGACGGCGGTATCGTCTATGACCACCACATTGCTCTGGCTCTGGCTATGGGCGCAGATTTCGTCATGCTGGGCCGTTACTTCGCCCGTTTCGACGAGAGCCCGACCGAGAAGCTCCTTGTCGGCGGCACATTCGTCAAAGAGTACTGGGGCGAAGGCTCCAACCGTGCCCGCAACTGGCAGCGCTATGACCTGGGCGGCGATAAGAAGCTCACCTTCGAAGAGGGTGTCGATTCCTACGTCCCTTACGCAGGCCCCCTGAAAGAGAACGTGGCAAAGACCATCCTCAAGGTCAAGTCCACCATGTGCAACTGCGGTGCCCTCACCATTCCTGAGTTCCAGGAGAAAGCCAAGCTCACCCTGGTCTCCGCGACCAGTATTGTCGAGGGCGGTGCCCACGATGTCATCCAGAGAGAGAGCAGAGGCACTGAGAAATAAGAGACTGTGTTACAGTAACGAGACTGCTGGTTATAGTACAGGCCCTTCCAGGGAGCGTGTACAGTTAACGACTGCTGAAAATAACACAAAATACACAGATTGTATGTTTTATTTTCACTGCTGTAACAGTATAATGAGCATGCAGAGAAATCTCATGCAGAGAAAGTCATGCAGAGAAATCTGCGGAATGTTTTTACAATTGATTTATTCGTGCAGAGTAGGCTGCGGAGCGTTAAGTGCCTGGCGGACAGGGAGTTGCCGCCGGGACGAAAAGGAGAGTTTTGAAAAAGTTCTCCTTGCGGTTCCGCTGCCGCATCCCGCTGCTACGTCCCAAGCGTACAAAACGCCTCCGATGTAGTAATGGAGAAAAACTGCAAAGGAGGTGTTTTTATGTTGAAAAACAGATTTGATATTTTTGCACCGCTCCGTGATGTACGTGTGATGACCAGTGCAGCCCTTCTCTCCGCCATCGCCATCATCCTGGGATTTTTCAAGATCCCGGTGACACAGTTGATCGAGATCCGGTTCGCCATGCTTCCCATTGCTGCTTCGGGATGTCTCTTCGGACCCGTTGTCGGCGGTATCGTGGGCATGGTCGCGGATATCGGCGGCTATCTTGTCAAGCCAACCGGGCCCTTTTTTCCTGGTTTCACGATCACATCCATGGCTTCGGGTGTGATTTTCGGATGCCTGCTCTACAGACAGAAGCCCGTGCCCATGCGCATTCTGATGAGCCAGATCGTCTACACGATCATCTGCGGAATCCTGCTCAACAGCCTCTGGCTGTCCATGCTGTACGGCAACGGCTTTATCCCCGTTCTGACGGCAAGATTTGTAAAAGAAATGATCATGATCCCGATCAATACCCTCATGCTGGTGACGATCATGGAACCTGTCAAAAGGTTCCGCAGAGCCGGCGCGGGGATTGGACCGGATGAATGACAGCAATGAACCTCCACCCCCATGCGGGGCTGAACCGCGTCCTTTGGAGGTAGTATCAAAGCCCCTTCGGGCTTCATAGACAACAATAGCAACGGATTTGTCCCGGCAATTTCAGCTGTTGCTGCAAGGCAGACAGCTGCCGGGGCAGTCTGCTTTTAAAAGGTGATAATCATTGGGTAAAATCATACAGCAGTTCCTGAAATTCGGCGTGGTAGGCGCCCTGTGCTTTGTGATCGACACGGGACTGTACACAATCTGCAACTTTATCGGAATTCCCTATCTCATCTCCGGTGTGATCGGTTTTTCCGTCTCTGTCGTCGTCAACTACCTGCTCAGCATGAAATATGTCTTTGTGCGCAGGGATGATCTCTCCAGAAAAAAGGAGTTCACCATCTATCTGATCCTGAGCATCATCGGTCTGGGGCTCAACGAGCTGATCCTCTTTGTCTGTGTCGACCTGATCTATGGGAACTGGGCACAGCTGCAGGCACTGATGCATCCCCGCGCGGCTGAGATCCTTGCCAAGATCGGCGCGACAGGCATTGTCATGGTCTACAATTTCGTGACCCGCAAGATCTTTATGGAAAAAAAGGACTGAATGAACTGCAATAAACCCCGGGCAGAATTGCCTGCCTGCAGGCTTCCGGGAAAGCAGGATTTTCAGAGGCGCATTTGCGCGTAATGAACATAAACCATGCCGCTGAAGCGGTAAGGTCAGCGGCGAGAGTCTCGCAAGTGGGACTCTTTTCTTTTACTTTTTAAAGTGGCATGCATGAAAACTATTAAATTGGTACTTTTTGCAAGGCCAGTTGGTGATATACTAGGCTCTATGAATGATGCGTAAATATATCTTTTACGAAACAGATAAATGCAGGAGGAGAGATATGACTGGAATCACAGGCGGCACAGCAGGAAAAAGCAGGAATGTGACTCTGCGGGAAGTGAATAAGGTTAAGTGGATCACGATCACAGGCATTTTTATGGGGATGAATATTGCGTTGTGTGCTTTCGGAATCCCTGTTCCCGGCGGTCATCTGTATTTGAACGATGTACTGATCTGCACAGCATCGCTGCTGCTGGATCCCGTCGGAGCTTTTATCGTGGGAGGCATAGGCGCTTTTCTGGGAGACTTTATTTTTTATCCCCTTCCCATGTTTGTGTCGCTGGCAGCCCACGGCCTTCAGGCAGCAGCCATTTCGCTTTTATTCAGGAACCTGTTCCCACATCACCGCAGACTGGCCGCTGGGATCAGCCTTGTGGTCGGTGCCGTGATCATGGTTACCCTCTATACCCTGGGCAAGATATATGTATACAGCACCTTTGAATATGCGATGATCAAGCTTCCTTATGAGATCGCGCAGGCACTGCTGGGAATCGTCGGTTCCATGCTCTTGTGCTTCCGGGGAGGACTCTTTGATTCCTTCCGCAGAATCCTGCAGGATCATTGAAAAGACCCGCTCGGGGCAGACAGTGTTTTTCAACTGGTCAGACATAAAAAGACCGGATCCGCAGAGAGATCCGGCCGACTGGAGGATAGAAAAATGATCGAACTGGTACATGTTGAAGGAGATGAGCTGGAGACGATCCAAAAACAGGCTTATCAGGCAGCTTCAGAGGTCTGTGTGGCGGCAAAGCTGAAAGAAGGTGACCTGTTCGTGGTCGGATGTTCGACCAGCGAAGTCCTGGGAGAAAAAATAGGCACGCATTCCAGCCTGGATGCTGCCGGAGCACTCTATGCAGGCATCAGCAGAGCACTGCAGGAGAGAGGAGTCTTTCTCGCCGCCCAGTGCTGTGAACACCTGGGAAGAGCGCTGATTGTCGAGCGTGAGGCGTGTATCCGTTTCCGCCTGGAAGAAGTCAATGTCATCCCTCAGCCCAAGGCGGGCGGCTCCTTTGGCACAACCGCCTACAAAAACTTCCGGGATCCCGTGGCTGTCGAATCGCTGCAGCAGCAGGCATCAGCCGGCATTGATATCGGCGGAACCCTGATCGGGATGCATATCCGCCCTGTGGTCGTTCCCCTTCGTATTTCCCTCAAAAAGATCGGAGAGGCATCGATCATCTGTGCCCGCCGCCGTCCGAAATTTGTCGGCGGGAGCCGTGCGGTCTATAATGAAGAGCTCCTGTAAAGAAAGGAAAATATGAGCGATTATATCAGACTCCTCCACAGCATCAAACGGAAAGATGAAAACGGAAAGATCCTTGCAGAGATCACTTTTCCGGAATACACACCCGGTGTCTACACGATCGACCACACCTATGTAAACGATGATCTCCGGGGCCAGGGCATTGCAGCGGAACTGGTGCAGATGGCTGTCGACCAGATTCATGAACAGGGCGGCAAAGTCAATGCGACCTGCTCTTATGCCTCTGCCTGGCTCAAGCAGAATAGATAACAGATTTCTCTGATGCAATCGGCGCGCGCAGGACTCACCTGCAAGTCCTGCGCGCCGTGCTTATCCGGTATATACTTATATTATTTATAAGAGCTTATATTACTTACTCAATCTTCCCATAAGCAATTAAGCCTGAAACACTTGTTGGACAAGGATTTCAAGAGCTATTTGCCTTTGATTATGCAACAGTTGACTTTTTCTC
>CACZFF010000064.1 GCA_902780385.1 uncultured Lachnospiraceae bacterium
CCCCTGTATCATTAACTGATCCCGGAGAAAGAAAAAGCACCGGAATTTCCGGTGCTAATGTTAAAAGATTTTTGGGACATTTTCAAAAATGGTTGACAGGAAATTTTTTGGGAAGAAGTTGGGAGACAGGGGACGGTTCTTTGTCTCCTCCACGGAGGAGACAAAGAACCGTCCCAATGGTATTTAGTTAGGCCGAAACCTCCCTTGGCGCTTGCATGCCATCCCATTTATTCATCTGCATGTATTTCCGTTATTGGCCCCTCACCGGATCGCAAGCGCCAGACTTGAGGGCCCTTTATCAGCCATGCCAGGCCTTTTATTGACATATACCACCTGCATAGTTACAATTAGTAGTGATAAATATTTATATTTAAATCACTACTATATCTTGTATATGTAGTGAGTATATGGTACAATTATCTGGAGGGTCTGCATGGCAATTATCAAACAGCTTAACAAGAAAACCGGCATCACATATGTCTACGAATCCCGCTCATACCGTGATAAAGAAACAAAACAGCCACGGTCTGAACGCAGGCTCATCGGACGTATCGATGATGCGACAGGGGAGATAGTCCCCACCAGAAAGAAGCAAAAAAATGTAACTACAAACGTTAAGAACAGCGTAGCCACAACTGCAGAAGATGTCCCCGCATCCATCGACATGGGAAAGCTTCGTGAAATGGAAGCCACAATAACGGAGCAGCGAAGGGAGATCGCGCGCCTCCGTAAAGAAAAAGCAGAGGCGGCTTCCATGCTGGAAAAACTCCTGGCTATGCTCAGGACGTGACCACATGCCATGCAGCAGGACGCAATGCTGCCAGCTATAAGACCTCTGTACAAAAACGGTATCCTTTCAAACGTGTGCGGCTGTCCCTGTCTTACGGGCGGACAGCCCCTGGATTAGGAACCCTGTTCCTTTCCGGGGAGGTGGTCACATGGCACACGCAGCTGGTACCATCAAGACAAAATTCCTGGGGCTGCTGCAGTCCCTTACACCGGAGGATGTGGCAAAGGATCCTTCGCGTGATTTTTCGCGCGCAAGGAAGCTCCCTGTCCAGAAGACCATCCTGTCCCTTGTCCTGCTGGGGAAAGACTGCCTGGATACGGAGATGAGGAGGCTGTTCCGGGAGATGCGCGGGGATGGCCCCACAAAGTCCGCCTTCGTGCAGCAGAGGGCAAAACTTTCGGAAAACGCCATGCCTTCTGTCTTCTCCAGACTGAACAGGCTGTTCCCGCCTGCGCGGACATTCAACGGGGTGCACATTTTTGCCGCGGACGGGACGGACCACAACATCCCGCCTGACGGGAAGGACAGCCCGTCCTTCATCCTGTATAACAGCAGGAAAGGCGGCTATCACCAGAACCACGTCAACACTGTGTACGACGTGCTGGAGAACAGGTACATAGATGTCCTGATACAGCCCCGCGGGGAGGCGAACGAAACGTCTGCCCTTTGCGAGATGGTGCGCCGCAATCCCGTCCGGGGGGAATGCCTGTATATCATGGACCGGGGGTTCAACTGTTTCAACCTGATGGCTTCGATCAGGGAAGCCGGCAGCTTTTTTATGATCCGGGCGAAAGATGTCGGGAAAGGTTCGACCCTGGACTGTTTTGAGCTCCCGGACAAGGAGGAATTTGACACCCGCTTCACTTTTTATATCTCAAAAAAGAAAAAAGGCGTGTTCAAAAAGAAACCCGGGTTCAAATATATCCATCCCGTTACGCAGCGCTTTGACTACCTGGGACCGGGGATCCCCGGGGACATCTACACCCTCCCGTTCCGCCTTGTCAAAGTCAGGCTGGAGAAGGGGCATTACGAATACCTGATCACGAACCTCCCGGAAGACCGTTTCCCTGCTGCCGTGATGAAGCATCTGTATCATCTGCGGTGGAGCTGTGAGGAAGCGTATTTCATGCTCAAATACAAGGCGAACCTTGTATACCACCACAGCAGGAAAAAAGAGTACATCATCCAGGAAACCTATGCCCGCCTCATCCTGTATAATCTGACATCCCTGCTGGCGTCATGTGTCACTGTGGAGAAGAAAAAAAACAGGAAGTACGAATACAAGGTCAACATGACGCAGGCATTTATGTCGTGCCGCATGTGCTTTTCCGGGGAGCTGCCCCCGGCTCTGGTGGAGAAAGAACTGCTTCGCTACCTCACGCCTGTAAGGCCGGGCAGAAGTTTTGCCCGGGAAATGCGCTCACAGAGGCTTATGCCGCTGAATAACAGGAACTGAAAACGGGAATGACGATGGTACAGGACAGATCCAGACTTATCCATTATGGATGATACGTTGTGCATACGACAGCCAGTCCCCGTCCCGGGGAGGAACAGCAGTCTTATAAAGCACAACAGACAGCTCTCAGCCCCTTCCGCACCCGCTGCCTGAGACGGGTAACAGTCTAAAACCTGAACCCGGTATCACCAGGCTGGGCAGACAGGCAATTTTGAAGGGGCCTGAACCGTATGCGGCTACATTAACTTAATGACATTGGAACCGTCCCCTCTTTCCCTGCCTCCAACCCTGTATCCCCCGGCGCGCGGCAATAATGAATTGGCAAAGTCCGGGATTGGAGTTATACTTTAATGACATGAATTTTATTGCAGATGGATTGACTGTTGGACAGAAACAGGAGGAAATAATGAATATCACGAAAGAACAGCTGGCACAGATGATCGATCACACTAATCTGAAGGCTTTTTCAGAGGACGCTGCCTTCAAAAAGCTCTGTGATGAGGCGAAGGAATACGGATTTAAGGCCATAGCGATCAATGGGGCCCAGATTGAACGCTGCAAAAAATATCTGGGTGACAGTCCGGTCCACATCGGCGCCACAGTGGGATTTCCTCTGGGACAGATGACCATCGAGAGCAAGGTTTTTGAGACAGAGGACGCGATCAGAAAGGGTGCCCATGAGATCGACTATGTGCTCAATGTCGCTGAACTCAAAAACGGAAACAAAGACTATATTGAAAGCGAGATGCGGCAGATCACGCAGGCCTGCCATGCGCATGGTGTGATCTGCAAGGTGATCTTTGAAAACTGCTATCTGACAGATGATGAGAAGAAAACTGCCGCTGAGATCGCCCTTGTGGCAGGTCCCGATTTTATCAAAACATCAACGGGATTCGGAACCGGCGGTGCGACAGTAGAGGATGTCCGTCTCATGAAGTCTGTCGTGGGAGATGCGGTAAAGGTCAAGGCGGCAGGCGGGATCCGCGATTTCGAGACTGCTGCCGCAATGATCGAAGCGGGTGCGGAACGTCTCGGAACCAGTGCAGGTGTGGAGCTGATGAAGTATTTTGAGGGAGAGAATAATGTCCTTTATTGATGTGGTGTACAAGATCCTGCTGGAGGGATCTTTACCTTCGGAGTTCGGCGGTAAGGGGATCGCGGTCGCCATAACAGCTGCCCTGATCCTGAGTGTTTACATTTTTTTCTGCTACAGGGTCCTGGGGCGGAGAACCTTTTATTCGAAGAGCTATAATCTTTCGCTGCTGGCATCCGGGCCGGTGACGGCGGCTCTGATCCTGATGATGCACCAGAACGCGATCGCGTCGGTCGGTGTGGTCGGTGCTCTGGCGATCATCCGTCTGCGCAGCGCGGTCAAAGAACCGATGGATCTCGCTTTTCTCCTGTGGTCGATGGCAAGCGGTATTTTCATTGCAGCCGGCATGTGGAGGGTCGGGCTCCTGGCATCGATCTTTATCACGGCAATTGTCATTATACTCGACATCCTGCCTTTCGGAAGGGCACCGCTGATCTTGTCAGTTTACGGGAATCCCGGGGAGAAGACAGATCTCCAGAGTGTCTGTGACAGGGTCATTAGGCAGAGCTGCAGAAACGTAAAGGTGATCTCCCGGGGAAAATCAGACGGAAGGCAGAACCTGGTCATGCGGGTCAGGACAAAACAGCGCCTGCGCCTTACAAATGAACTGGCAAAGCTCCCGGAAGTTGACAGTGTGACGCTCCTGGAACAGGGCGGCGAAGTGTCCTTCTGAAAAATAAAAACAGGGTGCCACCTTGAATGGGCACCCTGTTATAAGAGTTATTAGAAATGAGTAGAAATGGGCAGGCCAAAGCATGCCCTTATGCCGGGCACCATGGTCCGGCAGGCTTACTCGGGCAGCTGGAAAAAGTAGAGGGACAGGGAGCGGATAGTGGTTCCGTCCTCCGCGGTTTCAATAAGAACAAGTTCTGCCAGGGATTTGTCCTCTGCTTCCGCCAGGACGGGAATTGTTTCACCCTCGTTGAGGCCGTTTGAAAAATGGTAGCGCACCGTGGTGACACCGTCCGCGTACTGTGTCTGTGTGTAGCAGGAGACGTCAGTGCCGAAAACAGAGGTCAGATCCTCCAGAGGATCGCCTATGCCGGCCCCGAAAGTGGTCTTGAGCATTACACCGCTGTCCTGTGTGGCAGATATTCCGCACACGGTGCAGGAGGATGCTTTACGGTCGTGCCCGGAAAAGTTGGCCAGGCAAAGGCGGATCTGCCGCTTGCTCCCAGCGTCGCCTGCGGGGGCGGCATTTACATATTCAAAAGAACAGGCAGGGATCATCACAGGGTCATCTGTATAGCTGCCATTGTCGGAGTCCAGAAGCTCCCAGCCGGCATTTTCAAAATCCGTGACGGAGGCGGGAAGGCTGAAGGGGATATCGTCAAGTGTGAAGTTGTAGTAGCCTTCCACAGCCCGGACCGTATAGAGATCGCTCCCGGTTCCTTCCAGTTCCGCGCGGAGGGTGCGGGTCTCCTCATCAGGGTCGGCATCCGGGGCTGCATCCGGAACGGACTCTTCCCCGTTAATGCGTCTTCTGTGACCCTGGGCGGCGGTTTCGTCTGCAGTAGAGTTTTCTTCCTCTGCCATGGAAATTTCCGCGGCGGCGGTCATACCTGTGTCTGCATATTCTGAATCATCTTCAAAAGCATCCGGTGTGTACATAGTACCTGTGCCGGAGCAGCCTGCGAGGAGAGAGCCTGCAAGCACCAGGGAGGCCAGAACAGCCGGCAGCGGACTCAGGCGGCTGTTTTTTTTCTGCGGATCGGATTTGGAAGTATAGTTAAAAATAATCATATAGTAAATCTCCTGTGGGATAATAGCTTTCATGTATTAAGACGAAGACATTATAGCACAATGGTCAAATCTGCAGAACAGCAGAATTGATTTTCCTGCGGTGCATATTTCCGCATATTTCCTCGGGTGAAAAGAATAACAGAAATAAGGATATTTGAAATGGAAACAATTTTGGAAAACAAGACGGCAGTACAGGATGAGATGAATACGGCAGACACACAGCAGAGTCTGCGGGCTGAGACGGACAAAAAGATTGCGAAGCTGATCGCGCAGGAGCTGCAGGTAAGGCTCTGGCAGGTAGAAGCGGCAGTCTCACTGATCGATGAGGGAAACACAATTCCTTTTATTGCCCGGTACCGGAAAGAGGCGACGGGCACACTGGACGATGAGCAGCTGCGTACACTGGACGAGAGACTGACCTATCTGCGCAATCTCGAAGAGAAAAAGGAAAAGGTGCTGGAGAGCATTGAGGCGCAGGGAAAGCTGACTGCGGAACTCCGGGCGCAGATTGAAGAAGCGCAGACCCAGGTCGCAGTGGAAGACCTCTACCGGCCGTTCCGGCCTAAGCGCAGGACCCGTGCAAGCGTGGCTAAGGAAAAGGGCCTGCAGGGACTCGCGGACTGGCTGCTGTCTCCTGCAGCGGATCATCCTGCCCTGGAAGAAGCACAGAAATATGTGTCTGAGGAAAAGGAAGTGGCTTCCGCGGAGGAGGCTCTTCAGGGCGCAAAGGATATTATCGCCGAGATGATTTCCGATAATGCAGACTACCGCACATGGATCCGCAATATTACGTCAAAGGACGGCTTCGCCGTGACTGCGAAAAAAGAGTCCGGCAGCAAAAAGGAGGCGGCAGACAAATCGCCGGAAGGCAGTGCCGCCAGGGCTGCGTCTGCGAAGGCGGACACTGCCAGATCAGCGGGCAAAAAGAAGACCGCTGGGGAGGACCGCACGGATGTCTATGAAATGTACTTTGCCTACGAGGAACAGGTATCCAGGATCCCGGGGCATCGTGTGTTGGCCATCAACCGCGGAGAAAAGGAGGGATATCTCACCGTCAGGATCGATGCTCCCCGGGATAAGATCCTGCAGTACCTGCAGAGGCAGGTGATCCGCAAGCGCAGGGGAGAGGTCAATCCTTTTACGGCTCCCGTATTGGAAGCGGTCTGTGAGGATAGTTATGACCGCCTGATCGGACCTGCGATTGAGCGGGAAGTCCGCAACGGGCTGACGGAGAAGGCAGAAGACGGCGCAATCGTAGTATTCAAGCAGAATCTCGAACAGCTGCTGATGCAGCAGCCCATAGCCGGCAGGGTCATCCTGGGCTGGGATCCGGCTTTCCGCACAGGATGCAAGCTTGCGGTTGTCGACGCGACCGGCAAGGTCCTGGATACAGCCGTCATTTATCCTACCGCGCCCCAGAACAAGGTGCGCGAGGCGGAGGAGGTCCTTTCAAAACTGATCAGCCGTTACGATATCAGCCTGTTTTCCGTGGGCAACGGCACGGCCTCCCGCGAATCGGAGCAGGTCATCACGGATTTTTTCAAAAAGACCGGAAAACCCCTCCAATATGTCATTGTAAATGAAGCAGGCGCGTCTGTTTACAGTGCCAGCAAGCTGGCGACAGAGGAATTTCCCCGGTTTGATGTCGGACAGCGAAGCGCGGCTTCCATCGCGCGGCGTCTCCAGGATCCGCTGGCGGAGCTGGTCAAGATCGACCCCAAAGCGATCGGTGTCGGCCAGTATCAGCACGATATGAATCAGAAAAAACTGGATGCAGCCCTCGCCGGCGTGGTTGAAAAGTGCGTCAATGCCGTCGGTGTCGACCTCAACACCGCATCGGCACCGCTTCTTTCCCGGATCTCCGGTATCAGCGCTTCCATTGCGAAAAATATCGTCGCCTGGCGCGAGGAGAACGGCCGCTTTACACTGCGCACCCAGCTTCTGAAGGTCAAAGGTCTGGGTCCCAAGGCCTACGAGCAGTGTGCGGGATTTTTGAGGATCCGGGACGGCAAAAATCCCCTGGATAACACTGCGGTGCACCCTGAGAGCTATCCGGCTGTGGAGCGGCTGGCAAAGATCCTTCAGGTGCCCATGGACGCTGCCTCTCTGAGGAAAGTCAAGGGGCTGGTGCCTGACATCAAGGCTGCGGCAAAACACCTGGAGATCGGTGAGATCACTCTGAGCGACATCCTCTCCGAGCTTGAAAAGCCGGGCCGTGATCCCCGCCAGGATATGCCCGCTCCCGTCCTGCGAAGCGATGTTCTCTCCATGGAGGATCTCACCCCCGGTATGAAGCTCAAGGGAACCGTCCGCAACATCGTCGATTTCGGCGCCTTTGTGGACATCGGGGTCCATCAGGACGGCCTGGTCCATATTTCGAAAATGAGCAAAAGATTCATCAAACATCCTCTGGAGGCTGTGAGCGTCGGCGATGTCGTCGAGGTCACTGTCCTGGATGTCGATATTCGCAAAAAGCGCATTTCTCTTTCAATGATTTGATACCTCGTTACAGTGCACGCCCTCTCGAAGGGCGTGTATATGCAGCGTTTTACCTGAAAGGAGGGCATTGCCGGAGTTATGAACCTGACTGTATTGCTGATCGCGGCATTCCTGCCGCTCCCTGTATTGCTGTTTATGATCCTGCGTTCCGGATCCTTTGGAAAAGGCTCGATCGGGACTATGCTGAAGCTGTTTTTCCTCGGCGTCGCGTCAGCGGTTCCCGCATTTTTGATGGAGGCTGGGTGCCTGCTCGTGATTAGTGTTTTCCTCGGGCTTTTCCCGGACGATGCTTTCGGAGGGAACCTGCCGGTCGTCTCGGCGGTCCTGAGATGTTTCATCGCCGCGGCACTGATCGAGGAGGGCTGGAAACTCTTTGTGCTGAGGGCGTCTACCTGGAAGCAGATGATCATGGAGAACATTACGGACGGGATCGCCGCCTCTGCCCTTGTCGGCACGGGTTTTTCCGCGGTCATGTACGGTGCCTGGCAGGCGGCCTATTATGTGATTCCTGCCCACATGGAAATACTGCGGGAGGCGCTTCCGGAATTTCTGGGCGCCGGTGCAGTTACTTCCTTTCTTGTTGCCCTGCTCTATATTTTCTCCCACTTCGGATATTCCGGGATCATGGGGGCTTTTTATGGTATCGCAAAGGGGTCCGAGCAGAAGGAGCACGGGAAACGGGCCGGTTTCATGTTCTTTTTCAGCGGCCTTCTGCCCATATTGCTGCACGGCTTTTGCGCGGCTCTGTCCGGATACGGAATCGCTGAGGGGAAACCGGTCTGGGTCGCTGTCGGTCTGGCCCTGGAGGCAGTCCTGGCCCTTCTGATGGCCACCATGCTGGGCAGAGCTTCCGATGCAGTCAGTGAGGACTTCTATAGTGCTGCGGAAAACCAGCCTGTCGATTTCGCGGATTCCGAGGAGTTTGCATCCTTTGCCGAATCCCAGGGAAACGGTGACCAGACAGGAAACCGGGATGAGGAAGCGGCACAGGGGAGCGAAGCAGAGCGGGATGACGAAAAAGAACTGTACGGCGAAACAGTACAGGATGACGAAGCGGCAGTGCCGGACGATGAAGCAGCACGGGATGACGATGCAGCAGTCCCGGGTCTTGAGACAGCACTGGAAGACCAGGCGGTGCAGGATGACGGATCCGGACAGGATGACCTGCAATAGCAGAAGGAAATATAAGGCCATGTTTGCGGGCACTTGCCCATGGCCGCAAATATGAAAAAAACACCGGTGCGCCGGGAACTGCGTGGAGCGGTCCGGAGGCGCACCGGTGTTTTTTTGTGTAAGAAAGTGTTATGAAAATGACCCTGGATCAGCAGATCACTTCAGGCCGGCTATGCGCAGGAGCGTTGCCTCGGTGACCGCGAAGGGTGCCGTGGCCAGCCTTGCAGAGCTGGAGAGAGGCGCGTCGACGGACTGCCTGAGGATATGAGCGGGTACTTCATCGCGTCCGCAGGTCGCCTGATAGTAGGTCTCGAGAGAGTCGACGTCTGTGAAGCCCGCGGCCTTGAGCAGGTAGGCGACGTCTGCGGGATCCGCCTCGCGGAGATATCCGGTCAGGAAGAAACCGCAGGCCTTGCCGTGGGGCATGCCTGTCTCGACGGTGACGGGATAGCTCATGGCGTGAGGGAGGGTAGTTCCTGTGTGTGCGATCGCCATGCCTGCGAACATGGAAGCGAGCAGCATGTTATTGCAGTTCTCCAGGGTCAGGGGGGCGCCGGAAAGGATGACCTTACGGCTGCGGCTCCAGATCTTCAGTCCCGCATCTACACACATGCGGCTGCAGTCGGTCGCTTTGGAATGGAGATAGCTCTCATACATATGGGAGAGGGCGTCGATGGATGTGTCGACAATGACTCTTCTGGGAGCGGAGAGCAGATATTTGCCGTCAAGGAGCGAAAGCTCCGGGAAAATCTTGTGGGGAATGGAACCCTTGGCGCGCAGGCTGGGGCGGGACAGGACGGAGACCGCCGTGACTTCGGAGCCTGTTCCGCAGGTCGTAGGGATGCAGACGACAGGAAGCGCGTCCGTGACGGCGCTGCTATCGTAGAGATAGTCTGCGCCGGCGTCTTTCTGCCGGATCATCAAGGCAATCGCCTTGGCCGCGTCCATGGGTGATCCTCCGCCGATGCCGATGACAAAATCTGCTCCGTCGGCCAGGCCCTTGTCGCGTCCTTTCATGACTGTCTCGACAGAAGGATTTTCCTCGACCTCATTGAAAACGGAACATTCCACCCCGTGATCGGAGAGCGCTGCCTGTACGTCGGCAATCGATCCGTTTTTGAAGGCACTGCTCTTTCCTGTGACGATCAGGGCTTTCTTTCCGAAGGAAGCAAGTTCCCTTGCGTGGGCGTGCACACAGTTGTTCTCGCAATATACTTTCGCGGGCATATAAAAAAACATGGTCTTTCCTCCTAAAAAATGTTCGCCTGCAATGAAAGGTAATGATTGAAAGGTAATGATCCTTTCGCGGGTTTCTGAATGTTACTGGTCACAACCTGACCAGGTTGTGACCGAGCAACGTTGCGAATGCCCATTCCAAATCCCCTTCGGGGATGGGCATTCGCCGTTTAACTCGGGTTCTGGTGCAGGTGTGACTTGTAGCTTCTGAATCACTTATTTCTCACATTGTAGCAGAATTCTGCGGAAAAAAACACCTCGAACGCGTAGGCCTGAAGGGAGACAGGGGACGGTTCTTTGTCTCCTCCCTCTCAAAGGGCGTGTATTGTAACGCAAAAGAAAAAACGTTTACGGTATGCAGATTTTCTATTGTGAGAGGCGGGGGTTTTATGGTAGACTCTATAGCATTCAAACAAGCAACCTCTATATGGTGACAGAAGGCGGGAGCCTGATACTATCTATTGTGTGCCCGGTATACAGGGCAGGTTCTGTCGCACGATCAGTATTGAAGGCCTGCGCAATGAAGTGCTCCGGCATGGTCGGAAAGAGAGAGAGACAAAACATGGAAAAGAAGACAGAAGATGAGAGAGGGAAAAAGCCGGTAAACGATTTTTCTCTGGAAGAACAGATGAAAGCGGCAAAATATATCGGTGAGGAGATCGGCTTTTCAAAAGATATCGGCATGGAGATCCTGGAGGTGGAAGAAGGCTACTGTAAGGGCCGGATCGTCCTTGAAAAACGGCATTTGAACCCTCTCAACACGGTGCACGGCGGAGTCTTCTTTACACTGGCGGACACGATCTGCGGAATCGCTGCCGCCTCCGCGGGCTACGGCGGCCCGACAGTTCAGGGGGATATGGATTATATGCGCGCGGTCCGCGGAAAAGAGATTTCCTGTACTGCCAGAGTTGTCAAGACAGGTAAGACGCTGACCTGGGTGGACGGGATCATCGCCGATGATACCGGGAGAGAAGTGGCCAGGACAAAGTTCATCTATTATCGTCTGAAGGAGGCAAAGCATTTCGGATTTTTGAGCAGGGACTGATTTGAGCGGGGATAGTTTGAGTGTAAATATGATATTTCCTCATCATCCTGTAGTTCGAGGGGCTGCTGATGGGTTTACAAGGCGGAAAACCCGGAAAAACCACACCGCAGCAAGAATTTTATTCAAATATTTGGCGCATAAATATACCAAAACTCCACACACTTCCTGGGAATTCTGCATATTTATTGGAATAATATTAATCCTGAATTATTCACGGACAAGTCTATAAACAGACTTGAAACCGCATAGTTACTGCAATTTTTAATGTTTTTGCTTTCATCTGAAAAGTGAATAGAAA
>CACZFF010000065.1 GCA_902780385.1 uncultured Lachnospiraceae bacterium
CTTCTATGTGCCGTTTAGTGACGGCATGCGCAGTCAGGCAGGGATTATTGCCGAAATCAATTCGATGTTTATGCCTCCCTCAATTTGCCGCGTAACAGTCCGGCGCGCCGAAGCATCCGTCGTCTTTCCTTTTATCCGGATCACAGACAATTGTCAGATCCGGGATCACATAGGTGGAATCATCTCCGTGCAGATACACTCCATAGGGCGGGAAAAACACTCTACAGTCCCCACCTCTTCCACGGATATGGTTGACTATGTCAAAGTATACTTCCCCTGAGATTTCCTGATGTATAGACTTCGGAGTCCCTTTAAAGTACAGCTTTCCCCCGATCAGCTCTGCAATCACCCCTTCCGGAAGCGAATAGATGTCCTCGATTGTATAGATCCTGTCGTCATACATGGCTCCCTCAAAATCCGGCTTGCTCCAATATTCAAGCTCTGCTGCCGACTCATGTGCAGAAGCCTTAAGATCGTCCTCTTCATGATGCAGTAACTTTCTGTAATCCATTTTTGCCCTCCGCAAATAATGTATATTCGGTATATTTCATATTAATTGATTTTTAATTATACTCTTTCTTTTTAAAAAATCAAGGCCTTACGGAGAGGGTCTTGTTCTTTCGGAATCCCTTTGGGAGCCCCAAACAGGGCAGAGTCAGCCGTAAAGCGGAAAATTACATTACACGGGCAGCGTCATAAAAAAGATCCTGATGAGTCACATTGGACTCACCAGGATCGTGCTTTCGATATAAAACCATATACCGTATCTTTACACCGTCTCGGGAAATCATCAGATTCTGTTTTCGTAGTTGTCAGCCTCCGTCAGTTTCATCCTGACGCCGTTGAGGATAACATACCCCTCTTCAGGGTCTTCGTGAGGAATGAACCTCGGAGTGTCAAACTCCTCATGCTTATGGCCATAGCGCCGACAGGAAATGTCCTGGTCCTTAGGTACGCGGTGACCGTCCGAAGCCATGGGACCTTTGGAGAAAGGTCTGTTCGTTCTGCTGCCCGAAGCTGTGTTTCCGGAAACAGTTCTGCCCGTTCCGGAGTTCTTTTTTTTGGCTGCATTCAAAACACGGACTAAGACGAAAAAGATCAGGAAAAGGTATAACGCTACTCCAGCCATTTCGATTCCTCCTTACTTCCGGGATAGATCATTGAATTACAGGTCTGCATGTCCCTGTCTGACTTTACATACCTCTGCGTTCTTCTATGGTTTCCGCTCAGGATTCCGAAAGCTCGTACAGTGACTTGCGAAGCGCCGTGCGGATCATCTCTTCCGTCGACTGGACGGAGCCCTGGACCATGGCGGGTTTTCCGCCGCCGCGTACAGCGCAGTATTTTTTCATGCAGGCATTCAGAGCTCGTGCATCGCCTGTGCCGGTGGCGCCTATGATGTAACGGTAGCCGGTCTCATCATTTCCGGCAAAGACACCGCAGTAACCGGGATGCTTTTCGCATAAAGTATTGACAAGTCTGCGCTGGGCAAGGTTGCCGATGCCGGCGCTGCTGCCGTCGGCACCTTCCGTGAACAGGAACACGTCCTGCTGGTCAGCCGGTACGGAAGCTGCAAGAGCCTCTGTGACAACAGCTTCGAGGGCCGCTTCGCGCTGGCGGAGCCTTTCGTTTTCATCAAGAATACGGGATGTTCCGGCCGCGATCTCTTCGCGTGGCATATTGGTCAGGTGGGAGACATCCTCCGCCGCCTTCTGCAGGGTCTGCATATAGGCCAGGGCACGGCTGCCGCAGAGAATGGTCAGGCGGATGCCGCTGCGCTCACGCAGGGTCCGGATGACCTTGATCAGGCCGATCTCTCCGGTCCTTCTGACATGGGGTGCGCAGCAGGCGCACATATCCACGCCGGGGATTTCCACAAGGCGGAGAGGACCGTCAATCTCCTTTTTACTGCGGTATTCGATGGACTCCAGCTCCTGGGGCTCCGGATACCAGCCGCGGATCTCTTTGTTGTCCCAGACGACGCGGTTGGCGGTCTGCTCGAGCCAGAGAATATCTTCGTCTGTCAGAGGGCCGTTGAAATCCAGGGTCACCGTGTTGTCACTCAGGTGGAAACCCACGTTATCGTAGCCGAAGCGGTTGTGTACAAGTCCTGACAGGATGTGCTCACCCGAGTGATTCTGCATGTTGGAGAAACGGTGGGCGAAATCAATCTGCCCCCGGACAATCTGTCCCGGTATAAATGGCGGCTGCCCGTCTCCTGTCTTTTTGGCTTTCACGCTGTGGCGGATCACATTGCCGTCCAGCTGCACATCGATCACAGGACAGCCTTCGATCGTCCCGGTATCCGGTGTCTGTCCGCCCTCTTCGGGGAAAAACAGAGTCCGGTCAAGGATGATCTCCCAGTGGCTGGACTTCTTTTTTTCAATCAGCTCTGCAAAGAGGACGGACGCAGTAAAGTCCGCCGCGTATGCGTCGCTGTCAAACAATTTGATGGTTTCCGGTAAAGTGAGCATAAAATGAAAGCCGCCTTATATCTCTTGATTGCAAACAGTTATACAGTGATAAATGAAACAGCATGATGCTGAGGGCAAAAGGTGGTTAAGGGAACACCGTCTCATCACATACCTTTATACGTTTTATCATGCCTCTTCGCTGCGGCTGGCCTTGTTGGCGCCCATGCGGAGATAGGCATTGATGAAACGGTCGATATCGCCGTCCAGGACCGCGCCGGTGTTGGAGGTCTCCTCCTGGGTGCGGGTGTCCTTGACCAGGGTGTAGGGCTGCAGGACATAGGAACGGATCTGGCTGCCCCAGGCAATGTCCTTGACCTCGCCGCGGATGCCGGCGAGCTTGGCCTCTTCCTCTTCCTTCTTCAGCATATAGAGCTTGGCTTTGAGCATCTGCATGGCCTTGTCCTTGTTCTGGAACTGAGACCGCTCATTCTGGCAGGTCACGACCACACCGGAAGGGAAGTGAGTGATACGGATGGCGGAGGAAGTCTTGTTGATGTGCTGGCCGCCTGCGCCGCTGGAACGATAAGTATCAATGCGGATATCATCGGGATTAATGACGATATCAATATCCTTTTCAATATCGGGCATGACGTCACAGGAGACAAAGGATGTCTGGCGCTTGCCCTGGGCATTGAAGGGCGAGATGCGGACCAGTCTGTGGACGCCGCGCTCGGATTTGAGATAGCCGTAGGCGTTGGGGCCGCTGATCTGGAAATCCACGGACTTGATGCCGGCCTCGTCACCGTCGATAAAGTTCATGACGTCGACCTTGAAGCCTTTGCGGTCCGCCCAGCGGGTGTACATGCGGTAGAGCATGGAGCACCAGTCACAGCTCTCCGTGCCGCCTGCACCTGCGTTCAGGGACATGATCGCATTGGAATCATCATATTCACCGGTCAGAAGTGTCGCCAGGCGCATCTCCTCCAGCTTGTTTTTGAACTCATCCAGCTCCTCGCGGACACCTTCGACTACAGATTCGTCGTTCTCCTCGTTTCCCATCTCGATCAGCATGAGAATATCGTCATACTGAGTCTCGATGTGCTCTGCATCCTCGACCGTAGTCTGCAGGTCCTTGAGCATTTTCATTTTCTTATTGGCGACATCGGCGTTGGACCAGAAGTCCGGTGCCTCTGACTCGCGCTGCAGCTCCTCGATGCGCTGCTTTTTATATTCGAGATCCAGAGAATGAAGGACCTCGTGCATGGTGTCTTCATACTGCTGGATTTCAGTCTTCATCTGATCCAGTTGTAGCATATATTGCGTCTCCTTCTGAGGTTTTTATTTTTCTCCCTACAGGCTCATTCCGGGTCTGCCGTGGCAGTTTTTGTATTTCTTGCCGCTGCCGCAGGGGCAGGGATCGTTGGGGTAGATCTTCTTGTCGGTGCGGCGCTTGGGCTGCTTTGCAAGGGATTCGTCCTTGTTGGTGCCGGTAGCTTTGGCGACTTCCTCGCGCTCCACCTTCTGTTCGACCTTGACGTGGAAGAGGACTCGTACAGTCTCCTCCATGATATTGCGGGTCATCTCGTTGAACATGTCATAGCCGGCCATCTTGTACTCGACAAGGGGATCATGCTGGCCGTAGGCCTGCAGGCCGATGCTCTGGCGGAGCTGTTCCATGTCGTCGATGTGGTCCATCCACTTGCGGTCGACGACCTTGAGGATGACGACGCGCTCGAGTTCACGGACGGCCTCTGCCTCGGGGAATTCGGCTTCCTTGGACTCGTAGAGGGCAGCTGCCTCTTCCTTGAGCTGCTGCTTGAGTCCGTCGCGGGTGCGCTCGCGTATGCGGCCGCGGTTAATGACCTGAAGGGGGATGACGGGCAGCAGGAGCTCGTTGAGCTCGGTGAGGTTCCAGTCATCGCTGTCGATATCATCGCTGATGCAGTTGTCGACAATGCCGTCGACAAAGTCTGTGATCATGTTAAATACGCTGTCACGCATGCTCTTGCCGTCGAGGACTTCGCGGCGCTGGGCGTAGATGATCTCACGCTGCTCATTCATGACCTGGTCGTAATCGAGCAGGTTTTTACGGATACCGAAGTTGTTGTTCTCAATCTTCTTCTGAGCACCCTCAATAGCCTTGGAGAGGGACTTGTGAGTGATCTCCTGGTCCTCAGGGATATTCAGGGCGTTGAACATGGCGGTCATGCGGTCCGATCCGAACAGGCGCATGAGGTCGTCTTCCAGGGAAATATAAAAACGGGATTCGCCGGGATCTCCCTGTCGTCCGCTTCGGCCGCGCAGCTGATTGTCGATACGGCGGGATTCATGGCGCTCTGTGCCGATGATCTTCAGACCGCCTGCGGCGCGGGCTTCTTCATCGAGCTTGATATCGGTACCACGGCCTGCCATGTTGGTCGCGATGGTGACTGCCCCGTGGCGGCCTGCCTCGGCGACAATCTCCGCTTCCATTTCATGGAACTTGGCGTTCAGTACGTTATGCGGGATGCCTGCCCTCTTGAGCATCTTGGAGACCTCCTCGGAGACCTGGATGCTGATGGTGCCGACCAGAACGGGCTGTCCCTTGTCGTAGGCTTCCTTGACCGCATTCACGACAGCGCGGAATTTCTCTTTTTTCGTCTTGTAGACTGCGTCCTGATCGTCAAAACGGATGACAGGGCGGTTGGTCGGGATCTCAATGACGTCCATGCCGTAGATCTCACGGAACTCGCGCTCCTCGGTCAGGGCGGTACCGGTCATGCCGGCCTTTTTGTCAAATTTATTGAAGAAATTCTGGAAAGTAATGGTCGCCAGAGTCTTGCTCTCGCGCTTGACCTTGACGTGCTCCTTGGCCTCGATCGCCTGGTGCAGACCGTCGGAATAGCGGCGGCCGGGCATGACACGGCCGGTGAACTCATCGACGATCAGGACCTGGTCGTCCTTGACGATGTAGTCGTGGTCGCGGTGCATGAGGTTGTGGGCGCGCAGGGCAAGGATGATGCAGTGCTGGATCTCCAGGTTCTCCGGATCCGCAAGGTTTTCGATGCGGAAAAATTTCTCGACCTTGCTGACACCCTCTGCCGTCAGGTTGACCAGCTTGTCCTTTTCATTGACGATGAAATCGCCGGTCTCCTCGCGCTCGATACCCATGATGGCATCGATCTTGGACAGATCTTCGACGTCCTGGCCGCGCTTCATCTGGCCGGCAAGGATATCGCATGCCTCATAAATCTTGGTGGACTTACCGCTCTGGCCGGAAATGATCAGAGGGGTTCTGGCTTCGTCGATGAGGACGGAGTCGACCTCGTCGATGATGGCATAATGGAGCTCCCGAAGAACGAGCTGCTCCTTGTAGATCGACATATTGTCTCGCAGGTAGTCGAAGCCCAGCTCGTTGTTGGTCACATAGGTGATATCGCATGCATAGGCTTCCTGGCGCTCCTTGGGAGTCATGGAGTTGAGGACAACACCGACCGTCATTCCCATGAAGCGGTAGACCTGACCCATCCACTCCGCGTCACGCTTTGCCAGATAGTCGTTGACCGTGACGATGTGGACGCCCCGTCCCTCAAGAGCGTTGAGGTAGGCGGGCAGGGTCGCGACCAGGGTCTTACCTTCACCGGTACGCATCTCGGCGATGCGGCCCTGATGCAGGATAATGCCGCCGATCAGCTGTACGCGGAAAGGCTCCATATCGAGTGCGCGGCGCGCACCTTCACGAACGGCTGCATAGGCCTCGACCAGAAGGTCATCCAATGTCTCGCCGTCCTGAAATCTCTTTCTGAATTCGTCTGTTTTACCGCGCAGTTCCTCATCGGTCAGTGCCTGCATCTGCGGACGAAGCGCCTCGATCCGATCGACCTGCGGACGGATCCGCTTGATCTCACGCTCACTGTGCGTCCCGAAAAGCTTATCTGTTAATCTGGACATAATCTTCCTCTCAAATGTTTTATATGTTTTTATAAAAAACAGAAACCTGACTGTTCAGGTTTGCACTTCTGTGTTTAAAAACCCCAGTTTTTCGAACTGTTGTGGTTTTGGGTGGGTCGCATAACTTTGTCATACAGAGTCCATCATAGCATAGTTCTGTAAAAAATAATATAGTGCTGTCATTCGTGGTTCAGGTTATTCAATATTTTATGCAGAAGAGAGTGCATCATCATTCCCTCCTCCGGGCTCAGGTCGACACAGCAGGCCATCTGTGTGGGAACTGCAAGCGCACGGTCGCGCAGCTTCATCCCCTCTTCCGTGATGGTCACCGACAGATTGCGTTCATCCGTCCTTGACCGTCCGCGGTGAATGTAGCCCTTTGCCTCCAGCTTTTTGAGAACCGGTGTCAAGGTGCCGGAATCCAGAAACAGACACTTCCCCAGTTCCTTGACATTCATCTCACTGTGCTCCCACATGGCCATCATCGTGATGTACTGCGTGTAGGTCAGATCAAGCTCGTCCAGCATAGGCTTGTAACGGCGGATGATCTCCTTGGAACATGCATACAGGGGAAAGCACAACTGACGCTCAAGCAGCAGACAATCATATCTATGATCAGCTTCAGCCATTATTTACCTCCATTGTGATTTGACGTTACAGTAACTGCCCCTTTCAGGCTGACCTGCAACGATTCGTCTTTTCTGTAAAAATAATGATCGTCAGCAGATGTATCAAATTAAGAAATACATCATCTGAAAAAGCGAAAATCATTATGTTTTAAATCGAGCAATTAAATCTAACACAATCTAATTGTTTTGTCCAGTTTTTACATCAAAAAGAGATTCCTTGAGAGATTTCTTTCCATAAAAAGAGATTTTTTCATTTTTTCATCAAAAAAGAGTTTTTCCATTAAAAAACTGTTCAGCCCCCGGAGAATGCAGATACTGAGCATCTGCATTCCCCGGGCTGAACAGCCAGGACCAAATGATTTTATGTGTGCAAGTGTGCAAGTTTCCGTAAGCAGCGATCTCCGGGCACTGAAAAGCCGGGAAATATCCGGACATGACAGGGTATCATTTCCGTGTATAAGTAAACTCCTTTTCCTGAACCAGCTGCGGTGTAGTCTTTGTTTTGTCGTATATCCTGAGTTTGCCTTTTATGGTCGAAATATCACTGATATTGATTCCTGTTCCCTCAAGTTCGGACTTGAGGAAAATGACATCGGAATACCCGATGGTACCCGGCAGGACGGATTCCTCGTAGACGGTTTTGGCGGGTTTGCCATCAATCGTCACATCGCTCCAGACAAAATTCAGTGTGCCTTTGGACCTGTTTTCAAGATAGCAGTTGACAGCCAGTCCCCTGGTATCCTCCGGATCGATTCCCTGTATGATATAGGCACAGGTATTATTCACGAGGATCCTGTATTCATTTTCCACCGGTTTTCTGAGGGGGGTGCGGACCTGATCCGCTTTCCTTCCGGTCGGATACACGGTCGCCATGATCCCCTTTTTGATCGTCCTGCCGTTTGTGGCATTCGATAAGTGCATCTGAAGGATCATCTCATCGACAACTGAGATTCCCGTCTTGGCGATTTCAGCCGGGATAATCCTCATCTTTGTCTCCAGCGTCTCTCTTTTGTCAAGCGTTTCGGACCATTCCGGATGGAAAATGTATTTATTGAGCACACATTTGTCCAAGCCAATCGTGATTTCGTTTCTCGTCTTATTCTTGCAGCGCATTGATACCGTAAAACCGGTCATATCCGCCTTGTAGCCAGTGATCACAACAGAAGCTGTATCCGTATCCAGGATTTTCTTTTCTTTTGTTGAATAATGGACATCCTCATCCAGAATGCCCTTCTGATAGCCGAGGATCTTGTAGATTTCATCCATGGAAGATCTGGTGAAGATCATATCGCTGCCGTCCTGATTGTCCAGGACCAGTTTATCGCCGTCCAGAATATAGGTGAACCAGGCGTTATCCAGAACAATGCCGTATTCACTCCAGGTGCCCTCCATGGTATCCCCGTACAGGGAAAATTTGCAGGTTCCGTCCTTCCGCAGCTTGAGATACATTGCAACTCCCAGCCGCTCATATTCCTTCAGATCCTCCTTTGACATGGTATTGTCACCTGACATCTCCTCCAGCTTCCAGACGCCGACAGCTTTATCAAAATCATCCGCATATACCGGCACGCTGACTGCGCATACCATACATATCATGACAAATGCCAGAAACAGGCTCGCAATTCTTTTCATCCTTCTCTCCTGATTATCAAATCGCCCGATTATCATCCAGCCATCCGATTATTATCAAATCACCTGATTATCATCCAGCCATCCGATTATTATCATGCTGCCCGACCATTATCAAGTCATTTGTTTACTATACGATCCTCTGTACGACACTATTATAGCGAAATACGATTCTTTTTCAAACCAAATATCACTCCAGCACAAAGGCGATATCTTCGAGGCGGGCGCTGGTGACGGAGCCGTCGTCATCGGAAATGACCTGGCGTATGACTTCCTTTTTGATATCCTGAAGTTCCACGACGCGCTGCTCGATGCTGTCGCCGGCGATGAGCCGGATCACCTCGACATTCCGGGTCTGGCCGATGCGGTGCGTGCGGTCGGATGCCTGATTTTCCGCGGCAACGTTCCACCAGGGATCCAGGTGGATCACAGTGTCCGCACCGGTGAGATTCAAGGTAAGCGTCAAATGTTACGTGTATTTCTCCAAAGGATACCGACAGGCTTCCTTTAAAATCTAAGTGACCAGGTCGAAAAAATGAGTTATTTTTTCGACT
>CACZFF010000066.1 GCA_902780385.1 uncultured Lachnospiraceae bacterium
ATCGGCTGCTACAGAGGCATCCGTCACAGAAGAGGTCTCCCTGTCCGCGGTCAGAAGACCAAGACCAATGCAAGGACCAGGAAGGGCCCGAAGAAGACCATCGCAAACAAGAAGAAATAATGTACATTGATTCCGGTGCTTCTGCATATGCTTCTATATACTCTATATATAATGCAGTATATACAGTTACAGCCGGACAGATACCATTTATGGGAAAGAAAGTAGGTTAGTTTTATGGCAAAACAGCAATCCTCCAGAAGGAAGCAGGTTAGACGTGTCAAGAAAAACGTTGAACGCGGACAGGCGCACATCCAGTCCTCTTTTAATAACACAATCGTTACCCTGACTGATACCCAGGGCAACGCTCTGAGCTGGGCAAGTGCAGGCGGTCTTGGATTTAAAGGTTCAAGGAAATCTACTCCCTATGCAGCACAGATGGCTGCAGAGACGGCTACAAAGGCAGCGCTCATTCACGGGCTGAAGGCTGTCGAGGCAGAGAAGCTGCCATCCGTGCGCTGAATTCCAACGGCCTCGAGATCATCAGCATCACTGATGTCACTCCCGTCCCTCACAACGGTTGCCGTCCTCCCAAGAGAAGGAGAGTGTGATCTTTTATCACACATGTTTTATTACACGTTTGGATGAAGACACAGAGAACAGATACTTGTTCTTTGTGCTGTAAACAACATGCAGCCCTGACAGCCGGACACGGATATAGACCGGCCTTATGCTGAAAGACACTGAAAGATGCCGAAAGAGCAGGGCTGCAGATAAAGAAAGGAAAAATACAATGGCAGTAAACAGAACTCCGGTACTGAAGAGATGCAGATCTCTCGATCTTGACCCCACTTTTCTTGGTTATGACAAGAAGTCCAAAAGACAGCTGATTCGCAGAAGCCGCAAGCTCAGCGAGTATGGCACACAGCTTCGTGAGAAGCAGAAAGCCAAGTTCATCTACGGCGTCCTCGAGAAGCCTTTCCGCAACTACTATGACAAGGCCGACAGGATGAAGGGCATGACCGGTGAAAACCTTATGACCATGCTTGAGAGCCGTCTGGACAATGTCGTTTTCCGTATGGGCTTTGCCCGCACCCGTCGTGAGGCACGTCAGGTCGTCGGCCACAAGCACATCACTGTCAACGGCAGGATCGTCAACGTTCCTTCCTATCTTGTTAAGGCAGGCGACGTTGTCGAGGTCAGAGAGAAATCCAAGAGCATCCAGCGCTTCAAGGACATCTCCGAGATTACCGCAGGCAGACTGACCCCCGATTGGGTTGACGTTGACAAGGAAGCCCTCAAGGGTACTGTCAGCCAGCTGCCTAAGAGAGAGCAGATCGATGTTCCCGTAGACGAAATGCTCATCGTCGAGTTGTACTCCAAGTAATAAGGACTGAGCGCAGAGCGCAAAGGAGGATTTACGAGTGTTTGATTTTGAGAGACCGAGCATCGAGGTCGTCCAGATCTCTGATGATAAGAAGTACGGCAGATTCGTGGTCGAGCCTCTTGAGAGAGGTTATGGCATCACGCTGGGAAATTCCCTCCGCCGGATCATGCTCTCTTCACTTCCCGGCGCTGCGGTGAGTCAGGTCAAAATTGATGGCGTACAGCATGAATTCAGCACGATCCCGGGCGTCAAGGAAGACGTCACCGAGATCATCATGAATATCAAGAGCCTCGCGATCAAGAATGACAGCGAGTCCAACGAGCCCAAGACTGCCTTCATCGATTATGAAGGTGAGGGTGTTGTGCGCGCTTCCGATATCCAGATCGATTCGGATATCGAGATCATGAATCCTGATCTCGTGATTGCAACCCTGAGCGGAAAGGATACCCGTCTGTTCATGGAACTTACAATCACAAAGGGAAGAGGATACGTCAGCTCCGACCGCAACAAAACGCCTGATACCAAAATCGGCGTTATTCCGATCGATTCCATCTACACACCTGTCGAAAGGGTCAATGTGACTGTGGAAAATACACGTGTCGGACAGCAGACAGACTTTGACAAGCTGACACTGGATGTCACAACAGACGGAACGATTGCGCCTGATGAGGCAGTCAGCCTCGCAGCAAAAGTTCTCAGTGAGCACCTGAGTGTGTTTATCAACCTGTCTGAAAAAGCAAGAACCGCCAAGGTCATCTCCGAGGAGAAGGAAAATCCCAAGGAGAAGGCTCTGGAGATGAGCATCGACGAACTCGAACTCTCCGTCCGTTCCTACAACTGCCTCAAGCGTGCAGGAATCAATACGGTCGAAGAGCTCTGCAACAAGACTCCCGAAGAGATGATGAAGGTCAGAAACCTTGGCCGCAAATCTCTGGAGGAAGTTCTCGAGAAGCTCAAAGAGCTGGGTCTCAAGCTCAATTCGAGCGAAGATCCCGCCTGATCCATCTGAAGCGTTTTCCGCCATATGCGAAAAGCACGGTAAGACGATAAAACTCATATAATTGATAAAAGCAGCCGTCCGCATGGCCGTAAACCGGGCATGCGGACCGGCGCAATAAGCCCGTCCCGCTGCGGTAAAACCACAGGGTGCGCAGCAGGAGATGCCGGGGATCAGCACGGGTCTGCCATGGCCTGATGGCTGTCGCCGGAACCGGCCGCAGATAAGTCCGATGTGCGCTGCTGCCGGCATCATCATAACGAATGGAGGAATATAAAAATGGCAATGTACAGAAAATTAGGCAAGAAGACCAAGCTCAGAAAGGCCCTGCTCCGCAACCAGGTCACAGCTCTGATCTATCACGGAAAGATCACCACTACCGAGGCACGCGCCAAGGAAATCCGCAAGATCGTTGAGCCTATGATCACTCTGGCTGTTAAAGAGCGCGACAATTTTGAGACTGTCACTGTCAATGCAAAAGTTGCCCGCAAGGACAAAGACGGCAAGCGCGTCAAAGAAGTAGTCGACGGCAAGAAAGTCACTGTTTACGACGAAGTTGAGAAGCAGGTCACCAAGGATGCTCCCAGCCGTCTGCATGCCAGAAGACAGCTCCTTCGCTATCTGTATCCCGTTGTGGAAGTTCCCGCAGAAGCAAAGGGCCGCAAGAAGGCTACCAAGAAGGTTGATCTCGTTGACAAGATGTTCACCGAGTATGGGCCCAAGTATGCCAACAGGAACGGTGGTTACACCAGAATCATCAAGATCGGCCAGCGCCGCGGTGATGGAGCGATGGAAGTCGTTCTTGAGTTTGTCTGATCCAGACATAACAAGAGCATTATCAGACTGTTAACAAATCTGCCTGCAGCATGATATGTTCATTTGAAAGCCTCCGGGGAGATCCTTTCCCGGGGGCTTTTTAGAAATTTTATTTACGCATACACCCTCGATCAGGGAGTGTTCTGTAATATTTTTCAGTACATATCCTCTTCAGGTCCTCTTCAGGGGGAGGCTGTAGAGAATTCCGGGACATGCCGCCAAAGAGATAGGAAGACCATGATAAAGATCAGCAAACTGATTCATGATTATATACAGCGCGATGAAGAGGGAAATCCGGCAGGTACCGTCCGGGCCATCGATGATGTCTCTCTGAATGTCGAGCCCGGCCAGTTTATCGCCATTCTCGGCCACAACGGATCGGGAAAATCCACTCTGGCAAAGCACATCAACGCGCTTCTGTTCCCCACAGAGGGAACAGTCTGGGTGAACGGCATGGACACAAAGGATCAGTCTCTGCTCTGGGACATCCGCCAGACAGCCGGCATGGTCTTTCAGAATCCGGACAACCAGATCATCGGCCAGGTTGTTGAAGAGGACGTCGGCTTCGGCCCCGAAAATATGGGTGTCCCCACAGAGAAAATCTGGGAGCGCGTAGAAGAGAGCCTCAAAGCCGTGGGAATGCTGGAATACCGCAAAAAGTCCCCCAACCGTCTGTCCGGCGGGCAGAAGCAGCGCGTGTCCATCGCCGGTGTCATCGCCATGCATCCCAAATGCATCGTCATGGATGAGCCGACAGCCATGCTGGACCCTTCAGGCCGCGCAGACGTGATCAGTGCGGCAAGGTCACTGAACATAGAAGAAAATATCACCATTATCCTCATCACACACTTTATGGAAGAAGCTATTCAGGCCGACCATGTTTTCGTCATGGATAATGGTAAGATCGCTATGCAGGGCTCGCCCCGCGAAGTTTTTTCCAGGGTTGAGGAGATGCAGGCACTTAATCTGGATGTCCCCCAGGTGACACTCCTGGGACATATTTTGAGAAAAGAAGGTCTGGATATTCCGGAAGGGATCCTGACAAAGGAAGAACTCGCAGAGGCACTGGCAGGAAATAAAGAATCCCTTCTATAAATAAATTGATCTATTTATTAATTCATTCTTTAGATAATCATTTGTTTATTTAAAGCGATATAAATGACAGATACAGCGGAAGTGACTGGACTGACAGATGAGACGGAATTGACAGGACTGTCAGATACAGGTGAATTGGCTGGACTGACCGTCACAGCGGAAAGGAAATGGACTGCAATGGGAATCACTCTGGAAAATGTGAGCTACGTCTATGAGCAGGGAACTGCCATGCAGACTGCGGCTCTGCAGGGTATAAGCCTAGAAATACCGGACAATCAGTTCATTGGGCTGATCGGTCATACAGGATCCGGAAAATCCACCCTGGTGCAGCTTCTCAACGGGCTCCTGCGCCCGACCAGCGGCCGTGTTTTATACAACGGCAAAGATATTCATGAGGACGGCTTTGACAAAAAAGCCCTTCGCGCCAATGTGGGCCTGGTCTTCCAATATCCGGAACATCAGCTTTTTGAAGTCGATGTCCTTTCCGATGTCATGTACGGCCCCAAAAACCTGGGTCTGGATGAGGCGACCTGCAAAAAGCGGGCGATCCAGGCGCTTGAAAACGTGGGAATGAAGGAAAAGTATTTTAAAACGTCTCCCTTTGATCTGTCAGGCGGACAGAAGCGACGCGCCGCGATCGCGGGCGTTCTCGCCATGAATCCCCGTATTCTCATCCTGGACGAGCCCACTGCCGGACTTGATCCCCGTGGCCGCGATGAGATCCTGGGATTGATCTCTGAGATGAAGCAAAAGCTTTCCATGACCATCATCCTCGTTTCCCACAGCATGGACGATGTCGCCCGCTACGTGGAGAGGATCGTCGTGATGGGGCACGGCAAAAAGGTCTTTGACGACACGCCCAGGAATGTCTTCAAACACTACATTGAGCTCGAGGATCTGGGCCTTTCCGCCCCGCAGATCACCTACATAATGAATACCCTGCGGGATTACGGAATGGATGTACATACAGATGCCCTCACGGTGGAGGAAGCCGCAGCGGAGATCCTGAGGGCGGCGAAAAGACAGCCTTAAGATTGTTGTAAAACAGCCGCTTAACAGCCTGAGGACAGCGAAAGACAGACAGCAGATCATAAAAACCTCTGTTTTGGGAGAAGATTTATGTTCAAGGATATTACGATCGGACAATACTATCAGACCGAATCATTGCTGCACAGCCTTGATCCCAGGGTCAAGATTGTGGGCACACTGGCCTATATTATCTCCCTCTTTGTGGTGGATTCATTTGCGGGATATCTGGTCTGCGCACTTTTTCTGATCGTCATGATCAGGCTTTCCAACGTGCCGGTCGGTTATATTGTGCGCGGCATGCGGGCAATTCTGATCCTGCTGCTCATTACCATGGCCTTCAACCTGTTTCTGACGCCGGGCGAGACACTGGTCAAGTTTGGATTCCTGAAGATCACTAAGCAAGGCCTTGCCTTTGCGGTCAAAATGGCGATCCGCCTCTCACTGCTGGTGATCGGATCTTCCCTGATGACCCTCACGACGACGCCCAATCAGCTGACAGACGCGATCGAGAGCCTTCTCAATCCACTGAAAAGACTGCGCGTGCCTGTTCATGAAATCGCGATGATGATGTCCATCGCCCTCCGCTTTATTCCTATTCTGATGGAGGAGACGGACAAGATCATGAAGGCACAGATTGCCCGCGGCGCCGACTTTGAGAGCAAAAATCTTATAAAAAAGATCCAGAGCCTGGTTCCCCTGCTGGTGCCACTTTTCATTTCCGCTTTCCGCCGTGCCAATGACCTGGCCATGGCAATGGAGGCACGCTGCTATCGCGGCGGCGCGGGACGCACCAAGATGAAGCCTCTGGTCTACCAGGGCCGCGACCAGGGCGCGTATTTTATCCTGCTCGCCTACTTTTGCATCTGTGTCGCTTTGAGACTCCTTCCGCTGCCTTTTCTGGTGTGACAGAGCCTTTTATGGTGAGAACAGGTGTGAAAAGATCAAATGCTTTTTTGAAAATGAGTCAAGGGGGACGGTTCTGAAAAACTCATTGCGTGCAATGAGTTTTTCAGAACCGTCCCTTGTGACTCATTCAGCGGCTGCCGGCGGCTTACGTATAAAAAGGGAGTCCAAAAAGGGAGTCCGGGATCTGCCTGTCTTCCTGTATGAAGGGGTTTGGAGTCGGGCCATAAACGTTTTTTAGCTGTAAGGAGAAATCCGACTGTGAAAAAAAGAATTCTGCTTTCCGTCGCATATGACGGCACGGATTATGCCGGCTATCAGGCACAGAAGAGCGGTGTGCCCACGATCGAGGGCGAGCTGAACCGGGCGCTGACCGATCTGACGGGTCAGCCGGTGGAAGTGATCGGCGCCAGCCGGACCGACGCAGGGGTCCACGCCCGCTGCAATCTCGCGGTGTTTGATACAGAGAGCCGTATTCCTCCGGAAAAGTTTGCGCATGCGGTCAATGTGCGCCTGCCGGACCAGATCTGCGTCCGCAGTTCGCGTGAAGTGCCGGAGGATTTTCACCCCCGTCGCTGCAGCACGGTCAAGACCTATGAATACCGCATCTATAACGCGGAGATGCCGGATCCCATGCGGCGTCTCTACACGTATTTTTCCAGATATAAATTCGATGTGGAAGCTATGCGTGAGGCAGCGGGGTATCTTGTCGGGGAACACGATTTCAAGAGCTTCTGCAGCATGTATACCAGCGCAAAAACCACGGTCCGGGAAATCCTGTCCGTGGAGGTGGAGGAAGTCCCCTGCGGGATCCCCGCAGATGAATTCCGCAGGCCCAGGGAGATCGTGATCCGCGTCAGCGGCAGAGGCTTCCTCTACAACATGGTCCGCATCATTGCAGGGACTCTGATGGAAGTCGGCAGAGGGGCAAAGCTGCCCGCTGAAATCCCTGCCATTTTAGAGTCCGCTGACCGCCGGTCGGCCGGTCCCACCGCGCCTGCCTGCGGCCTGACCCTTGTCCGCTACGAGATCGCGGAGCCCGGAATGGAAATGATTTTTGACTGAAAAACCGCTATGTTTCTGTATGAATCAGCGCATGACAAATACAGTGGAAAAATACATTGAGACTGTATGCAAAAAAGTGAAAAAAGCGTGTGAAAAAAATGCAATGAGGCGTTGACACACTTTTTTGATTCGAATATAATGGACGGGTGCGACGGCGGTAAACGCATGTATTTTGCATGCCCTGACTCCCCGGTTTTTGGAAAAAATTTACCTGCCACTGCGACCCGCACATGAAGAAAGAAACAAGAAAATATAAATAAGATGAATATGATCCGCCCGCATGCGGGGACCGGCCCGGACCGGAACCGCTGCAAAGAGCTGATCACAGATGCACCCGATGGAGGAAAATACATGAAAACCTATGTGCCAGGCGCAGCAGATATTGAGAAGAAATGGTATGTAGTGGATGCGACCGACATGACCCTCGGACGCCTTGCAAGCGCAGTTGCCACTGTTCTTCGCGGCAAGAATAAGCCCTACTTCACTCCTTTTATGGATACAGGTGACTATGTCATCATCGTAAATGCAGAGAAGATCAAAGTTACCGGCAAGAAGCTGGATCAGAAGATCTATTTCCGTCACTCCGAGTATGTCGGCAGCGCGAAGTACACAACCCTTCGCGAGATGCTCCGCACAAAGCCCATCAAGGTTGTCGAGCACGCAGTCCGCGGCATGCTTCCCAAGGGAAGACTTGGCGATGACATGTACAGAAAGCTCCATGTCTACGAAGGTCCCGAGCATAAGCACGCAGCACAGAAGCCCGAAGAGCTGAAGTTCTGATCGACTTTGTCCGCCAGCCGGAAAGAACCGGCGGCAATCGAAATAGATAGCCCCCTGATCACCGGCGGCATTCGTTATAGATGGCCGAAGCAGATCCGGATATATCAGACCGGACGGCCAGAGCTTGAAAGGAGAAATTTACAATGGCTAAAGAAGCGACATATTATGGAACCGGCAGAAGGAAATCCTCTGTTGCCCGCGTTTTCATTACACCCGGCACCGGCAATATGACCATCAACGGCAGAACCCTGGATGACTATTTCGGACTTGAGACCCTCAAGGTTATCGTCAACCAGCCCATCGTTCTCACCGGCACAACCGGTCAGTATGACTACAAGATCACTGTCAAGGGCGGCGGCACAACCGGCCAGGCAGGCGCGATCCGTCACGGCATCTCCCGTGCCCTCATCGAGGCAGACGCGGACCTTCGTCCCGTTCTCAAAAAGGCCGGATATCTTACCCGTGACCCTCGTATGAAAGAGAGAAAGAAATACGGTCTCAAAGGCGCCCGCCGCGCTCCTCAGTTCTCCAAGCGATAATTTTCAGACCAAAATATCAACAAGAATCACACACAAGACCCGCAGAAATCCAGTGTTTCTGCGGGTTCTTTTTGTTTCCACTTCTTTTGCATTTCTTAGAAAATCTACTCATTAGTAACAAGATAGTAACACTTTAGTAACAGCAATTTATAGTAGATGCAGGGATAGTCTTGTTATGCAGATAACAATCAATAGCTTTTCTGACAGTTCTCCCTCCTTAAATATTGTTCGATGGACGAGTTATTTACTTGTTATATTATATAATACCACATATCGAATAATTTGCTAATATATAAAATGGAGTATTTCATTAAAATGTATAAAACCTGGTGTATTTTCATTTTCGGGATTGGCTTTTGATCATGGGGAGGAAGAGTGTTTTCCAGCTTTTTCTCTTTTGCGAGTGGAAGCTGAGGTGTCATGCCTGGCCTCGTCCCCGGTCCCAGACCTTCCTGAACTCTCCCTATAGCGTGGTGAAGCCTCACACGACTTAAGTCGCGTGCTTCCTACTGCCTGCCTTGCGGCAGGTCCCCCTTTCGGGGTTCGGACTGCCTTTCCTCCATACAGCC
>CACZFF010000067.1 GCA_902780385.1 uncultured Lachnospiraceae bacterium
TTCTATTTTTCCCATATGTTCAAGCGGGAGACCGGCTTCGCTCCCATGGAATATGTGATCAACACCCGCATCGAGCACGCCAAGACTCTCCTGCTCACGACAAGCATGTCGATTTCCGAGATTGCAGAGGAGGTAGGCTATTCCTCCAGCGGAAGCCTCATCAACCTCTTTGTCAAAAAAGTCGGCTCCTCTCCCGGCCAGTACCGCAAGAGCCACAAGAGTCTGAAGCGGTAAATACAGTTTTGTTGACGCTCATATCATTATGATGATATAATATGACTACACAATCACATCACTTGTTTAATGGAGGGTATTCTATGATCTCGATCAAAGAGACGATCCGTCCCTCTGCAGATCTTCGTAATCATTACAGCGAGATCTCCAGAAAATGCCGGGAAGAGAGAGAGGTCGTCATCATCACTGTAAACGGGAGAGGTGACACCGTTTCCATTGGCTATGAAGAATATTTACAGATGAAATCCCGCCTTGAACTGCTTGAGCTCCTCGCAGAGGCTGAAGAAGATGTCAGAAGCGAAAGAGTCGCTCCCCTGCAGACCTCCTTTGACGATCTGCGCGCAATGTTAAAGGGGGGATGAGAAACTTGTATACTTTACTCAGAACGGAAACAGCCGATTCCTGCCTTCGGAAAATCGTTCTCTTCATTGCGGAAAAATTCGGAAATGAAACAGCATTGGACAGACTGGACAGAATAGAGAGGGAAATTTCCATACTTGCGGAAAATCCTTATGCCGGCATAGATCCCCGCTACATGGTCCTGCGCCGGCAGGGCTTTAAAGTACTTATATTGGAAAAAGATCTGGTCTTTTACAAAATCAATGAAGCAGAAAAAATCGTCACAATCTATGCAATTACAGATCAGCGTCAGGATTATCTGAAAATCCTCAGAGGTCTGTAAATGTCTATGAATCAAAAACAGGCCCCTCTGCACTTTCCGTGCAGAGGGACCTGTTTATTTCTTGTGATACAGCCCGAGCGGGGGAGACAAGGGACGGTTCTCTGTCTCCTTTTCAAAGGGCAAATGCAGGAGACAGAGAACCGTCCCCTGTCTCCTGTCTCCCTTTCCCTTTTACAGTTCCAGGCCCATGGAGCGAAGGTCCTCAACGACCTCGTCGTACATCTGCTGCCATTCGGGCAGGGGTTCGATTGTCTCCATGTTGTATGCTTCATCGAAGCATTTGCCGGGATTTCCGTCTTTCATCTTGAAAGCATGTTCATACTTGTCCACAAGGGCCAGGACAATCTCGTTGGCTTTGCTCCTGGTCAGTTTCATGCGGGCGACCGCCTTGCCGACTTGGCCCATGAGGCGGCACTCCAGGCCGGTGCCGTGGGGCACGCGTCCGTTGGCCGCGCCGATTCCTTCCAGATGGCCGCCGCTGACGGTGACAACAATGGAGTTGGCTGCCACCTCATAGAGGAGCTCTTTGGTCATGGCGCCGCTGGTCGGCCACAGGTCGCAGACGATGATGGCGGGAGCATGCTTGGCGAAGGTCTGGCAGAGCACGGACTGCAGCCAGAGGCATCCGCGGGCTGTGGTGGCCACATCCGTGATATGGATGGGATGGCACAGATGATAGTCCGCAGCGGCGAAGAGATTGGCCGCCATAATGGACGCGATCATGATCATACAGCTGCCCGGCGCGTCCCCGCCCAGGCCGCCTACCATGGTGCAGGCCAGGGAGGCATTTTTCATGCCGTAATCCAGGGAATTGGCTGTCCGCACCAGGTTTCCGTTGTCCATGATCAGTTCGTTGAAAAGGGCAACCAGGTGGGAATCGCAGGGACGGAGCCAGCGCTCCGCCACAGCGGCCAGGTCGCCGACTTCCGTCACGGCGCTCTCGGCAGCCAGAAGGCCCATACCGGGTCTTCCGACCTTTTCCAGCGCCCTGTGCAGATATTCCATCTCACGCCTGACGGCAAAAATCTCGGAGGGCTCTCCGTTCTGGACTCCGTAACCGTCTACGTCCACCAGGGAACCGCAGGTCAGAAGATCGATGACCGGCTCTTTGGCGACGCTCTCCACGATCGGATAGTAGAGCCTTTCCGGTGTGGGACATCCGGGATTGCCGGCCCAGATCGCGGGGGGACGCTCGTCCTCGACCTTGCGCGCCACAAGAGTATAGGCATCTTTTCCCTCTCCCATGGTCAGCTCGGTCTTCATGTTCCGCAGGCCTTCATCGATCTCCTCCGGCGAAAGCTGCATGATCCTGCCGGTAGTCATGTTATAGATACCGGTCCTGATCAGGAGTTCCCTCGCCGCCTTGAACATGTCCGCAAAAAGAGCGTCGTCCTCCGGGATCAGGACTTCTTTGTCCCAGTCAAACTCATACTCTTCCACCAGGTCCATGACATTATCGATGATATAGTCCATGTCCCAGTCGCTTTTGTCGACCTTTTTTCCCGTTTTTCCACGTTCAAAAAGATCCAGGAACTTCCGTGTATCCATACAGATCATTCTCCTATCGTCACAAATTAACAGTTATACAGATCATTCGCCGATCTTCCAGGATGTGGTGACACCTTCCACAAAGAAATTCTGGAAGATGATGTCTTCATCCGACATCACTTCGCCGTCAGCGACCAGAACGTTGCCGGCATTGTCCTTGAGCTCGCCCGCAAAGACCTGCACTTCGCCGGACTGGATCTTCTCCTGAAGAGCGGTGACTTCCGCGACAACTTCTTCGGGAACGAAAGCGGCAAAGTCGGAGAGTTTGGAGCAGTCGCCGCCCCAGTAATAGAAATCGCTGGTGGAAGCTGTGCCCTCGGCCGCATTGATCATAATGTTCTTGAAAATGGGTGCAAAATTCCACATGTGGGAGACCAGGACTGCCTCGGGAGCCAGCGCGGACATGTCATTGTGGTAGCCGACGACAAAAGCGCCGTTCTTCTGGCAGGTCTCGGGAATAGCAGGGGAGGAAGCTTCCATGCCCATGTACTTGATGCCGGCGTCAATCAGGGACTGAGCACACTGGGTCTCTTTATCAATATCGTACCAGCTGTCCGCGGAAGCGACACGCACGGTTGCCTCGGGATTTGCGTACTGGGCACCCAGTGCATAGGCGTTGATGGCGGTACGGACGGAAAACTCGTTGAAGGAAGCGGAGAAGCCGAGCTCAGGATTTGTGTCCTTGGAGAGGAGCTCGCTGGCATAGCCGGCCAGGAACATGCCTTCATAGCTGCGGATCTCATAGCCGATCAGGTTGTCAACCTTGTTGCCCCACTGTGCGAACAGGACTTCCGGATGCGCGGCAGCGATTTCCGGCAGGTAGGAAGCGTAGCCGGTAGATGCGCCGAAGATCAGGGTGCAGCCTTCATTGATCAGCTCTTCCGCGGCTGTCTGTGTGGTCGCCTGGTCGGTGTCATCAATGGATTCAAGAACGATCAGATTCTCTTCCGGAATGCCCAGTTCCTTCATTGCAGCGACGATGCTCTCGTGTGTCGCCTGGCACCAGCCGCCGTCATCTACGATATAGGACTCAATCTCACCGATCTTGAGGCTGGAGAAATCAGTGCCTTCTGCAGGCGCCTGGTCCCTCTTGTCCTCACCGATCAGGTTGATGGCAGCTGCAGTTTCTGCCGCCGGTACAGCTGCAGCTTCTGTCGCCGCCTGTGCCGCAGTTTCATCTGCTGCAGCTTCCTCTACAGGAGCTGCGTCCTCTTCGGGAGCTGCATCCTCTGCAGGAGTTTCTGCCTGAGCATCCTCCTTTGCCGCATCTTCCGCCTCTGCAGTCTGCTCAGCGGTTCCTCCCGCACTTTCGCTGCAGGCTGTCAGAACTGCTGTCGCCAGTACAGCCGCAAGACAGATGGAAATCAGTTTCTTCTTCATGTTTTCTCCTTTCTGAAAAAAGAATTGTTTATTAAGAATCCTGAGAGTCTCCATATGCGCAGTCTCTCCGGTTTTCTTTTGAATCAAAAAATGCTCCGCCTTCCATACATGCCGCTCACAACATGCAGCCCACAAGAGCATCAGGACATACCGTTTTTATTCTTCATCGCGCAAGACTCCCAGGCGAGTCTTGAATCCCTTTACCGCTTCTCGCGGTCATAAGGGATCGTCAGCGCAGCAGGGGCGGCCGACCGCCGTCCGCGGAAGTTTCCGGTAGTAAAGATCAGGGCTATGATCGTCGCCACATAGGGCAGGGCGGAAAACACCTGGGACGGAACCTGGGGGAAAACCGTCTGCACATCGATCCCGATGATGCTGATCGCGCCGAAGAGCAGGGCACCGAATGTCGCTGTCAGGGGATTCCAGGCCGAAAACACGACAAGAGCAACTGCAATCCAACCCTTGCCGCTCGTCATGCCGTCGCTCCAGAAATTGGTGTAGGCCAGGGACACGACTGCACCGCTGACCGCCGTCATAATGCTTCCGAAGGTGACATAGGCATATCGCAGGGCAAAAACATTGTAGCCCGCCGAATCCAGCGCCGCCGGATTCTCTCCC
The DNA here is from genome assembly GCA_902780385.1 of uncultured Lachnospiraceae bacterium. Classification (GTDB taxonomy): domain Bacteria; phylum Bacillota; class Clostridia; order Lachnospirales; family Lachnospiraceae; genus CAG-791. The sequence continues at coordinate 4,463 of CACZFF010000067.1, forward strand.
AACGCACGCAGGATCATACCCGGCCTTGTTTTATACAGATAGATCATGGAAAGCGGAATAATGACATAAATCAGGTATACCAGTATATTCTGGTTAAAAAGGGAAGGGCCGAGTATCGGAATCCGGGAAAGCCCGGGTATCGCAATGGGCTCGAAAGCCAGATTGGCGTTGACGCCGCTGACGCCTTTTCCCAAAAAGCCCGAAAGACCGGTTCCGAAGGTCAGCATTGCCATGCCGGAAACGGTCTGGTCCGCCTGCATAGTGACTGTCAGGAAAGAAAAGACCAGTCCCAGGGCGGCACCGACCAAAATCACGACCAACATGGCCAGCACAAGGTTCTGCCGGTAGACAGCGACCATATAGCCGGATACCGCTCCCATGAGCATGATTCCCTCCAGGCCCAGATTCATGATCCCTGCCCGCTGCGAGAAGATTTCCCCGACCGCCGCGTACAGGACCGTGGCTGCATAGACCACCGCCGTGGATATAATTGAGATCAATAATGTTGTGGACATATCATCCTCTCCAATTTATATCTTTCTATCGTGAATGATATCGCATATGACATCATAGATAATACCGCGAATGATATCGCGAATAATATCGTGAATGCCTGGGCACAGGTGTGCTCCGGCAGGCTGTAAACAGTCACTTTATTTCTTCCTGCCGACAAGCTCGTATCGATTGAAAAACTCTCCCGCCACCACGAAGAGCATGATGGTTCCCTGGATCATCGCGGCCACCTGGGAGGGCACTCCGATCAGCTGGACCGCGACCGCGGAGATCTGCAGCGCACCGAAGAGAAATCCGACAAGCAGAACGACAATGGGATTGAGGCCTGCCAGAAAGGCGATGACAATTCCTGTATACCCGGCGCCGTTAGGAAGGTTCGCCTGTACTCTGTGAATAATACCGGCAACCTGTGCAAATCCGGCCAGGCCCGCAATCGCGCCGCTTGCGCACAGGACCAGCAGGGTGGCCTTTGCGACTGACATGCCCGCATACTGCGCAGCCCGCGGACTCTGACGGATGACCTCCATCTCATAGCCCCAGGTTGTCCGTGTGTGGAAAAAATACAGGAGGATTGCAATGGCGATCACAATCAGGAGGACCGAATTGATTCCGCTGTCACCCAGATCGGGGAGCCAGTATTTTTCCCTGATCGCGCGGGTCTGCGCCACCATCTGGTTACGCTCTTTCCAGGGACCGTACATCAGGAAATCCATCACGTACAAAAAAATGTAGTTCAGCATCATGGTGAGGATCGTCTCATTGACCCCCCATTTCGCTTTAGGAAAGGCCGCGATCAGTGCGGCAAGCGCTCCGCCCAGCATCGAAACCAGGAACATGCAGAGTATTTTCAGAGGAGCCGGCATGACAGGCCCGTACAGGGCAAATCCGATACAGAAAAGAGAACCCAGCGCGTATTGCCCGTCTGCTCCGATATTGTTCAGGTTCATCCTGTAGCCGAAAGATACGGCAAGTCCCGTCAGCATCAGAGGGATGCCAGCCTCTATGCTGCGTGTCAGTCCGCTGTAGGAACAGACTGTCTTCATCATTCTTGCATAGACGGCAAAGGGATCCGATCCGACAGCCGCCAGCAGAAATCCGCAGAAGACAAAGGCAAGCAGTACAAAAATGATCGGTGTCAGTATCCGTCTCGAGATTGATACAGAGGTTCTTTTCCGGAAACGCAGATTTCTGATCATTTCGTTTCCTCCCGTTCTCCGGACATCATCCGTCCGATTTCCTGGAAATCAGTTTCCCCTATGGTACGGATTCCCATCAGTTCTCCATCACAAAGAACACCGACCCGGTCGCACATGGCAAAGATTTCCTCCAGTTCTTCCGAAATAAAGATAACCGCGGCGCCTTTACGGCTCTGCTCGCGCAAAATCCCGCGGATCGACTCAGCCGCACCGATGTCCAGTCCGCGGACAGGATAAGTCGCTGTGATCAGACGGGGATCACCCGAGACCTCTCTCGCAAACAAAAGCTTCTGCTGGTTGCCGCCGGACATCAGGCCGACAGGCAGATCCAGTCCGCCGTGGCGTATGTCAAACCGCCCGGCATATTCCTCTGCATCGCTGCGCATATTCTGTTTCTGAAGAATGCCCCGGCGGCTGTAGCGGTCAGTTTCATATGATTTCAGGATGATATTCTCCGTAAAGGTCAGTTCCGGCACCAGTCCGGTCTGCAGACGGTCTTCAGGAATAAAGGCAATGCCCTCCAGAATATGCTGCTTCACTGTGGCCTTTGACAGGTCTTTTCCGGCCAGAAGAACCCTTCCTTCCGTAACGGGGCGGAGTCCCGCGATAACTTCCGACAGTTCCCTCTGCCCATTGCCGGCTACACCGGCAATTCCGAAAATCTCTCCGGCGCGCACTGATAAAGAAATCTTTTTCAGGGCGGGCAGACCGCGGTCGTTTTGGGCAGAGACCCCTTCCATAAAAAAGATCTCTTCCCCGCACATATGTTTCTTTTCTTCTTCCATAGCAGTAGATGTCTGCTGAGCCCCCTGTGCAGGCTCTTCAGGAGATATCTGCTGACCTGCCTGCGCAGGCTCTTCAGGAGATGGCTGCTGACCTGCCTGCGCAGGCTCTTCAGGAGATGGCTGCTGACCTGCCTGCGCAGGCTCTTCAGGGGATGGCTGCTCCTTGTCATGTTCCGGCAATGTGCGGACTCCGACAATGCCTCTTGTCAGGCGCTCGACATCCGCCTCCGAGGCCGGCATTGTATCCTCAACCCTGCCGTTTTTCAGGACCGTGATCCTGTCCGCATTCTTCATGACCTCATTCATCTTGTGGGAGATCACGATCACAGCCTTCCCGCTGTCTGCCATTTTGCGCAGCGTGTCAAACATGCTCTGGGCTTCCTGCGGAGTCAGGACAGCGGACGGCTCATCCAGGATTAAAACCTCCGCTCCCTGATTCAGGAGCTTGATGATCTCCACACGCTGCTGTTCCCCGACGGACAGCTGCCATACGTAAGCCTCCGGAGCCACCTGCAGATTATACTGTTCAGAGCACTCCCGGATCTCCTTCTCCATTTTGTCGCGATTGAGGAAGAAGGATTTTTTTCCCGAATATAAATAGACATTCTCCGCTACTGTCAATGTCGGAATCAGACGGAAGTGCTGGTGCACCATTCCGATCCCCAACGCGACAGCATCCTTGGGCGAATGAATGTCCCTTTTTTGTCCCTTATACCAAATTTCTCCCCCGTCCGGCCTGTAGATACCGGTCAGGATATTCATCAGTGTACTTTTTCCTGCTCCGTTCTCTCCCAGAAGCGCATGAATCTCCCCGGGATAAACGGAAAGATCTACATCCCTGTTTGCAGTCACGCTGCCGAATGTCTTTGTTATATGCCTCATCTGAAGAACGGGATCAATCTCTTTTTTCATGAAATACCTTTTTGCTATTTCTGTCTTTCAACCCCTGTGCCATGACGATTATACATTGTTTCATGAATGAAAAAAAGCCTTCTGAAAAAAAAGCCTTCTGTTCATTTTATTTCATGTTACTGTACACGCCCTATCGAGGGCGTGTACAAGTAACGTTGCGAAAATCGCATTCCAATGCGCTGTGCGCGCGATTTTCGCCGTTTAACTCGGGTTCCTCGCGTTTCAGGTGGGTCTGTACAGTAGCTATTTCATACATATTGCCATGCTGACAAGCCTCGTGGTACTCTGAAAAAAACTGGAGGAGACAGGGGAGACAGGGGACGGTTCTCTGTCTCCTGAATCTGCTCTTTGAAAAGGAGACAGAGAACCGTCCCCTGTCTCCTGAAAATGGATAATGACGATGACTTTACCTGAAATAAGAATCCTGATCAATCAACTCGATCCCGAAATCCGCAGTCTGCTGATGAAGCGCATGGACTATTCCGCTATGGCGGCCGATGCAAAACTTGCCGCGGGCGAAACCACCGTTTACCGCGCGGACCGGGAAGAGGCGGTTTTAAAGCGCCTGGGCAGGGATGTTCCGGAAGACCGTCTGCCCGAATATCTGTCTGTTGTGAGAAAAATCATGGAAGCCAGCCGCATGTACCAGTACGGTCTGATCTACGACCGTCTGGAAGATCCCTTCGGGCCGCTCTCCCGGGAAATCACCGTTCCCGCCGACTGCCGTCTGGTCACGATCACACTCACCAGGCCGGACCGGCCGAACTCCATGTCCGCCATTCTGAGCATGATCGGGGACTATGGATTCGATATGGAACAGATGGAACGAACAGGCAGCAATGAGGAAGCCGGTACTGTCACCTTCCGCCTGCAGATCCGCGGGAATCTCAACGAGACACGCATGAAGAAACTCCTGTTCCAGCTTTCTAAAGAAAGCGACGATTTTCGTATTCTGGAATGTTCCTGATTATAGAATTATAAAGCAGACATACTTGCGGTCATGGAGGCGTGCCCCCGAATGCTCGGGCGGGCTCGGCATTTGCGGCCGCCTGAATCGCTGTTTATTCATACTTCAGTTCATGCCGGGCGGAGCCCGGCCCTCCTTTACAGTCGTCCCGACCTCCTTCGGCACAAACGATGATGAATGCCCCTT
>CACZFF010000068.1 GCA_902780385.1 uncultured Lachnospiraceae bacterium
TTTACTATTTCGGCGTCTCCGTCGCTTCACTTTTTCGTGGCATGCGTGACCTTTTGCACTCCACAGCCTCCGGTCGCTTCGCTCCCTCTGCCGCAGTGGTGATCTTTTTCTATTTCGACGTCTCTGTCGCGTCTCCCAAAAAGGTTTTGATTTGATAGTTGTCTCCCTTCTTCTTGAGCCGGAATGAGATCTCCCCCTGTAAATCAGTCCTGTAAATGGCCGGCCAGGATACGGAGGACCCAAGCCTGTCCAACAGTTCTTTATGCGGGTGGCCGTACAGGTTATCCACACCGGCAGAGATGACTGCTGCCTGTGGATGCACGAGCTTCAGAAAGTCATCTGAAGTCGCGTTCCGGCTCCCATGATGGGCGACCTTCAGTACGGTGATATTCATATCCTGCAGATGTTCGCACAGGTCTTTTTCTCCCTCTTCCTCAATATCTCCGGTGAGCATGGCGGAAAAAGCATCGTCTGTTCCTGCATTGTATGATGACGGAGCTGTGTATCGAAGCAGCATCGTCGCGGAATATTCGTTGGCGTCTGTGTAGGAAGCGCCGGGGGCAGGATGAAGGCAGTCCAAGAACAAATTTCCCGCTCGAATCCTCTGGCCGCAGCTGATATACCGGACCGGAATGCCTGCCTTTTCAGAAAGTTCTACAATCATGAGGTAGTTCTCCCCTTTCGTTTCCTCTGCAATATCCGGAAGATAGACAGCAGAAATAGAAATAACGGGCTTTTCTTCCAATTCTGCTTCGAGAAATTCAAGAAGACCACTGCAATGATCGCTGTCTTCGTGGGAAATGATGATACCGTCCAAATGGCTGACCCCTTTGCAGTGCAAGAAAGGGATCAAAGTATATTTGGCAAGCTCCTCTTTGGTCGAACTGCCGCCGTCAACCAGGAAATTTCTGCCCTCACAGCTGATGAATATGCCGTCACCCTGCCCGACATAAAGCACGTCCATCTCAAATGCCGGAGGCCGCCGGAAAGTCAGGACAAAAAGAGCAGCGATCAGCCACAGCGCACTGAAGATGCATGCAAAAATCTTCCTCTCGCGATTATCGTACAGACGGAACAACAGGCATGTTCTCTCCGAAACCGCCAAAAGAATCCTGTCCATTTTGTTCGGGACGGACTCTTTTCCTCGGAGACAACTGCGATAACCAACATCTCTTTCCTCATTCGCAGCACCGCTTACTGCACCTTGACTGACAGCACTGCGGCTGACTGAGGCAGCTTCAATGCGCCTTCGCATATGCGGCATCTGCAGCCGTACGGAAATGGCCGAAAGCAAGCACAGCATTGTATAAAACAGAAGGACCTGCACGGCCGCAGGTCTGCCCGGCACGATCTCATGGCCGGGGATCCTGGAGGATGTCTCCGCAAGGAAACGGTAAAAATCCAGAATCAGTTCCGAAGGCAGGCCGATCAGCCGGCTGACCGGCAGGATCCCGGCAAAAGCTTCAAACAAAACGGATCCTCCGGCACTGATCATTACCACAGTCATAAGGGGAATGACGATCAGGTTCAAAAGCAGGGAAGTGATGGGAAAAGTTCCGTATGCCCACAGGTAGACAGGCAGGGTGGCAAACGGGATGGCGACGGCTTTCAGAATGCGGCCGGGAAGAGCCGGCAGCAGGAAGCCGATAGCCAGGACAGCACCAAAAGAGAACTGGAAGCCCGTATGGAGAAGGTAGAGGGGCTGGTCCAGCAGCAGGAGAAATGCGGCGATGGAGGCAGCCGTCAGAAGGTCATAGGTCCTGCCAATGACTTTGGATATGATATATAGGGTCAGCATAATGAGGGCACGGAATACAGAAGTGCCCATGCCGATCATTTTTCCGTATAGAAAGACTGTAATAATCGATAATGCTGCCCGAACGGGTATGGGAATGAGCCCGCACTTTCCGGTCAGGGAGAAAAGGCCCATACCGAGAAGAGACAAGTGGAGACCGCTTATACTCAGGATATGGATAATTCCGGCCCCTTGATAGAGTTCTTTCGTCTCTTCTTCCAGCATGCCCTTTTCTCCCAGGAGCATGGCTTTGAGGACCGGCGAATTCTCTTTCGAAAAAAGACGGTCAATGATTAAAGACAAGTGGTTTTTGAAGTGAAATAATAATGCGGCGAGCCTGTCTGCCGGTGATGAGGCAGCGAGAAGATCCACGTCGCGGAGTGAAAACTCAATCCGCAGGATATGGTAATACATGCGAAGGTCAAATTCGCCTTCGTTCATGGCGGCCCGGAAAGGAAATAGTTTCCCGCTCACTCGCACACGGGAGCTCATCTCTGCTTCAGGTTCATGGTCCAGAATGCAGAGTACCTTATCTTTGCTGGTCAGATGAAAAGCAGCTTGAATCTGTCCGGCAGTACTGTTTTCAACAGCAAGATTTTCCGGATTTGAATCTGCCTGCCCCTTATCCACCCTTTCAGATTCGGCACCTCCTATAGATTCATCTCCTCTGTTGGACGAGGTCTTAATCTTGACAGTCCTTTCTGTATCAGGCGCTGCCATAAGGGATTCAAACCGGACATCGGACAGGATCATACGCCAGACGACTGTATCCTCCTGCAGCCTGGGTTCAAGGCTGCAGACTGTCCCTGTCAGCTGTATTATTTCTTCCCGGTGCGGTTCGTAATCTGCCGGCCTGGGCGGAAAAAGCAGTATAGTCATCCCGATCGCAGCTGCCGCAATGGCAAGTACCGCAAAAAGAGGCCTTCCTGTCGAAAAAGGAAAAAAGCGCAGCTCCCGGTTTGTGCGGGTGGCTGCGCTGTACGCGTTAGAAATATGAGTTCGTATCACTCAGACACCTCCGTTGTATAAAACGGCGGCTTTGTCCTGTGCGATGGTTCTATTTTAGCATTTTTCTTTCTTTTTGCAACAAGAATCACTCCCCGTTCCGGACAATCCTGTTTGGATCCTGTTTGGATCACTCCCCGTTCCGGGCAATCTTGGTCTTTTTCTGCAGGAGGGTCTCACTCCCCGTTCTGAACGATCTTGGTGTTTTTCTGCAGGAGGGTCTCTGAGTTGATCGTGTAGGTATTCATGAAGACCGGATTCTCTTCTCCCTCGATGAGGATCTGCACCTGGCGGGTAGCAGGGAGTTCAGTCAGTGAGTTGACGATCGAGTAAATGGCGACCTCCGGATCCACGGAATAGGGATTGGTGAGGAAAGTCTTGTCCAGGGTAACTGTGCAGATATTATCGCGGGTCAGTATGTTGACGACTTTTGTGTTTTCGTTGACCGTCGGGTAATTGAAAGCGCCGTTGGGGCCGGCGATGACCTGCTCCACGACCAGTCTCTCCATGGGAATATTGCCGTTGAAAACAACAGTCCGGTAGGTCTCCACCAGTTTTTTTCCGTCCTCGGATGCAAAGTAAAGGTGGATCTCCGCTCGCTCAAAGTTGAGCATCTCGCTGCCGGCGTTGTATATAAACTGATCTGCCGTCATATTTTCCGACTTGTTGCCGTGCTCATCCACGATCAGGGCACCGTTTACACGGATGGTGACACGGCGGATCTCTTCTAATTCGCACAGAGTGTTGACGATCGCGGCCCGGGTCAGTTTTTCCGTTATTGTATCCAGCTTCCGATAGCTGCCGGACAGTTCAAGGATGATCGTGTTTTTTTCAATGGTACAGTCACCGCATTCAAATCCGCTGATGGGAGCAGCCGCGCTTTCATCGCCGGGAGGCGCTGCAAGAAGATCCAGCATCTCTCCCACCTGTCCGTATAAAGATTCCGCTTTCAGCGCCTTCTGTTTGGGAACAAGTCCGGTCTTTTCTCTGTTCAGATAGAAGACACGCACCGTTTTTTCATCCGAATCCTTTCCCGCACAGCCGCAAAGTCCCGTACACAGGCCGGACAGAAGCAGCAGGCTGGCCAGAATAAGGCAGATAGCGGATGCAGAAGTTCTTCGAGTGAAGGGAGCAAAGGGGGTAAAGGGGGTGATGCGGGTGAAGCGTGTAAAACGGGCAGAATAATGATCCCCGGCTCCTCCTGTTAAATCCCGAACATCTCTTGATGATGGGGGGAATATCCGGGTGCAGTTCAGGGATACAGTTTTTCTTTTCATCACTGATTCCTCCCTTCTTCTGCAGATCCGGTTTGGCCAGATTCGGTTTGAGCAGATCTGGTTTGAGAGGATCCGGTTTGGCCAGATCCGTTCTGGCCAGATCCGTTCTGGCCAGATCCGTTCTGGCCAGATTCGTTCTGACCAGATCCTGTTTGATCGATCCTGTATTGTTCCGGCCTGAATTGATCGTATCTGGACTGATCAGCCTTGGATCGATCAGGGCTGAATGGACCGGGTGCAGCCGGTGAGTCCGGTTTATATTTGCGCTGTGAGACCTGGATCGTCTTTTCCAGGTACTCTTTCTGCGCCAGCCTGTTTTTGCGGCGCAGCAGAAATCGTGTGATCTGTCTGCGCTGTTTATCAACTTCCAGCTCCATGGGCTCCACAGAATAGTGCAGAGGTATGCGCACGGTAAAGGTAGTGCCTTCGCCTTCCTTGCTCTCGACAGAAATGGTTCCGTGGTGACGCAGAATCGCGCTCCTGGTGATCGACAGTCCGAGGCCTGTTCCTCCGATCTCGCGGGAGCGGGACTTATCCACACGGAAGAATCGCTCAAAAATACGAGCCTGGTCTTCCTCAGGGATCCCGATTCCGTTGTCTGCGACGCTCAGCATGAAATACTCTTCGTCCGCATCAACCGTGACGGTCACTTCCCCGTGCTCCCGGTTATATTTAATGGCATTCTCAATCAGGTTGGTGAGGACCAGACTGATTCTGGTGGAATCCACCTCAGCCTGCACTTCACAGCGGTTGACCAGAGTCATGGCGATATCGGCGATTTCCGCGATGGGGCGCATGCGCTTCATGACAGCCTCCGCCAATGCGTTGATGTCCGTCTCTGTGACTTCGAGGTCAATGTTGGTCCGGTCTTCTTTGACCAGGGCCAGAAGATCGGAAATGATCTTGTTCTCACGGTCGATCTCGCTGTCGATATCCTCGAGAAATTCTCTGTAGACGGCAGGATCCACATCCTCTTCCGACAAAAGAGAGGCCGCAAGGACTTTCATGGATGTCATAGGGGTCTTGAGCTCATGCGACACGTTCGCGACGAATTCCTGCCTCGACTGGTCCAGGGCGTTCATCCTGGCCAGAACTGTGTTGAATGAATCCGCAATGTGCATGGTCTCCAGATAACGGGGCGCCGAGATCGGTTCATTGGAATACCCTTCTTTGACTTCAAGGATGTCCCTGGACAGGACCTCAAAGGGACGTACCAGCATTCTGGAGATAATAATAGAAGCCAGGAAAACAACGATCAGCATGACTGTCTGCAGCATAAGTGCCTTGCGCCGCAGAATATCCTTGGTCTTCTGGATGTATTCCGTGGAAGTACTTGCGAGCAGTACACCCAGGACTGTGTTGGACTGGCTGTTTTCGCCATTAAGGGCACTTTGTCCGGAGCCGGTGTCCGGCATCTCGTCGGAAGTGCTTCCGTTATTATTCACGTAATAGTCCAGACCTTCCATTGATCTGCCTGTCGTAGTTCTGTGATCCCTCGCGTTCTCCTGTCAGCAGACAGGTAATAACGTCCTGCGAGACGATCGTCTTGTTTTCCGACAGGCCATAGGTATCCTTTACAACCGTCAGCGTAGGATCGATGATCATGAGACGTCCGTCGTACAGCGTTGCAAATTCGGAGAGCTCCGCATCGACCTGTCCGGATTCATGATTGACCAGATAATTGCTGTTGATCAGGTGATTGGCCAGGGATCGCAGCTGACCCTTGACCTGCTCCACACGCACCTCCACCGCCCGCTCCTCATAATTGCGCAGGATCGCGTTCTGAAGAAGGACACAGGGGACGACACCGACCAGGAATATGATAATGAAAAAAAGGACCCCCAGACTTCGCAAAAATGTCAGTCTGTCAAGGATTTTTTTGATTCTTTTCCTCATAAATTACAAGACTCCGTTCAGACGGCAGACAATAGGCCGCCCGGCATGGATCCGCGGAAGCAGATCCTCTGCCCCGCCCCGGTCAGCGGGGGCGATTGATGCGGCAGCATCTTATTTTTCGTGGCTCTTGAAATAATATCCGAGCTTCCACTTGGTCAGGACGTACTGAGGGTCGGAAGCATTGTGTTCGATTTTTTCACGAAGCCTGCGTATATGAACATCGACTGTACGTACATCGCCGGGAGACTGGTATTCCTTGCCCCACACCATCTGCAGGAGCATGACACGGCTGTAGACCTTTCCGGGGTGCGTGGCCAGAAGCTCCAGCATCTCGAATTCCTTGCTGGTGAGATTGATTTCCTTGCCTGAAAGAGTGACACGGCGGTTGTCCAGATCCATGCGCAGATCACCCACTTCAATGATGTTCTCGACAGGAGCCTCCGCTTTGCGGGCGCGGGATGTGCGGCGCAGGATTGCCTTGATCCTTCCCTTGACCTCCAGCGGATTGAAGGGCTTTGTAACATAGTCATCCGCACCGAAATCGAGACCGAGGATTTTGTCCATGTCGTCTCCGCGCGCAGTGAGCATGATGATCGGCACATCCGAAAACTCCCTGACCTGCTGCAGCACTTCAAAACCGGACAGTTTGGGGAGCATGACATCCAGAAGAACAATATCAAACTGCTGTTCCCGGATCAATGTGACTGCCTCTTCTCCGTCATAGGCACACTCCACTTCATATCCATCCTGAAGAAGGCTGAAGCGCAGCCCTTTCACGATTATCTTCTCATCATCTACGACCAGAACTCTTAATGCCATAAATCAGTCTCCCCTTACTTCCGTTCCTATATGCAGACTGTCAATTAAAGAACTGTTTCTATTCATAAAAAAAATAAAGAACTATTTCTATTCATAATCATAAAAAGCCGTAAAAGTCCACAGAAGCATAAAAGCATAAAAACAGTTCCTAATAAAAGCAGATCCTAAACAGTAATATATTCCTTCATCTTCTGAAAACTCGCATTCTTGATGCCGGGAACCTTCATGAGATCCTCAATTGCCTCAAACCGTCCGTTCTGCTCCCGGTAGTCAATAATGCGCTGGGCCTTTGCTTCCCCGACGCCGGGAATCTTCATGAGTTCCTCTTTGGACGCTGTATTCAGATTTATCCTGACTTTTTCCGCATCTGCGGCAGTGCCTGTCTGCGGGGATCCGCCGGACAAGCAGTCAGGAGATCCCTCTCCCCTCACAATAAATGGAGAATCCGCCCCGTCGGTAATTACAGAATCTCCGGGAATCCCTTGATTTCCCTGTGTGGAAACAGAAGCCGGACCCTGATCTGCGTCCCCCTGCTGTTTCCGAAGATTCTCTGTCTCCTCTTTAGACGGTACACGAATCTGCCATGCATCTTCAACCTGCATGGCCAGGTTCAGGAAGGACTTGTCTGCATTTTCCGAAAACCCGCCGGCGGCTTCTACTGCGTCCAGGATCCTGGCTCCTTCAGGAAGCACATAAACTCCCTCTTTTCTGACCGCGCCGCAGACATGGACTGTCACCTGCTTCTGCGGAGCACGCTGCTCATCCGATTCTTCCGATTCCTCTGCGGCCGGCTCCTTCTGCTGCTCCGCGTTCTGAGAAGAAGTGCCTGCAGTTTCTGCTGTCGGAAGAGGTTCCAGAACGGGGTCACCTGCCCGGGAGGAACAGCCGCACATAAACAAAAGCGGCAGTAAAATGAATAGTAATATTTGGATTTCTCTTACAGTATGTCTTTTTCCCGGAATGGTATGGACTGAATTTGAATCCAGGTCTGAGGATGCAGGTCTCATTCCAGAAACCGGCCCGCTGCATATCCTTCCGAAACCTTCGGCAATCATTCGGCATGCACTGTAAACTGCCATGGCAGCGTAACTGCCTCCACCAAGGGTGTAAAAGTCGATTGCTCCGCGCGGCTTAGGCCGCACTCTCGCAATCGCCCCCATGTATTCGACAATCGCTCCGCTTGCCTTGCTGCGCGTAGCTTTTTGTCTCATACATGGTGGTCCGATCAAATGTCTGTATGTCTGGACGAGCGAGCTCGTCCATCCACACAGCCGCGTGATCGAACTTTTACTGTAAAAAACATCAACAGAAAATCGCAGCCTTCTTAATGATCGGATAGCTGCGTCATATAAATCGATTATCTGTATGTGGATCACACAATCACCTCCGTCTTTGGTCAAACGGCGGCTTTGCCCTGTGCAATACAGATATTGTAACAGGTCGAACCCTTTTTTGCACGCTGTTTTATATGGGAATGAAAGATCAAGGCAAAGAATGAATGCGATGCAAATGTCATGTCGGGTTCAAAAAGAGTTGTACCCCCTGGCAGGCAATATTCTGTTCCTGCAAAACAGTCCGCTTGTCTTGACATATCCGCAAAAGGGATCCTATAACTGTAATAAGTAAGGTTCACCAAAGACGATCGATCCCCTTATTCCCGGAGAGAATCCGGAAATATATTCGTGCCGGATCAGAGGATCCTCCCCCGGCATGGAAAGGAAATCACTCATGTGCACCCGTTTTTACATCCTGCCCGGTTCGCCGGATCTCGAATACATTATGGCAGCCGCCCGAAAGTCGCCTCTGCTCCGCAGATTTGTGCGCCGCCGGCAGATGGAACTGCTGCAGAAAAAAGGTTTTCCTGACACAGGCGGGGCGGGAAATGCAACCGTCCAGATGAATCTTTTCAGTGAAACGTACGGCGGCGCAGGAATCACCGCTGCCCAGACGGATCTTTTCAGTGAGATGAACGGCGGCGCAGGAATCACCGCTGTCCAGACGGATCTTTTCAGCGATCCTGCTGCAGGAGCAGGGTCATCGCTATTTAACAGCGGAGACTCTGACGGCATTCTGAAAACATCCGGAGAGATCCGTCCGACAGATATCGTTCCTGTCCTGGCGCCGGACAAAGGAGGCAATGCCGCTATTTATCCCATGCAGTGGGGTTTCCGCCTGCCTGCAGGAAACGGACAAAGGGCAGGACAGGCACAAAAGGGCATGCTCCTGGTCAATGCACGCGTGGAGACTGCCGCCGAAAAAGTGACCTTCCGTGATGCCTGGGCCTCCCGGCGCTGCATCGTTCCGGCCTCCTGGTATTTTGAGTGGGAGCATTTTACGGATGAAAGCGGGCGGAAAAAGACCGGGCAGAAATATGCGATCTGTGCGGGATCCTTTCCTGAAGAAATATCTTCTAATGCAGTCTCAGTCCCTTCTCCTTGGGAATCCTGGAAAGAGCTTCTGAAGACCTCTTCCATCACCTGGCTCTGCGGACTCTACCGGATTGAAAATAAGGTCCCTGTCTTTGTCATTCTGACCAGAGAGCCCGGGCAGGAGCTGTCCCGGATTCATGACCGGATGCCTCTGATCCTTCCTCCGCATGCCGCACTGGAGTGGATCCGGCCGCAGACGAAACCGGAGGATCTCCTGCAATACTCACTGACTGAAATGAAAATACGGGCAGCGCGCTGATCTTTCAGGCGCCGCCCGTATTTTTACATACAATATTTTTGGGGATAATGATTTCCGGTATTTTTTCCGAGAACTGCTTATAAAATGCAGGCAGGCCATGTCTTTTTCCGGATTTGCTTATAAAACGCAGGCAGGCCATGTCTTTTTCCGGACTGCTTATAAAATATCTTTCCGCAGGCCGCTGATCAAACAGCAGCAGGTCCCTTGTATTCAAGGCAGAGCATGGTGAGGTCATCAAACTGCTCTGTCTCTTTCACGAAGGCGTTCACGGCATCGGTCATGTTGGACAGGACCTGCTCCGGAGCGGCATCCGGCTGTTCGTTCAGAGCGGTGAGGATGCGGTCTATTCCAAACATATTGTGGTCCGCGTCTTCAGCCTCAGGCAGGCCATCCGTGTACAAGAACAGTTTCGTGCCGGGCTCAAGCTGAAGCTCGTAATTTTTGTATGCCATATCTTCCATGCCGCCGATGACAAAACCGTGCTTGTCCTTAATCATCTCATATTTTCCATCCGGCTTTTTCAAAATAGGATATTCATGTCCGGCATTTGCCGCAGTAAGTCTGCCTGTTGAGATTTCCAGGATTCCCAGCCAGACAGTGACAAACACTTTATCTGGATTGCTGCCGCACATTGCGTTGTTGCCGGCATGGAGAATCTCTGCAGGATCCCTGAGTGTCATGGCAAAGTCTGTCAGCATGATCTTGGAAGCCATCATGACAAGGGCACCGGGAATTCCCTTTCCCGATACGTCTGCAATCTCCAGGCAGAGGTGGTCATCATCGATCAGGAAGAAATCGTAAAAATCACCGCCCACTTCTCTGGCCGGATCCATGGATGCGAAAATATCAAATTCCGTCCTGTCCGGAAACGCGGGGAATGTATTGGGAAGCATGCCATCCTGGATTGCGGCAGCGAGAGCGAGTTCCGTGCTGTCGCGCTCTTTTTCCGCTGTGAACCGCCGAACTTCCTCGACATAGTTTACGACCTTCTCTTCCATGCTGTCGATGGAAGCGGCAAGCAGGCCGATCTCGTCGTTGTTGCGGATTTCATCAGTGAGTTTTTTTCCGGTGGTGTTGTTTTCTTTTGCAAAACGGCTTGCCTCTTCTGTGATCTTCTGCAGAGGGATCAGCAGGGCCTTTCTCTGATAAAGTGTATTGAGAAGATTTGCAAGTATAACGAGCACCAGTGTCGCCTGAATGACATCAATGATATATTCGATTCGGGAAACGGCGAGTGTAGTCATCTGGCGCTGTACGCAGAGTAGGGCCTTCGTCTTATTATCGCTCCCCTTGAGGGACGTCATAGCTGTGATATGATGTGACCTGGTAGAATACTGCCTGCTCTGGAGGACCAGGGACTCCGCATCCGATTCTCCTTCCATCATCCGCCGGTACTTCACCCGGTACTCATCATTGGTAGTCTCTTTGATATATCCGACTTCATAGGGTGAATATTTGCTGTTGTGGTTTACTGTGGAAAAAATGTATTTGACATGCCCGTAGTCAGTCTCATCAGGCCGGATGACATAAATAAATGTCGCATCGGAAGCATTGCAGAGTTTATCCAGCCTGTCCCAGCTTTCCTGATATCCATCCGTATTTCCTCCGCTCTCCAGGTAGGCATCCAGCTGATCCGCATCGATATCATACCTCGCCGCGGCAGCGATCCTGAAACCGCCCCGCGTATACATGCGCAGGAGCACTTCCGTAAATCCCCTGTAACCAATGATACACATTGTCACAGCGAAAATAAAAAGAAGAGCTGTATAGGTCAGAAGGCTTTTAAAAGCAATGCGGCTGATTTTGAATTTACTCATAGTTCCTCTTATTGCTCTTTCCTGTATTTTCCCATATTACAGACAAATATGACGCCCGCCGATTCCTCAGCACATGTCCACACGCTCCGTACGCTCCTCATATGCATGAATTGCGCATGCGCCGTTTTCGTGAAGACAGGGAGACAGTAAGGGCGAGTGCAGCGGTCTGTCCGGATCATTCCGGTTTTTTCCGCCTTATTCTCCTTTTTCTGCCGGTCTTTTTCCTTTCCAGAAGTTCCAGGCCCACACTCTGTGTTTCACCCTCAACAGCGGCCGCCAGCCACTTGGCCATGCTGGGCACGCCGCGGCGGTGCAGGTAAAATTCCGGCTGCCGCACCATGGTGTGGATCGTTCCGCCGCGGTAGAGGACCGGGCGGCGCCAGTCGTAGAGGAAGATCCCGAAAGAAGGCGTCACCTTCTGCAGGGCACGTACCATGTCCCGGAGCTGCCGCGTGAAAAGACGCTGCATGCGCTCATCGGTGTCATAGGTCTTATTGTGCACATCATTATAAAAAGCACTCAGCAGATAGTCCCGCACCGAACAGGCATAGAGGTAGCGGTATTGGTCTCCCCTGCGCCGGTAGAGGGCGCGGTACCAGTCCAGGGTCAGGTTCCGTCCCTTGATATCCCGGACGGTCTCCTCCCTCACATTCCAGACCTCCCGGGCAGTCTTTTTCCACTCCTTGTTCAGGAGCAGGGCACTGTCGGAAAACAGGGTGACATCGTGGCAGGAAGGATAAAATTCCTGATGGATCTGCTCCGCCAGGGCAGGTACGGCAAAAGCGCCGGCGCTTTCTCCGGCGATCAGGAGCTTGTCCGCCTCAGGGAAGAGTGTCTTTGAAATGCGCATGGACATCCTGAAGTTTTCATATCCGTGAAAATACAGACACTGGTCCTGTCCCTCTTCGTCCTTGTAGTGGTAAATGTTCCTGCCCAGATGCATATCTCCGGTGGCATAGGTGATCACGACAAAATTCCAGTCGCGGAAAGGATTGCGCCTGGCACTGTTGTCGGTGATCCCGACGCCGATATTAAAAAACTGGGTAAAGGGCCGCAGATTGCTCCAGTAATAATTGGGATGCCAGGCCAGGACTCTGCCGCCGGTCACGGGACGGGCAGCCGTATAGGGGTTCCAGGCAATGCCTCCGCCCGACAAAAACACACATAAGTGATCCGTAGTGCCCCTCCTCACATAAATGTGATATTCCGAGCCGTCCGCTGTCTTTCCGCCTTCCACCGGGACGCGGTACCACTGACGCAGCTCCATCTCGGGCAGCTGCTGTGAAACCCCCTGTCCGGGACGGATCAGGAGCTCCGGCGCCTCGAAACGGGTATTTTCCATGACATTTCCAATCGCGTTTTCCGCCTTGTCACCGATTTTCTCCTGCAGAGCCTCGACCGCATGCCCGGCAAGTTCCTTGCCGCTGCTGGCAGCGCTCTCCGCCTTTTCTCCAATCTTTTCCTGCAGGGCCCCGATGGCGAGGCCGCGGTGTTTTTTCTCTTCCATACTTCAGCTCCATGGGCGAGTGCCCGCAAACATGTATGAATAAACTACGCGCTCGTCAAGGCCTCATGAGCGTTCGTGCGAGCACGACGCTCCCTCGGCTTTTCCTCGCTGTTTATTCATACTTCAGTTCATGCCGGGCGGAGCCCGGCCCTCCTTTACAGTCGTCCCGACCTCCTTCGGCACAAACGATGATGAATGCCCCT
>CACZFF010000069.1 GCA_902780385.1 uncultured Lachnospiraceae bacterium
CGTAAGCTCGTCAAGTGTCTTCCTGTCAGCCATTTCAGTATCCTTTCCGGCTTCCTGCCTTCTATTGTATCATACACTGCTTTTTATATCTATTATGTCTGGTTTTTGTATACAGCAAATAGTCGAATATTCATATCATATAATATATATGGATACAAGTACTTAGTAAATGGCGCTGTTTCCAACGCCTTTCTCGATTTATCATACCACTAATAGAATATCATTTTGAGTAAATTTGTCAATATTGATATTTTTATATTTATGAATTTATGTTTTGAAACTCCGGTAACGGTTCCAATGACATTAATGGTATTAAAAACCGTCGCACTGACGCTTATGTCCAGTACAGCGGCCTCTTGGCGAATATGTAAGAAGCAGCGAGGAGAGCTGCTGCAAATGCCATGCTCACATGAGCATTTGCAGATATTTTCCGAGCGCCAAACAATGAGGAATATACTGCTTCGCAGTCCATCGCCGCCATGCAAAGGCGCAGAGCAACTGCCGCGGGGCGGGATTCCGAATGTTTGGAGCATTGCGAAAGCGCTCGTGGCACGGAACAATGCGCAGCTTCTTATGTATGTATAAAAAGGGGGTACTCCTATGGGACACCAGAGACATTTCTGTCCGTCCCCGGCATCCCATTCCTCTTGGGGAGGCAATTTGGTTATGATACGATATGGAAACACAAGTTGTCAGATGGGGAAACGGGCAGGGGATCAGAATTCCATGCATGTTTTAGTGTTCAGCAGAGACTTTTTTAACAGATCCGGAATTGCCGCAGCCGGCCCGGTATTGTCTCCGGGACAGGAATCCCTGCTACGTATAGATTAAAAAACAGAGAGAAGTGAGATGATATAAACTCACTTCTCTCTGTTTTTCCAAAAAATCATTATGACAGGCATCCGTTTATGCGCCGCAGCTTGAGCAGTTATGCGCTGTAGCTTGAGCAGTTATGCGCTGTATCCCGGATAGCTTTGATAATTCTCCAATTCTCCGATTTAGCGGTTCTTCAGCGATTCATAGCGCTCTTTCGCAATACGTGTACCTTCCGCGAAGAGTTTCTTCGCGTTTTCCGGGAATGTCCTTCTCAGGGAAGCGTAGCGGACTTCTCCGTCCAGGAATTCCTCATAGTCAAGCGTCGGCTCTTTGGAATCCAGCTGGAATCTGGGCTCGGCATTGGGGTTGTAGCGGTACAGGAACCAGTAGCCGGCATCCACCGCCCGCTTCATCTCCTCCTGCACATTCTGCATCCCGCGCTTGATGCCATGCTCGATGCAGGGCGCATAGGCGACAATGATGCTCGGGCCCTTGAACTGCTCCGCCTCGTGGATCGCGCGAATGAGCTGCGCGTTGTCCGCTCCCATCGCGACCTGCGCGACATAGACATTGCCGTAGGTCATCAGCATTTCGCCCAGGTTTTTCTTGGGGCGCTTCTTGCCGGCCGCAGCAAACTGAGCCACTGCGCCGACCTGGGTGGCCTTGGAGGACTGGCCGCCGGTATTGGAGTACACTTCCGTATCGACGATGAGAATATTGAAATCCTCCCCTGTCGACACGACGTGGTCCAGGCCGCCGAAACCGATGTCGTAGGCCCAGCCGTCACCGCCGTACATCCAGAAGGTCTTTTTGGACAATTGGTCTCTGTATCGAAGGATCACGGCGGCATCTGCCGCCTCTTCGCGCCCGGAGGCGGCGGTCTTTTCGAGGACAGCCGCGAGCGCGTCCGATGTCTTTTCCGACTTATCGAAGTCATCGTATGTGTCCATCCAGCGCCCAATCGCATCCTTCAGCTCTTCATCAGATGTTTTTTCCAGGAGCGCCGTCAGGCGGATTTTCTGCGCCTCCCGCTGCTGGCGCACCGCCATGACCATGCCGAGGGAGAACTCGGCGTTGTCCTCAAAGAGGGAGTTGGTCCATGCAGGGCCCTGGCCTCTGTTGTTGACGGTATAAGGGATGCCGGGTGTGGAGGATCCCCAGGCCTGCGTGCAGCCGGTCGCGTTTGCCCAGTAGACTCGGCTTCCGAATAGCTGCGTGAGGAGCTTGGCGTAAGGCGTCTCGCCGCAGCCGGCGCATGCGGCCGAAAACTCGACCAGGGGTTTCCGGAACTGGCTGCCCTTGACCGTATAGGGATCAAAAACATCCTCTTTCTCCGGAAGCGCCACGGTATACTCCCAGGCGGAGGTATCCACCTGCGCGGGACTCGCATCCACCATGGTGAGCGCCTTTTCCTTCGCGGGGCAGACTGCTGCGCAGCTGCCGCAGCCGGTGCAGTCGAGCGGGCTGATCTGCATGGTAAACAGCATGCCCGATGCCTGTTTCCCGTTTGCCTTTCTGGCCTGCAGGCCGGCGGGCGCCGCAGCCATCTCCTCCTCTGTGAGCAGATAGGGCCGGATGACCGCGTGCGGGCAGACATAGCTGCACTTGTTGCACTGAATGCATTTATCCGGATCCCATACCGGCAGACGTGTCGCGATGCCGCGCTTCTCATAGGCCGTCAGGCCCATATCGATCGTGCCGTCCTTATATCTCATCAGGGCGCTGACAGGCAGGTCGTCCCCCTTCTGGGCGTTGACCGGATCCAGGAATTTTGTCACAACCGGCGGGACTTTTCTCTCCGGTGCCGGCAGATCCTCCGCCGTCTTCCAGGACTCCGGCACTTCAATTTTGGTGAGGGAATCCACACCCGCGTCGATCGCGGCGAGATTCTGTTTCACGACCTTATCGCCCTTTGCGAAATAGGTCTTTGCGGCTGCTTCCTTCATGTACTGCATGGCATCTTCCACAGGAATAACAGGCATCAGGTGGAAGAAGGCGGACTGCAGGACGAGATTGAAATGATTTCCCAGACCGAGCGCATTGGAGATCTTTGCCGCGTCAATCGTATAGAGGGAGACGTTCCGGTTCGCGATATCCCTCTTTGCCTTTGCCGAAAGATGTGCCTCCAGTTCAACGGCATCATAGGGACAGTTGATAAGATAGGTTCCTCCGGGGCGGATCTCTTCCGTGATATCGTATTTCTCAAGATAAGTATAATTGTGGCAGGCGACGAAATCCGCTGATTTTACATAGTAGGTTGAGCGGATCGGCCTGTCCGCAAAGCGCAGATGGCTCCTCGTGAGTCCAAAGGACTTTTTGGTGTCGTACTCGAAATAGGCCTGCGCGAATTTGTCCGTGTGGTCATTGATGATCTGCACGGTATTTTTGTTGGCGCCCACTGTGCCGTCGGAGCCAAGGCCCCAGAACTTGCAGCTGACCGATTTGCCCTGCTCCGGGTAAAAAGGCTCGTGCACTTCCAGGGAAGTTCCCGTGACGTCGTCCGTGATGCCGATCGTGAAGCGGTTTTTCGGATTTTCCTTATTCAGTTCCTCAAAGACGGCGAGGATCTGAGCCGGCGTGGTGTCCTTGGAGGACAGGCCGTAGCGGCCGCCGATCACAGTGAGGTCTCCCCGGCCGCGGAGCGCCGTACAGACGTCGGCATAGAGCGGCTCGCCCGCGCTTCCGTACTCCTTGGTGCGGTCCAGCACCGCAATCTTCCTGCAAGTCTCAGGGATGGCGGAAAGGAAACGGGAGACGTCGAAGGGACGGTAGAGGTGCACCTGGACGAAACCGGTCTTTTCGCCCTTCGCGTTCAGATGATCCACCACCTCCTGGACACATCCGGAGACCGATCCCATGGCGATGATCACGCGCTCCGCGTCCGGCGCGCCGTAGTAATTAAAGAGATGGTATTCCCTGCCCGTAATCTCCGAGAGCTTTCCGAGATAGTCTTCCACGATGTCAGGAAGGGCCTCATAGTCCGCATTGCTCGCTTCTCTGATCTGGAAGAAAATGTCGGGGTTCTGGACCGTGGCCCGCAGCATGGGGTGTTCCGGATTCAGCGCCTGCGCCCGGAAGGCGTCCAGGGCATCGTAATCGTAGAGTTTCCGCAGATCCTCATAGTCGATCTGCTCCACCTTGTCGATCTCATGCGATGTGCGGAATCCGTCAAAGAAATGAACGAATGGAATCCTGGCCTTAATACCCGCCAGATGCGGGATCGCCGCCAGATCCATGACCTCCTGCACACTGCCGGTAGAAAACAGGGCAAAACCCGTGTTCCGGGTGCTCATCACGTCCGAGTGATCGCCGAAGATCGACATAGCGTGCGTACCGACCGTTCTCGCAGCCACGTGCAGGACGCCCGGAAGTCTCTCGCCGGCAATGCGGTGCATGAGCGGCAGCATCAGCATAAGGCCCTGGGAGGAAGTAAAACTTACCGCGAGACCACCGGTCTGCAGAGCACCGTGCACAGCGCCCGCCGCACCTGCTTCGGACTGCATCTCAATGAGCTGGACCCGCTGCCCGAACAGGTTCTTTTTCCCGTTCGCGGACCAGATATCGGTTTTGACCGCCATCGGAGAGGACGGCGTGATCGGATAGATCGCGGCGATCTCGGTAAACGCGTATGCCACGTAGGCACAGGCTTCGTTACCGTCCACAGCCACGTATTTTTTCGGTTTTTCTGCCATAATTATCCCCTTTCCAACTGTTCACGTCATGAACAGTAACCCTTTTTTTCACTTTCCGTCCGGGCCGGCTTTCCACCCGGGTTGAAGCACGTTGCGCGGCAGCCCCCGAGGCGCCGCAAAACGGCACTCGCCGGTTTTTTCGCACCGGTTTTCTCGCGCCGGTTTTCTATCCCCGGTTTTCTCGCACCGGTTATCACGGACAGCAGGCCGCCTGTTTTGTGTCTGAACCGGCCGCCATCAGGCTGTCACGATCTCGGCTGCCATCAGGCTGTCACGATCCCGGCTGCCTTCTGGAGTCCGAGTTTCTCCACCGCCATCTCCCGCATTTTGAACTTCTGGATCTTTCCCGCGTCGTTCATGGGATAGCTGTCCACAAAATCGATATATTTGGGCACCTTGTGCTTGGCCATGTGGTCGCGCACAAACTGTTTCATCTCCTCCGAGGTCATCTCCTCTCCCTCTTTTAAGATGATGCAGGCCATGATCTCCTCTCCCATGGCCTCATCCGGCACGCCGATGACCTGCACGTCGCTCACCTTCGGGTGGGTGTAGATAAACTCTTCGATCTCCTTGGGGTAGATATTCTCTCCGCCCCGGATGATCATGTCCTTGAGCCGTCCGGTGATCCGGTAGTTGCCCTCCGGTGTCCTGCAGGCCAGATCGCCGGTGTGGAGCCAGCCGTCCGCATCAATGGCCGAGGCTGTCGCCTTGGGCATTTTGTAATATCCCTTCATGATATTATAGCCGCGCGCGACAAACTCGCCGATCACTTCATCCGGGCAGTCCTCTCCGGTCTCCGGATCCACGATCTTGCATTCCACCTCGGGGAAGGCACAGCCCACCGTAGCGACACGGACCTCGAGAGGATCCGTCGTGCGGCTCATTGTGCAGCCCGGAGAAGCCTCGGTCTGGCCGTAGACAATGACGATCTCCGGCATGTGCATTTTTTCGACCACATCCCGCATGACCGAGATGGGGCAGGGGCTTCCCGCCATGATCCCGGTGCGCATAAAGCTGAAATCTGTCTTCTCAAAATCCGGATGCTCGAGCATGGCGATGAACATGGTGGGGACCCCGTGGAAAGCCGTCACATGTTCGTTGTTGATGCAGGCCAGCGAGGATTTGGGCGAAAAATAGGGGATAGGCAGAATGGTCCCGCCGTGGGTCATGGTGGACGTCATTGCAAGCACCATACCGAAGCAGTGGAACATAGGCACCTGGATCATGAGCCTGTCCGCCGTGGACAGATCCATGCCGTCCCCGATACTCTTGCCGTTGTTGACAATATTGTAATGCGTGAGCATCACGCCCTTGGGAAATCCGGTCGTGCCGGACGTATACTGCATGTTGGCGACATCGTTGACATCCACCGCCGCCGCCATGCGCCGCACTTCCTCGATGGGTGTTTGGGACGCGTACTCGAAGGATTCCTCCCAGGTGATGGCACCCGGCATCCGAAAGCCAACCGTGATCACATTGCGAAGGAAAGGCAGGCGCCTCGCGTGCAGAGCCTCGCCGGGCTTCTTTTCGGCCAGTTCCGGACACAGCTCCTGCATGATCTCCTTATAATTGGAATCCCTGTAGCCGTCGATCATCACCAGTGTATGGGTGTCGGACTGCCGCAGCAGATATTCCGCCTCATGGATCTTGTAGGCGGTATTCATCGTCACCAGCACCGCGCCGATCTTGGTCGTCGCCCAGAAGGTCAAAAACCACTGGGGCACATTGGTCGCCCAGATCGTTACCTTGGAGCCTGCACGGACGCCGAGAGAAACCAGGACTCTCGCGAATTCGTCCACATCATCCCGAAACTCCGAATAGGTGCGGGTGTAATCGAGCGTCGTGTATTTAATCGCGATCTGGTCGGGGAACTCCTCCACCATGGTGTCGAGCACCTGGGGGAAGGTCTTGTCGATCAGCGTCCCCTTCTTCCAGACGTATTTTCCCGTGTGGCTGTTGTTCCAATAGAGATGCTTTTCATTCAGCCTCGTGTTCTGAAACCGTCCCATCACATTGACGAAATGGGTGAAGATGATCTCCATATCCGCGATCTCGGGCATCCAGTCCGGATCCCATTCAAGCGAAATAAACCCGTCATAGTTAATGGAGCGCAGCGCGTTCATGAGCTCCTTTAAGGGAAGAAGTCCGTCCCCGATGAGCTCCGGCACCGGCGCACCGTCTTTCTTTGTGAAATCATGAATGTGTACATGCCGCACATAGGCACCGAGGTTGGTGATGGTCCGCTCCGGATCCTCTTCCGCGGTCACAAAGGTGGAATACATGTCCCAGAGCGCGGCGAGACGGTCGTCGGAAAAACGGTTCAAAAGATCCCGGAGAGCCTGCGTGTCCGCGTAGAGGCCGGATGTCTCCACAAGGACGACGACAGGTCTGGTCCCGATCATCTCGAGGATACGCTCGATCGCGTCCGCGCAGGCATCGGCGTCTGAAGACGAAGTATGGATTCCTATGAAGGGGATCCCCAGATTGACGGCGACGCGGATACATTCGTCCATCTCGCGTGCAGAAGACGGATCCACAAAATCCGCCGCTGTATCCACACAGGGAACAGCCAGATTGTCGCTGATGAGGCGGCGTCTGGAAGCAGCCGCAAGTTCCGGATTGGTCGGACTCTCCTTCCCCGAAAAAACAGGTCCCGCGATATCGTAAAGCTCGATTCCCGTCATACGCGTGTATTTGGCGGCTTCACAGAATTCATTCCATCCGATCCCGTTCCAGTTCCGTATAGAAAAAGATAATTTCATTATATCTGCTCCTTTTATCCTGATGGTTTTGCAGGATCACTTGTTACATGTACATGCCCGTTACTATTCACAGCCTCTGTATTCGAGGTGTTTTTGCACGACTTTTTCGTGCAAAAACCCGAGTGAAACGGCGTTTGCCCATGCTCGAAGAGCATATGCATTGCGCGCCCTCATACAGAGCGGGGTGAATCCGCTTCTTCATAGATGATCTTGTTCAGAGCGCTGATATAGGCGCGGATCGACGCACCGATGATATCCGTCGAGAGACCGTTTCCGGAATAAACCTTTCCATTCGCGCGAAGCTTGATCAGAGCACTGCCCATGGAATCGCGCCCTTCTGTCACGGTCTGGATCTGGAAGTCATCCAGCTCATAGCGGTGACCGATGATCATTTCAATCGCCGCAAAGGCAGCATCGATCGGGCCGTCGCCGGTTCCCACTCCCCGCTTGCTCTCTCCGTCCTTCTCCAGAAGGATATTGGCAGTCGCCGTGATGATATTCCCGCTGTTGATCACATAATTGATGATCTTGTATGTGGAAGGAACCTGCATGGCTGTGCCCGCCACGATGGCGTCCAGCTCTTTGGTCCCTACAAAATGCTTCTTGGTGACGACGCGCCGGAATGCCTCATAGACCTTGGCATTGTCTTCCTCACTCAGATCATAGCCGAGCTGACGCACCACCTTCATCACTTCCCCGATCTCGTCATTTTCATCCAGCGTGACACCCGCCGCATCCGGGAGAGAGATGTTGGAAAAGCGCGTGACCTCCTCTTCCTGAGGCATAATGATCTTCTCGAGCTGGGTGACCACACGGTGGATCTCCGTGACGCGCATACCTGTCTCGATATCGAGGTCGGCGCCGCGCATCTTGACAAAGCGGATCATCTCCTCCAAGGTCGGATAGCCGTTCCTGACAGCCGTGCACTTCACACCGGTGGCGCCTTTTGAGACCGCCTCGGCCCCGCAGGCAACCGCCATATGCATCTCATCGCTCACCTCGACATAGAGCTCGATGTCCGAGAGTTCAGGAACACGGGAGAGTATATCTTTGACAAAAGCCCCGAACTCCTGGGGCATCATGATCCCCGCCGAATCGCAGAGGGTAACCTTGTAGGCCCCTGCCTTCACGGCGGCAGTGATCGCCTCGCAGAGGAAGGCTTTCTCGGCCCGTGTCGCGTCAAGTGCGGAAAACTCCACATGCTCACAGAAATAGCGGCACTCCTTTACTTTCTCCGTAATAAAAGAAAGCATGGCCTTGTCCTTCTTATGACAGATATATTCCATTTGTACCGGAGAGACCGGGACCAGCAGGTTCAGCTTGGGCTTTCTCGCAACCCGGATGCTGTCCCAGGTCTTCTCGATATCTCCGTCGGCGATGTTGACACAGGCGGAGATCCGGCTGCTCACCATGGAAGCAATCGTACTGTTGCTGAGTTCCTCCGCCTTGCTCCCCCCAATGGGTGCCAGCTCAATTGTATCCGCCTTCAGTCTGTCCAGGCTCCTGGCGATTTCGAGCTTCTCCTTAAAGGTCAGCTCTCTCCCTCGGATCGCCGCGCCTTCCCGAAGGGTAACATCAATCAGTTTCATCGTTCTCATACAATTCTCCTCTCTTCCCATCCTGTCGATGTGCTCCCGTCCGTAGACAACAGCTCCATCTGCCAGGGACAATCTCCGGAAAAAACAGGGTCGAGGCGGCAATATGAACTGCGTTCTTGTTCATATGCGTCCTCTGGCTTCCCGCGGGCCGTGTCAATAGGGTAAGATGCGGCCCTGCGACACAAAAAAATCCCGGAGGCTCTTTAAGGAACCTCCGGGACGTCAAGAATCCATTACCTGACGCGGTACCACCCGGATTGCTGCTTGCGCAGCCACTCAACTGTACTCCAACAAGTACATGGCCCTTTTACGTTGGCCGGACGGATCCCCCTACACACCAAAAGGCTTCAGGAAATCTGCTCAGGCAGGAGACTGCGCAGTCTGTTCCACACCGGCTCACACCAACCGCCGGCTCTCTGAAGTGTACCCCAGAAAGGCATAGTGCCGTCATCGCATTTTTTTGATATCACTTGAAAAGTAATTTTACTGGAATATATTTTTTTTGTCAAACATTTTTTACAGGCAACTTGACAACAATTTTTTACAGGCAACTTGACAACATTTTTTACAGGCAACTTGAAACCGTATAACTAATAGGAAATCGTATTTTCCTATGAGTTAAAAAAGCCAGAGGTGCGCTGATCATCAGCTGCCCTCTGGCTCGTTCTTTTGAAAGATCAATGTGCCATCTGCAATCCGTGGTGTTTGTGGTGCCTGAACGTATGGCTTGCAGTAACCTTATGCTCTCCGGGTCTTCTGATCACAAATGCCAGGAAGACGGAGGCGATCACGAAGGCAAAGAGGAGCAGGATCGAGCTGTAGAAAGAGTTGGTGCTGTCATAGAGCCTGCCCGCGATGACTGTCGCAAAGGATGTAAAGAGTGTGTTGGTAGGAATGATTGAAAAGTTGATGGAATACCATGTCCTGCCGTAGAAGTCTGACATGAGAGCCGGGCTTGTAGAGCAGAAAGCACCGTAGGCAAATCCTCCGGTCATAAAGCCGATGACAAGCAGGGGGAAGAATCCGGTCTGATAAGCCATGAGCATCATGACGGCGGAAAAGGCAAAAGTACTCAGCACCATAGTCATGGTGCCGTGATAGCCATAGCGGTCAAAAACGGTTCCGTTGCAGATCCGGCCGATGGCGTTTGTGATGGAGATCATTCCCACGACGGTGGCGATGGTATTGCCGGACAGACCTCTGCCGACTTCTTCTGCAATGCCGCTTGCCTGTCCGATCAGGATCAGGCCGGCGCCGGTCAGAAGGGCCACCCAGACGTAATACAGCCAGAAGGAACTAGTGCGGAGCATCTGTGAAGGGGGAATATCACATGCGGGCTCACGATGTCCTTTTTTCTGTGTTGTATCAATAGTAATCTCACCCTCTTTAGGAAAGCGGAAGACAGCGATGGCTGTCAGTATAGCTGCGAGGAGCAGGACTGCCAGAATACGCAGTCCTGTCGCCCAGGCGCGTCCGCCGTCCGCGGGCGCAAAGGCTGCAAAGACCTTGCCGGAGATAAAGCTGCTCAGTCCGTAAGCTGCCAGCAGGCTGCCCGATACCGCTCCCTGCCGATCCGGGAACCAGGCGGAAACGGTACTGACTACGGAGTTGTAGCAGAGGCCGGTTGCAAGTCCGCACATGGCACCATACCCGAGGTAAAGAAGCGCCGGTGACTGAGCAAAGGATGCGATCATCATTCCGCTGGGATAGAGGAGCGCTGCCGCCGTAAGGACCGGACGCGGTCCCGTCTTTCTGAGGATGAATCCGCTCACCAGACCTCCCAGTGCATAAAACATCATGGTCAGTGTAAAAGTCATGGACAGCGTCTGCGCATTCCAGGACGGGAATGTCGCGGAAATCGATCTGGAAATGATACTCCAGGCATATACTGTTCCGCACAGGAACATGATCATCAATCCTACAGGCAGAAAAATTATTCGATTAGTCTTTTTCATGGTTTTCTTCTTTTTCTTCTTTCTTCCTGTCCATGATCTCCCGGCAATTTCCTGCATTCTACTGCATTCTACTACATTCTCTTGCATCTTCCTGCATTCTCCTGCATTACCCTGCGAGGGCACCGGATTCTCATAAGACAATTTCTTCTTTTTATCTCGTTCTTTTTATTATTCTTGTCCATCCTACTACCGAAAGCAGGCCGGGAAAATGCATTTGAAGACAAATACCATGAAAATCGAGACGTACAAAAAAAGACCTGTTTCAGGTCTTTTTTGTCATTTTTGGGTATAAAAGCCGATATTTCTGGAAGTATCGGGAAGCAGAATGGTAAAATCGAGCCTATGTGTTATTGGGTTACGACAATGATTCCTGCGGCTTCCCTGCAGGTTCGTCAAAACAGACGGTATTCCGTATTCTTCCCCCTTTTTCCTGCTCTCAATCACCAAACACTGCAGTCGCCGCCGGGTTTTTTATTTCTTCATCAGTCCCGCTCCCGCGTTCCATGCTTTCCCGACCTGTTCGCCGGTCACATAGTATCCATGCTGGAATTGATCAAAGATCAGGGCCTGCAGCTTCATGGGATCCACCTTCCCGTTTTCGGACAGGACCTTTTCCTCAGCTGCGGTATTGACGATTTTTCCAACGATACAGTAAAAGCTCTCCGTCTCGGATACTTCAGCAAGCTCGCACTCCATGACCACCGGAAACTCGTCAATGATCGGTGCATTCACAAATGAGCTTTTGATGGCAGTATAGCCGGTTCTCTCGAATTTATCTTCCATCTTGTTTCCTGTGGCAATGCCGAAGAAATCTGCCACATCCATGTGCTCTTTATCTGCGATACTGACCGTAAAAGCCCTGGTCTTGAGCAGGTTCTGAGTAGTCTTATGGTCTTCATCAATAAACAGAGCGATCCTGTCTTCATTGCAGATCATTCCCCATGCAGCATTCATGGCATTGACTTTGCCGTTTTCATCATAGGCTGCCACCATCAGCACCGGCATAGGGTAAACCGCCTGAACAACTCCGAGATTCTTTTTCATATTTGTTTTCTGCCTTTCTTTTTTGGATTATGGTTCCTTTTTTCGTTTGCTCTTTTTTAGTTTCCTCTTTTTTAGTTTGCTTATGTAGTTTTCTAATGTGGTTTGCTGATTTTAATTTTCTATTTTTGATTTTTGTTCTGGTTTTCTAAATGGATTGACTTCCGAAACATTTCAACGTACATTATACGAGTACCTGATTATATTACAAGTACCTACTTTTACGTTATGTACTTACGTTGAGGTAAGCATATGTATTTTCAAAAGATAGAAGATGCCGATTATTATTCCACAGGATACAGTTATACCCTGTCTCTGATCTCAGGAAAATATAAACCTGCCATTCTTTACTGCCTGATGGAATATGAGCCTGTCAGATTTAACGAGATGCAGCGTTATCTGAAAAAGATCACGGACAAGACCCTCAGCCAGAACCTTAAGGAGCTTGTGGCAGATGACCTCATCATCCGCACCGTCTATCCGCAGATTCCTCCGAAAGTCGAATACTCCCTGACGGAGCGGGGTCACTCTCTTGTGAAGGTACTTGACAAGCTATGTGACTGGGGAAATGAAAATCGCAGATGACTGGATCTGGAATACAAAAAAACCGTCAGCCTAAAGCCTGTTTCCCGGCTCATCTGTGTGCTGTCGGATTTTTGAAAGGAGAAAAGAATGACGTCTGAAGAACTGTTCACCACACTCAAATTGCGCTTCATCGAAGTGTTGAAGGCAAATGGTATTGAGAAGGAACCGGTTTTAGTCACCTGCCGCTCTCTGTCTCCCGAGGAGGCGATCGGAACTCCCGGACGGCAGGACTTTCCTATTCTCACAGGAAAAGACGTGATGATTCAGGCAGAGTTCAGGGGCTGCCGCGGTCAGGCTTTTACAGACGCTCCGGCTTCTTTTTCGGGTACGCTTTCCGAAATCCTGGAAATGGATCTCACACACGATGCCCATGCCAGGGGCCTCTTTGTCGCGGTGATGAATGCGGTGATGGAATCCCTGGGGATGTGCGTGGGAACCGTGCACTGCCGGACAGAAGGTCCGGAGCTCTGTGCTCAGAAGATGAAAGCCTGGCTTTGCGTGCACCGTCCTGACGCAAAGAAGATCACTCTGGTGGGCTACCAGCCTGCTCTCCTGGAGATGCTGAGCAAAAGCGGTTATCAGGTCCGCGTTCTGGATCTCAACCCAAAGAATATCGGACAGGTCCGTTTCGGAATCACTGTGGAGGATGGTACTGCTGCCATGCAGAGCGCAATCGGCAGTGCAGACGTCATTCTGTGTACCGGAAGCACCTTGTGCAACGGAACAATTGTTGATTATATTCTGCCCGAAAAGGATGTTCTCTTTTTCGGAACCAGTGCCGCGGGCGCTGCCAGGCTGCTGGGGCTGAACAGAGTCTGTTTTGCCCATGAGCTTCAGTGAGATGACTCAAATGCTGTTTTACGCAAGAGCTTCAGTAAGATGACTTTAATGCTGTTTTACGCAAGAGCTTTAGTAAGATGACTCAAATGCTGTTTTACGCAAGAGCTTCAGTAAGATGACTTTAATGCTGTTTTGCGCATGAGCTTTCCTAATGCGCTTCAATGAGACGGGGGAATAGGGTAGAGGGGAGCCGAACGGCTCCGCCCCTCCCATTGCACCGAACGTACGGTTCGCGTATCCGGCGCTACATCAACTGTAAATCAATATCGGATTTTATTGAGATAGTATGCAAGGGGGTCAACAAGTCCCGGATAAACCGTGACTTTCCCCTTGCATTTTAATTTCATCCCAAGGACTTTCGGACTCAGGATGTAGTTTATGACATCACCACTGCACTGACTGTATAATCCTTTTCGCGAATTGGCGACTTTATGAAGCGCCTCATCATCGAACTGGAAGCCAAATACAGTGCAATACCATCGAAGATTCTTAATGATAGTCCCCGGTTTCTTCCACTGTTTGACCATGATTACACGAATCCTGTGCCTGACCCATTGTCCAATCTCAGCCATGTAACCCTTCATACTGCCTATACCGTAGTAATTAATCCAGCCGCGCAGTATCTGGTTTACATTTGTGACCGTGACTGTTAGCGGTACAGCCGCCGCTTTACGCCTGCAGGTGACCGCGCGGATTTTATCCCGCAGTCTCAGTTTCCTGCTCTTGAGCGGTTTACATTTCCATGTGTCCTTCTGTTTCCAGAAGCCAAACCCAAGAAATTCACTCTTCATCGGTCTGACAACATTTGTCTTTGTTGCACTGACCCGCAGGAACAGCTTGCGCTCAAGCCAGCTGCTGACAGATGCCATGACGCGGTCTGCTGACTTACGGCTTCTTGCGAAGACGTCAAAATCATCTGCACTATGCCGAATTCGGCATAGCGCTGACTATACCGAAGTTGAAACTATGCCGAAGAATTCTTCAAGAGACAGTACATATAAAGAATCCCAATTGAAA
>CACZFF010000070.1 GCA_902780385.1 uncultured Lachnospiraceae bacterium
TCCATCTGAGGTTCACGCAGGGGCGGCGTACCGAGACCACAACTTTACTGGTGGGCATGATTCAGCGCTTACTTACCCACCCAAGCTACAGAAGCGCCGGTTTTTCGCGAAAAACGCGCGAAAAACACCTCGCGTTTCAGGTGGGTCTGTACAGTAGCGATTTTTCAAATATTTTTAATGTCGGTTATTCGATATCAAGGTCTGCCGTGACCTGATAGTAATCGCAGGCGTGGGCCGTGTAGCCGGTGACGCCGGTTCTGGAGATCATATTCATCTCCAGGAAGGAGCAGAATACGTAGGCATTGTCGTCCAGGATCGCCTGCTGCAGTTCAATGGCAAGCTTCCCTCTCTCTGCAGGATCGAATTCCGTGCCCATCTTTTTGATCAGTTCGGTGACGTGCTCGTTTTCATAGGCGCCGAAATTGTAGCTCATGCCGGGAAGGCAGCTGGTGGTAAAGAAGTACTGGGGGTCTCCGGAAGGCGCCGTGACCAGGGCGGAGGCGTAAATATCCCAGCTGTCCATCTTGGCCAGGAATTCCCGCCGGTTGGCCGTGCAGTTGATATCCAGCTCGATGCCGATATCCTTGAGAGAGGCCTGGGCGGACTCGGCCAGAAGAGGAAGCTCCTGACGGCTGGGGTAGGTAAGCCAGCGGATGGTCAGCTTCTGTCCGTCCTTTTCACGGATGCCGTCGCCGTCGGAATCCTTCCATCCGGCATCCTCCAGAACCTTTGCTGCCCCTTCAGGATCAAATTTTTCTGCCTTTACATTCTCTCCGCCGAAGGAACTGAATCCGTCGGGGAAAGCACCGTTGCCAGGGGCACCGTGTCCTTCCAGCAGTGTCGAGACAAAGCCTTCCTTGTTGATCCCCATGGCAACGGCCCTGCGGACCGCCGGATCCTGGATGATCGGGCTTGTCATGTTCATGGAAGCAAAAAAGGCGCGGGATGTCTGGATGGAAGAAAACTGGAAGCCGTTGTTTTCAAAATTCGGATAGGATTCATAGGCCATACCGTAGGCGGCGTCGATGTCGCCTGCAAGAAGGGCGGCAGACAGTGTGTCGCCGTCGGAAAGCGTGCGGATGGTCAGGGTATCGATCTTGGGAGTGCCATTCCAGTAATTGTCATTTTTGGTCAGGGTCAGGTGATGATCCGTCTGCATGTCTGTCACCACATAGGGACCTGTGCCCGCGACGATCCCTTTTTCAAAATCGGATGCCTGCACATCGATGATACAGCCGTAGGGATCGCCCAGGTAGTTCATCAGCGCCGGATTGGGCTCGCTGGTAATGATGGTCAGGGTCTGACCGTCTGCCTGGATTTCCTTGATCTTGGTATCTTCCGGAGCGCGGTCATGATTTGCGAGCAGATGCTCCAGACATTCCTTGACCGCATCGCCGTCCATAGGACGTCCGCTGGAAAAAGACACATTGTCCTGCAGTGTGATGGTCCAGGTCAGATCACCGTCATTTTCCCAGGATTTTGCAAGCCAGGGCTCAAGCTCCATGTTGTCTGTATAATGGACCAGTGTCTCGCCGATCCCGTATCGGATGCAGGCCCAGCCGTTGTAGGTGCGATGGGGATCGACTGTCTCCTCCCAGTTCTCGGCGTTAAAAGTCGTGTCGCCGATGACCATGGTCTTGCCGCCCGCGGACGCTGCCTGAGAGCCGCCGGAGCTTTCCGCCTTAGATACAGTACCGTTTTCTCCGGCGCCGGAAGACGCACTCTTGCCTGCTCCAGAGGCAGATCCGCCGCAGCCCGCCAGCAGGCCGGCTGTCAGGCAGAGGACCGTCAGGATGGAAATGCTCTTTTCAAATAGTTTTTTTCTCATAACTCCTCCTTTTCCTGCCGTTTTTCAGGCATAACCAAACCACCGATTATTTTTCCATCCATTAGCATGTATATGTGTTATAGGACCAGGCAATACTTCCGTAAAGCCAGATCACTGTTTTTCGATGACTGCCATCTGCACAGCTCAGGCTTCAGCCGGCTTCCCGGCTGCGATCGAAAAAACCGGTACCGACATCCAGGATCCTGAGCTTTCGGCCGGCGGGAAGGTACTTACGGAATTCTGCCAGCCAGCGTTCTCTTTTTTCACTTTCATATTCCCGCAGACGCCGGGTCTCAAATCCTTCCGCGAGCAGGGACCAGCAGCGGGAGATCCGCTCTTTGATCGGCTCTTTGGGTTTGTCCTTGAGGTTGTCTTTTTTATCCATAAGAATAATCTCTGTACAGACCCGCCTGAAACGTCAGGTGTTTTTCACGCGCTTTTCGCGAATACACCGAGTTGTATAATCTAAAGCATAAATAAGCGTTTCCGGTCACTTCCTGCCCGGCATTTGAAAACATCCGCCCCGCATTAAAGCGGTATGCGTACGGGACGATCTTTCTGCGATGTCAGAGAATGCTGTCGATCAGGCGCTTTGTATAAGGGTGCGAGGGATTTTGAATGACATTATCCGGGATCCCTTCCTCTACGATCCTTCCCTGATACATCACGAGCACCCGGTCACAGAACTGCTGGACCAGCGCTATGTCATGGCAGATGAATAAAATCGAGAATTCCTCTCCCTGCTGCCTGCGCAGGGTTTGCAACAGGGACAAAATCTCCTGCTGGACCGTGACATCCAGGGCTGATGTCGCTTCATCGCACAAGAGGATGGAGGGCCGGATGGCCAGTGCCCTGGCGATGGCTGCGCGCTGGCACTGTCCCCCGCTGACTTCGTGGGGATAACGCCCAGCGAATGCAGCAGCAAGGCCGCATCGTTCCAGCAGTTTTCCGATCTCCTCTGCGGCATCCGCAGATGACCAGCCGCTGTTGCGAAGGCTTTCCCCGATACCGTGCCCCAGGGTACGGCGGGGATCGAAAGAGTCTGCCGGCTGCTGGAAGACCATCTGCAGCTCCGAATACACACTGCGGAGGGCCCTGCCGCGCAGGCGGGTGATGTCCCGTCCTTTTAAGAAGATCTGCCCGCTGTCCGTGTCGATCAGACGCGTAATCATATTGACAAGCGTACTCTTGCCGCTGCCGCTCTCCCCGATGATCCCGAGACATTCCCCCGGCATCAGGGAAAAACTGACGCGGTCGACTGCCGTGACAGAGGGCTGCCCCCTGCGGCTGAATATTTTTGTCAGATCACGGACCTCCAGAACCGGCCCTTTTTTTTCACCCTGCATGTATCATCCCTTCGTCTGTCCGGTTTTCCCGCTGTTTTTTCAGGCGGGGGACGGCGGACATCAGTTTCTTTGTATAGGCATTTTCCGGCGCATTCATGACCTGCTGCGTCCTGCCGAATTCCACCGCCCCGCCGTCCTTGAGAACCAGTACATGATCCGCCATGGCACCCACGACACCGATGTTGTGGGTCACCAGTATGATGGCTGTACCGAATTCCTTTCTCAGCAGGAGCATCTCCTCTACGACCTGTTTCTGGACAAAAACATCCAGCGCCGAGGTCGGCTCATCCGCCAGCAGAACAGAGGGTTTGAGGAGCATGGCCGCAGCGATTCCCACTCTCTGCTGCATACCGCCTGAAAGCTCAAAGGGGTAACTGTTGAGTATGCGCCTGCCGTCCGCGAAACCGATCTTCTCCAGCAGATCTACAGCATGTTCGGTAAAGTCCTGTCTGGATACCCTTCCGTGAGCCGCCGCGCTCTCATAGAACTGAGAGCCGACCGTGCGGACGGGACAAAAAGACGCTCCCGCGTTCTGAAAGATCATGCCGAGTTCCGGACCGTTGATCCTGCGGAGTTCTTCCTGTGTGAGTGTAGGGAGGCTCCTTCCCCGATAGAGAATATCCCCCCGGGTGACGGCGCCTGAGGGACCCAGAAGTCCCATTGCCGCGCGGATCAGTGTGGACTTACCGGATCCGCTTTCTCCCACGATCCCGAGGATCTCTCCTTCATGGAGGGTAAAACTGACGTCCCGGACAGCCGGACGTCCCCGGTAGCTGATCTCAACCTGTTCATATCTGAGAAGTTCCGCCATCTGGTGATTTCCTTTGCTTTTTCATCCTGAAGTACCATTTTCATCTGTCTGTGTCCGCTCCCGAAAGCGGCATACATGATCATCTGGCTGTGTCCGCTCCCGAAAGCGGCATACATATTCATCTGTCTGCGTCTGCTTCCCGGAAGCGGCATACATATTCATCTGTCTGCGTCTGCTTCCCGAAAGCGGCATGCAGGATCATTTGTCTGTGTCCGCTGCCAAAGTCGGCAGATCTGATACATAGTCCCGCAGATTGGCTGACTTTAAGACCCTTTCACAGATCTCTGCTCCTAGGATCTGCGTAATCGCGGACAGTATCCCCCAGCAGATTAAATACCATGACGGAGAGAAAGATCGCAGCGCCCGGTGAGAAAGCAACCCAGGGAGCGGTGGTCATAAGGCTCCTTGCATCGCTCATCATACTGCCCCACTCCGCCGTGGGAGGCTTTGCGCCCAGTCCCAGAAAACTCAGCCCTGCCAGTTCCATCATCATAGTGCCGATATCCAGCATGGATGTGACCAGAATCGGCCCCATGATATTGGGCAGCAGATGTACGAAGATGATCTTGACTGTACCGCTTCCTGCCAGTCTTGCCGCCTTCAGGTAGGCGGTCTCCCTCTGGGCCAGGGTCTGGCTCCTCGCTATGCGCGCGTATTTGGGCCAGGAGATCGCCGCCAGGGCGATGATGGCATTGTGCAGACCTCCCCCCAGCAGGCCGGCAACAGCCATGGCAAAAACCAGTCCCGGGAAGGCAAGGAAAATGTCGGAAATACGCATGAGGACTGCGTCTGCGCGTTTCCCGTTCCAGCCGCAGAACACCCCAATCAAAGTTCCGATGGCTGTAATGACGGCAACCAGGAGCAGGGTTGAGAAAATACTCGCCCGACTTCCGGCGATCACGCGGGAGAGCATATCCCGCCCGTAGCGGTCAGTGCCGAGAAGATGGGCTGCGGAGGGCGCCGCTTTGGCTATGGTCAGATCCTGCAGATCGGGATCATAAGGTGCCAGAGCCTCGCTGAAAACGGACCCCAATAACAGAAGAAAGGCCAGCAGACCGAAAAAGACCAGCCTGGCTCTTGCGGACCCTGTCCTGTCTTTCTTGATCCCGGCCTGAATTTTCTTTTCCTGAGGAAGGATACGATTGGATCTATTTTCGTGATTTCTGAAAAAAGTCTGTTTCATTCCCGGATCACCCCCAGTCGGATACGGGGATCAAGCAGATGATAGAGAAGATCTGTGACAAGATTGACCAGCACATAGATGACTGCCATCCAGACAACATACGCCTGGATCAGGGGGTAATCGCGCATGGTGATCGCGTCGACAGCCATTTTGCCCACACCATCCCACATGAAGATGCTCTCGATGATGGCGGTGCCTCCCAGAAGATTCCCGATCGAGAGTGCGAGAAGGGTGATGATGGTCAGCATGGACGAACGGATGACACTGTTCCACAGGGTCACCCGGCTGCGGACTCCACGGGCCTTTGCCCCGGTCACGTAGTCCTTCTGCAGTTCCTCCAGAACAGCCGCCCTGACCTGGCGCATATATTTGGAAGACATGGCAATGGCCAGGGTCATGGTCGGCATGAGGGCGCTGCGCAGTGAAATACCGTCCGAGAGGACCGGAAGGAGCCTGAGTCTGATCGATAGAAGGTGCATGAGAAGAAGGGCAACAAAAAAGTTCGGAAGGGAATTTCCGATAAAACTGATAAAACGCAGTATGTAATCAACTGCCCGGCCCCGGAAGACCGCTGCAAGGATCCCCAGCGGGATCGAGATCAGGACCGAAGCCAGGATCGATAAAGCTGTCAAAAGAAGTGTCGCCGGCAGTTTGGAAGCAAAGGTTTCCGCGACATCAAGACCGGACACATAGCTTGTCCCCATATCACCCCTGACCATGCCGCCCAGCCAGGTGACATACTGGGTCAGAAAAGGCTGATCCAGGCCGAGCTCCGCCCGTCTGGCATCGATGATTTCCTGTGAGACCGCCCCCTTGTCCCCGTACAGCTCCGTGATCGCGTCACTGCCTGCCACGCGCATCATGGCAAAGGATAAAAATGTGATGCCGATCAGCACAGGAATCAGCTGAAGCAGCCGCTGAATTATATATTTATACAAGGTATTCTCCATTAACCGAAAAAAGCCCGGAATCATAACGTTCATATACACGGAAGGAGATCCTCCGATGCATTTTTACTTTTTTATTTTAAATGCAGGTTTTTTCTATCGGAAGCCCCACAGGGGGATAAGGGTCTGGATCAATGGTTGTACACACCCTATCGGGGCATGTACAAGTAACGTTGCGAAAACCGCATTCCAGGCCGTCCTTACATCACCATTTTCCTGCGTCACCCGGTTTTCGCCGTTTTCACATCCCCCCCTGCGGGTTGTGGAGAAGAATGCCGGATGGTAGTGTATTTTACGGAAACAAAAGCAATCCCCGGCCTGACGGCCGGAGGCACAGGAAGGAAAAGGTGGTCCAATGCCTCTTTCAACGATCCTCTCGGAAAACAGACATTACTGGACCGGCAGGTCTGCCGGCTATTCCAAAATCAACCAGACAGAACTTGCCACTGCACAGAGAGAAAAATGGAAATCCTGCCTGTATAAAGAGATCGCAGGTCACTTTCCGGGGAAAGACCTTCATGGACTGCGCGTGCTGGATGTCGGGACAGGTCCCGGATTCTTTGCTATCCTCCTGTGTGAAATGGGGCTTAGTGTCACGGCCGTCGATCTGACTCCTTCCATGCTGGAGGAGGCAAGGAGAAATGCCGGAAATCTTGCGGAAAAGATCCGCTTTCTGGAAATGAATGCGGAGGAGCTGAATTTCCCCGATGATTCTTTCGATGTGATCGTCAGCCGCAATCTGACCTGGAACCTGCCCCATCCCGACAAGGCCTATACGGAGTGGTCCCGTGTCCTTGGCCCGGGCGGACTCCTGCTCAATTTCGACGCCAACTGGTATTCCTATCTTTTCGACACGGAGGCGCTCTCCGCTTACGAGGCCGACAGGGTCAGGGCCGCTGCAGAAGGTATTCATGACGCAAACATCGGAGAGAATTTCGATATCATGGAGGACATCGCCCGCCGTATCCCTCTTTCCCGCATCAGCAGACCCGGATGGGATCTCGACCTCCTGGGGCGGCTGGGGCTGCGGGCGGAGGCGGATGAGTCCTTCTGGAAAAAAGTATGGTCCCGGGAGGAAAAAATCAATTTCTCTTCCACCCCCATGTTTATCATCCGGGCGGAGGCAGTCTGATTTTTTCCGGAGTGTAAATCCCGATAGCATAATGGATATTTGAGGGCTGTGTCAAGTCCTTCAGAATCATTATTTGGGCTGGTATAAATCATTTTTGATAATGTCCCACTATACCACAAATGAAAATGTCCCGACATATGATACAATAACCTCCCTGAAGGGAGGTGATCAATATCAGGA
>CACZFF010000071.1 GCA_902780385.1 uncultured Lachnospiraceae bacterium
ACCCGAGTTAAACGGCGAAAATCGCGCGCACAGCGCATTGGAATGCGATTTTCGCAACGTTACTTGTACACGCCCTCGATAGGGCGTGTACAGTAACGAAAAATCTCGCTGCAAAAAAGCCCGTCTTCTGTAACTGGTGATAAAGATATTTCTACAGTATAATTGTAGAGAAATAATCTGGAGAGGATCGCAGAGGAACTGCCTTCTCTATATAAACTCTGCAAAAAAACGAAAAACAGAGAGACGGAAATAACAATTTGCTTATAATACTGTGAATACGATCACAGCAGCGAGGTGATTTTCAATGTTTGTAAACGGAAAAGGAAAAAAATATTCAGGTAAAAAAAGAAAAAACGGTAAGATTCTGATCACAGCGGCTCTCACAGTGTGCATGCTCACTGCGTGCGGTTTCGGAGGGAAAGGGTCCTCAAAGGAACCGGCTTCAACGCAGAACCAGACCGTGACCCAGCAAAGCGGCTCACAGCAGGGAGGCTCGCAGAAGTCCGAACCCGCGGTCTCGGAGAATTCCATAGTAAACTTCCAGAATGAAAAGGGATTCGTAAAGCTCCGGGAGGATATGAAAAACGGCGATATTCCCATTGAGTGCAACGTCCTCTACGATGAAGAAGGATCGCGCCCGGATGTCACAGTGACGGATCAGGAAACAATCAGGAATATTTACGGGCAGCTTGCGGATATCACGGTCGGAGACAAGACCGACATGAGTGTCACCGACAGCTATCATCACATCACTTTCCGCCTCAGGAATGACACCTATGTCTCCTTCTATTTTGAAGGAGAAGACATTTTCTGCTGCGGAGAGGACAACTATACTGTATCCGGCAGCAAAAACCTGTGGAATACTGTCAGGCAGCTGCAGGATGTCGCGATGAGGGAGAAACAGAACCAGACCCAGACAGCCGATCAGTCTCAGTCTCAGCAGTCCGGTACTTCCAAGACAGGCGGTACTAAAGAAGGAACTAAGGACGGAACTAAAGCCGAAAACAGCAGTGACAAGGACAGCACAAAGGAAAACAGGGTCACGGGCGATATTTCGGACGAGACAAAAGAAGGCAAGGATGTTTCTACATCCGGCACCGGACAGATCACAGGCGTCGGCAAGGCAGCTCCGGAGGAAGCTCAGACCGCCGGGACCGGCACGGGTGTTTCCGGAGAAAACGATGGACACAGTGCTGCAGGTGACGGGGGATCATCCGGGAGTTACACAGGACTGCAGGAAAATAAAGGAACGGATATTGCTTCGGAAACACCGTCCGGGCAGGAGACAGATCAGCACTCCGGCATAAGCGGACAAAAGAGTACAGAGACAGGTTCGAATACCGGCACATCTTCTGATACAGATACACAGACAGGATCAGATCCGGCAGGACCGACAGACAAGGCCGGCACTGCTGATACAACTGAAGTTGCCGGAACAGCAGGTATAGCCGATACTGCTGAAGCAGCCGGCACAGCCGGAACAGCAGGTATAGCCGGCACAGCTGATACAGCCGCCACGGCAGCACCGGCACAGGAACTTGCCGACCCGGCACTGAATCCTGCCATGGAGGCCGCCTACACTGAAATCGTCCGCGCCTATGCAAAGGTTCTCAAAGTAGACAGAGAAACCTTCATGGAATTATTCAGCCAGGGATACTACAGCCCCCAGGCACCGGATGCCGGAACGACACCGGATGCTGAACCAGTACCGGATGCCGAAGCTGCATCAGTTGCCGGACTGGAAGCGGATACTGAGTCCGCACCGGATGCTGAACCTTCACCGGATGCCAGTCAGGCACCGGCTTATGACGAGAGGATCAACTACGAGATGTTCCTCGACATGTATACAGATGCTGTTCCGGGCGAAGTAATGTACGGACTGCATGATTACAACGCGGACGGTGTTCAGGAACTGGTGATTGCCGTGGGAGACGGAGAACGCAAGACAGTCCGTGCCATGTATACCTTCGACGGCAGCAAAGCAGTATCTCTCTTTACAGGAGACCTCACGCCCGCATACCGTGTGGACATTTTCCTCCAGCCCGACAGCACATTCCTCGTCCACGCCAGCGGCGGGGCTATGTCAGGCGGAGATACCATCTGCCGTATAGCTGATGACAGGTCCGGCCTGAAGATCATTGCGGAATATGAATATGATGCAGTCAAATACGGAAACATGGACCGCCACAGCAGGACGGGAGAAGTCATCAAGGAAGAGGATTATAACGGAGAATACGGTACGATGGATACTCCTGACAAAGGCGTCTCCTTCACTCTCGTCAACGAAGAAGCACAGGTTACCCTGCCCGCTGCTGCGGAAAAACAGGAGACAGACAACACTCAGCCCTGAGCTGACAGCCCTATGCATTTCATGCAGATAAAGGAATCGGAAAACAGAAACTGTAAAAGCATCAGAAAGCTGTAAAAAAGAAAAAAGCAGAAAACCAAAAAACTAATAAAACCAAAAACTAATAAAACCCCAAAAACAAAAAGCAAAAAGTAAAAAGAAGAAAACAGAAAGCAGAAAAAGCACCTGCCGGATCAGATTATCACGATCATGATTGAGGCAGGTGCTTTTTATTTCTGCTTTTACTTCAGCATTCTTGATATTCTTACACGAGATATTCTTACACAAGAGACTCCTGTGCGGGCAGTCCCTGTTTTCCAGGTCATTGTTTTCTTGACAGAGTTTTTTCAGAAACCTCCGTTCATTCTGCCATGGCCGCCGCCCATATGTCCTCCCATTTCACCGCCCATGCCGCCGTGACCGCCCATCATCTGGTTTGTGATGGTGTCGGTCTCGCTGCCGTTCACGATAATTGTCGCGCCGTTGTTCTGGGCAGTGCCGTCGTAATCGAAAGGACTCTGGGCTGTGATATCCAGCGTACCTCCGTTCAGGATGATATTTCCGTTGGAGTCCACTCCGTCAGTGTCGCCGGAGCCCATCGCGATGGTGATCTTGCCGCCGTTGACTTCCACGGCAGGGGTTGTGATATTGGATTTCTGTCCGGCATTGATACCGTCATCGGAGGCTGCGATGGTGATCTCGCCGTCATTGATCTGGATATAAGTTCCCTCGATACCTTCGGCTCCTGTCAGGCTGATCGTGCCGCCGTCCACCTGCGCGATGGTTGTCGCATGGATCGCATCGTCGCCCGCATCGATGGTGATCGTGCCGCCCGCTATGTAGATGTATCCGACAGTACTGTCCTCATCATTTTCGGCATGCAGGCCATCCTTGTCAGTCTTGATATTGATCGTACCGTCTGCGATCAGAATAGAGTCATTGGCCTCGAGAGCGTCCGATGTACAGCTGATATTCAGAGTGCCGCCGGTGACCTTGAGATCATCCTTACTGCTGATGCCATTATCGGAGGAGTCAATATTCAGTGTTCCGATGCCGTTTACGACTATGTCGTCTCTGGAGAAGATCACAGCATCTGTATTTGTATCACCGTCAGCTGTAAATGCGCCCGAGACAGTAAGTGTATTTTCGGAATCTGTCGTTGTGACAAAGACCTTGTCCGCGTTCTGCACATAGATAAAGGGGGTGCTTTCATTGGTGACCGTAACACCGTCGAGAACCAGCTGAACCTTATCCTCATCTCCGGCCTTGACCAGGATCTGGGCATTGGCGGCGGTCCCTGTGATCACATAGACACCTTCTTTACTGATCGTGTAGGTTTGTCCATCGCTGACGCTGATCTTTTCCGAGCCGGTCAGATCTGCTGTCTGTGCAAGATCCCGGTCCGAAAACAGGTCAGTTGTGTCCAGCGCGCTGCTGCCGGATGCGGCGGAACTGCCGGTTCCTGTCACCTTGTAGACAGCTGTTTCATCATCGGATTCTGTCACTTCCTGTACCTCTTCTGAGACAGATACCTCTGCGGCGGAAGTGATCGAAGCGGTCTCTGCGGCTGAGGAAGAGGAAGATGTCTCTCCATATACGTGGAATGCGGTCATGGCACCCAGCAGAACAGCGCAGATTGAAACGGTCATAAGCCTTGTATTTCTCATAGCAGCTCCTTTCTTTTCTCTTTCTTTTTCTCTTCAGGAGTTTTCTCCGGAATTTTCTTCAGAATCCTTTTTCAGAAACATTCTTCAGAAACATACTTCAGAAACATTCTTCAGTAACCGTTTTCAGGACAATTCTTCAGGACAATTCTTCAGGACAATTCTTCAGGATTCTTTTGAAAATATTGTTTCTTCACCCGTAAAGTTCTGTGTATTTCACGGGTGCTCTGCTTTTTGGAAGCAGGTTTTTGTCAGTTCATGATTCTGTTTTACAACATGAACCCTAAATGAAACTTAGAAATACAGGGAAATGACCTGCATTTTTTTAAAATACACAGTTTGTTCACATTAAATCTGAATGCTGGATTCTTTTGATAAAAGTGCTATACTAATGCACTGTGCCATTA
The DNA here is from genome assembly GCA_902780385.1 of uncultured Lachnospiraceae bacterium. Taxonomy (GTDB): domain Bacteria; phylum Bacillota; class Clostridia; order Lachnospirales; family Lachnospiraceae; genus CAG-791. The sequence goes on from CACZFF010000071.1 coordinate 4,419, forward strand.
ATATTATGATGATAGGAGATAGGAGATAGATGCCCGGAACAGGAACATTGATCAATACAGCGGCAGTAGTCGCGGGCGGAATAGCAGGACACTTTGCAGGCCGCCTTTTTAAAGAAGAACAACAGGACGCGATCTGCAAGGTCTGCGGTATCAGCGTACTTTTTATCGCAATTGCGGGCACCATGGAAGGCATGCTGCAGATTACGATGGATGAGGCCGGAAAGGCGGCTTCCATCAGCAGCGGACGATCCATGTTTATTGTCTTGTGCCTTGCCATAGGAACAGTCATCGGAGAGCTTTTGAGGATTGAGGACGGCTTTGAACGTTTTGGCGCCTGGCTCAAGATCAAAACCGGCAATGCCAAAGACGCGCGGTTTGTGGACGCTTTCGTGACCAGCTCCCTCACCGTCTGCATCGGCGCCATGGCCATCGTCGGCGCCATCCAGGACGGCGTCATGGGGGACTACTCGACCCTGGCAGTAAAATCTGTGCTCGACTTTATCATCATTATGGTCATGACGTCCTCCATGGGCAAGGGCTGTGCTTTTTCCGCGATCCCCATCTTTTTCTTTGAGGGAGGCATCACCCTGCTGTCGACCCTGATCGCACCATTTATGACAGAGGCCGCCATTGCCAACCTCTCCCTGGTCGGATCCATCCTGATTTTCTGTGTCGGAGTCAACCTTGTCTGGGGCAAAAAAGTCCGTGTCGCCAACATGCTGCCTGCCGTGCTCCTGGCAGTGCTTGCTGCCTACCTGCCTCTGTAGTCTATAGCCGAAGGGACTTTGATACCATTTCCACTGGATGCGGCTCAGCACCGGGGCGGTACTGATACAGGATCAGTCAGATTAGTCAGCTTCCAGGAGATTGAACCGCCGGGAATCCTTGCCAAGCGACCATAAAAAGACATTATTATAAAAAAAGATCCGTATCCCTCTTATATCAAGCGGGAGCCGGATCTTTTCTTTTTTACGATGGGATCAGCAGGGTCAGGGTCGTCCTGCGGCCCAAACCTCTGAGGTCAAAATATCATAGGCTGCCCGACAAATGGGCAACTCATATCATGCATCGGCATTATTTTTTTCACTTGGGGAGCCAGGAAATCGTATTTTCATTGTGGTTGATAATTCGCTTAATGTTTGCGTGGTGCCTGACGATGATCAGGACGGCAAAGACGACCTGGACGATTTTGACAACAGGGAGCTCTGGCTGCATGCAGATATACAATGAGATCACAACTGCGGAGATCATGCTTGAGAGCGACACGATCCTTCCCAGGACGAGTATGATGAGAAAAACGACCAAGGGAAGGAAAAAGTACAGGGGACTCCTTCCGGCAACTGCAAACAGGCCGAACAGATAGCCGTACATGGTCGCCACAGCCTTTCCGCCCTTGAATTTTGCAAAGACAGGGAAGCAATGGCCGATTGCGGCGGCGAGTGCGCCCAGAGCCATGACGCTGTCATCTGCTCCTAGCAGCTTTGCAATCAGCATGACAAAAGTTACCTTCAGAAGATCACCGGCCATCGTCGCTAGGCCGGCCTTTTTGCCCAGCACACGCCCTGTATTGCTGCCGCCCAGATTGCCGCTCCCGTGCTGTCTGACATCCGTATTGTAAAATACTTTGCCGACGACAAGGGCGAAGGGGACCGATCCGACCAGATAGCCCAGGACCAAAATGAGTATAAGTTTCATTTTCTTTCTCCTGTTATACAAAATATGCAGACGGCTTACTGTGACTGCTGCAATGGTCTGTCATGGTTTTCAGAAGCAGATTATTTGCGCACCATCTGCACGACAACACAGCCCGGACCTCCGTGGGTGATCAGCGAAGGAGAGAGCTGCAGAAGTTCTGTTTCTACATTGGGAAAGCTCTCGGCAATCTGCCGGCGTACCTTTGCCGCGAGGTCCTTTGTCTCTGCATAGGCAACACTGAGCAGACAGCGTTCGTCAACACCCGTATCCTTCAGGCTGGAGATGATCGTGCCGACAGCAGCCTTCCAGGTCCTGCACACAGTCATGAGAGAAATCCGCCTGCGGTCCTCGGACTGTGTCAGTACCGGCAGAAGGTGCAGTGCACCGCCGATTCTGGAAGTCAGGTTATTGATCCTCCCGCTCTTGCGCAGATAGTTGAAGTCAGCGGGAATGACATAGGAGATCGTCGACTGCGCGCACAACTGCATCTGGGCAGCAATCTCTGCGGCGGAGAGGCCCTGGTCCTTGAGCTTTGCGGCTTTGCGGGCCATATAGCGCAGAGGACCTGCCAGAGAGCGTGAGTTGATGATATATATATTGTCTTTGTTGGGCAGACTGCTTCGCAGTCCCATCGCAGTGCTGTATTCTCCCGAGAGCCCGTCCGCGACGGTCAGCATAATTGCCTCTTCGTCTATATTCTCGAGCTGGTCCATCATATCTCCGACAGAAGGCTGAGAGGAGACCGGCATTTCATCGCCGTAGAGAAGCTTTACATATTCATCCGGACTGATATCAATGTAATCGCGTAAAGATTTTCCACCAAGAGAGACAGTTACGGGAATAATTGATATGCCCAGCTGCCTGCCCTCCTCCTGTGTAAACAGGGAAGCGGTGTTTGTGATGATTTTCATTTTCCTGTCCTTTTCAGATTGATTTTGTCTAAAAAAACTGTTAAAAAAACTTTGCAGGCAGAAAAATCATTTACTAAGTCAACACAAAGCAGTTAAAACAAAGTAAAAATCGCCTGCACATAGTTTTCAAAAACAGTTTTCGCCTTTTCATTATATGATTGTATTGAAAATCATGCAAGACGCTTAAACACAGAGTTGTTTTGAGAAACAAAAAACTTCAATTGCAAAATTAAATTCCACCCGGAACATCCGTTCCGTGGAATTTACTTTTTCCAAATAAGGGGGTGGAGTTTAGTCTTACAAATGTTTATG
>CACZFF010000072.1 GCA_902780385.1 uncultured Lachnospiraceae bacterium
TTGTCTGAAACACTTTGAGGAAGTCGGTACATGCCCGATTTGCGGAAACCCGGTATTGATCGGCAGCAAAAGCTATTTCTGCTCCAACCAGGACTGCCGTTTTGTCATCTGGAAAGACCTGGCTTTCCTCCGCTCCATGAAAAAACAGGTTGATGACGATATGGCCGCGCAGCTCCTCATAAATGGCGAAGTGAAGGTCGATAACCTCTATTCCGCGAAGAAGGACAAATACTTCTCCGCAAAGCTGGTCATGGAGATCCTTGACGACAAGCCCGAATACTCCCTGGAATTCCCTAAGCGTGATAAAAAGGGGAAAAAGAAGATGAAGAGCCGGTGGGAATGAATCATATGCGGGGAATAAGAAACAGCAGTTACTTAAAATAAACAATCAACAACTAATACATGTAGGCTCTCTTAGGATAAAACAGTATAAGAAATCTGGCTGAATAATGGAAGCAGGTGTGTAACCTGTGTATGTGTTTTTGCGTGATATAAAATAAGCACTGCTTGGAGAAATAGTGGTAAAACAGTGGTGCAAGGACATCAGGGAAAAGGGAGACTTAATTTGCCCTCAGGAGAGTGCCAGTAAGTCAAACTTTAGTAACAGAACTCTTTGCAGGAGGTATTATTATGAAGCGAAGCCAGAAGATATTGTCCACCGTGTGTATTCTTACAGTAACAATTTTGCTTCTTTGCGGGTTCAGTTCTGAAGAGAAGACACTTTCGAATGAAGAAAAAGCCGCCTTGGAAGGAGTTACAGAAAATACTTACACTTTCTATGAAGTCCAAGCAGCAATAACTGCAACAACATTGATGTATAAGGAAGGTCGGAAGTATGAAGTACATGTTCCATTAGTCGTGGAGATTGTCCCTGGTGATAAGAGCATTGAAGAGGAAGCCAAAAGCACTACATGGTGGTATGGGGGAGAGTATGGATATAAGGGAAAAATAAGTGTCCATGTTTATGAATCTCATGAGACCCATAATGCGACTCTGGGATGGTATGAGATAGACAGTCGCACTTGGACAGGGAAAGATACAATAACTGGAAAGGAAATTGACCTCCGTGGTGCATTAGCTGGACTTACAGTCAGTCCTGGATGGACTCAATAGACTTTTCGGACGTATAAAAATCGGAGTATGATATAACTATAGGATATCAATAATTATAACGATAGCCCGTCACGCACAATGTAATAAAGGAAAAACAACGAATATTACAATATGATTAATAATGATGAATCATTCAAGCCCCGTCGGCACAGTTTCCCCTGTGCCCGCGGGGCTTTTTTTAGTGGAGGAAAATAAAGAAGGATGGCAAAAATCAACGAAATAATGACCCTTCTGGAGGAGACTGCCCGGCGGGCAAGTGCCTCGCCCAAAGACTGGATGAATTACCTGGACACGGCGGCGAGGCTGTACCGGTATCCCTTCCGGGACGCACTTCTGATCCATGCCCAGCGGCCTGATGCTTTTGCCTGTGCCGAGCTGGATGTCTGGAACCGGAGCATGAACCGCTGGGTCAACCGGGGAGCAAGAGGAATAGCCCTTATTGATGAGCGTGGAGATCAGCCCAGGCTTCGGTATGTCTTTGATATCCGCGACACGCACATGGTCCGGGGAGGAAGGACGCCGTTTTTATGGAACCTGGAGGAAGAATACAGGGATCGTATGGTCGATCATCTGGTGGAGACATACGGCTTGGAGGATCGAATTCCCATTGATCTGCTGGAAACCTTGCAGGAAATTGCATCGAGGTCAGCGCAGGAAGGGATAGATGACCTTTGGCGGGAAGCCCTGGATCAGTCTGCAGGCAGCTATCTGGAAGGCCTCCCTCCGGAAACAGTGAAGGCGGAGCTGGAATACATCCTCTATAGCAGCACGCTCTATACTCTGGCGACCCGGTGCGGCCTGGATGCGACACTTATCCTCGACGAGGCAGATTTTGCGGGGATCACGGATTACAACAGGCTGCAGGTCCTGAACGTACTTGGCGAAGGTACCCATCAGATGGCCGAGCCGGTCCTTATGGATATCGGCAGGACAGTCCGCAGATTCATTCTGGAAGACATGGAAAAAGAGATCCTGGAAAGTACAAAAAAAGAGGTTGAGAATCAGGCAGTACAAGAGTATACTTCGTTAAACACACCGTCACGGGAAGCAGCTGAAGTAGAAGCCAGGGAAGAAGGAGGGCGTGTAAATGGAACTGACATATCACAGGAACGGCGATTACCTGTTCCCGAATCTGGTGATCGGGAACATGGCGGAAGGATCAGAAGAGCCGATTGGGAAATACGGGAGGCTGAGGAAGGCCTACCTGAAGGAACACAGGGGCGTGCATTATTCGGGCCTGCTGATAACAGGGAAGCTGGAGGAGCACCTGAGACAGGTGGACCGGGACGCGGAAGCGAGGCTGGACGAGATCGTGAACCAGCTCCTGATGAAACATCCGGCGCCCGACAAAGCACAGGACCAGATGGGCTGGGTGCAGCACATGAACAAGCTGAACCTGATCGCCGAGGAGACCGTCTTGGAGGAGTTGGTGTACAGCTGACAGACAGTACAGAAATTGAAGATGATCCTATGACCGAAGCGGAGGCCGAGATGGCCTCCGCTTTGTCGTTGTCGGAACTTCCTTCTGTCCCTGCACAGATCCGTGCGATCGAGGAGCGCCAGGCAGCCCTCTATGCGGGGGAGATCCCCATCGAGGCAGATGTGATTGATACCATCCTGCGGACCGGCAGCAACCAGGAGCGGAGCCAGCTCCGGATCATCTACGACTACATGGCAGATCCTGGACGGTCCATGGAAGACCATATCAGCTTTCTGAAAAAGGAATACCGGGAAGGCGGCAAAGGCATTGTGATCGGCGGCAAGGAGTACTCCCTCTGGTTCGATGAACTGGGTCTACAGGTCGCGGAGGGCCACACTGTAAAAGACAACCTCATGAACAAGGCTTTCCTGTCCTGGGAAGATGTCGCCGGAAGGATCGGAGAACTGCTGCGGCAGGGCGAGTATGCACCGCAGGCTGTTCTGGACGCTGCCAGGGACAATGCCATGCTGGAGCACGCCCGCGTGCTCGCCTACATGGAAAGGGACCTCGCGGACGGAGTCAGCGAAATCGTGTTTGAAGACTCTTCTATCTTCCGGGGCGGTTTCCAGGATGTTGAAAAAAACGTGGCTTCCCGCCTGGCAGATCCTGCCTTTCTGGAAGACCTGTGCGACCGCCTGGATGGTCTTGCACTGGCCTATAAAGAAAATCCTGGAGTCATGCGGTTCAACTTCTACAAACCAGACCTTGTCGCTGCACAGTTTCGTAAGCTCAGGCAGGATGCTGCCCCCTATGCTGCCAGGGAGGGCTTCACATGGGAAACGGATCTGCCTACTTTCATCACCCAGGATGAGATCGACAGCTTCCTTTCCAACCATGCCGTCTATGAGGACGGCCGGCTTGCGATCTACTCTTTCTTCCTGAACCACGAGGACAGGAAAGAAAGGACAGATTTCCTGCGCGAACGCTACGGGACCGGCGGGCAGAGCCATGCCCTTTCCGGAGCGGATGATTCATTTGCGGACTACAACGGAAAAGGACTTACCCTGACAAGGGGAGATATCACTGATCCCGCAAGCAAAGTCACACTGCGCTGGAACCAGGTCGAGCAGCGGATCGAGCACCTCCTGGACAGGAATGAATACCTGAAGGCCTCGGATTATGCAAAAATGCCTGCTTATGAGCGCAGGCAGATGGCTTCTGAGATCGTATCTTTCTACAGCCGCCTTCCGGAGGAGATTGTACGGCCATGGCCGGAGGAAACCGACCTGTACCATATCAGGGATGCGGTTTATGCAGGCATGGAAAAGGAAGGCGGCCTGGAAGAAATGCTTGCCCGCATGGATGAAGTTCTGACTGCCCTTCCTGCCACCGAAGACCGTTACAAACAGCGGTCCGCGATCCTCACTACCCTCCACCAGTACGCGGAGGGACTCTATACGATCTTCCCGCAAAAGGTGGAAACCCAGGCGGATGTGCTTGGAAGAGCTGAGCAGATGTCCCTGTTCAGCCTGGTAAATGGATGGGAGGCAGAACCGGGCGGGGACGGGAATGGCTTTGTCCAGATCCGTGAAGAAGACCTGCCAGAAGAATTCCAGGCGGATGCAGATGCCGTCGATGTGCTGCCTGCGGCTCCGGAAGAAAGTTCCAGCCAGGCTGAAACTCTTGAAGCCACTGAAACCCTCACAGGTGATGTCATAGATACATCCAGCGGCGAAGTTATCGATGACATCATAGAAACTGTCGGCGGGGAAATCATCGATGTACCCGCAGATGCCATAATACCCATCGAGGAATCTGCAGAATCTACAGAAACCGCAGTCCCGCAGACGCCTTTCGCTGCCTCCGACCCCATCAATTACCGGATCACCGACGATGACCTCGGCGCAGGTTCCCCAAAAGAAAAGTTCCGGGCCAACCTGGAGGCGATCCGCATCCTGAAAAGGCTGCAGGCGGAAAACGCACAGGCAACGCCCACGGACCAAGAGGTTCTTTCCGGTTATGTCGGCTGGGGCGGCCTTCCCCAGGCTTTTGATGAGAACAATACTTCGTGGTCAGCCGAGTATGCGGAACTCAAGGAAATACTCACAGAGGAGGAATACCGCGCGGCGAGGGCTTCGACTCTGAATGCCTTCTACACTCCGCCCATGGTGATCCGGAGCATGTATGAGACGTTGGAGAGGATGGGCCTTACGGGCGGCAACGTGCTTGAGCCTTCCTGCGGCATCGGCAATTTTATGGGCATGGTTCCGGACAGCATGCAGGACATCCGGATGTACGGGGTAGAACTGGACGGGATCTCCGCAGGGATCGCGAGGCAGCTTTACCAGAAGAATCCCATCGCAGCCCAGGGCTTTGAGGAGACACAGTTTCCGGACAGCTTCTTCGATGCCGTCATCGGGAACGTTCCATTTGGGAACTATAAGCTGGCCGACCGCCGATACGACCGCCAGAATTTCCTGATCCATGATTATTTCATTGCCAAGTCCCTGGACCTGGTGCGCCCCGGAGGTGTTGTGGCGGTGATCACCTCCAGCGGCACCATGGACAAGCGCGGAGAATCGGTCCGCCGGTATATCGCCGCGCGGGCAGACCTCCTGGGAGCCGTCCGCCTTCCCAACAATGCATTCCGGCGAAATGCCGGCACGAATGTTGTGGCTGACATCCTCTTTTTCCAGAAAAGGGACCGGGCAGTCCTGGAGATGCCGGAATGGACACATCTTTCCCAGACGCCGGACGGTCATGAGATCAACACCTACTTTGCCCTGCATCCGGAGATGGTCCTGGGGCAGCTGGAACAGAAAACCAACCAGTTCGGCCAGGAGGAAACAACGGTCCTGCCCTTTGAGGACAGAGACCTGGAAACCAGTCTGCGGGAGGCCCTTGGCAGGATCGAAGGCAGCATCACGGAAGCCGAGATCACCGATGACGACCTTATTCAGGAGTCCACAGAGAGCATCCCGGCAGACCCGACCGTCCGGAACTATTCTTTTACGGAGGTAAATGGCAGGATCTATTTCCGTGAGAACTCCCGGATGGATCCTGTTGACCTGCCGGCAGTGACAGCGGACCGGGTGCGCGGGATGATCGGCCTGCGTGATACGACCCGCCGCCTCCTTGATCTGCAGATGGAGGACGCGGACGACGCGTCCATCCATGCACTGCAGGAAAAGCTGAGCACAGACTATGACCGCTTTCAGGAACGATTCGGCCTGATCAGCAGCACGGCGAACAAGCGGGCTTTTTCCCAGGATTCCTCTTACTGTCTCCTGTGCTCCCTCGAGATCCTGGATGAACATGGGGAGCTGGAGCGGAAGGCGGATATTTTCACCAAGAGGACGATCCGCCGGGCTGTGCCGGTCACTTCCGTGGATACTGCGAGTGAGGCTCTGGCTGTCTCCATCGGGGAAAAAGCCAGGGTGGATCTCGCCTACATGGAACAGCTCTGCGGCAAGGACAGGGATGAGATCATCCGGGACCTGGAAGGCATTATCTTTGAAAACCCCTCGAACGGGAACTGGGAAACCTCGGACGAATACCTGTCGGGCAACGTCCGTGAGAAGCTGAGAACAGCGAAGGCTGCCGCAGAAACAAATCCACGCTTTTCTGTGAATGCGGAAGCCCTGGAAAAGGTTCAGCCCAGGCAGCTGGATGCCTCCGAAATCGAAGTGAGGCTCGGCGCGACCTGGATCGACCCTGCCTACATCACGCAGTTTATGGGGGAGACCTTCCACACCCCGAGGTACTTCCTGGGCAGCGAGATCTCGGTCAAATATGCCGCCATCACCGGCCAGTGGCAGGTGACCGGCAAGACCCGTGATCTGGGGAATACCATTGTCCGGAATGCTTTTGGAACATCCCGTGTTAACGGCTACAGGCTTCTGGAGGATGCCCTGAACCTGCGGGATACCAAGATCTACGATAGCATCCGGGACGAAAACGGCTCCGAGCGGCGTGTTCTCAACCGCAAGGAGACCATGCTGGCCCAGCAGAAACAGGAACTGATCCGGGACACCTTCCGCGACTGGATCTTCCAGGATATGGAACGTAGAGAAGACCTTGTTGCCAAATATAACGAGATTTATAACAGCGTGCGTCCCCGGGAGTACGATGGCAGCCATATCCGCTTTGTGGGCATGACGCCTGAGATCACCCTCATGCAGCACCAGAAAAACGCGGTCGCCCATATCCTCTACGGGGACAATACCCTTCTTGCCCACTGTGTAGGTGCCGGCAAGACCTACCAGATGGTCGCCGCCGGTATGGAGTCCAAGAGGCTTGGCCTCGCCCAGAAATGCCTCTATGTCGTGCCCAATCACCTGACGGAGCAGTGGGGCGCAGACTTCCTGCGCCTGTACCCGGCGGCAAATATCCTTGTCGCAACAAAAAAGGACTTTGAGCCTGCCAACCGGAAAAAGTTCTGCAGCCGGATCGCGACAGGGGATTATGATGCCATCATCATCGGCCACAGCCAGTTTGAGCGCATCCCGCTCTCCAG
>CACZFF010000073.1 GCA_902780385.1 uncultured Lachnospiraceae bacterium
GTCAAGGATATGATGCTCCGGTCCGTGGATGCTGATATATTCTTTCTGCGCCATGCTTTTAAAAATACGGACAGGATTACATCCTTTTTCCTGTTGGATATCTTCGATGATCCGTTTCGTTTTTTCTTCAATTGACATCTTTTTGTATTCCATACCCTTCACCTGGCCTCAAAAAATCAGCTATACAATTACATCAGGCTTCATACGTATCCACCCTCCGCCTTTTTTATTTATAACACAATCAAGAGAGCAATACCAACCTGTCAACACAAAAGAGGCGCCCTCAATGGAGGGCTTGTGTGATGGATGTCTCTATCTGTATTCGAAATAATCCGGGTATATTCATCTTTTCCGACCATGCCGCTCGAATGAATCCACAAATTCATCAACGTGAACCGGAGAGATATACTCACGGACAGGCCGCTCGAATGCTCGTCGGGAGCCTGCTCATGAAAGAGCAGTTGACGGGCTGGCTGTATACGGCGAATGCCGCGACAGTAACATCTCCTTCGGAACTGTTACTGTCGGCATGGATCATTGCGTCCAGACCGAATCCACAACAGTTCGAAAAACTGATATTTATCAGTCTGTTGCCGATACGAGCATCACTACATATCTGTTCATGCTCTTGTCATAAATGCTCCAGCAGCATGCGCCGTACCATTCGTGTCCAGCGTCAAACAAATCCGACCAGTCAGTTGTCCATTCATATATGTCAAGCTTATCTGTACCTTTTGGAAAAAGAGCCTCATTCACTTTATGAAAGTCCTCAGGCTTGTTTCTTCTACCATGTACAGGTTCCATCAGTGCGTACCAGTAGGGAACCATCGTACCAAAGTTTTCATCGTTAGGGCTCCATTCAGCATCATAATAGACATTGCCATAATAATCGATCTTTACAATATTCGGACAATAGAAAAAAACATTTGGATTCACTGGAGTTGGTCGAGCCTTATCGATATCATATACCAACGGGGACAGCTGATCCGCTATGTCATCGCCGCATCTTTCTCTAATGCCTTTCAGATCCTCTATACTGTTTTCTACCAGGTGCTCAAATACAACTATCAAGGCCTCCCTGTGAGATTGCAGGCCTTCATAAGGCTTATCGCTTTTTAAAAGATGATAGTCAACCTCACCTGCAAAATGGTATTCTATATCCGAATCATACGGTCTTATAAAATCATAGAAAGCGTCATTTTTTATTTCATGCATATTAGATACCTGCAAATATCGATTTGCCGCTCAATATAAACTTATTCTTCCAGCTCTGGCCAATTAATCTCTCGACCGCTTTATTAATAGTATATTAATCTCACCTCATTCTGAATAGTAAAATCATTTCCTCGACCTGCCATAAAAGTAAAATCGTTTTCTCGTTTGGCCAAATAGCAGACTCGTAGCCACAACCCTCAAAAACCGGTCCCTGGATATGTTCCCACAGACACTAAAAAAGGGCCCCCGTCACCCGGTGCAGTAACTGCCCGAGTGGCGGGAACCCCTTGAATTTAAAGGCTTTTCAGCCCCATCTTATTTAGTATGTGTCAGTAGTACCACAGTCTCGATACCTCCCGTATAGGGGAACATATCAACAGGGATGGCCATCCTGGCCTCATACCCATTCTCTGTAAAGAACTCCAGATCCCGCTGCAGCGACCAGGGGCTGCAGGAAATGTAGACGATCTTTTTGGGACCGATGTCACAGGCAGCACGCATAAATTCCTCTGTGGAGCCGCTCCGGGGCGGATCCATGAAGATGACATCCGCCTTTGTCCCGTTCTGCGCCATTTCGATCATGAACTCTGTGGCATCGCCTTGCAGGATTTCGATATTGTCGAGACTGTTCATCCTGATGTTTTCCTGGGCGTCACGGACTGCCTCGCTGTTCAGCTCCACGCCGACGACATGGCGGGCATGAGACGCAGCAATGATGCCGATTGTACCGATGCCGCAGTAAGTGTCGAGCACAGTCTCCTTTCCGGTCAGAGCCGCGGCGTCAATGGCGATGTTGTAAAGCTTCTCTGTCATAAGGGGATTGACCTGGTAGAAGGAACGGGAGGAGATGCGAAAGCGCTTTCCGCAGAGGACATCCTCAATATAACCCTTTCCGTAGATCACTGTCTCCCGGTTTCCCAGGACCATGGTCGTGTTCCTGTCATTGACATTGAGAATGATCGTGGTGATCTCGGGATGGCGCTTGGTCAGTTCCCGCACAAAGGTATTGCGGGAGGGAAGCACCGGATCCGTCAGAACCAGTGTCACCATGATCTCCTTTGTGGCGCGGGCGACCCTGACCTGCACATAGCGAAGCAGACCGATGTCCATATCTTCATCATAGACATGGATCCGGAAAGACGGCAGAAGGGAGAAGATCGTCTGGATGATCCGGTCCGCCTGGATGTTCTCGATCAGACAGGACTTGACAGGTATCACCTCGTGTGTACCTTCCTTGTAGATGCCGCAGGCAGGCTTTCCTTTTCTGTCGGGTGCAAAAATAGAGGTCACTTTGTAACGGTAATGATCCGGCGCCTTCATGCGGATGAACTTGTCGGGAATAACAAATTCTCCGATTAGGTCATCGAGGACCTTCTGCTTGCCCCTGATCTGCTCGTCATAGGGCATATTGATCATTGAACATCCGCCGCAGAGTCCGGATACACCGCATCGGGATCTTTTTTTCTTTGAAGGAGCTGTTTTCTTCTCCTCGCCATTTTTCATTGATGCTTTTTTTGCATCATTATTATGTCCGGCCGATGCCTGCTTCCGGCTATAATCCTGTTTGCGGACAGACTGTTTTTTTTCAGAGTTCTGCCCCTTCGGCGATTTTTTCGTGCTGCTATTATTTCCTAAGTCTTTTCTCATTTCTTCTCTCATTTTTTTCAACTGTTACCTCAGACTGCAGATTTCTTTTTTTTCTGTCTTTTACATTATAGCACACCGTGCAAACGACATGATACTATACATATTCTCCCGACGGTAACTCAAAAAGATCTTCGTTCAACTCGGGTTTTTCGTGAAAAAAAGCGAAAAATGCCTCGAGTTTCAGGTAGGTCTGAATCGTAACGAGATCTTCATAACCGGTGAATCAAAAGGACCGTCCCCTTGTGTCTCTTTGTGTCCCAAACATATAAAAAGGCGATTTGTGACCAATAGTTTTTAGCTATCAATCGCAGGTAAATTATGAATTAGTCATTGAAATTTCTTTGTCGTATAATTAATGTTAGCAGTAATGTAGGCGATGAGTATAACTTATCGGAGTATCGGAGGTGTTGGAATATGCAAAATAACTTTAAACATTTATTCAGTCCCATCACAATCAACGGGCTGACTCTTCCTAACCGCGTTGTCATGATGCCCATGGGAAGTGACCTGGCAGGACATACTGGTGAGCTTACTGACGAGCACATCAAGTATTATGAGAAGCGTGCCCGCGGCGGTACCGGCCTCATTCTCGTAGAGAATGTATGTATCAAGTATCCCGAAGGATCCAATGGTACAACACAGCTCAGAATCGATCAGGACTGCTATATTCCCCGTCTGCTGAATCTGACTGAAGCAGTTCATAAATACGGCAGCATGATCGGTGTTCAGATCAACCACGCCGGCGCATCCGCTATGAGTTCCAGAATCGGAATGCAGCCCGTCTCCTCCTCCACTCTTCCTTCCAAGCCGGGCGGAGAGATCCCTCGTCCTCTTTCCAAAGAAGAGCTTGAGAGCATTGCAAAGGATTATGGTAAAGCTGCAAAGAGAGCCCAGATCGCAGGTTTCGACGTAGTCGAGATCCACGCAGGTCACTCCTATCTGATCAGCCAGTTCCTTTCCCCTTCCATGAACGATCGTACAGATGAGTTCGGCGGCTCCGCTGAGAACCGTGCACGCTTCTGTCGTATGGTCATCGATGAAGTCCGCAAGGCTGTAGGCCCCAGAATGGTCATCTCCCTGCGTCTCTCCGTTGATGAGTTCGTCGATCCCGGCAACCATGTGGAAGATACCCTTGAGTACCTAGAGTATCTGAATGACGGTGTTGACATGTTCGACACCTCTTCCGCTCTGAACCCCACCATCCAGTACCAGATCGACGCAAACTGGCTGGCTGACGGCTGGAGAGCTTACATGGCCAAGGCTGTTCAGGACAAGTTCCACAAGCCCTGCGTAGCAATCGGCAATATCCGTGATCCCAAGATCGCTGACGATATCATTGCAAACGGCACAGCAGACCTGATCGGTCTGGGCCGCGGTCTGATCGCAGATCCCGACTGGTGCAACAAGGCCAAATACGGCGATGTCAATACCATCCGCAAGTGCATCTCCTGCAACATCGGATGCGTCGGCAACCGTATCGGCGGCAACCGTCCTCTGCGCTGCACAGTCAACCCTGATATCATCAACGGTGATGAGTACAAGAAGAACCAGGTCTGGGAGCCTTGCAACGTCGTCGTCATCGGCGCGGGTACTGCAGGTCTCGAAGCTGCCTGCACCGCAGCAGAAGTCGGCTGCAATGTCACCCTGATCGAGAAGAAGGATGTTCTCGGCGGTCTTGCCACTGAGATCTCCAAGATTCCGGACAAGAACAGACTGGGCGACCTGCCGAAGTATCTCATCTATCGCGCAGAGCATCTTCACAACCTCAAGATCATGACCGGCACGGAGCCCACTGCAGACTTCGTCAAGACCCTGAACCCCGATCTGATCGTCAACAGCACCGGTTCCGTAGCTCTTCTTCCTCCGATCAAAGGCCTGCATGACTGCCTGAACAACGAGGATGCTGATGTCTACACCGTCTTTGACGTGATCGAAAACGTTGAAAAGGGCACATATCCCGAGAGTTTCGAAGGCAAGAAGGTCATCGTCATCGGCGGCGGCGCTGTCGGCCTTGACGTTGTCGAGTTCTTCGCACCCAAGGGCGCAGAAGTCTCCATCATCGAGATGATGCCCATCATCGGCAACGGCCTGGATGCTTCCTCCAAGGCAAGCACCGGCGCATGCATGGAGAAATACAATGTACAGCAGCTGACCAACACTGCTCTGCAGGAAGTCCGTCCTCATTCCTTCGTCGTCAAGACACCTCAGGGTGAGATCGTTGAGATGCCTTTCGACTACGGCTTCATCTGCCTCGGCATGAGAGCAAACGCTCCCGTCCTCGCAGAGATGACCGCTCTGGCAGACAGCCTGCCCGGCACCGAGATCATCAACATCGGCGACTCCGTGCGCGCAAGAAGGATTATCGACGGCACATGGGCCGGCAGACATCAGGTTCTTGCAACCCTCGAGAGAATGGGCTTCATCGACTGATCCACTTGTCTGCAGCAGATCTGAACCATTTGTCTGCAGCAGATCCGCTCGTCACAGCACTTAATGTCGCTAAATGCCGCTAAGTGCCTGACATAATCGTACAAAAACCCGGATGGATGCCGGTCATCCATCCGGGTTCGTTATTTCTGTTATTTTCCATTACTATTCCAAGGAGGAAAAAAATAAATGCCTCTCGGAGTTATTGTAAATTCTTTATCAATCGTAATCGGAGGATTCATCGGCGCTTTTGTCGGAAACAAGCTGACAGATGATTTTAAAGAAAAGATCAATATGATCTTTGGCTGCTGCTCCATGGCCATGGGAATCAGTACCATCGTGCTGATGGAAAATATGCCGGCAGTGGTATTCTCCATTATTATCGGAACCATTATCGGATTGTGCATTCACCTGGGTGACCAGATCAATAAAGCTGGCGGTATCATGCAGAAAGTTGTGAGCAGATTCCTTTCCGGCAGCTCCTCCCGGATCTCTGAAGAGGAATTCAATGCCACCCTCCTGACTATCATCGTCCTCTTCTGCGCCAGCGGCACAGGTATCTACGGCTCCCTGGTCGCCGGCATGAGCGGAGACCACAGCATTCTCTTTGCAAAATCCATTCTGGACCTCTTTACTGCACTTATCTTCGCGTGCACACTGGGCTTTGTAGTCTGTGCCATCGCAATTCCGCAGTTTGTCATCTTCTTTGTCCTCTTTCTGCTGGGAGGTGTGATCATCCCGCACACGACACCGGCCATGATCAATGATTTCAAGGCTTGCGGCGGTTTCCTGATGCTGGCCACCGGTTTCCGCATGATCAAGGTAAAGATGTTCCCCACAGCGGATATGCTGCCCGCTATGGTCCTTGTGATGCCTGTGAGCATGTTCTGGGTGAACGTAGTTATGCCCGCTGTCGCGTCTCTGGTATAAAAATCCTCGTATATATATCCTCGTATATATCCACGTATAAGTAAAGCAGCAAGCCAGAAGCTGCAAATACAATGACTGCATAAGCATTACAGACACTTTGCGAGCATGAAAACATGAGATACATCGTGAAGTAATATTCTGCTAACAACAAAAACACCGCCGGATTGAAAGATCTCAACCGGCGGTGTTTTTTCTTCTAAATTGTTACCTATATCCAGATAACATCCCCATTTTTCTGCTGTTTCATATCTTAGATCCAGTCCGGATGCGCAGGCCCATCAAATGCCTCCCCATAGGCATTTTTTCAGACTGTATTTTTCCAACCTGAATCCACCTGTTAACAGGTCTGCCTTTATGATAAGACTTCCTGCTAAATGAGATTAAAGGCTGGTGTATTTCGCAGTAAAGCCTTTTTTTACAGCGGGCTCTCTCCGAATACCTTCTTGTGCTGTGCAATGAGGTACAGAGTGCTCAGAGTTGCAAGGATTGCAAGAACAAGCATCATGCCCATCAGAGTGTAAACAGCAGCGCCCTCACCGGAGATCACGGTCAGCTTAGCAGCTACGACAGGGATCAGGTAGGAGGCAGCGCCCATGAAGGTGTAGTAAATACCGGTATTTCTTCCCTTAGGGCCGGGGTTGAACATCTGAACAACACCGAGTCCGGTCTGCAGAGCACCGCCTGCGGAGAAGAAACCGATTGCAAGGATTGCTGCGTAAACGATTGCAACGTTGTGGATGAGCAGAACGACTGCCAGAGCGATCGCTGTCATCACGGAGTCAACGATGATAACCTTCAGCGGATTCCATTTCAGCTT
>CACZFF010000074.1 GCA_902780385.1 uncultured Lachnospiraceae bacterium
CCGCGAGCTGCATCTTGTCAAGCGCCTTGACACCCGGAAATATCTTTGTGCAATTTTTCAATTCCACAACATATTCGCTCATTCGGAAGTATTCCTTTCCTCTTTCCACTAAAATCCGATAACTTACCCTCTTAAAAAATACGCCCCATCACGCTTCGGCAGCATGATGAAGCGCATTCCGTTCGTCTAATAGTTCTTTTAAATCAACTTATCAGACAACTATTGCTCGTGTCCTGTCAAAGTAATTTCATTTTTACTTCAGTAAAGGGGCTGTAAATCATTCCCAGAGGCCTTTTGCCTGCATGTCGGCGATATAGTCGTCGATGTTGTCCTCAGCGACAACAGCGGAACCGGAATCGATGAATTCCTCAACAGTGCCGCCTTCGAGAACTGTCACTGCTGCTTCTACAGCCTTGTAGCCCATGTCATATCCGAGCTGTGCAACGTCCATGGAGATGGAACCATCCTGGATTGCTTCGATTGCAGACTGGTTTCCGTCAAAACCGCAGAGGATTGTGTTTGCAAATGCCGCGCTTCCGGAATCCTTTACCATCTTTGCAGCTGCCATAACCATGTCATCGTTTGTGCTCAGAACCATGTCAACACCTTCAGGATACTTCTGGATGATCGCTTCCATGGCTACGCTTGCCTTGTCGGCAATTCCGTCACAGTACTGAACATCAAGGACCTCGCCGCCGGCTTCTTCAACAGCTTCTTTGTAACCTTCCAGACGGGCATCATGAGTCTCATCACCCTGTACGCCGGTCAGAATAACCGCTTTGGGAGCCTCAATGCCGGCTGCCTTTGCTTTTTCCATAGCTGCAGCGCCGCCGCTCTTTGCAGCGTCCTTGTTACCGGTTCCTACGAATGCGCTCTTTTCGGGAGCATCAAAGTTGGTGTCCAGAGCAACGATCACCTTGTCTGTTCCCTTAACCAGTGTAGTTGCTGTGGATGACTGCAGGGGGCTGATGATGACTGCATCGTTGCCGGTGGAGCCCAGGCAGGTCTCGATCATGTTCTGCTGCTCGTCATAAGCAGTTGCGGAAGTGGGGGAAAGAATCTCGACTTCCACGTTGTCGTGCTCATCCGCATAGGCCTTTGCGCCGGCGATGACCTTGTTGAAGTGTCCGTCTGTCAGCTTGACAACGACTGCGATGTGATGTACGGAATCACCTGCTGCTCCGCCATCAGCTTCTGTCTTCGCTCCGGTATCAGCCGGTGCGGAAGAGGAAGATCCTCCGCATCCTGCCAGCATACCTGCACAGAGAATACCTGTCAGTGCCAGTGCCGCAAATCTCTTTTTCATTTTGTTTCCTCCTATCTTTGATATGTAAATAATATTTTGAAACCCTTTTGATACGATTGGTGTAAATCAGTCCTTTCAATCCCGGTGCTGACATCAAGCGCCGCTGTTTTTGTATTTCCGGACTGCTGCTTCTGGTTGCTTGCTGAACGTCTGATTACTTGCTTTACTTGCTGAGTTTCTGATTGCTTTCTGCTGAGTTTCTGATTACTTGCTGAGTGTCATATTGAGTGCATCTACGGAAGTCTGCACACCGGCCTCCACGGACATGGTCTGGTCTTCCATCTCCAGGGAAACATACTCGTTGTAGCCCATCAGGCGGACGATCGAGAAGAATTCCTTCCACCATTTCAGGTCATTGCCGCAGCCGACAGCGACATAGTTCCAGGAGCGCTCCGCCGGAACGAAGACTTCTTTCCAGTCACAGATGCCGTTGATATCAGCAACACCGCGCTCAATGCGGATGTCCTTGCCGTGGCAGTGATAGATGCAGCCCTTCAGTGCGCGGGCAGAGGCAATGGGATCTGCACCTACGACAACGAGATGGGAGGGATCCAGGTTGATGCCGATGATGGGGCCGACCGCTTCGCGAAGCTTGAGCAGGGTCTCGGGATTGTAGACGATCATCTGAGGGAACTCCTCGATGGCGATCCGCTCGATACCGCATGCCTCGCAGTGTGCCGCGAACTTCTTCCACCACTCGATGGTCACTTTCCACTGATACTCGACACAATCCTTAAGGAAATAAGGCTGATCGGCATGAGAAGTGATCCAGTTGGGAACGGTATCTGTCTCGCTTGCTGCCGGAAGTCCGGACATGCAGACGATCTTTTTAATGCCGAGTTTGCCGGCCAGTTCCGCGCATGCATACATGGACTCGGACCACTGAGGGCCTTCACCGCCCTTCCACAGCTGGTTGCAGGAGCAGTTGAGAGCTGCGATCTCCATGCCGCGCTTCTCCAGTTCCTGCATGAACTCTGCGCGCTTCTCCTCGGAAGCCAGAAGTTCGGGAGTATTGACATGTGCGCAGGAACCCCAGCCGCCTGCTGTCATTTCCACGGCATCGATTCCCAGCGATTTCACTTTGTCGAGCATCTCTGTATAGGAAAGATTTGCATATACATCTGTACAAATTGATAACTTCATTTCGATTTCTCCTTTTGCATGCTGCTTTTTTTATATCTCTTCGCAACACTCTGTCTTTCAGGGATGTCCGGCGGACCCAAGGGGGGTGAGGAAAGTCCGTCGGACATCCGTACTGAATAAAGAGCAAAGCACAGCGGCTCTTGTTGATTAAATCAGTGTTTTTCCACCTGCGATCGTAACCGTTACACCGGTGATATAGTCGGCTCTTCCGCCGGTCAGGAAAGCCATGAGGTCAGCAACTTCCTCCGGCTCACACATCCGCTTCATAGCCACATCCTTTGTCAGGGTCTGCTCATATTCCTTGGGGGTCATTCCTTCTACAAGGGAGCGCTCCTGAAATACGGACTGTACCATCTCTGTATTCACGTATCCGGGGCAGACAGCCGTTACGGAGATGCCGTACTGTGCGTACTCAAGTCCCAGTACCTGGGTGAGTGAATTAATGCCTGCTTTGGAGATGGAATAGACGCCGTTAGCGGATTCTCCAATCTTGGATGCCTGGGAGGAAATGGATACGATATTTCCTTTTTCCTTGTCGGATTCACGAAGCTTGAGAGCAAAGAGACGGCTGAGGTTCCAGATACTGCGCAGATTGATGTTGATACAGCGCTCCCATTCCGGGACGGTAAGGTCGATCATATACTTGGGAATGGTAATGCCGGCACAGTTTGCCAGGACATCTACAACACCTACCGCAGCAGTCACTTCCTCGAAAAGAGTTTCGCAGGCATCCGGATCACTGATGTCCGCCGGATAGGCAAACGTTTTGCAGCCGTACTTTTCCTGAATCTCTGCGGCCGTCCTGCGGAGCAGCTCTTCGTTAACGTCTGTCAGAATGACAGCGTCCGCACCATACTGTGCGTATTTCTCGACGCAGGCTCTTCCGATTCCTCTCGCCGAACCTGTTACCAGGCAGATCCTGCCTTTGAAATTTTCACCCATGTCGATTTCCTTCTTTTCTTTACGTTTCTTTTTGGGAGACAGGGGACGGTTCTTTGTCTCCTGTCCAAGGGAGTATCCGGGAGACAGAGAACCGTCCCTGTCTCCTCTTGTCCCTGTCATGATTATTTCTGGTAGAATTCAGGCATCTCAGGGATGTCGATGTCTACGGAGACACCTGTGTCACGAGCCTTGGAAGCGCATCCTGCCGCGATCTGAGCAACATAGCCGTCCCATGCGGTCGGTCCGTCCACGCGGCCTTCCTTGCTGGCGTTGATCCAGTTCTGGAACTCGATGTTGTAAGCCTCCGGGAAGCGCTCCGACCAGTCATGGCAGATGGGGGTCACACGTGCGTCATTGGTGCGGACCATGGCGTAAGGGGGCTCAGGGAGATTGAGGACGCCTTCCTCGCAGACGATCTCGCAGCGGACATCGTATCCGTAGTGAGAGAATACGAAGGACTCGACTTCGATATAAGTACCGGACTTGGTGGTCAGGTGCATGATCTGGGGATCCTTGCAGTCTCCGGCATTTCTTGAGCTGCGGGGGAATACTACGTCGACTTTCGCGTAGTCCTCGCCGAGCAGCCAGCGGAGGCAGTCGATCTCGTGGATCATGGAGTTTTCAACAGACATGGGGGTCTTCCAGCCAATGCCGCCGTCATCATAGTTGTGGTGGCAGCAGTGAAGGACCAGGGGAGCGCCGTACTTGCCGGACTCGATCAGGCTCTTAAGCTGGCCGTAACCGGGGTCATAGCGGCGCATGAAGCCGACCTGTACCAGGTGCTTTCCGCCGGCGACTTCCGCCTCTACGATCTCCTTGCAGAGCTCGGGAGTGGGGGACAGGGGCTTCTCACAGAAGACGGGCTTGCCGGCCTTGATCGCCTCAAGGACGAAGGGAGCGTGCCAGGCATCTGCTGCTGTGACGATGACAGCCTCGATCTCACTGTCATGGATCAGTTCTTCAGGTGTGTCAAAGGCGCGGATCCCGAACTTGTCTGCAACGGACTTTCCGAAGTCCTTGTTAACATCCGCACAGGCGATGACTCTTCCGCCCTGCAGACGGGTGTTGATGCGCTCGATGTGGGTTCTGCCAATCGTACCGGTTCCAACCAGACCAATCTTTAACTCTGCCATTTCTTTCCTCCTCTTGAAAAATGATTGTTTTTACTGTTTGTATTTATCTCCGGCAGGACTTCCCGCGGGGACAGTGACAGGATTGTTGTGAAGTGTTTTTTTCGTGTCGCGCAGGAATTCCGGAATCTCACGGGGCTTTAAGAGAACGTTCTCTCAATCCTGTAAAAAATAAATCAGGCTCTCAGATTCTTTACCTGATCTCTTCTTTATTTATGATTAATTCCGCCTCTTTTTTTCTCCTGGTATTCAAATTCCTGTTTTTGTTGAGAGAACGTTCTCTCAGCTGTTTAAAGAATTACGAGAACGTTTTCTTTCTTTTTTGGAACCTTCCGAGAACGTTCTCGCTGATAGTAGTATACTTTTTACCAGTCCCTTTGTCTATTGGAATATTACACAATATTGCGGATTATTTTTTGGGGAAAATTGACAAAATGATATGATACTGCTGCGACGCGTCAATTGTAGCAAAGTACGGGCGCCGACAGATAGAAATACTGCCGGCGCCCGCATTTTGCTCCATAAATAATAGATTTTTATTTGCCGGGCCTATGTTACATCCCGACATATTGGATAATACATCAAAATAGTATTACAAACTTTCTTTAACAAGAATTTTTGCATCCATATATACAGGATCCCGCTCCGGCATGGTGCCATACACGAGATATTCGATCATCAGCCGGAAGCCGGTCCTCCCCTGCTCGACAAGATTTCCGCCGATCGTACAGTCCACGACCCTTGAGCGGATCAGGTCAAGAATCTCCGGGTATTCCTCAAAGGAAACAACGCTGGTCTCTTCTGCCTTTCCCGCTTCCCTGATCGCGCGGCCGACTGCGTCCACACCGCCGCAGGCGATAAAAATACCTTTGATATCCGGTTCCTCCTGCAGAAGCTTTGCGGTCTCCCGATAGGTTATTTCTCTGTCTTCGAATCCCTCTACATATCTGACGATTTCAATATCCGGATAGTTTTCACGGATGAATCTTGCAAACTCAGTTGTGCGGGTATTTACCTGATCATGATAGACCTCCGTGCTCATGGAGTTGGTGATCACGGCAGCTTTCCCCTCTCCGCGCAGAAACAGCCCCATCATTCTTCCGGCAATACAGGCGCCCTTCACCGCATCATGGCCGACATGGCACAAACGGTCACCGGCCAGATCACTGTCAACCGTGATGACAGGAATATTCTTGCGGACAATTCTCTGCACCGCAGCCTCAATCCGCCTGGAATGATTGGGGAGAAGAATGATCCCATCCACTTCGTCTTCCTCTGTCTTCTCAAGAAGCTCCAGCTGGCTCTCCACATCCATGAAAGGCGATGTATGAAAGGACAGATCCACATCGAAGTTTACATCCGCCATTTCCCGGCGGATTCCTTCCGCGATATAAGGCTGCGCATCGACATCCAGAAGCAGTACCGCAATTCTGTACCTCTTACCGCTTCTCTGCAGTGCGCGCCCGGCAGGATTTGTCTTATATCCAAGCTCTTTGATAATGGAGCGGATATTTGCCTCTACTTCCTTGCTGACCCCGCCTCTGTTATGAATGACTTTATCAACTGTAGAAATATGTACGCCGGCTCTTTCAGCAATCGTTTTTAATGTCACTCTCATCTTCGTATCTTCCTATACCAGCCTGTAATATTTTTAACATTATAAATATATCATGCTTCTGCAAACGGAGATAGTCATATATGGATAATCATGATGCACTATTTTTGACATTTCTAATATTTATCTGCTCTTGATCAGGGGCATGGCATATCCGGCAGGCTGCATACGGCGGACGGTCTGCTTCCGGCATTCCGCCCGCCGTATGCATCTGAATTATCGGATCAGGACCGTATATCGGCTGCTTTGATCATCTGCTGATTGTCGCCTTAAGCGCTTCAATGGATGTCTCAAGGCCTGCCTCGACGCTCATGGTCAGGTCTTCCATCTCGAGGGAGACATAGCCGTTGTAGCCGTTCATATGGCAGACTGAGAAGAACTCTTTCCACCACTGCAGGTCTCTGCCGCAGCCGACTGCGACATAGTTCCAGTTGCGCTGTGCGCTGCACTCGACCGCCCAGTGCCCATGCAGCTTCGATCGGCTCCGCGCCCTGGATCATCAGGTGGGAGGGATCAAGGTTGAGGCCCAGGACATCGGAATCCTCGCCGACTGCTTCGCAGAGCTGGTTGAATGTGCGGACGTTGTGGACCAGGGCGCCGGGGAACTCCTCGATGGCGATCTTTTTGACGCCTGCTTCCTTGGCGATGCGGCAGGTCTCTTTCCACCACTCGCCTGCGACTTTCCACTGATACTTGACACCTTCCGCCATATAGTTGAAGCCTTCATACTCAGGCCAGGAGATGGTGGAGACGAACCAGTTGGGAGTCTTGTCGCCGGGAGCTCCTGCGGGAAGTCCGGACATGGTCACGACGGTGTCGACGCCCATCTTGCCGGCCAGGACCATGGTGTCGCGCATGGTCTTGGAATGCATCCTGCCCATAGGTGTATCGATGAGGGGATTGCCGGAGCAGTTGAGTGCGGAGATGGCAAGGCCTCTCTTTGTGATCTCAGCAAGGAATGCCTCTCGCTTTGCATCATCATTGATGAGCTCCTCAGCGGAAGGGATGAAATTGCAGCCGCCCCAGCCGCCTGCGGTCATCTCGATCGCATCAAGACCATAAGCGACGACCTTGTCGAGCATTTCTGTAAAGGGGATCTTTCCGAAAACATCAGTGCAGATAGACAGTTTCATTCTTCTATTCTCCTTTTCTGAGTAGGTGGCTTGGAGGAATGGGGAGGAGGAGACAGGGGACGGTTCTGTGTCTCCTCCTGTCCTCCAGGAAGTTATCTGAAATTTGCAGAATATTGGGTTCTGTCATACCGGCAGTGTTTAAAGATAGGAGAGAAGCACTGCCGGCTGACAGACAAGAGGGTAACTATCGTTTTAGCAGATCTGATATCAGTTCACGTCTACCCAGACTGCGCCGGCGTCAGCGGAATCCACGCAGGCATTAATCCACTTGATGCCGTCGATACCGTGATCGATATCGGGATAGACGAGGTTGTTCAGGGTCTCTTCGTCGCCGCGCTCTTTGGCGTCCATGGCGATCGCGAATCTCTTGTAGAGGTTGGACCAGGAATCGATGAGGCCGGTGTAGTGCAGGGCGCCCAGTCTCTCATCTTCCAGGGCTTCGGGATAGAGGTAATCCATGGAGCGGATCAGGATCTGCTCGGGCTTGCCCTGTACCTGGTAGCGCAGCTCATCGGGGTGCATGTCGTTCCACTCCAGGGAAGCCTTGGAGCCGACGATGCGGATGGTCTGGGAGGAGTGGTCGCCCGCGTTGACTGCGGATGCCCACATACGTCCGACCGCGCCGCTCTCATAGCGCATCAGGCAGTACGCGTTGTCCTCGAGAGGATAACGGGAGCCGACGAAAGCCTGGCGGTCGCAGAGGACCTGTTTGAGCTTTTCATTAGGGCAGATCAGCTGGGACATGTAGTAGGTGTGTGTGGACAGGTCGCCCAGGACGAAGGCACGGCCGACCTTCTTGGGATCCACGCGCCACTTCTGGCCTTCCGCCTTGACGTCGCCTTCGGGATCGCAGCCGAAGCCGTGTGCGTAGCGCAGGTCGATCATGTTGACCTTGCCGATGTCGCCGCGCTCGATCATGGCGCGCATCTGCAGCAGGAGTTCAAAACCGGAGAAGCCGTAGGTCACGCAGACGACTTTGCCTTTCTCCTCGGCCAGCTTCTTGATCTCAAGGCCCTGCTCGACTTCGAAGAAGAGGGGCTTCTCGCAGATGACGTGGAGGCCTGCTTCCAGGGCTGCCTTGGTCGCTTCGTAGTGGAGGAAGTTGGGGGTCGCGATGTCGACTGCCTCGATGCCGTCGGGACGCTTTGCCTCTTCCTCGAACATGGTCTTGTAATCGGGATACAGACGGTCGGGATCCATGCAGAGGTCGATGCCGAACTGTCTGCCGCGCTCGAAATCAACGTCGAATGCCGCTGCGGTCAGGACGAAGGATGTATTGTCGCGCATAGCGCCCAGGCGATGCTTGTAACCTACGTTACTGGTGGAGCCGCCGCCCACGATACCCCAACGGAAAGGTGCCCTTTTGATGATTTTCTGTCCGATATACATATCTGATCTCCTTTTTGAAAATTTGATTTTGTGCCGGACTTCTTCGAGCCGGTTCTGTGCCATGTTTGCTTTTCTGTTTTCTTGCTTTGTCATTGGTCCCACAGGACCGTGTCCCTGTTTTTTGTTGACAAAAAATTATCATTTCTTGCTCATGAAATTACGCTGCTCTTTTTTCCGGAAATTTGAGCTTATCCAGGCAAAAATACACAAATGCTGGCGTCGCAGGAATATTTTTTTATGTAATATTACCCCCTTTTGCATGCCTATTTGTTTTTTTGCTACGCTTAGTATATAATGGAAACCAACTTGACGAAATAGACTGATTTGCTTAAAAATTCATCAATCCTGCTTCTCATTAATCTTGCTTTGCAATTATTTAATCCTGCTGTGCATTATTTGCAAAATACACAATTTTGAAGGTGTTTATTGTTGATTTCCATAAATCGAAAGGTGGTTTTTTGTGAAAAGTGTTGACATCGGTGTTCTGCCAAATTCGATCTGTTTTTCATTTACACCCCCGGATATTGCCAGACAGCTCTATTTCTACCCGACCTGGTGCGGGCACTATTTCTGTTCCTCGCGCTACTATATGAAAAGGAATTCCTACCCGCCTCTCCTGGTCATCTATGTGCGAAGAGGCATCCTCAATGTGGAGTACCGCGGGGAGAAACGGCAGGCCCGGGAGGGCGACGTCGTTCTTCTGGACTGCACAGAGCCCCACTACTATCACGCGGAGAACAATCTGGAATTCCTCTATATGCATTACGAGGGATCCAACGCGCACGAGATCACGCAGCACATCATCAATCTCCACGGATGGCTCTTTCGCCGGGAGGACCGGGACGAAGAGGGGCGCTTTGTCAGGGACAGCCGCAACGAGCGTGTCAACATCCTGCTGCAGGACATGGTCTATCTGTACGAGCACAACCACGCGGAGACCATGTTTGAAAGCTCTGCGCGCATTTACAAACTGTTCGAAATCCTTCTCTCTCCCTCCATCCAGGAGCAGAAGGAGGAGCTGCCCATCACTGCCGCCGTGGAATATATCCGCGCCAATGTCGGCAAGCCCATTACCCTGGAGGAACTGGCAGAGATTGCCAAACTCAGCCCCTTCTATTTTTCCCATATGTTCAAGCGGGAGACCGGCTTCGCTCCCATGGAATATGTGATCAACACCCGCATCGAGCACGCCAAG
>CACZFF010000075.1 GCA_902780385.1 uncultured Lachnospiraceae bacterium
CCCCTGTATCATTAACTGATCCCGGAGAAAGAAAAAGCACCGGAATTTCCGGTGCTAATGTTAAAAGATTTTTGGGACATTTTCAAAAATGGTTGACATCCATTGTCCGCATTTTCACTGAGACGTATATTGTCCGCATTTTCACTGAGACGTTTTTACACTGAGGCATCGATCACAGAGATATTTTTACTGAGACGTTTTATCTCTCAGATATCCGCTGTTCCTGCTTTTCTCCCAGATAATCTGTTCCGAATCTCTGTGCCAGAAGGTCGCACAGGACCAGGGCCGTGACACAGTCAACAACGACTCTTACCCTGTGCACGATGGATGGGTCATGTCTTCCTCTGATCAGGATTTTTTTCTCTGTATGATCAATAAAATCTATGGTGTCCTGTTCTTTATAGATCGACGGTGTCGGTTTGACCGCACACCTGAAAAGGACCGGCATGCCGTTGCTGATCCCCCCGTTGATTCCTCCGTTATGATTCGTCTTCGTGATCACCTCTCCGCCCTGAAGGGCAAAACTGTCATTAGCCTGGCTCCCCCTAAAATCAGACATGGCAAAGCCATCGCCGAATTCAACTCCCTTTATGGCGGGAATACTGAACAAAGCGTGGGCGAGCAGGCTCTCTATGGAATCAAACCAGGGTTCGCCGACTCCCGCGGGCAGTCCCGTGACCGCAGTCTCCAGGATGCCTCCCACGCTGTCGCCTTCGCCCGCCGCCTGTTCGATCGCAGCCCTCATCTGCACGGCAGCTTCCTCATCAAGGACCGCAAAGCGGCTCCCTGACAGCTTCTTCAGATCCTTCTCAAGATCCTTTTCAGAATCCGCAAAGCTGCGGTCAGGAATACCCGCGCATCTGGCCATATGCGTTCCGACCAGAATCCCTCTGCCGGAAAGCGCAGAGAGTGCAATAGCCCCCGCAGCCACCAGAGGGGCTGTCAGGCGTCCGCTGAAATGGCCGCCGCCCCGATAATCCTCAAAACCGTGATATTTACAGTAGGCAGTATAATCCGCATGCCCGGGACGCGCCAGCTGTCTGGTCTGCGTATAGTCCCTGCTCTGCACATTTTCATTTGGAATCAGGATGCAGACCGGTGTCCCAGTCGTATATCCGTTGAACACACCGCTGACAATGCGGAAATGATCCGCTTCCACCCGCCCGGTGGAAATAATCCCCCATGGTCTGCGCAGGCTGAGCTTTTCCGCGATCAGTTCCTCACTTACCTTTATTCCGGGCGCAAGCCCGTCCAGCACCGCACCGGTCTCGCTGCTGTGGCTCTCTCCGAAGAGTGTGACGGATATGCTGTTTCCGAATGTATTTTTCATAGGATTTACGACCTCTGTTTTCTAAATATATATATTTACAGACTATCCCATCTAAAAGCTGCGGATCTGCCAAAAAAGAAATAACCGTGTGAGTCTGCAGCCCACACGGTTAAGTATACAATAAACATGGTATTGTTTTCAGCTTTTTACAGTAGTTAATTCTATGTTCCCGCGCTCGCGCAGCAGTTCATCAACGATCTCCGCGGCCTCGCCCACATGGCGCAGGCAGGGACGGGCGGCATAATATTCAGGTGTCCTCGCTTCCGGATCGTTCCCCGGCTTTGTCCTGACGCCGCTCAAAAGCTCCCTGCAGATGATCGTTCCGTTGATCTCGCGGAAGCGTCGGGCAAATTCCTGTACCAGATGGTAATGTTCAGTTTTGGCTTTTGGATCTTCCGGGTCCGAGTATCCGCAGAGCTGTCCCAGTACGAGCAGGGCTCCGCTCACTGTACCGCAGACCTCCCGCATACGCCCCATGCCTCCGCCGAATGAAGAAGCCAGGCGCGCGGACGTCTCATGATCCAGCCCGGTCAGATCGTCAAAAGCACACAGTACTGCCTGTGCGCAATTATACCCTTCCAGAAACAAGGCTCTGGCCTTTTCCGCATGACCCATTTTGTCCTCCCCCTCTTTTTTCAACAGGCGGGAGGAGACAGGGGACGGTTCTGTGTCTCCTTCCTCCTCTGTCTCCCTCTGTCTCCTGTCTCCAGTTCCCTCTCCAGTCTAAAAACAAAGGCTCCCGAAGAAACTTCGGGAGCCTTCGCAGGCTGAAATGTACTCGTACATTGCCGTATTACTTGGACATAGCCTCCTGAACAGCAACAGCGACTGCTACAGTCATACCGACCATAGGGTTGTTGCCTGCACCGAGGAAGCCCATCATCTCAACGTGTGCGGGAACGGAGGAAGAACCTGCGAACTGCGCATCGGAGTGCATACGGCCCATGGTATCAGTCATGCCGTAGGAAGCAGGACCTGCAGCCATGTTATCGGGATGCAGTGTACGGCCTGTGCCGCCGCCGGAAGCAACTGAGAAATACTTCTTGCCGGCTTCCCAGCGCTCTTTCTTGTAGGTGCCTGCTACAGGGTGCTGGAAACGTGTGGGGTTGGTGGAGTTACCGGTGATGGAAACATCCGCACCTTCATGCCACATGATCGCAACGCCTTCACGGACATCATCTGCGCCGTAGCAGTTGACCTTTGCACGGTCGCCGCTGGAATAAGCGGTCTTGTTGACGATTGTCAGAGCGTGATCTTCCTTGACGTCTGCAGACAGATAGTCATACTTGGTCTGGACATAGGTGAAACCGTTGATGCGGCTGATGATCATAGCTGCATCTTTTCCGAGACCGTTCAGGATGACACGGAGGGGTTTCGTACGAACCTTGTTTGCATTCAGAGCGATCTTGATCGCGCCTTCAGCAGCTGCAAAAGATTCGTGGCCGGCGAGGAAAGCGAAGCACTCGGTATCCTCGTCGAGCAGCATTGCGCCCAGATTGCCGTGGCCGATACCGACCTGACGCTGGTCTGCAACAGATCCGGGAATGCAGAATGCCTGCAGTCCAACACCGATCCACTTAGCAGCGTCGGCAGCCTTGGTTGCGCCTTCCTTCATGGCGATTGCTGCGCCGAGCTCATAAGCCCATTTTACATTTTCAAAACAGATCGGCTGTGTGCTCTCTACGATGCCGTAAGCATCAACACCCTTGCCGTTTGTAAAGGCCTTCACATCCTCAAAGCTCTTGAAGCCGTACTTGTCAAGAACGGGCTGCAGCTGGGGCATGCGTCCTTCATAGTTTTCAAACAAAGCCATTGCTGCACCTCCTCCTTATTCTTTGCGAGGGTCGATCCACTTGACAGCGCCCTCTTCTGCTTTAAAGCGACCGTATGTGCCCAGATTCTTCTCGTAAGCTTCATTCGGGGACATGCCGCCCTTGATCGCATCCATCATCTTGCCGAGGCTGAGGAACTGATAGCCGCAGACCTGATCGTCTTTGTCCAGCGCCATCTTCACAACATAGCCTTCGGTCATCTCCAGATAACGGGTACCCTTGGCTGCAGTACCGTACATTGTGCCTACCATGGACCTGAGGCCCTTGCCGAGGTCTTCCATACCGGCGCCGATGCGCAGACCGTCATCAGAGAATGCGGACTGTGTGCGGCCGTATGCAATCTGCAGGAACAGCTCACGCATAGCGGTATTGATCGCATCACATACCAGGTCGGTATTTAGTGCTTCCAGAATTGTTTTGCCGGGAAGAATCTCACTCGCCATTGCTGCGGAGTGAGTCATGCCGGAACATCCGATGGTCTCGACCAGAGCTTCCTGGATCACGCCTTCCTTGACGTTAAGGCTCAGCTTGCAGGCACCCTGCTGAGGAGCGCACCAGCCGATTCCGTGTGTGTAACCGGAAATATCCTTAACTTCTTTTGCCTGGATCCATTTTCCCTCTTCAGGAATCGGAGCAGGACCATGATTCGGGCCTTTCGCGACACAAATCATGTCTTCTACTTCTTTTGTGTATTGCATATGACACCTATCCTCCTTTTTAAAGTGCGGACTTCAGTACGTAATCTAACTCTACCATAACGCCCTTCCGTTTTCAACATTTTCATAATTATTAGAAGGGATAAAGCTGAAATTATGTTCAAATGTCACAATCAAAAATGGCCTTTTTGGCGATTCTGTCACCATACTCGCTCTTCCACCTGATGTGCGGCTCCGACGAAGCATAGGCCGGAAGCGCCTCTTTTTCCATATCAATTATGATCATCAGATCAAAGCGGTTTTCGATATCAGAATTGGAGATCCGGATATCCAGGGAATGGATCCCGGGGATGGCAAGTGTCTCCTCAAAGATTTTGCGCACGGGTTCCACCAGCGCTTTTACATCTGTTCCTTCCGTGAACTTCACAATGATATAATGCTTCATCATAGGCTTTTTCTCCTTTCTCCTCATCCACATGAATCAGCTGCCGGTGCTCTCTGTCTGTGCAAGGCCCCATTTCTCGTACAGTTCCGGAATCAGGTCCTTGACAGGGCCGATGACAACGACACAGTCCTGATCGACGTTCTGCAACACTGTGATCATTTTGTCCTGAGGAATCGCGACGCACCCGCCGGTAAAGGGCCTCTGCGATCCAAGGCAGTGAAGGAAAATCGCAGAGCCGAGTCCGGGCGTGCCTTCTTTGTTGTAGCTGATATTCAGGCAGTACTGGTACTCGCTGGTATAGTCTATCAGGTGTTCGCTGTCTTCAGTATTGAGATCGGGCAGGTCCTTTATGCTGACCATCTCATTGTAATGATAGCCGTCTCTGCCGTCTCCGGACCAGTAATCATCCTCCCCCACCTGATGGTAGTCAAGCCTGCATCCGGGATCCTCCGCAATGCCGAAAGCCCTGGTAAATCCAAAGGTCCCGACCGGAGTCTTTGCGTCTCCTTCTTTTTCCTTGCCCAGGCCTTTTTTTCCGATATAGCCGGGTGTGGACATAATCATTTTCCAGTTTCCGTCCTCATTTTTCTCATGCATGGAGATATAAGCTGTCGTCTGTCCGACACCGGCGACAACAAACAGCTGTTTGGCCTCTGCCGCCTCCTGAAGGCTGCTCACCCATTCGGGCGAGTCTTCCAAAACGGCTGCATCCGTTTCTGTTTCCGGGTCTGATGATGCCGGCCCGGTTTCCGCCAATACCTGCATCCCGCAGATACCCGCCGCAACACTGGCTGCCAGAGCAAGAGCTGCTATCTTCTTCATCAATCCCTTTTTCCTGATCATATCCATCCCTCCCTTAACATTCCTTTATAAAAACTCAACATGACCATCATCAATGTGGTAAATCGCACCGACAACAGCAGGGTCATTTCCGTGGCGCAGATGATCGATATCCAGCGCATGGCTGATCTGATCGACGCAGTGTTCCACATTCAGACAGCAGGCGCGGTAAGGATCAGTCTCGTCTCCGATGGCAAGGCGGATCTCGTCTGTGATGTATTTAATAAAGCCGGATGGATCGTGGTGGATGGCGGCTTCAATCTTTTGCTTCTCATTCATAGGATCCACGACCACCTCCAGTTGTCATTCCAAGATGAAAATATGTCCGGGATCATTTCCGGGGAAACTGATTAGCGGAATAAAAAATCGTCCCCCCGGCTTCGCCGGAGGGGGACGATTTTTACTTGTCTTTAAAAAGGGCATATGAGAAGACAATCAATCTTCCGGCTCAAAAAATCGATCGGGATAACTGATCACTCTCCACCCCTCGGTCATATTATTTTGCCTGCTCAAGAGCCAGGGTCTTGGTGGTGGCATCGCAGACCTCTGTCGGGCCGTAGTACTGGATGGCACCGGGATAGAGGAAGCAGGTCTTCTCTGCCCATTCAGCTCTGTGCTCTGCGAAGTATTTGAAAGGAGCGCCGTCAAGCTCAACGAGAGCCTTTCTGATAACGGGCTTGTCTTCGCCGTTTCTGCGCTCGATGTTCATCATCTTGGTGATGGGCATGCCGCCGGCTACCCACTCTTCTGCCGGTGCAGAGAGGTTGGAAACCTTGGACAGGTATCCTGTGAAGCCGTACTGGATCAGCATGAAGGCATTGTAGCCCAGGGAATAGCAGTAGTCACTGTCGAAGTTTGAAGGGAATGCGCATCTTCCTTCATAGCCGAAGAAGTGTGTCAGGGTTGAGAATTTGCCCTTGTATGTTCCGGCTGCCTTGCGCTCTGCCAGTTTGTTCTTGACCAGCTCTGCGAACAGTTTCTCGGACTCGATCAGGGAAACCTGTACGTTGCCGTGAGGGTCTCTCTCGAGGAAGAGCTGCTGCTGAATGCCTACGGGAAGAATTGCGAAAACAGCCATGGACTCCTTGGTGAGGCCGTTCTCGATAAATGCATACTTGTCATCCCAGCTGGGAAGTGCGTTGAACTGCTCTGTCTTCTCGCCGGCAAGAAGCTCATTGATCTCAGCGATCAGCTTGGAGAACTCAGGGACAAACTCTACGATGCCTTCCGGAATGAGGGCAACACCGAAGTTTTCGCCGTTGTTGCCGCGGGTAGCTACGGAATCAGCGATCTGGTCAGCGATTTCGGAGAGAGACTGCTTCTTGGCTGCGACTTCCTCACCGACCAGGCAGATGTTGGGCTGAGTCTGCAGCGCGCACTCCAATGTGACATGAGAAGCGGAGCGGCCCATCAGCTTGATGAAATGCCAGTACTTCTTGGCGGAATTGGCGTCGCGCTCGATA
>CACZFF010000076.1 GCA_902780385.1 uncultured Lachnospiraceae bacterium
CCAGGCTGTATAGAGGAAAGGCAGTCCGAACCCCGAAAGGGGGACCTGCCGCAAGGCAGGCAGTAGGAAGCACGCGACTTAAGTCGTGTGAGGCTTCACCAGATGCAGCAGAATAGATGCAGCCGGAGTGATTCGGTTGGAATAATGAGGCAGGATAACCAGTGCTCCCCGCTGTACGGACTATTACAAAAGTGATTCCGCTGCACCTGAAATCCCGGCTGTGGATTTAAAGAGGTTAGTATGAATACTGATAACATTATTGATAATAAGAAAGAGAAAGCCGTAAAAGCAGCGGGGTACAAAAAGAGAGCAGCTTTGGCCGTATTTCTGGGGCTGATCATCTGCCTCTTCTCAGCTTTTCTGCTTTTCGGCCATCGAGATCAAACTGAAAAGATGACGACGGCCTCCGGGAAACAGGAGACCCCGTCATCAGAAGGAACACCTGATGACGGGACCGTGAAGCGGCCTGACAGTCAGGAAGAGTCTGCACAGACGCAGGCCGGTTCCACAGAGGAACAGGCTGAAGAAAAGGAAAAAAGTCCGGACGGATCAGGAGACGGGCAGCAGACTGCCAATGAAGACAGCCTGAACAGCTCCGGGGATGGCGAAATAGCCAAGGCAGCCCGGAACGACTACAATCCCTCAGGATCGGACGATCAGAATCAGGAGAATGTTTCTTCATCCGATCAATCGGACCAGGAAGCGCAGGAAAACAGCGATGACCCGGATCAGGAGGAGCCTGCCCCTCATAAGACACATCCCTCGACGTACGAGGATCTTATGTCTGACATAGAAACTCCGGAGCTCGATATTCCCTTCCAGCAGCCCGACAGAGAAACAGAGGACAGCCAGGACTATACGGATTACACGGAAGACCAGAGCGGCCCGGAGGAGGAAGGAGACACCGGATATCCGGGAGAATACACAGATGATTCGCAGGAACCGGATGACAGCTATACAGAGGACGACAACATAGAAGAACCCTCTCTGGATGATGATACATCCAATAACGAAGGAACGGATCCGGCACAGGAAACGACCGCATCAGAAGAAGACACCGATTCAAATGGAAGCGGAGATATTTTGCTCCCGGAAGTGCCTTGAGTTGACAAGGGGACGGTTCTTTTGACAACTTTGATAAGTGGACGGTCCTTTTGTCCGCTTTTTGCCGGACAAAAGGACCGTCCACTTGTTTCTGTCCCCCTGTTTCCCCTGGTTTCTAGGATCACTGACTCTACTTTCCATAGGTGGCGCATGCAAGTGCCTTGATCTACAATCTGTACATGGAGGTAAAAAAATATGAACCAATATGTAACAGGTGCAGTGATCAGAGAACTGCGGGAGAAGAACAAGATGACCCAGGTCCAGCTGGCGGAAAAAATAGGGGTCAGCGACAAGACCGTTTCAAAATGGGAGACAGCAAAAGGATATCCGGATATAACTCTCCTGGAACCGATCGCAGAGGTATTTAAGATTTCGGTGACGGAACTGATTTCCGGGAATACCGTTCACAATGCTAATGTGTCTGCCAATATGCTGCGGTCAAAATTCTATGTCTGTCCGGTGTGCGGCAATACTATACACAGCATGGGTGAGGCGGCAATTCATTGCCACGGGATCCTGCTCACACCCTTAGAAGCAGAACCCGCAGATGAGCGGCACAAGATTTTTATCGAGCGGGTAGAGGATGAGTATTATGTGAGGATCGATCACAGCATGACAAAGGAACACTTTATTTCCTTTGTGGCGGCGGCTTCTTCTGATGAAATGCAGATGGTGAAACTCTATCCGGAGGGAAACCCGGAAGCACGGTTTAAGATCAGGGGTGTAAGAAGGATCTTATATTATTGTAACCGCGACGGCCTTTTTTTAATTGATCCGGTATAAGTCTTCATGCTGGATGATTATACGGGATATTGAGTTTCTGATTGCAAATGTAAACCGCCTCCTGGAGCAGAAAATCACATCTTTTGTCAGGCCGTGATAAAATATGCGATGACACGATTCGTGTCATCCATGTGACAGGGCGATTCTTTCATTATTCATCATCATCTATTAAATTCTATCTGACAATTCTATCTGACAGGATAGTCAAAGAAAGGATGGAAGGATGATGAAGGATAGGAGAATGAAAGATAAAGGAAAAAGAGAACTGATGCCGGGACTTGTGCTTCTGGCAGGTTTCATTGTGTGGACCATACTGATCCGGCATATCGATGTGCAGAGAGTCGGACCCAGGGGAACAGAGATCGGGGTTGCTTCTTTCAATGTGTGGTTCCATCGAATGACGGGTGTACACATGTTGATCTATACAATTACAGATTGGCTTGGCCTCGTTCCGATCTTCATATGTATGGGCTTTGGGCTTCTGGGCCTTGTCCAGTGGATAAAACGGAGAAGCCTGCTGAGAGTTGATCCCGATATCCTGCTGTTAGGAGTCTATTATCTGGTGGTCATTTTTGGATATCTGCTGTTCGAGATGGTACCTATCAATTACAGACCGATCCTGATAGAAGGATACCTTGAAGCGTCTTATCCGTCTTCGACCACGCTGCTGGTTTTGAGCGTGATGCCGACCTTGAAATTTCAGGCTGATCGAAGAGTCATGAGCGCAGTTCTCCGTAAGTCAATAACCATTTTTGTAATAGTGTTTTCAGTATTCATGGTGATCGGCAGGCTGATCTCAGGTGTCCACTGGGCAACAGATATCATAGGCTCTGTTTTACTAAGTTCCGGTCTGTTTATGATCTATCGTTTTATGGCAGAATATTTTGACTCTGGAAAACCGAACATGAAGGCGGAGGCGCCAGATGGAGTTCAATGAAAAATTACAGGAATTGCGAAAGAGCAGGTCAATGACGCAGGAGGAACTTGCCGAAGCCCTGTTTGTTTCAAGAACGGCGATTTCAAAGTGGGAGTCCGGCAGAGGGTATCCGAGCATTGACTCATTAAAAGAAATATCCCGTTACTTTTCCGTAACAATCGATGATCTGATCTGTTCAGATGAGATGATTTCCGTGGCAGAAAACGAAAAGAGAGAGTTCATCGATAAGTACGTTTCGCTCATATGCAATGCGCTGGATATTCTTCTGGCTATACTGCTGTTTATTCCTGCGTTTGGAAACGGAAGAGATTCCCCCGAAACGGTATCTCTGTTTGGCCTGAGCGGGATCAATCCCCCGGTGAAGATCGTATTTGCTGTGATCATAGGGGTTACGATCCTGAATGGAATCTGCGGATTGATCATCGCCAACTTCAATAAACCGGTTTGGAACAGACACAGGCTTGTCACGGGAATCATTCTGTCAATACTTACAGTCACAGTTTTTATTGTGGCCAGGCAGCCATATGCCGGCATCGTCAGTTTCTCATTCCTGGTCATTAAAGGCTTCCTGATCGCCAAAGCAAAACAACTGTAGGTCACAAAAATATATTTATTATCTAAGACTTAAAAAAACACTATTAAGGAGAGTGCTGTTTGAGAAAGAACAATACATCGGAGATTGTAGGCTGACCGGGAGGTTTGCAGACAATCAAACCAAACCTCCCGCTGAAAGACAATTGCTGTCAACAATTGAGCAAGCAATATGAGCGAGCAAAATGATGAATGAGCAATATGAGCGGACTGCAAATGTCCGCGAGTAAGCAGGGAGAAAATAACAATGAATACAAAGAACTATACTATACGTTTGGAAAAAACCGAAGACCACAGAGAAGTAGAAAATCTCGTACGGGAGTCATTCTGGAACGTTTACCGCCCGGGATGCAGTGAACATTACGTGATCCACGTGCTCAGAGATGATCCGGCTTTCATCAAGGAGCTGGACTTTGTCATGGAGCAGGATGGAAGACTGATCGGGCAGAATATGTTTATGAAAACGATCATCCAGGCGGATGACGGCAGGGTGATCCCTGTCCTGACCATGGGGCCGATCGGCATCACACCAAAGCTCAAACGCAAGGGCTATGGCAAGGTTCTGCTGGACTATTCTTTGGAGAAGGCAGCGGAGCTTGGCTGCGGCGCTGTCCTGTTCGAGGGCAACATCGGCTTTTATGGTAATAGCGGCTTCACTTATGCCCGTGAGTTTGGCATCCGTTACCACGACTTACCGGAAGGCGCGGATGATTCTTTCTTTCTCTGTAAGGAACTGATCCCGGGATACCTTGACGGTATCACAGGAATCTATCAGACCCCGCAGGGTTACTATGTAGATGATTCTGATGTCGAAGAATTTGATAAAACCTTCCCGCCCAAGCAGAAACTGAAGCTTCCGGGGCAGATATTCTAAACGGGAAGATTATCTAAACAAGCAGACATTTAAACGAGAAGTTATTCTAAACGAGAAGATACTCTAAACGAGATTATGGCTCCTCTCCGATGACAGATCTGTCAGAGGCGGGGAGCTTTTTTGTGCAGGGATTTAAAGGATTTGAACCTCTTTTGATTATATGGACCGGGATGATGTTAT
Organism: uncultured Lachnospiraceae bacterium; assembly: GCA_902780385.1. GTDB lineage: Bacteria > Bacillota > Clostridia > Lachnospirales > Lachnospiraceae > CAG-791. The sequence goes on from CACZFF010000076.1 coordinate 4,470, forward strand.
TATGTGGTATGATACATACTGGAACCGGAAATCAAAACGTGTTTTCTGGTATACTGTCATCAATGGTACACTAGCATCAAATCATCTGAAAGGAGCTTTTAAAATGTCTAAAAATGAAAGATTTGAAAAGATATATTCACAGGGGACGCTCACTGTTACCCAAATCTGGGTTGATAAGGAAACCGGTGTCAATTATCTCTACCACATGGATGGCTATTCGGGTGGTTTAACTCCCTTACTGGACAGGGAAGGGAAGCCGGTCATATCCCCTGTTTACAATGGCGGCTCAGGAAGAGACTGATGTTGTTTGATCCGCAAATCATTGTCAAATCAGGAGGCCTTCTATAACATGGACCCGAACATGAACCAGGTAAACATGAAGACGCTGTCGCTTGTCTGCCCCTCCTGCGGAGGGAGAATGGAGCTGGCGGCGGACGGTGAAACGGCAGTCTGCCCCTACTGCGGGCATAAAATGCTCATCGAACAGGAAGACAGCGCGCAGGAGGAATATGAGCGGCGAATGGCAAAAGCCCGCGCCGAGGAGGATATCAAGGATCTGCAGACAAAAAGGCGGCGCAGGCGCAGGTTCAAGGGCTGGCTCATCGCCCTTTGCGTGATCGCGGCAATCTGCCTGATCAATGTGTTCATCCCGCATTCTCCCATGCATGAACTGGTCTTTCCCCGCAAGGCCGATCCCTTTACAATCGTGAGCGTAAAGTTTTCCGGCATGTCCGGCGAAGGCAGGGCAGAAGTGCAGATTTCCGACCGCAGTGCCGCGGAGTACGCTGATACAACCCGCTTTGAGGTTACACCGGAGACCGGGCTTAACAACGGCGACATAGTCACGGTGAAGGCAAAAGCCCCTGCAGGCTGGCGCTTCGAACCTGACGAAAAACAGTTCACAGTAAATGGGCTCACTGCATGGGTGCTGGACACCGATCAGCTGAGCGGGGACAATCTCAACGCGATCCATTCCAACACCGAACGCCTCATCCGGGAAGACTGGGACGATATTGTCTCCTCATCTCTTGCCCAGGATTTGACTTATACTCCTTACCGGATGTACCTGTTCATTTCGGACGAAAAAAAATCCTATGAGTATAGCGTACTCTATGACACATACCAGGTAAAAGTCACGCGCGCAGACGGATCGGTCTTTACCGGCTATGAGGCCTGCCGCTATACCGACTTGAAAATCCCTGCTGACGGGGTGCTGACGGCCGGCTATGGAAGTCTTCAGGGTTTCAACTTTGGATATACCCAGGGGTTTTCTTATGCCCAATCCTTCTCAGGCTGGACGGATGCCGCCGAAATGGAGGCGGATCTTCGCCATGTAAGGGACGGCTATCATCTGGTGGACTGATCTTTCAGGAGGAGACAGGGGACGGTTCTGTGTCTCCTTTTTCCCCAGGAAACAGGAGACACAGAACCGTCCCCTGTCTCCTCTGTCTCCTAAGAATAAATGTTACCGGGCTGTTGATTCATCTGAAATCGGCAGCTCTTTTTTCGCGTAAACTACAAAGATGCCTGCAGCCGAGGCAGAAACAAAGGGATAATACCGAGGCAGAAACAAGGGGAAAGCACTGTCAACCATTTTTGAAAATGTCCCAAAAATCTTTTAACATTAGCACCGGAAATTCCGGTGCTTTTTCTTTCTCCGGGATCAGTTAATGATACAGGG
>CACZFF010000077.1 GCA_902780385.1 uncultured Lachnospiraceae bacterium
GTCAGTAAGATCCATACATCCTTCAGCATCTTATGCTCCTCTCCTTACAATTGCCTGAACCGGGCAGTTCTCAAAACAGAGTCCACAGTGCAGGCAGTGTTCCTGATGGATCAGGAATGGTATTCCTTTCGTAATGCACTGCTGCGGGCAGGCGCGCATGCACTTTCCGCAGCCGATGCAGACGTCGGTAATCAGAAAACCCTTTTCACGCGGTGCATGACAAATTTGTGCCTCTTTTCCCGTATTCTGCGGTGCTTCTCTCGAAGCCTCCGCACTGCCAAACACGAAGCTTTCCCTATAAATCGGGTTTTTCCCGAGATCAAAGAATTCCAGTTCCCCGCTGCTGATGCAGAACGGTTCCAGAATATAGCGGCTTTCTCCCGGATACACGCCGTTCATCACTGGATTTTCTTCAAAAATGCGATCAATCCAATGTTTCTGATCCGCAAGTTTTTCCGCCTTCCCTGACAGCCGGACCATTTGGAAATCCTCGTTGAGACCGGTGACAGCAACGTCCGGACGTTTCATGAGCTGACGGTAAAAATCCTTTCCACGACCGGTGCAGAAATACAGCTTATCCTTTTCGACAATCATGACATCAATGATCCGGACCTGCGGCTTTCCCTCGTCATCCACCGTGGCAATGGCCACATCCTTAATCTCCCTAAGGATATCCAGACAGTTCTGTGCATTCATGTATTTTCTCTCCTCCCGAAACTGCAATGCGGCTTGCTTGTTGTAATATATTTTATTTCATCTGTTTTGTCAATAAGTTTCCGGGATTTTCCACACGCTATCCGAACGAATGCTATCATCCCGCCGGCAGCCGGCGTATTAGTCCGTGCCCGTAAAATGTGTAATAATGGTTGTTGTAATTGATATATAATTCACAATAGGTATTCAAGAGACAAAGGAGCTTTCACCATGAAAATCATGTTCTACGCGCTTCGTCCTTTCGACGAGCTTGCTTATGCAGAAAAATTCAGTAAGGAATACGGTATCGATTTCGCATGGACAGCAGAGTACCCGACAAAGGAAAATCTGCATCTGGCAGAGGGCTGTGATGCCATCTGTACGACGCCCTGTGATATGAGTGCGCCGTTCGTGGATGCTTTTGCAGATATGGGCGTGCGCTACCTGCCCTGCAGATCAATCGGCTACGACCACATAGACCTCACGGAATCAAAGAATCGCGGGCTGAAGGTTTCTGCGGGCAGATATGCTCCCAATGGTGTTGCCAACTATGCCCTCATGATGATGCTCATGCTCCTGCGCAAGATGATTCCGATCATGAAACGCGCTTCCGTACAGGATTACCAGCTCAAAGGCAAGATGGGGCACGATATCTCCAACTGTACCGTTGGTGTCATTGGCACCGGGCGCATTGGCAGGACACTGATTCGCTCTCTTTCCGGTTTCGGATGCAAAATTCTCGCCTACGATCTCTACCCGAATGACGAGGTGCGCAAATATGCCGAATACGTATCTGTAGATGAACTACTGGCACAGTCCGACATCATCTCGCTTCACGCGCCGGCAACAAAGGAAAACTATCACATGGTAAACCGCGACGTTCTCGCCAAATGCAGGGACGGCGTTATCATCATCAATGCCGCGCGCGGCTCTCTCATTGACACCGGAGCTCTGATCGACGCCCTGGAGACCGGCAAAGTCGGCGGTGCTGGACTCGATGTCCTCGAAAACGAGAACGGTCTCTACTACTACAACCGCGAGGGCGATGTCATCCGGAACGATGAGATGAGCATCCTCCGCTCCTTCCCGAATGTTATCGTATCCCCCCACACCGCTTTCTACACTGACGACGCCGTGGAATCCATGATCAGGAGCGCTTATGAGAGCGTTGATTGTTGGAGTAAGGGGAAGGAAAATCCATATGAAGTGAAACTCTGATGACGACCAGAGCAGCACATCGTGGGTAAGGCAGAGGTTTTTTGCAGTTTCTCCACCCTGTTCAGTTCTTCTGACTACCCGTTGAATTTCATTCGGTTTCCTCCAGCTCGGTTTATTCAGAATAATTACACTACGGGGCGTATTGTTTTATCTGAAAAAGCTGATTGCAGCGATGAAGTCCGTTTATAGATCCGGTGTATGTTTTCCATCACAGATATGACCCCGCATTACAAAAGCGCCGGCCTGCCGGTACATGGTGCTTGATCAGCGCCTGCGTGAAATCGAGTGAAGACTGCACCGGCACCTCTTCATCCCGGGCGGTGTGCCACAGAAATGTGGGAGGCGTGTTCTCTGTTACATAGTTGGCCACGCTAAGATAAGCATAGATTTCTTTGTTGCTCCCGCACAGGCATTTTACCAGGTCCTTGCCGTCAAAGGCATGAAGATTGGTGACCGCATAGCCGAGAATCATCGCATCCGGCCTGTTCCCTCTCTGCTCTTCCTCCGTAAAAAGACTCGAAGATGCTGGACCTGTGATGTCAGAATGTCAGCTTTCCGCACTTTTTCGTCCAATCTGCGGGAAGCTGACATCTATGCGGTTTCTTATCCTTCCTTTTCTGTTCTTCTTATCTTTTCTTCCTGTGCGTAAACGACTCCAGAATATCCTTTACATAGGAGCCCAGCCCGCCGGGATTCTGGATCCGGACGATTGCGTAGAACATCTGCGGTGTCGGGATTTTCGGAAGAAAGACATAGTACTCGGGCAGCCACTCATATGGATTATATTTTTCCTTCGCGCGGTAGAGATCCCTGAAGCCATAACAGGAATTCAGCTTCTCGTAAACAAAGCGCAGCATTTTCTCCACTCCGTTCTGCTGCAGGGCAGGTTCTGCGCTCTCTTCCTCTGATAATCCCGCAAGCGGCGCATTGCCAAGGCTTGCCCACTCGCAGCCCTCCGACAGGAACACCTGAAAGGCATCGTACATGATCTTTTCCATGATGCCACCGGGTGCGTCTTTTGCGCGCCTTGTCACATCTGCCATATATCCCGTTCCATGCAGAAAAGGCACATAGACGATATAGCCCTCCATTTTCCCCTCGGCATTGACCGCGTAGAAATATCTCCTGTCAAACGGCTGGTCGAATGACGGCGTCCCCATCGTAAACGTCAGAAGACCACTCTTCTTCTCCTGCAGCCATTCATCTGTGATCCGGTTGAAGTTCTTCTCAATCTCCGGATCCCTCTTTTCCTGCGGTCTGTACTCCTTTACAACTATACCCGCCTTCATCGCATGATTGATGTTCATGCGCATCTTGGCGCCCTTTTTCCCGGCAATGCTGTATTCCGATAGTTTGAATCTCGCCTCCTCGCCGCACTTCGCCGTGCCAAATCCCTGTCGCCTATACTCATCGAGGAACATATCCGTCACGCTCAGAAAGAAAATATTGTGAGCGCTCCGCACACAGAAGTCCCTGAATTCCCGCAGAAGCGCCGGAAAATCCGCCGGCGCGCAGATGGGATCTCCGTTGACGACAATCGTATCTCCCACAATGCCATAGGGGATCACCCCATCCACTGTGCTGCCAAAATACAGGAGTTTATCCCTCTCTAGCGTAAGATACGAGCATGGGTTCTGCCCGTAGTCATGCAGAAGTGTCCTTGCATGCTGCAGATCCTGTCCGCTCGTCTTTCTGGACGAGAATCCCGGCTGAAGAACCAGGAAAATAATGATGATAAAGCACGCCCATGTAAAGTGCAGAATCAGGCTCTCAAACCGCCACATGCCTGCACTCTCTCCCGCAAAGGGTCCCCCTCCGAACAAAAGAAGGATGGTGGAGAGAACGCTGTCCGCCATGGCATGCAGTCCGGCATCGCCATTTTTGTCCAGGAAATGATAAGTCACCGCGGCATTCAGAAAAACAGCCACACCGGTTGCACCAGCAATCGCCGCTGCCCTCTTCACTGACAGCTTCTCCGACGGCACGCAGAAATCCCTGCGACAGCACCAGAAACCGATGACCATGACAGCGTTAACGGCAAGAATCAGTGCAGAGAGCGGATGATCCGCCCTTCCAAAGAGCAGCAGGAGCAGGCTCATGAAATTTGCGCCCATCGTCACATTCAGCGCCGCCCGTTTTCTTCTGCGCAGCTGAACGCTGACGACGAGATTCACAATAGAAAAAAGACGCTGCTCCATTCTGCCCAGAATATAGAACAGTCCGATATCCCCCGACGGCACCGCCATAAAACTCTCTATGAGCAGCACCACCGCAAAAATAATCTGACAGACAATAAGCATGTTCTCAAAGCGGATTCTTGCCAATGTCCACTTTCCTGTTGTGTACTGCATTTTTCCTCCGTGCATTTCTGCCGTTTCTGCGCTACGATATAGCCGTCAGAAAGGTCGTGACTGCAATAATGGCTCTCTATCAGCGGGCATTATACTACACCGTATCAGACGGGTCAAAAATATACTGTATGGAGACAGGAAATCCCCGGGGCTTCCCTGTCGTTCTGCTGCACGGGAATGCGATGGACGGCAGTTATTTTCAAAGCGCTGTAAAAATACTGACCAGCCCGTATCGCTCCTCCCGTCAGAATCAGGATCCATCCCATTGCAGGTATCTTCTGATCGACAGCAGAGAACACGGAAAATCCATCTCCGGCAGAAGCGGCACGAAAGCCAGTCCAAAGCTCAATTTTGTCCTCATGGCGCAGGATCTTGAAGATGTCCTGCAGCAGCTGGAGATCAAAAAATGCATTCTCGCCGGACACAGCGACGGCGCCAATCTCGCAATGGTCTACGCAAGCCGGTACCCCGCGCGGGTCGGTGGACTTCTGCTCAATTCAGGAAATCTGAACGTCAGGGATCTGAAATGGTATGTGCGTGCCGCCATCCACGCCCGGTACACGGCCCTTTGCGCACTGAGCATCCTGTTCCATCCATGCCGCAGGATGGCCGCTGTGACTGGCCTCATGCTCCACGATCTGCCTGTGACAAAAGCGCAGCTGGCCGGAATTGATGTGCCCGTCTGGGTACTGACCGGCGAACACGACATCATAGGGCGCGCCGCCACAGAGCAGCTCGCACAGCTCTTCCCGCGCTGCAGACTCATCATTCATAAAAATGCCGGACATGACCTGCCGATTCAGGATCCCGCCTTTTTTGCAGGACTCATTCAGCATCTGGTAAGAGAAATTGCGTGAGATAAATTGGAGTGGTAACTGGTAATTGTCCGGCATCTTTGAACACACCTATCAGAGAGAGCCGGACGTTCCCGAGATTTGGTGCTATACTGCCGCAGGCAGAAAAAATAAGAAAGCGTTAACACAACAAGGAGGCATTATGTCCATGATTGATCCCTCCGCCTTCATCGCAGAGGGCGCTAAGGTTCTGAAGGATGTGACAATTGGAAAGAACAGCAGTGTGTGGTTCAATACTACCATTCGGGGCGATCAACCGATCACGATCGGCGACAACACGAATATTCAGGACAACTCCTGTCTGCACATTGATCTCCCCTATCCCATGCGCATAGGAAACGGTGTGACCATCGGGCATGGCTGTATCATCCACGGCTGCATCATCGATGATGATTCTCTCATCGGAATGGGCTCCATCATTATGAACGGTGCTCATATCGGGAAAGAGTGCCTGATCGGCGCCGGAACACTCATCACACAGAATACAGTCATTCCGGACCGCAGTCTTGTTTTCGGCAGACCCGGGAAGGTGATCCGCCCCGTTACAGACGACGAGATCGCCTTTATGCGCCATAATGCACAGCATTACGCAGAGGAGGGAAAGCAATATAAGGCAGAGGGATACGAGAAGAAATAAACACCTGTATTGCAAAAATGCCGGCCGACGGATTGACTTTTTATCTTCTTAGACTCCCCAATCTCACCCGATCAGTCGTTCTGCCGCGAAGACAGCCAGGACTCCGCAGACAAGACTCAGAATGACATACAGCATGGCGATCCCGGTGCTCCCCTTCTCCAGAAGCCCTTCCGTC
>CACZFF010000078.1 GCA_902780385.1 uncultured Lachnospiraceae bacterium
GGATAACTGAATGAGCGAAAAAAAAAGGAGACAGGGGACGGTTCGGGAGACAGGGGACGGTTCTGTGTCTCCTCCTGAACCGTCCCCTGTCTTCCTTTCAAAGACCTTAAACGAAAGACTTTGAAACACGAATTTCTCCTCGGGGAAGCTCCGGCAAGCGGCATGGCCGGAAAAGATTATATTGAACCAGTCATTTTTTGCCACTGCATTTCCGCACTCCATGCCGTACGCCATGTCTTGTACAGGTAGAAGTTGCGTCCCTGCAGGGAAAGCTTTTCCGCTTCTTCGAAGAGAAGCTCCCTGGGATCGTCTGTCTCCAGGAAGCGGCAGACAAAATGATCGAAGGAGCGGGAATTGTCCAGGAGAGGAAAGCCGCATTCCCTGAGAATGTCATTGAGCCTGTTTTGATCCAGGCGGTGTTCCGGCGGTATCGTATCAGCGGTTGTTTTCCCGAAGTAGAGAATGAAGGCGATCAGAGTGGTCCGGTCGAGATCGAGGGAGCCTTTCAGAATCCTGCGCAGGTAGTTTTCCCCTTCTCTGCCGGACTGATAAGTGCCTTTATCTGTCTCCCAGTCGGCTTCGAGCTGTTTGATCATCTTCTGCAGCCATGCCAGCAGATCCTGATCGGACTTCCATGCCTGGTCAGAAAAGTGTCTGCGCACGGAATCAGCCATGACCTTTCTGAAAACAGGGGAGAGGGCCTGGAGACCGTCATCGTTTTCCGCCAGAATCTGCAGCCAGTCATGGATGGGATAATCGAAGTAATAAACACTGAAAAGGGCATAGATAGTCCTGAGGGACAGAGCGCTGTGTTCAATAAGGTCCAGCATTTCCTCTATTGGGCGTTTTTTCCGCTGAAGACGGGAGAGGACCCGGAAGACATGCAGATCTTCTGCCTGCCCGGAGCCTGTCCCGATTTCTGAAAGCAGGATGCGATCCCGATCCTCTGTTCTGCGGCCATCTGCAGCAGTTTTTTGCAGCCGTGCGGCACAGGTTGTTTTGCGGGCATCCAGATAGTAGAGCAGGTATTTACAGAAATAGTACCTGGTCTTCTCGCGCGCAGTGCTGAAGGAGGCGATGTTGGATATCAGGAATTCCCTGAAAGCCTGCAGGCCGGAATCTGTACCTGACAGCTTCTGCTCTAGCTCCTTGGTCAGATGCTGTGTCACTGCCAAATCCGCTTGGCGCAGGGAGTTGTCTTCCACGTAGCGGCGGATATCCGACAGGGAAATGGAAGCGGAAGAGAATGCGGCGCTTTTGGACATGACGGATTCCCGCAGGTCCATGCACTGTATCAGAAGATTTTTCCACTCTCCATAGGAGAGTCCGCTGCGAAGAGCATAGATCACAGAAGCCTCCCAGAAGCTGCGGGCATAGAGCTGTGCGCATCCATTGTCCAGAAGGCGGCGGTTGACCTCTTCCGGAGAAAGAGAGCGGACAAAACCCAGGGCAATGAGCCGGTACCTGAGGGGCACGGCCGCAATCGCCTGCTGATTTCCGTGCAGGCAGATCTCCAGAACCGATCCGCCCCGGGAGTCGGCGTCTGCCTGCAGCAGTGTTTCATAGAGAAGATCCAGGGACGGTACCCCGGCATTTTTTTTCTTTGGCATAGAAATCTCCGATATTATCTTATGGGCTTAAGTTCCCCCTTTTATTTATGAACAGTTTACCACACAGTCCTGTATACGGGGTATAATAGAGCTATAAATTATCTTACAGGTTCCACGACTGTTACATGTTCACGCCCTATCGAGGACGTGAACATGTAACAGTGCGCACGGCGATTCCAAAGCGCTTTGCGCGCGCCGTGCGCCGTACAACTCCGGTTTTTGCGCTGAAAAGCGCGCAATAACACGTCGAATTCGAGGCAGTCTGAACGGTAACCCACGACCAAATACATCATAGAAAGAGATCTGCATGAAAACTGACCCTGCATCTGATAAAAAGAACAGGACTGCTGCGCGCATTTTCTTTTATGTCCTGGGAATATGCACCCTGGCACTGGGTTTGACCTTGAGTACCAAAACAAAACTCGGCGCCTCGGCGATCATAGCTGTCGCCTTCAGTATCTCAGAACTCAGCGGGATTCAGCTGGGCGATGCGACATTCATTCTCTACTGCTTTTTTATTATGGTTGAGATTGTACTGCATCTTCTTCCCGGCAGGAGGGCTCCTCCCGACAAAAGAAAGGCGCTGGTCATAGATGTCCTGCAGCTGCCATTCAGCATTTTCTTTACCAGGCTCTTAAACGTCTATGCCGCCTGGATCCCTGTCCCTGAATCGCTCCCGGTACGGATCGCGGTGCTGGTGCTGGCGATCATACTGATCGGTGTCGGCGCAGCACTCACCCTGGATATGCGTCTGGTGGCCAGCCCAGGCGACGGGATCGTGCAGGCAATCTCCGACAGGAGCGGACTGGAACTGGGACTCACCAAAAATATCGTGGACGTCTGCTGTGTGGTCTTTACATGTATTCTTACTCTTGCCTGTGTCCATAAGATCATCGGAATCGGAATCGGAACCCTGGCGGGAATGCTGGGTACAGGACGGGTCATTGCAATCTTCAACAGGATGTTCGGCTCATACCTGATCCCTCTGGGGAAAAAATCCTGATTCTGTAGTAAGGCCTTATGAGATCATCGGCCGGCAGAAGGTTCAATTCCTCTCTGCAGGCCGGAGGATCAGTTTATCTGCAATATATACAAATTTATATCAAATTTATATCAAATAGGAGGATCAAAATGAAAAAGAATAAAATCAGACTGGCTGTAGTGATCATTGCGCTTTTGCTTGTGACGCTTCTGGCAGGATGCAAAGGAGCCGGAACAACGATCACCAGCGGGCCCAAAGGCATAACCTTCGAGTTCAAAGAGCTTAAAAAGGATGTAAAAGATGAAGCTACTGCGAAATTTACATTTGATGATGGAATTCTGACCGTGGAATTGGAGAGCGGAACAGCCAATGTCGAGATCTGCAGCACCACTGAGCCGGATGAAGATCTGCCGGATTCTTACATGGAACTCGACACACTCTATGAGGCAGAGGGTCTCAAAAACGGAGATGAGATAGAGGTCAATGGAGTGCGCGGCAATGTTGTTATGCGCGTTTGGGGAGATGGAAAGAACGGAAAAGTAAAGATTTCCCCCAAAAAATAATTTCTCAAGACACAGGATGATATCTCAGGATACAGGAGCATGAAATGGAGCAGGAAGATCGGACAATTTTTCATGTGGATGTGAATTCGGCTTTTTTGTCCTGGTCTGCACTTAAACGACTCGAGGAAGAACCCGGATCCGTAGATCTGCGCACGATCCCCTCGGCAGTGGGAGGCGATGTCAAGACCCGTCACGGCGTCATTACCGCCAAATCCATTCCTGCCAAAAAATATGGTGTTCAGACGGGCGAGCCGGTCGTCAAGGCACTGCAGAAATGTCCTCAGCTGGTCCTTGTTCCGTCGGATTTTGAGACCTACAGGAAATATTCCCATGCTTTGATGGAAATCCTGGCAAAGTACACACCGCTCCTCCAGCAGATGTCCATCGATGAGGCCTTTCTCGACCTCACAGACAGGATCAGGCCTCAAGACCGGGAGGGAGCACTGGTACTTGCGCGTCAGATCCGTGATACTGTCAGAGAACAGCTGGGTTTTACCGTCAACGTAGGTATTTCCACCAATAAACTGCTGGCAAAAATGGCCAGCGACTTTCAGAAACCGGACAGGACCCATACCCTGTATCCGGAGGAAGTCCCTGCCAAAATGTGGCCTCTCCCCATAGGTGACCTCTATGGATGCGGAAAACAGACTGCACAGAAGCTTCTGCTTGTCGGCATCAATACCATTGGAGATGCTGCGTCCGCAGACCTTGCACTTCTGCAGACGGTCCTGGGAGAAAAAAGCGGCCTCCATATCCACAACAGCGCCAACGGCATCAGCCGGTCTAAAGTTACCCCCGAGCGGGAGCAGGCAAAAAGCGTGTCCAATGAGCGCACCCTGTCCGTAGATATAGACCGGGACAACTATCAGACAGAAGGACTGCCGGTCATTCACCGACTGTCTGAGAAAGTCGCCGCAAGGCTGCAGAAAGCCGGCCTGGTGGGACAGACTGTGACCTTTCAGGTCAAATCCGCCGACTTCGACAGATACTCAAGGCAGACCACACTTTCCAATATGACTGACCGCGCAGAGGAAATCGAGGCAACGGCCCTTTATCTTGCCGGCCAACTTCTGAATGGACCTGATGGCCTTTTTGAAAAAGGAATCTCCATCAGGCTGATCGGGGTGGGGGTGTCCAGGCTGACTGAAAAACAGATGCAGCAGCTGGACCTCTTTGCCTGGGCAGAGCAGAATGAGGAAGAAGAGAAAAAGCGCCAGGCTGCAAAAGCGCGCCAGGCGAAACTGAATGCCATGATGGAGCAGATTAACGGGAGATTCGGCAGCGGCACTGTAAAAAAGGGAGAGTGAGTCAGCGGGGACGGTTCTGAAAAACTCATTGCAACAATGAGTTTTTCGGAACCGTCCCCGCTGACTCATTTATTTTATCGGGTTTTCAGAACAGTCTCATCTGCATGTCGATCCAGCTTTTCTGCTTTGCCTCATGGATTTTGTCCTCGAGCCGGAGGTTCCCGATCAGGAGCGGTGAAGAAGGGTCATGCAGACGCATGTTCCTGCGGACGGTATCCTTATCGGCATTTGCGTAGCAATAGCGGCAAAGATGGCCGCAGGTATTGTACTGGCCGATATCATTGGTGATGTAGCAGGCACATTCTTTGCGGTTGCCGGGATTGGGAGGTAGGATCAGGTTCTGTCCGACCGCCTGTTCAAAGGTCTGCTGTGTCATACATCCCGAGCAGTCTGCTCCGGTGGACGACAGCCACGGGTCCTCGCCGCAGGGCTTGATGATCATACCATGCTCTGCCGCAATCTCCACAAAGACTCTTGTGAGTTTTATCTGTGTATCAAAAGGGACCCTCCGTACTTCGGGAAAGTTGCGGAGGACTTTTTCGTACAGATCAATATAGCTGATCACGCAGGTATGAGTAAATCCTTCCAGCTTCCCGCACATGGCAGAAAAGGCTTCTATATGCCGCTGCATTGTCCAGCTGCTGTCAATAAAGACCGGATCGTAACGCCAGCACATGCAGTCCGGTCCGACATATCCGCAGAGCCGGCGGAAGCTTTCTATCACCAGATCCTTATCCGGCACATTCGGCTCAATATCTTTCCCGTAGGGTGTGATCGTCACAAACCAGTACTGCCTGAAGGGCTCCAGCAGATCCATATGTTCCAGCATGGGAGTCGGATTCTTTGTACAAAAAACGATCAGATCCACGACGGACGGGTCGATCCGATATCTGGTCACAGAGACCGGATTAAATGGATTACGAACCATGACATATCCCTCCCGGATCCGGTTGGCCAGCCATTTAGAATAAAAAGCCGGGAGGTCTGTGCGGTTTCCGGTCTGTAAAATCATCAGCAAACTCCTTTTCTACACGTATTTCTTTCCATAACAATCCTTAACAAACAATCCTTAACAAATAATCCTTAACAATAACGATCCTTAACAATCTGTCATCAATCCGTCGGAAATATCTTTTTATCAGCTATTATTTCCTGCGTCGAAATATCATTATACAACGAAAAGCAATTGCCTGCTATGGTCGGAAAAACGGCATTCACTATTGTAAATGTAATATGTCCAGACATTGCTATACTGTTTGTCAATTGAAAGACTAGCCAGCGCATTCTTGTGACTTCAGTCATGAGTCAGCTGGCTTTTATTTCCCCATATAAGGGAATGTTCGAACTGCCGTAACCGGCTGC
>CACZFF010000079.1 GCA_902780385.1 uncultured Lachnospiraceae bacterium
TCCTGATATTGATCACCTCCCTTCAGGGAGGTTATTGTATCATATGTCGGGACATTTTCATTTGTGGTATAGTGGGACATTATCAAAAATGATTTATATTTGTGCGGCAAGGGGAGTCGGGGAACTTTTCATAAAATAAAGAAAGTGTTACAATAGCAAGCAGCCGTTAAAGGTATTAAAAGAACGGCGTGTCATAAAGAGATTCGGCGGGATAGATTTTTATCCCTTTTAGTTTTCTATATCAGGAGGAAGTTCCATGAATACAGCGATTCACACAGATCATGCACCCGCGGCAATCGGACCTTATTCTCAGGCGGTAGCGGCTGGAAACACCATTTATGTCTCCGGGCAGATTCCGATCGTTCCTGAAAAGGGAGAGCTCATTGAGGGAGGCATTGAGGCGCAGACAAGGCAGAGTCTGACCAATATCAGCAATATCCTCGCGGCAGCCGGTTTCAGCATGAAAAATGTTGTCAAGACGACCGTCCTTCTGGCGGACATTGCGGATTTCGGTGCCATGAATGCAGTGTACGCGGAATTCTTTGAAGAGCCCTATCCTGCACGCGCCGCATTCCAGGCGGCTGCGATCCCCAAGGGCGCAAAAGTCGAAATTGAATGCATTGCAGTCAAATAATATATCCGAATTATCTTACGCAAGATGAGCAGTGCAATTGTCGAGAGCAATTGTAAACTGCAGGAATAAGCCTTTCCTGCATGTATATGAAAGGGCTGGAGAGAGAATGGATTTTACACCTAGAACACAGCAGATTCTGGAAATCCTGCTGGGAGGAAAGGGACCTGTTTCGAAACAGGAGATTGCTGACCGGCTTGGTGTCAGCAAACGGACAATACAAAGGGAATTCGGATTTCTGGAAAATGACATCAAGCAGTATGGACTGCACCTGATCAATCGCAAAGGCAAGGGAATTGTCCTTTCCGGAGAGCTTCAGAACATAGAAAAGCTTCGTCGGGAAATAGAAAAAAACAGCGGTGTAGAAGCAGCCGGCCGTGAGGAAAGGCGCAAGCACCTTCTCTTTGAACTGCTGCGCGACAGGGAACCCAGAAAGCTCTACTATTACAGCCAGCTGCTGGGGGTCAGTGAGACGACGGTCGCCAGCGACATGGAGGCACTGGGAGACTGGTTTTCCCGTCACAATCTGGAAGTTATGCGCAGGCCGGGCTACGGTGTGGTCCTCATGGGATCCGAGGGAGACTACCGGGAAGCCATGCGCCGTTTTATCCACGAAAACGGACCCAGCAATACAGAGAAGAGCAAAGATCCCAAAAATAAATTAGGGAACAAGAGCGCCGAAGAGGCTATTACAGAAATCATCATGAGTGCATCGGACAGCGGCATCTATTCCCTGCTCAACAATGATATCCTGAACCGGGTCTACAGTACCCTCTCCAATATGGATGAGCCGATGCTGCGCCAGCTTGCGGATCATGCCTTCACCGGTCTGGCCATTCATATCGCAATCGCCATCGACCGCGTACAGAAGGGCGCAGTGATGGAAGCCGAGGGAAAGGTGCTCGAAGACCTGGCTTCCTGGGATGGCTATGATCTTGCCGCCAGAATCCTCCGGGAGATGGAAGAGGAGTTTCAGATCACCATTCCCGGTGTGGAACTCTCCTATATCCTGCTCCACCTGCGCGGATCCAAGATTGCCTATTCCGGAACCGCAGGTGACACAATATCGGGCGATGATGCCGTCATGCGTCAGATGCGGGGAATCGATGAGGCAAAGCTTCTGGATATGATCGATGAGATGGTGGAAATCTTCAATCCATCTATTTCCTATGAACTGAAGTGCGATGAGGACTTTGTCCGCGGACTGCTGGTCCACCTGCGTCCGGTCATTGTGCGCCTGTTCAATCACATGAACATCTTCAACCCGATCCTGCATGATATTCAGGAAGAATACCCGGATGTCTTCAGACGCTGCAGCATGGCCTCTTCCGTGATCGAGCGGGAGACCAAAGAAAAGGTACCGGCGGAGGAAGTCGGATTCCTTGCCATGCATTTCGGTGCTGCAGAAGAGAGGATCCTGGAGAGACAGAAGGCAGCAAGGCGTGTCGTCATCGGTATCGTCTGTGCCAGCGGATTCGGTGTCGCCAGGCTCATGCTCACCAAGCTCAGCAACCATCTCGGAGACAAGGCAACTTTCCGCGCCTACGGAAAAGACGAGATCACTGCCTCTGTGATCGCGGACACGGATTTCTTTGTCTCTACACTGAATCTGGATTCTCTGGGAATCGACTGCGTACGTGTCAGTCCCCTGATCACCGCCAGCGACCTGTCCCAGATCGAATACCGGATCAAGGGCTACGGCCAGGTGCGGCGCCGCCGCCAGGAGACAGACTTTGTCCGCCAGATGGATGAGGTTGGTGTCATTGCCGGAGACCTTTCTTCCCTGATTCGTAAATACCGTCACTATGAGATCGCTCCCATCGTCAATTTCCGGGAGCTGCTGCGTGTTCTTGCAATGCAGGTCACGGACAGCCTGGCCGCGGCCTCAAAAGTGATCCTTGCTGTGACCGAACGCGAACGTCTCAATTCCCAGATCTTCCCGGAACTGGGATTCTGCCTGCTGCACAGCAGGACAGATGCCGTATCCGAGACCGTCTTTGTCAGCTGCTCTGCTCGCGGGCATGATCACTTTACCGATCCTGCCCTCAAAGGCATCCAGGCCGCTGTCCTCATGCTCATGCCTGTCGACGATCACCGCAGGATCCACTCCGATGTGCTGGGGCGTATCAGCGGAGCATTTATAAAAAATGAAGTTTTCCTGAAGGCAGTCCAGGAGGGAGAGGAAGACAACGTCCGAACCGAACTGACCCATGAGCTGAGGATCTTCTTCAATGAATATGTGGAGAAACTCTAATGAATATGACTGAGATGCTATAGGCAGGTCAGAGATGATGCTATGACCTGACTCTGCAAGCGCTTTGAAGTAAAAAAAACAGCACTGCGAGGTGCTGTTTTTTTGCTGATTCGGGACCCGGGTGTCTTCACAGGAACTATGCAGGTTTGCCGGTCCTCTGCCGGCAATCACTATAATACACTCGGAAACATATTATAATGTCCTGCCTTATTGCTCTTTGCAGGCCTTTTTCAGAGAGTCGACAACAATGCGCAGAGCCTTGATACGCGCATACTTTTTGTCATTGGACTCCAGAATGTACCAGGGGGCAAATGTCGTGTTGGTCTTCTGGAGCATCTCATTGGTGGCTTCCTCGTAGAGATCCCACTTTTCGCGGTTGCGCCAGTCTTCGTCCGTAATCTTCCACTGCTTCTCCGGCGTATTCTGGCGGTCTGTGAAACGGGCAAGCTGGGTGGCATTGTCGATCTGTACCCAGAATTTGATGACGACGGCACCCCATTCGGCCAGCTCTTTTTCAAATTCATTGATCTCGTTATAGGCGCGCTGCCAGTCGTTTTCGGAGCAGAATCCCTCGAGACGCTCCACCATGACGCGGCCGTACCAGGTGCGGTCGAAGATCGCGATGTGGCCGTCCTTGGGAAGGCGTGTCCAGAAGCGCCAGAGGAAATGCCTGGCCTTTTCGTGAGGCTCGGGGCTGGCGATCGGAAGCACCTCGAATCCTCTGGGATCCAGAGCTGCAGTAATACGCTTGATATTGCCGCCCTTGCCAGCAGCATCCCATCCCTCGTAGGCAATGATGACCGGGATTTTCCGGCGGTACAGCTCGTTGTGCAGGGCATGGAGCTTTTTCTGCAGACGGTCCAGTTCTTTCTTGTACTCCTGATCCGATATTACCTTGTCGGCAAGTGTGATTTCGGACAGGAGAGGCGTGCGGTTGAGCGGGAAAGGGTTCTGCCTGATCGGCGCTGCGAGGGCATGATTCTTGAGAGCAGTTTCGATTCCCTGATTCAGGAAGCGCAGTACCTGCAGCTCGGCCCACTTGCTGTCCTTGGCGTCAATGATGTACCAGGGAGCCGCAGAGCGGTTCGTATCCTCCAGATACTTATCGTACATGTCCAGATACTCGTCGTAATGTTTGTTTTGATGAAGATCGGACTCACTCACGCGCCAGCGGGTGTTTTTGTCCGCCTGAAGGGTGCGCAGACGTTTTTTCTGTTCTTTTTTGCTGAACTGGAAGAAAAATTTCATGACCAGATAGCCATTATCCGTCAGAGAGCGCTCTGTGGTATTGATACTCTTCACGCGGCGGGCATAGGTCTTCTCGTCAATGGTGCCCTGCATTTTCTGATTGATGACTTCCTCCATCCAGAAGGCGTCAAAAAAGGCAAATTTTCCTGCCTCGGGAATCTCTTTCATGTACCGGTACAGGAAAGGATAGCGCAATTCCTCAGGAGTCGGTTCTGCCAGAGTCCTGACGACAAAGAAACGGGGATCGATACTGCGGATGACCCGGCCGATCACGCTTCCCTTGCCTGAGGCACCCCAGCCTTCAAAGATGACCATTACCGGCAGCTTTGCCTCCTTGATTTTTGTCTGATAAACGCCGAGTTTTTCTCTTGCCTGTTTTACTTCCTGTGACAACACATCATCTTCGGGCCTTTTGGCCTTGGCAAAATCTTTTAACATGGCAGCCCCCTTTCTGATTGATCTATTGCTGCTTAACTATTATATCATGGATTCTGTGTGCCTGGTATGCAATCGCGCCGATAAACCTGTATTTGCGGCCCTTCGTATCCATTCAGACCATGCCGGAAGCTTGTATATGAATAGAACAACGGGCGAAATATTGCATTACCGCAATGTTGAAAAAGGAAAGTATTGTGATGCATCCATATGCATTCCTGACACTGTTCGAAGATGTCACTTTTGAATGTTGTTTTTGTCACAAAAAGATATTGATTGATAACGATTTCAAAAAGATATTGGGACGAATTTGATTTATTGGATATAGCTTTATGCAAATAATGCTTGAAATATTGGGGAAACTCAATGAAATGGGCTTTACAACTAGGTCAAAATTGACATTCTCATTTGACGACAAACCATGTCCCAAACGACAAAAGCGTTTGTCACTTTTGATGGTGACAAAGTCCATTTTGTATTCGTTGCATCTTGCTTTTGGACAGTCATATAATGGACACATCGAAGGAACGAAACAGCCGGCCGGCTGGTCCGGCCTCAGTCGTTCCAGGTAACTGTTATTAACATAAAGGAGGTAATGATGAAAGAGAAAGTTCAATCCTTCGGACGGTTCCTCAGCGGCATGGTAATGCCCAACATCGGCGCATTCATCGCATGGGGACTTATCACAGCACTTTTCATTGCAACCGGCTGGCTTCCCAATGAGCAGCTGTCCACAATGGTCAGCCCCATGCTGTCCTATGTCCTTCCGATTCTGATCGCTTATACCGGCGGTAGAATGGTCGGCGGCGCTCGCGGCGCGGTCATGGGCGCAATCGCCTGCGTCGGTGTTGTCTGCGGTGCTCCCGATTATCCCATGCTTATGGGCGCC
>CACZFF010000080.1 GCA_902780385.1 uncultured Lachnospiraceae bacterium
CCTGTATCATTAACTGATCCCGGAGAAAGAAAAAGCACCGGAATTTCCGGTGCTAATGTTAAAAGATTTTTGGGACATTTTCAAAAATGGTTGACATAGCCACTAAAGGAAGCTGGCGCATTATTTGTTTCTACATTATTCCCCAAATAAAACAGTCACGCCCCGGCGGGGCATGACTGTAATCTACAGATCAATATAACAGCTTCGGGTCAACTGCGCCTGATATACGGATTACTTTCCGTCAACGGAAATCACAGTATCCACGCGGTATCCCTCAAGTTTTTTCCTTCCTTCGAGGCCTTTCAGTTCAATCATGACAAGGATTCCTGCCACCTGGCCGCCGAGCTTTTCGATCAGCTCAGCTGCTGCCTTGACAGTTCCGCCGGTTGCCAGGAGATCGTCAACCAACAGGACTTTCTGTCCGGGCTTGATCGCGTCAATATGCATCTCCAGCGTAGCTTTTCCGTACTCCAGATCGTAATCGACGGATTCCGTTTTCCAGGGAAGTTTTCCTTTTTTGCGTGCCAGAGACAGAGGCTTGTGCAGGTTGTAGGCCATTGCGGCGCCAAAGATAAAGCCGCGTGATTCCGCGCCGACGATCACGTCAAAGTCCAGGTCCTTCACAGCTTCCTGCATCTGGTCGATCGCCAGCTTCATGCCGTCTGCATCCTGAAAAACAGTTGTGATATCCCGGAACATTACCCCCGGCTGCGGAAAATCAGGAATCACGCGGATATAATCTTCAAGCTTCTTCATGTTACTTCCTCCTCTTGTTTATCAATTAGACGCTGTATAGCATTTTTTATTATAGTATAACAGGTTATAGCGCAGGCTGCCTCGAAAATTCAGGTCTTTTTTACAGACGTCTTTTTTACAGACCTGCACAGGTGCGGTAGACCGCCGCCACTTCATTGGCCAGAGGAATCCTGTCCGTCAGCTCAGAGGCCATAAAGCACTCCGCGCAGAACTCTTCTCTGTCTTCAAAGCCATCCCTGCACCCGGAAAAAAGCTTTCGAATGCGTTTGTCCCGGGAAATCCCGTAGGCATCGGATATCGCATGGCCGATCTCATGGACAGTCAGACGGCGTATGCTCATGCTCTCCTCCAGACGGCGGATGGCCCAGACATCCGCAAAGCAGGAATCTTCCAGAGGGAGAAGGTTGTGAGGCCCGGGATCGATCCGGCCGGCTTCCCGGCTGCCGCCCAGCTTGTCAGTCCTTATTCCCTTCTCTTCGAAATAAGCTGCCGCCTCTGCATTGATGGACTCCAGGATAAGAGCGGGCGGCGTCCCTTTTGACATCAGTTCAAGACGCCTCTGCGCCGCCATCGCGGAGATATGGCGGACGGCCTCATAGCCCTCCAGGATCTCCTGCAGCTCCTGCTCCGGAATATCCTCGGGCATGCGGCTGACCCGGATATGGTTAAAGGAAATGGAGGCCATATCCCTGTTTGACACAGCAAGATCGCGGCAGTCGGCAAAGACGCCGTATTTCTCATTTTCGTACCGCGTCCCCTCTTCCATTCCGAAATCCCAAACTGCTGTGATCTCCAGCCTGGAAAACCTGATCCGGTAATCCCGGATCAGATCCCGGATATATTTCTGCTGTTCTCCGGAAAAACCTTCCTTTCCCATCTGTGAAAAATAAAAATATGTATTTCCTCTGCCGGGAAGGGAAAGAACATTATCCATAACGTCTTGTTCCTTTTGAAAATTCTTGTTATTTAAAAACACCACCTGAAAAGCGGGATGTTTACGGTCCATGCAGTTATATTTCTGCAATCCAGCCTCCTCCGGCCATGCCGCTGCATTACCGGGGCTTCGAGTAGCAGAATGCCAGCTCCTCGGGTATGTGCCTGCGGTCACCGATAAAGACGACCCGGGGAGTTCCGTCCGCTTCAATCTCTACACAGCTCACACTCACGTTGTAGAGCAGAAAGTGCTTCATTTCCTGCCACGGGATTCCGGATGCAAAATTCAGGAAAGTTTGGATCGCCGTGCCGTGGGAGGCGATCACGATGGTACTGCCCTGATGCTCCCGTGCAATCCGGAGAATGCCGTCCCGCATTCTGCAGTAAACCTGCCGCAGCGATTCTCCGCCCGGCGCGGCCGCATGGCCTCTGTCCTCATTCAGGACATACATCCTGAAAAACTCCGGATAGAGCTGCTGCAGCTGTTCTTTCGTCATTCCGTCAACGACACCGAAGTCGAACTCAATGACCGATGGATCCACAATTACCGGCACAGGGCGTTTCTGGGAAGCCAGACAATATTCCAGCGTTTTTTTCGCCCTCTGCAGAGGACTTGTGACTCCCAGGTCCACGTCTATATCCGCAAAATAGTTCTCCAGCAGGCTGCCCTGACGCTCTCCCGCGTCATCAAGAGGGTTGTCCGCGCGCCCCTGATAGCGCAGCTGCTGATTCCACTCTGTTGTGCCGTGGCGGACCAGGTAAATGGTCGTTTTCTTCTCCAAACAGTTGTTTTTACTGTTCTCTGCTTTGCTTTGCAGATTGCTCTTTGTATTGTTTTCTGTATTGCTTTCTCTGTGCGCAGGCTCAAAGTCTGTCATATGTTTCTCCATACAGTACATGCAGTGCCCCGGCCAAAGGTCCGGCTGCAAAAATCAGTGATCCTGACAAAGGACCGGCCGTAAAACAGCTTTCAGGTTTTTTAAGGCAAGTTTTTTAAGGGGCGATTGCGGGTCTCAGCGAAAGCGGTATATGCCGCTGTCCCCCGCCGGTGTCACATAATCCTGAAAAAACCTGACATCGTGGTCCAGGTAGGCTCTCACCAGTTGTTCTCTGCCGGTTTTTTCCTCCATCTTCCGGATCGCGGGCAGATAGAGCAGATACCGGTTGTCCGGTGATACCAGCTGTTGGTAGCGGGATCCCAGTAGGAGGCTGGTAATATACTCCGTAAGTCCCTCGTTGACTTTTACCCAGGGTTTGCTGACCACCACGCCTGAAGACCAGACACCGATCGAAGGCCGGAATCTGGCAGCGCGGTGGACAAATTCGTGGACCAGACGGACTTCTGTCAGAGGGAGTGTCGGATTGTGGTAGCAGTAGATTGCTCCGTCCTTGAAATCACACATGGCCGGCGCATCATTCCAGTACATATCCCACCCGGTGGTATCCAGATAGCTGACATAGTACACGTTCTGATCAATGGGTTCCACTCCCCTGCGGGAAATATCGATCCCCAGAAATTCTCTATGCAGATTTTCATAACGTCCGCCCAGGATCCGGCGGATTTCCTGTCTCGGAATCGGGATCTTCAAAGCTTCTCTCCATTGCCCTCATTCAGATCACAGAAAATCGTCTCAAGGGCATGATCGAGCTCTGCAATCTCCCCATCGGACAGATCCCACTGCAGACATTTGACATTGCCCTCAACACGGATGCGTTTCTGTGCGCCCACGACACAGGTGCTGACAAAGTCCTTCTGGCGCGCCCAGTTGAGCGCAAGCTCTGCCAGGGCTGCATCGTGCCCGTCCGCGATCGGCTGCATGACATCCAGCAGTTTCATGGCCCTAGAAAAATAGGGCTCCTGGAAATACTTTCCGTAAAAACGGTTTCTGCTGTCGGCCGGCTCGTAGGTCTCAACGGTGCGGTATCTGCCGGTCAGAAGACCGCCTGTCAGAGCACCGTAGGCCATGGTCCCCATGCCCTGTGCATGCGCCCACTTGAGCAGTTCCTCGTTGTCGCGGTGGAGCATGGAGTACTGGAGCTGCAGGACTTCGATCTCCGAAGTTTTCCCGACTTCCTCGAGCTGGTCTTTTGTAAAATTGGAGACACCGATATGGCGGATCTTGCCTTCTTTTTTCAGCTCTTCCAGAGCACCGAAAGTCTCGGCAAAGGGGACAGCCGGATCAGGCCAGTGCACCAGCATGACGTCAATGTGATCTGTCCGCAGGTTCCTGAGGGAATCCTCGCATTCGGCAAAGATGTTCTCAGGTTTTCCGCTGCGCACATATTTTCCGTCGATAAAACGGTTGCCGCACTTGGTCACCAGCAGGATATGATCCCTCGCACCGATTTCCTCCAGCGCCCTGCCGATATACCGTTCTGCCTCTCCGGCATTGTAGGCGGGCGCCGTGTCAATGAGTGTGATCCCGCTCTCCACAGCAGCCCGGATCGCAT
Organism: uncultured Lachnospiraceae bacterium; assembly: GCA_902780385.1. Lineage (GTDB taxonomy): Bacteria > Bacillota > Clostridia > Lachnospirales > Lachnospiraceae > CAG-791. The sequence goes on from CACZFF010000080.1 coordinate 4,141, forward strand.
CCAGTCTGTCCTCTTCCGGATAGCTGTCCCAGCCCGCTCCGCCTATTCCCCATGTTCCCAGGGTGATCTGTGAAATCTCCAGACCTGTTTTTCCAAACATTACTTTTTCTCTCATTTTCTTCTTCCTTATTTTTCTTTCCAATCTTAATTTTTTACCTCCTGTTTTTCAAGGTGCAGCAGCTTCGTGCCGGACGCAATGGGCTATTTCATGCCGGACGCAATGAGAGGCTTCGTGCCGGATGCAAGAGAGGCTTCGCGCCAGATGTAAAGAGCCATGAAGACAGGCTTACAGCCTTCGTTCCGCTTACTGTGCTGCGGCTGTATCGCCTGTTCCCGCATTATCATCGGGACGGTTCTTTTTTGAAGCAGTGATGGTGCCTGTCGCCTTTTCCTCAACACTTACATTGAACATATAATCTCCGGGCTGGATCTCCTGATATTCTGTCGTTCCGCTGCCCTCAAAAACTACGTCAATAGCTGCAGGGGTATCACTGTTCGTTGTCGGCGGATTATTGGCATCCGTTCCGCCCCGGACCACCGTGACATGCACTTTTCCCTCTGTGAGTGCAGTGTCGATCACCAGATACTCGTTCTCCCCGATCGTGATCCCGGTTCCCCCGGCTGTACCTTTCTCTGTCTTATCAAAGTTTGCGAGAGCGCTCCCGTCATCCAGAACATCGATAAAGGTTTTGGGTCCCTCATCCTTCGCTTCCTTTTTGCCGCAGCCCGCGATCACAAAAATCATAGCTGCAGCCATAAATATTGTTGTTATACGCATCAGAAAATGTCTTTTCATCGCTTCTTGTATACTCCTTTTTTCTAATTATCCTTTTCTCTGTTTCTTTTTCTTCGAGCATGCCTGTTTCCCTTCTCTTCCGGACATGCCAGTTTCCCTTCTCTCCCGGAGATGCCGGTTTCCTTTTGCTTTCGGACATGCTCCTCCAGGCATCCCGGGAGGAGATATGCGCATATATGGATGACAAAGTCATTCATGCTGCGGCTTTCTCTATCGGGAGCATCGGAGCCAGCATACGCCAAGAACTGTCACAAAAACGGCACACTCTCAGCAGTCAGAAGTGGTCAGATCACCTGGATCTGGCAGGAGCGCATGGTTTCCAGAGCAGCCTCGTGCTTTACAGGTGTTACACCCGCACAGCAGGACGCATCCACAGAGATCTTCACTTCGGGCATCTGTGCTGTGAAGCCTCACACGACTTAAGTCGCGTGCTTCCTACTGCCTGCCTTGCGGCAGGTCCCCCTTTCGGGGTTCGGACTGCCTTTCCTCTATACAGCCT
>CACZFF010000081.1 GCA_902780385.1 uncultured Lachnospiraceae bacterium
GACAAGCAGCTCTTCCGTCTCAATGATTACCGCGGCGTATCCGCAGGTCCCTCGGAGAACACCTTTGCAAAGGGCATCGACCTGGATCCCTACAGCCGCGGCATGGGCGGCATCGGCCTGCCGGGCGATCTCTCCTCCGGCTCCCGCTTTGTGAAGGTCGCCTTCACCAAGCTCAACTCCTGCTCCCCGGACGATGAGGACTCCTCCGTGAGCCAGTTCTTCCACATCCTTGGCTCTGTGGAGCAGCAGAGAGGCTGCTGCGACCTCGGCGGCGGCAAGTACGAGATCACGATCTACTCCTCCTGCTGCAATATGGACCGCGGTATCTACTATTACCGCACCTATGACAACAGCCAGATCTCCGCGGTCGACATGCACCACGAGAACCTGGACGGCAGGGAACTTGTCTCCTATCCTCTGGTCACCAAGCAGCAGATCAACCGGATCAACTAAAGAACTGCCGTTCCCTGGCGATGTGCATTTCATCCAAGACAGCCGCAGCGGCACCGCTGCGGCTGTTTTCGTTCTCATGCCGATCCCCCGTGCCGCGCTCCCAGCGGCGCCCTCGGGAAAAAATGCCATGATGGATTCTCCCCGTATCGGGACATCAGGTCAGTTTGCTCCCATCCGGATACGCAAAGGACAGAGGCGCAGTCTGCGTCTCTGTCCTTTTCTGACACACACTCCCCGTGGTGCACTAAGTGGTTTCCCTCTTTCCCGCAATCTCCCGGCAGAGGGAGAGCCACTCGCAGCCGGGGCAGGTCTTCTCCAGCGCATGGTGGCTCAGCGGATCGGTCTTTTTAGAGAACTGCTTCCAAGAAAGCTCCTGCCCTGCTGCAAAGCCTGTCTCCTTCAAAACGTTCGCATCAAAGAGGGGCGGCTTTTTCGAGGTGCAATGCTCTCCCTCCCTGTTGGGACACACCGAGCAGAGCTCGTCACAGCACGTCGTGAGCACGATCTTCGTCTGCGGGTTCTCCTTAAGCTTCTGCACCGTTTCCGCCATGTGGACGGAGAAGGCGTCGCTGTAGCCGTGCCCGCGGAAGTTTAAGATGCAGAGTCCGTGGTGCGGGCGAAGATAGAGCCTCTCTTCGCTCATGCGGCCTCCCCGCCGATGCGAAGGCCCGCATGGTCCAGCGCCTCACTGACCTTCGGCGCCACGATCGTCACGATGATCATCTTGATGAGATCACCCGGGATGAATGGGATGACGCACCAGCCCATCGCATCCGCAAGGGCAGCGCCGGAGATTGCAACAAACCAGGCCGTGCCGATCAGGTACAGCACCACGGTGCCGAGGATCATGCCGACCATCAGGAAGGCATACTTTGCCTTGCCTGCGGTACGGCGCACCAGCTTATCCATGAACAGGCCTGTGATAAATGCAAGCGGCAGGTACCCGATGATGTAGCCGCCCGTCTGTCCTGCGATGCAGCCGATGCCGGCGGTCCAGCCCGCAAAGACCGGGACGCCGATGGCGCCGAGCAGGATGTAGATGGCGGTTGCAATGGTGCCCCACTTTGCGCCGAGAAGCGCTGCAGAGAGCATCACGGCGAAGGTTGCAAGTGAGATCGGCACCGGGCCGATCGGCAGAGAGAGCGGGGAAAGGACACAGATGACCGCAGCGCACAGGGCGCATATCACAAGGTTTCTGGTTGAAGTTTTCATAAGGCATGCCTCCTAAGGATTCCTTCCGGTAAACAGGAGTACCTTAGCATGGGAAGGCCACGTTGTCAACCATCATGTTTATTATTGTTCACAATTCCGTTGACAATCAGGGAACAGGCTATCCGCTTCTTCCTCAGGCAGCAGGCTCCTTCGTTCGTTCCGGGATCTTCTTCTCCCAGCCGCTCTTTCGGAAGTAGACCGCCATGATCAGCGTGCAGACGAGCCACCCTGCGGGATACCCAAATGAGATCAGCTGGATCAGGTTCAGGGTATGGGAGATCGCAAACAGGTAGATCTGGCGGAACACGACAAAGGAGAAGATCATGATTGCCATCGGCGCCGCCGCATCGCCGATGCCCCGGAGGGCACAGGCGTGGACCTGGTTGGAGGCGCACAGGCCGTCAAAAAGGCAGTTGACCCGGATGAAGAGCGTCCCGTACCGAATGACCTCCGGGTCCTGGTTGAACAGCTCTGTGACCTGCGGTGCCAGGGCAAACTCCGCGATGCAGATCGCATAGGTGAGCACCATGGAGAGCAGGATCGAACGATTGATGGACTTGCGGATCCGGTCCGCACGCCCTGCGCCGGCATTCTGTCCCACAAAGGTCGTTACCGCAAGGGCGATGCTCTGGAGCGGGAGCATGACAAAGGCATCCACCCTGCTGTAGATGCCCCAGCCCGCGGCAGAGGCATTGCCGAAGCTGTTGATATAGCCCTGAACAAAGACGTTGGAGAACGAGATAACCGCCATCTGGAGTCCCGCGGGGAGGCCGATCCGGATGATCTTTCCAAGCGTCTCTCTGTCAATCCGCATCTCCCGCATCGTGATTCCGTAGTCCTCTCTGCTCTTTGCAAGCACAAAGAGGCCGAGAAACGCGGAGACAAACTGGGAGAGGATGGTCGCAAAGGCCGCGCCGGCAACGCCAAGGTGGAAGCCAACGACAAACAGAAGGTCCAAGACCACGTTCAAAAGACTTGTCAGAATCAGAAAATAGAGCGGCCGCCTCGAATCCCCGACCGCGCGCAGGATAGCGGAGGCCATGTTGTAAAACATGAGACCCAGAATGCCCAGGAAATAGATCCGCAGGTAGGAGGCGGCAAGGGGCTCAATGGTCTTCGGACACTGCATGATCCGAAGAAGGAGCGGTGTCGCCGCATACCCTGCTGCCATCATGAACAGGCCAAGAAACAGGGTCGCCAAGAGGGAGGTGTGCACCGCCTTCCGAAGGCCCGGCCGGTCTTTGGCGCCGAACTTCTGGGAGATGACCACGCTCGCGCCAGTGGACATGCCGACAAACAGGCCCACCAGCGTGTTGACCGCAGAGCTCGTCATGGTGACCGCCGCCAGTGCATCGGCGCTGACAAAGTTTCCGACCACCACGCTGTCCACGGTGTTGTAGAACTGCTGAAATACGTTTCCAAGAAGGAGGGGGAGGGAGAACAGGACCAGTTCCCTCACGATCGGTCCCTCTGTCATGTCTATGGTTCTGGTGTCTGTCCGCATCTCGTCTCCCTTCCTTCTGTGAATTCGCGGCGCCGCCAGAAGAAAAACAGCCTCTGAAATCCAAGTGGAGATGGTTTCAGAAGCCGTTTCCTTTCTGCCTGTCATCTGCATCGGAGCCGCTTCCTGCACGTCTTCTCACATCGGATGATCTGGCCTCCCGCATTTTTCTACTCTCCATCATAGGATTGTCTCCTCCCTTTGACAACCGCTATTTCCGGCATTTTTGGCGCCCCTCCATATCCCAGGTACCACGCAAAAAGGACCCGGGGCTGTCCCTTGGCGGCAGCCCCGGATCCCCTTACCGCGCAGACAGCTTATGCCTTTGCCTTGGCGCGGTTTTCCTTTTCGATACAGCCTAGATCTACAGTAACTGTTCAGAGCCCCAGTGGTTCTGAACAGTTACGGATTATGATGCTTTATCAAGCATATCATGGATATATGTCCGAAGACCGTCCTCCGTGTCTATGCCGTATTTCTGGTTTATAAGGATATAATACTTCATGATCCGTTCTTTCGACAGAAGCTCATTGGAAGGAATGCTGTCTCCATATCCTTTTCTCGCTTCCATCCAAGGATCCTCGTTGTGCGTGATCTTCTCCAGTACCTTTCCGCCATACATCCCGAACGTGTTCACAACAAGGTCAATCACACGTTTCTCGTCATCCGTCAGGGCATCCTCTGTCCCTTTCAGAAGTGCGAACCGCGCATCATCGATCGGATTATATTTGAAATCCCGGAACAGCTCATATACCTCCGGATAGACCGGACCGTGTACCCAAGCCCTGCAATCCTCTTCAAAGATTGGTCTTCCATATAATGCGGAATACACACCCTGGATAAAGTAAAGCAGCTTCTGAAGCATGAGAGGCGTCACTTCTTCCAGCTTTTCAAAGATATATGCGATCACCCGGAGCATCTTATCTGATACGGAAAACAGGCTTTCTATGCTTTCTGCCGCGGTAAAAGCTTTCCTGTATGCCGCATCCGTCAGCTTCTCCCTGTTCTCCATGAGCTTCTGCTTCATGTATGCCGGAGAGGAAAGCGCTGTTTTCATGATATCCGAATACTCTTTGGAAGGTACCTGTCCTTCCAGGTATCTCGGAATCGTCACCTCTCCGAACCCAAGCGCCAGGGACAGCGGAGCCTTTCCAATCTTATAGATCTTCATCAGCCTTTCGATATCACCAATCGATACAAGCCCCTCTGCTGCCCTGTACTGCTCATCAATTTCATGAACATTCTTATCAATAAGGCCTGGAATGCTCATTTCCTCTCCGCACTCCGCGCAGACAGCCACGGTGATTGCAAAGGTATATTTCTTATCCCTAATATTCTTTACGACGTCCTTCTTCTGCAAAAGGTACTCGGTCTCTTTCCTGCACTCTATGCAGAAATCTCTTCTTCCCTTCTCTGTCATAATGGTACCTCCGATTTGCCTCCTGATTATCTGAAATAGTATGTAAGCGGATGTTTCTGTTCATGGAACGAAATGACAATCACGAAACAGTTCTCCAGCTTGTTGAACTTGATATACAGAGATACTGTTTTTTCTTCTGTCCCGTTCCTCTCCAAGAGGGTTACATCCTTGCCAAATACATACAGTTTTTCATGTTCAAAACCTTTATGCTCATTCTGCAGGATCTCCGAAAAATCCATTACAGTAAGGCTCAATATGATTTCTTTAGCTTTTGTTTCATCGATAACATAATCCAGAAACAAATTGATGTTATCCTGCCGTCTGGCATTCCGGTCAAGCCGGTAGTTATCCTTTTCAACAGCTTCCTTCACCTCAGAAAGATACCGCTCTATGTCTTTCTGATCTACATTTAATACTTTATCCTCCGCAGAGTGTATGATATATTTTTTTGTTTATCGCATCATTAGTATAACTATATGATTGCTTTTTATCAATATCCTATCATCAAAAGCAGCAGGAAGAATTCCCGTCGCCATATGGCACCGTATTCAATTAGCTATAGTTCCCGGTAAGCTTTCTAACCACGATTTTCGAACCACATAGATGTGATCCAAAAGATCCAATAAAATCAACGTTTTCAGCAAATGAAAGCTGAATTTTAGCGCCTGAATCGACCGGTCACCGTCCTTTATAAGACTGGTACGATCTCTGATTCACGCCAACTATATTTTGATTATATTCTGCTATTAATCTTAATTGCCGAATTTAAAATCAGAAATACTACACGACCAGTGAACTGAAAAACATGGGCTATTCTTACTACAAGATCGGCCAGATGGAAAAAAACGGTCAGCTGCACCGCATCAACCGGACCACATACGAGAATCTCTCCTATAAAGGTGATGAGAATGATTTCATCAACGCTGCTGCGTATGTTCCGGACGGTGTGATCTGCCTGATGAGTGCCGCCCGATATTATGAACTTACGAATTTCCTGCCAGACGTTGTCGATGT
>CACZFF010000082.1 GCA_902780385.1 uncultured Lachnospiraceae bacterium
GCGGCCTTAGTACCGCTGCCAGCGAGGGTAGAGCGAGAGCGTGCCCAAGGCGTTTGTGCAGCTTGACGAGACGGTGTTCCCTTAACCACCTTTTGACCTTAACATCACATACATTTTGATTTGAGCAGAAAGGAAACAGTAATGGAAACAGCGCTTCTGAACAATGAACTGAATCTCAGTTATCCCGATGGATTTCATGTGATGGACCAGGCAGAGCTGAGCGCATACAATTTTTATGCGGCGGCTCCCGGCTGGTGCATCAATGATCCCGACAGGCATATTATGGTATCAGTCGCCTGGAAACAGGTTCCCGGGCTTTTTGCAAAAATGCTGAAAGTCAAAGAAGTCGCGAAGAGCATGGAGGGCCAGATGGCCCAGGCGATGAAAGCCTATGACTACCGGCTGGAGGAGTATGTCTCCCGAATCCCCGGCGGAAAAGAAGCGGAGGGATTCAGCTATCAGTACAAGGTGCAGGAGACAGAGATGAGCGGCACCAGCTTCAGCATAAAGAATAAAAATACCTTTTATTACATACACATGTATTATCGGAGCGCACTGAAGGATCAAAGCCTTCCGGTTCTGGAAGAGATTTTAGATTCCGCCGCCTGGACACGGTAAATAGAGAATGGATCCGGATAGTGGATGGATTCGGATAGAGAAAAGATCGGGATGGAGAATGGATCCGTATAGAGAATGGATTCTGTTAGTGAAGAGAAAACAGGACAGCCATAAAGGGATACGCTTATGAAACTATTCAAAAAATATGTCTTTCCCATTGCCGCGGCTCTGCTGGTCACCGGTCTGGTCGGTCTGGGTGTGCTCAGACGCGTGGACAGATGGACGCAGGACTGGCTCTTTCAGCGCCCGGGGTCCCCTTCCGGGGATATTGTTATCATCGGGATCGATGAAGACGCACTGGAGCTCCTGGGACCCTATAACACCTGGGACCGCAATATTATGGCTTCCGCCCTGGAGGCGCTTGCTGCGGATCCCGATAAAAAGCCGGCTGTCACTGCCATTGATATCCTTTATGCGGGAAACAGCACACAGCAGGCAGATGACCGCCTTGCAGAAGCAGCCGGAAATCTCGGCAATGTGGTCACGGCCAGCATGGCTCAATTCGGGGAGAAGATCACCTGGGAGAACGGACGGGCAACGTCGGTGAGCACCTCGGCGATACTGGCCTATGAGGAGCCCTTTGAAGCCCTGCGCAGCTGCACAAGGCAGGGACATATCAATGCCATGATGGATGTCGACGGTGTCATGCGGCACGGACTTTTGTACGTGGAGCCCGACGGAACCGAAGAGAGCAGGGTGTATTCCATGGCCTGCGAAACGGCACGCACCTTTCTGGAGCAAAAGGGACAGGAGCTGAAGCTTCCCAAAGTCAGTAAAACGGGTCATTTTTACATTCCCTTCACAGTGCGTCCGGGTAATTACTACGACGGGGTCTCGATCGCCATGCTGATCAGCGGACAGGTTCCCGCCGATTACTGGGCGGGCAAGATCGTACTCATCGGTCCCTGCGCGGCGGCTCTGCAGGATACCTATTTCACACCCATTGACAAGGGTGCCCAGATGTACGGTGTGGAGATCCAGGCCAATGTCGTCCAGAGTCTTTTGGAGAACAGGAGAAAGACGGAGGTATCCGACCTGCCGCAGCTGATCGCCCTCTTTCTCATCTGCGCAGCAGCCATGATCCTGTTTCTGCGCATGAAAGTGGGCCGCGGCGGGGGCCTGTGCGCCGGCCTGATTGTTTTCAGCGCTCTGCTCACTTTTATTCTTTATAAAGCGGGATTTGTAACACATCCGCTCTGGCTGCCCTTTGCCGCGATAATTCTCTATGTTCTGGCACTGGCCGCGCATTATATAAGTGCCGCGAAGGAAAGGCAGGCTCTAGCTTTGGAAAAAGAAAGGATCGAAGCGGAGCTGTCGCTTGCTGCACGCATTCAGCTGAGCGCGCTGCCCAAAGAGTTTCCCCCTTTTCCGGAAAGAAAGGAGTTTGATCTCTTTGCCTCCATGACGCCCGCCAAGGAGGTCGGCGGTGACTTTTATGATTTCTTTTTGATCGATGACGACCACCTGGGAATGGTGATTGCGGATGTGTCCGGCAAGGGCGTTCCGGCTTCCCTCTTCATGATGGTCTCCATGGCCCTGATCCGCCATGCGGCCATGAACGAAATGTATGAAAAAAGCCCCGCGAAAGTGCTTCAGGTTGTCAACAGACAGATCTGTTCCCGCAATCCTGAGGGAATGTTTGTAACGGTCTGGCTGGGTGTCCTGCAGATCTCCACGGGAAAACTGACCGCATCCAATGCAGGCCATGAATATCCCGCTCTCAAGCAGGCGGGAGAAGAGTTTGAACTGTTTAAAGACAGGCATGGATTTGTCCTGGGCGGCATGGATATGACCCGCTACAGGGAGTATGAGCTGCAGTTGCAGCCCGGTGCCAAGGTGTTCGTGTATACGGACGGTGTGGCAGAGGCGGCAAATGCCAAAGATGAACTTTTCGGCACACAGCGTATGATTGAAGCGCTGCATAAAGGACAGGACGGAACACCGGAAGAGATTTTGAATGTTGTCAGAACTGACATAGATGCATTTGTCGGCAATGCCCCCCAGTTCGACGATCTGACCATGCTCTGCCTGCAATATAACGGTGCGAGTGTCAGGGGGACGGTTCCGGTGACAACAGAGGAGTGTCAGGGGGACAGCCCGGAGACAAAAAAGTAAAATAACTGTCGATACAAGATTTTTCGCTCTCGGAGGTTTGTGCCGCGAGACGGCCCAAACCTCCGCTGATCCCATCGGAGAAAACGCTTGCGCGTATTTCTCCTCGGGGTCTCTCTGACGAGCAGCATGTTTCGGAAGAGAGAAAAATAAAGAAACCTTTAAAAAACAGCGAACCGTGCAGTTCAGTAATTGAGCTGCAGTCCGCTGTTTTTTGCATTGTATTTTTTACTTTGTATGGGGACGATATGAGAACCGGTTTGGAATCTGGTCTGATATATTTTTCTAAATTCTTCCGGTATGTTACATTTTAATACACTTTGATTCAGATTCAGATACAGATACACGATACAGATACAGTTAAAGCTACAGGTAGAGCACGTAGGACTCATACGGCCGGAGGATACCGCTTTCCGCGCAGGGACTGCAGTCCTGGATGTCCGGACCGCTGTGGATCAGAACCTCGGCGTGTCTGAACACCTCATCGGGGACATAAATGCGGTTGTGGTCGGAGAGGTTGCACACAACGAGCAGGCGGTGGTCCTCCAGGTCTCTGGTGTAAACGAACAGATCGGGATCCTCGGGCAGGAGAAGCTGATAGTGCCCGTACACAATGATCTCGTAATGATGCCGCATTGCGATGAGTTTTTTGTAGTGCTGGAAGACAGAATCCTTGCGGAGAAGCTGTTCCCTGGCATTGATCTCAATGTGGTTGGGATTTACCGGGATCCAGGGAGTGCCCGTGGTGAAGCCGGCGTTTTCGGTCACGTCCCACTGCATGGGGGTGCGGGCGTTGTCGCGGCTCTTGGCGGCGATCATGGGAAAGAGGACAGCAGGATCCATGCCTCTTTGCTCTGTCAGCTCGCGATAGGCATTGATCGACTCAATATCCCGGAAGTCTTTGATGCTGCGGAAGGGGTAGTTGGTCATGCCCAGCTCTTCTCCCTGATAGATGAAGGGAGTTCCCTGCATCATGTGCAGACAGGTCGCGATGCATTTTGCGGAGGCTTCCCGGAAGAGGCTGCCCGGATCTCCCAGACGGTTGACGATGCGGGGCTGGTCATGGTTGCAGAAATACAGGCTGTTCCAGGCGAGTCCGTCCAGACCGATCTGCCATTTGGAGAGGTTTTCTTTGAGGGGGACCAGGGGAAGTTTGCGGGTGGACCATTTGTATCCGTTTTCTCCATCGAGGTTCATGTGCTCAAACTGGAAGACCATGTTGAGCTCTGTCCCTTCATCGTTTGCGTACTGCCTGGCCTCTTCCACAGTGACATTCGGGGTTTCTCCCACCGTCAGCAGGTCATAATGAGAGAGAACTTCCTCATTCATTTCCTGCAGATAATCGTGCACATATGGCCCGTTGAAGGCACAGCCGCCATCACCGTAAAGCCCGTTGACCACCGGTGCGTCGGGAAGCCCATCCGGCTTGGAAATCAGGCTGATCACGTCCATACGGAAGCCGTCGATCCCCTTTTCGCACCAGCGCGTCATCATATCAAAAACTTCCCGTCTCACATGGGGATTGTCCCAATTGAGATCCGGCTGTTTTCGGGAAAACTGGTGCAGGTAATACATGTCTGTCTTTTCATCATATTCCCAGGCGGAACCGGAGAAAAAGGATCCCCAGTTATTGGGAGGACTTCCGTTTTTTCCCTCGCGCCAGAAATAAAAATCCCTTTTGCTGTTGTTGCGGGAACTGCGGCTTTCTACGAACCACGGGTGCTCATCGGAAGTGTGGTTGACTACCAGGTCCATGACGATCCGGATGCCGCGCGCGTGCGCTTCTTCCAGCATGCGGTCAAAATCCGCCATGGTGCCGAATTCGTCCATTATGGCCTCATAGTCGCTGATATCATATCCGTTGTCATCGTTGGGAGAGCGATATACGGGGGAGAGCCAGATGACATCGATTCCCAGCTTTTTCAGATAATCCAGTTTCTCCGTGATCCCATTCAGGTCGCCGATTCCGTCACCATTGCTGTCCATAAAACTGCGCGGGTAGATTTGGTATACAACACTTTCTTTCCACCAGGTTTTATTCATAAGCTATTCCTTTCTGACTGACTATGACAGTAATATTTCGAGGTCTTCGCTTAATGCCAATATTGTATCATAAAAAGATGACTGTCGGAATGTTAAGAAGAGTTCAAGATGAGCAGAGGACAGCGATGAAGGGAGACAGGGGGGAGACAAAGAACCGTCCCCTGTCTCCCCGCGCGCAGCGTTACATGTACACGCCCTTCGAGGGGGCGTGTAACGCTATGAGTCACGGGAATGGTTTCATTCTATTTTCTATAAAGCGGAGCAGCAGAGTACCACATCCATAGGAGCCAGTGCACCGCATGGTTGTGGGTGAATGCCAAAGGAAACTTACTGGTTCCGGATGTAAT
>CACZFF010000083.1 GCA_902780385.1 uncultured Lachnospiraceae bacterium
TTCCTGATGAATGGCCCTCACAATTCCCGGATACTGCGCCTCATACCGCTGCGCGATCTCCAGTGTATTGTCCTTCGTCGATCCATCATCAATCACCAGAATCTCAATATCATCCTTGCCCGGCAGAAGCGATCGGATACACTTCTCCATGTAGGCTGCCGAATTGTAGCAGGGAATTGCCACTGTCAAGATCTTTCCCATATTTAATATTCCTCGGTCATCTGCTTCCGTGACTGCCTTCATATCCGGCTTCCGGAACCGCAGATTCTTTCCGCTCCCTCTGGAGCATTGCCTTCGGCCTGATTCCCGCAGCCTTCAGATACGCGGAAAAAGCCGCCGGTATGGCATACTGTGTCTCGGCCTGCTGCACACTGGCCAGTGCCCAGGCGCCTGAAACGGATAAGCCCGTTCTGTCTGCAGCAGTCTCCGCCGCAGCAGCGGCCTGCCCGGCGGGCTCCATCCCGCAAGTCTTCAAATCTTCGAGCGTCTCAGCCAGCACCTTCCAGCCTGTCATCTCCCACTCAATGTGTGTGAAGACATGCCGTGCATGCGGAAGCGGTCTGATTCGAAGAGGGGACAGGCCAAGTTTTTCAGCATACGACAGCGCTTCCTCCCGGGTGAGCGTGCCTTCTTCATTCGGCAGCTCCCACATTCCGGCCAGAAGCCCCTTCCCGCTCCTCTTCCGGAGGGCAATCCGTCCGCCATCCGTGAGCAGAAGCACCGTCCGTTTTTCCACCCTGCGCGGCCGCTTTGTCTTTCGAACCGGATAAAGCAGCTCTCCCTCATGAAGGTGTGCAAGACAGAACACTGAGAGCGGACATCGGCTGCAGGCGGGCGCGCCGCCCGGCACGCAGACGGTTGCGCCAATCTCCATCATCGCCTGGTTGAAGGTTCCGGGAAAAGATACCTCCTCCGGATGACTTTCCTGGTACTGCCGCATCACCGCTGTCCAGATTTCCTCCCAGCGCTTCTTCACCTTCGGCTCATCGATGCAGCCTGAATCCTCCAGAAGCCTCGTGGAAACTCTGAGCACATTGCCATCCACAGCTGCCTCACATCTGCCGTATGCGATGGATGAAATTGCGGAGGCAGTGTAGCTGCCGATTCCGGGGAGCTTCAGAAGCTCCTCCTTTGTATCCGGCATGCAGCCGCCGTACACCTCCATCACCACTTTTGCAGCCTTCTGAAGGTTTCTCGCCCGGCTGTAATACCCGATTCCCTCCCAGAGTTTCATGAGCTTCTCCGGCGGGCAGCAGGCAAGATCCCCGACCGACGGAAGTTCCTTCAGGAACCGCCGGTAGTAGGGAATAACGGTCTCCACCCGCGTCTGCTGAAGCATAACCTCCGAAATCCAGACATAATAAGGCAGCGGATGCACCCGCCATGGAAGATCCCTTCTGTGACCCGGGTACCACTCCAACAGCGCCGGAACAATCCGCTGCAGGTATGCAGTTTCAGTTATTCTATCAGAATTCATATCCACATTCAAGACGGCTGCATCCGCCGGCAGGGTTGTTTCATGAATACTGTTCCGACCCGCTTTATACTATGAATCACGTCATTTTTACATTCCCCTGCTCCGGACGGGCGGGTTTGATTCCTAGAAACGTCGCTTCCGCGACGTTTCTTCCTTATTGGGCGGGTGCGTCCGGAATATCACCCTTTTTCCCTCATGAAAAAGCGCAAAATACCCCTCTCTACCTTTACAGAGCCTTCCGGATTACCTATACTTTAATTGAGGCTCAGTATGGGTGAGAAGAAATATTTCGTGATCAGATCCGGACTATCAGCAAATATGTCCATCCTTTCAGTCATAACGCCTGGGGATATTTCTTCCTTAAAGGCTATCCTCAACACGTTATAACTGATCTTTCTGATCAGGGCCAGATTATTCCTGGATCTTTTAGCTGGTGAGCGATCTTCCCGGAATGTATCGTCCAGCACATGATGAAGACTGTTCTCTATCATCCAGTGCTGCCGTTTGATCTTTGCCATCTCATCCAGACTGAGCTCTCTGTCTGATACCACCCCGACCATCTGGACCTTTGCCGATCTCCCGTCATCAGCGTCTGCCCCTATTGTTTTTTCCCTGTTTTGTAAAAATGTCTTTTCATCTGGCGTTGTCTCCTCGCCTTTCTCATTTCTCCGGACTGGTATCCGTATCTGCCGTACACATCCGACCGTTTTTACAGATCCCCAGTCCCTCATGGTCCGTTCCAATACCGTCGGGTCATGACACACCTGGTAGTATCGATGTTCATGCCGTTCCCTGTTTTTTTCATAGTGGTCATCCTGCTCATACTTTGCGAGGAGTTCCTGGTACCGCTTTTTACAGGATCCATCTGCCTGACTGTCTTCGTAGGTCTTTCCCAGTTCCTGAAAAGTTCTGACCAGATCTTCATATGTCTCTGGATTGTTCCTTTTTACGGTCAATACATAATGACCGCCCGCCTGCACGATCTGCTCCATGATACCAGTATTGGTGCCGATCGCGTCTATAGTCACTGTACTTCCCCGGATATTCAGCAGCTTCAGTAACTTCGGTATCGCCGCGCATTCGTTTTCCTTACAATCAATGGGATATTGGCACAGTACGAGCTTCGTCTGCGCGTCGATCACATTCATGATCATAGGGGTCCGTTCGCCCCGGACCTTTGATGTTGCCCCGCGCAGCGCTTTCCCATCAATGATCAGATGCAGTCCCCGTGAGTCCAGGATCTCTCCGATCCATTCCATAAAGGCATAAAGAAACAACTCCTCGTCGATCGAAGACATCAGCCTGCTGACCGTTGATACGGATGGGACCCCGTTTTTCAATGTCATCCCTGTACGGAGAAATGATATATGGCGTTCGCACCACTCCATCGCCCTGCGATAGGATGTCTTTCCCGCCGCATATCCTATAGCCAGGCACAGCAGTATCTCCGCATGGTCGTGGCGCCGGTTCCGTTCTTTTCTTGGGTCCGGAACTGTCCGAAGGAACTCGATCAACGGCCTTACATAGCAGGCAGCCCCAACAGCTTAGCCGACCTCCAGTTCTATCCCGGCCCGTTCCAACAGGGCTTTCTGCTCGGATGTGATCCTGGAGATGACTGCCTCTTTCTCCAGATAAACTTTATATATCGTATTCAGGGAAGTGAGTTCTTCCCATTCGATCCCCGTTGCCTTGAAGATCCGCCGGATGAGAGATGACTTCTGCGCCGCGAACTGATAGCGGAATTCATCCTCATCTTTGATGACATACTCCTTTCCCAGAAATGTATTCGGAGAATCCTTTTTGATCAGGATCCGAAGGACATCTTCCCAATCATCCCCAAGAGGTTTTTTCCAATCTTCCGGGCAAAGATCCCATACTGCTTTTGAAAAACCGTATTCCTTTACCTCAATGGAACTGACAGATACTTTCCTCATGTCACTTTTGATCACTCCGTCCGGTGTGATCTTTCCGAGATAACGGTCGACCGGCTGCGGGTATTTTTTGCCAGGCACACGTTTTGAAGTACGCTTGTAAAGATAATAAGCGTCTCCTTTTTTCTTCACAGTAGTTCCTTTCGTCCGAAACTTCTGCACCCACTCTGGATAGACTTTATCCAGCTTCTGCATAATGCCTCCTTTCTGTATAGGTGGCATATACCTATACTATAAAGACATTATACCTCTACAATGCAAAAAAATCGAGGGTAGCAATTGACATGTATATCAATCGCTATCCCCGATAAAAACTGAGATGTAACCTATCTTAATTTCTCTTCATGAAACAGCCCTGATCCGCCGGACAGTGTCGCCCTTCACCAGCTCACCGTCGACCGATATCTTCTCGATCAGAGCAACCTTCGGATTCTCAATCAGAGAAATGAGCTTCTCCGCCGCGATTTTGCCGACGGTCGCCGTATCCTGCCTGAGCGTTGTCAGCCTCGGGTACATTGCGAAGGCAATCGGGATCCCGTCATACCCGCACACGGAAATATCCTCCGGGATGCGGAGTCCTGCCGAGCGGATCGCATTCATCCCCCCGACAGCCGAGAAGTCATCTGGGAAAAAAATGCAGGTCGGCAGGCTGTCCTGACTGAGCAGCTCCCTTGTCCGTCGTTCCGTCATCCCGACATCCCTGTATCTGGAAGACAGCACCCATTTGTCAGGAACGGTTACACCATACGCCTCCGCAGTCCTGTAAAAGCTTGCAAGGCGCTCCTTCGTGACCGTATTGTCGTCCCCGTGGATGTAGGCGATTTGCCTGTGTCCCATCGAGCAGACATATTCCGTCAGATCACGCATCCCCTTCTGATTATTGGAGACAACAGCCGTCCTGCCGTCATAGACATAGTCGATCGTGACAATCGGAAGCGGGGACTTGACAAGCTCAATGATATCGGGAGATGTAAAGTCAATGTTCGCAATGACTACACCGTCCAGTCCTCTATAGCGGCAATGCTCGTAGTAGCTCATCTTTCTTCCGCCGACCGGTGACATGGATGTAAAGGTGATGTCATAGCCGCGCCGCTCCGCTGTCACCTTGATTGCGTCAAGGATCGCCGCAAAATAACTGTGTGTCAGCCCGGAATGGAGATTATCCGTGATCAGGATCCCCAGGTTCCAGGTCCGGTTTGTCTTCAGCGCACGCGCGGAGGAATTTGGAAAGTACCCCATCTCCTCGGCACACCGCTTGATCTCTTCTCTCTTTTCCTTCCCGATGTCGCTGTATCCGTTCAGCGCCTTGCTGACCGTTG
>CACZFF010000084.1 GCA_902780385.1 uncultured Lachnospiraceae bacterium
GACATCGGACTTGTGCATCTGGTCAAACTGCGTGTGATATTTCAGCGTGCAGAAAGAGTGAACCTCTTCGTCTGTCCCAGGCGTCTGACCGGCAAACTGATTGCAGGGAATGTCCAGAATCTCAAGACCCTGATCGTGGTATTTTTCGTACATTTCCTCCAGCGGCTTGTAGTGTGGCGTAAATCCGCAGCCGGTTGCTGTGTTGACAATGATGAGGACCTTTCCTTCAAACTGCTTCAGCGAAACTTCGTTACCACTGCGGTCTGTAACGGTGTAATCATAGATGCTCATAACGTTCTCCTTTCTCTGCATTGCAGAAGAGCCATTAAAAAAACTGTGAAATCAGTTATCTTATAATTGATATAAATTATATTGCGCAAAATCAATATAGCATAGATCATTCAGATTGGGAAGAGGGAATCCTGAAAGAACAAAAAATTTTTGAAGGTTTTTTGGACAAGTCAGTCAAAACTCGATACTTGACATCTGAGAGCTTACTATGTTATAAATAAAAAGTCGCCGTAAAGCCGTGAGGCTTGTTGGCGTGATAGGGGATTGGTCAAATGGTATGATAGGGGTCTCCAAAACCTTTGGCGATGATAGGGGTCTCCAAAACCTTTGGCGGGAGTTCGATTCTCTCATCCCCTGCTTCTAAACGCAAAGATCCGGAAAGTACTGAGAAGGGTATTTTCCGGATCTTTTTTTATTTCTCAGGATTTTTGACCTGCCAGGTATTCTTCTGCCATGTGAACAGCCACAGCCCCGTCCGCTACTGCCGTCACGATCTGACGGACAGACTTGGTCCGGACATCTCCGACGGCAAAGACACCGGGGACGCTGGTCTGGGTATTCTCTCCAGCGATGATGTAGCCGCCCGGATCGAGCGCAAGCTGTCCCTTCACAAAGGATGTCGAGGGCTTCCGGCCAATGCTGACAAAGACGCCGTCACACGAGAGCGTACTGAGCGCACCGGTCTGGACATTTTTCAGGCGGAGACCGGTCAGTTTTTCATTGTGCAGCAGCTCTGTGACCGTGCTGTTCCAGACAAAGTTCACATTTCCCGCCTTCATCAGCGGATCATGGTAGACCTTTGTGGCGCGGAGCGTATCTCTGCGGTGGATCAGTGTGACCTTCCGGGCGATACGGCTCAGGAGGAGGGCATCGGCAGCGGCCGTATTGCCCCCGCCGACAACCGCAACATCCTTGCCTTTATAGAACATGCCATCACATGACGCACAGTAAGCGAGTCCTTTTCCAATGAGCGCTTTTTCTCCTGGAAGTCCAAGTTCTCTGGGATCCGCGCCGGTTGCGATGACAACCGTCCGGGCATGGAATTCCCCATCCTCAGTCTGAATCACATATGGATTCCTTGTCAGATCCATTCCGGTCACATCCGCAAACTCGCTTTTGCTTCCGAATCGTTCCGCCTGTCTTTGCATCTTCTCGGCAAGTTCAAAGCCATCAATGCCTTCGTCAAAGCCGGGATAGTTATCAATCTGGGTTGTCAGTGCCATCTGGCCGCCGGCAGAGAGCTTCTCGAGCACGACGACATCCAGGCCGGCTCTGGCTGCGTACAGGGCAGTCGTATAACCGGCGGGGCCCCCGCCGATCACCACCATATCATATAGATGCTTCTCACTCATGTTCCAGACCTCCTGTTATTTGGAAAGCGCTTCCTTGAGGAACCGGTCGATCGCAGCTTTTGAATCCGGAGCCACGATAGAGTCAACTGCCTTACCTCCCTTGTAGAGAATGAGCGTCGGGATAACCTCGACCTTCTCTGCCTCTGCAAGATCCGGCTCATCGTCGATATTCACTTTTGCAGCAACGAGTGTGTCAGCATACTCTTCTGCGATTTTGTCGAACGCAGGGGCGATTCTGCGGCAGTATCCGCACCAGGGCGCCCAGAAGTCCAGAAGAACGGGCTTCTCGTTGTTCAGTACTTCCTGCTGATAGGTATTCTGAGTGATATTGATAACAGACATCTGTGAATCCTCCTTTATTTTGATGGAACCCGTCCGCGGGAGCCGCTGGCCGCGGCACCTGCAGGCGGAGCCGATGATCCGACCGTTCCGGGAGGGACGGTTGACTGGCTTGTTTTTTGCTTTGTGAGGTCATTATAGCATCCGGGCGGGAGGAGTTCTGTGATGTTGTTACATAAAGTGAAAGATATTTGTGACGTCACACGTATTATGAGTATAAAGGCCTTTATGAAGGAGGACAACGTGGACAATTCACAATTTGCCGAGGCAGCGGAAAGGTACATGGATACCATCTACCGGATTGCCTACAGCTGGCTCAGAAATGCAGATGACGCCAACGATATCACCCAGGATGTTCTGATGAAGTTATATCGGACAGAGAATTCGTTTCAGTCTGAAGAACATCTGAGAAACTGGCTGATTCGGGTGACAGTCAATGCGTGCAAGTCATTTTTCAGAGCGCCCTGGCACAAGGAAGATGATATCGAAAAATATGCTGAAAGCCTTCATTTTGAGCAGCCGGATTACCGGGAACTATTTGAAGCAGTCATGAAGCTGGACAGGAAATATCGTGTTCCGCTGATGCTGTTTTACTTCGATGGCTATTCAACAAGGGAGATTGCCGGTCTGCTGGGGATCTCTGAAAACACTGTCAGTACAAGACTTTCGCGGGCCAGGGCAAAACTAAAGATGTACCTTGAGGAGGTGTGAGGAATGACAACGAAGGAGAAGTTCAGGAATACATTTTCGTATCTGCATGCCTCTTCAGAGATTCATGAGGAGGTCAGACAGATGACGAGTCAGGAACAGGATATGAAGCTTAGGAAGTACAGGAAAAGGGGAAGCAGGATTGCTGCCGCAGTGCTTGTGGCAACATTGATGATCGGAATGGGCGTCTTTGCTGCCGGACACTATTTCGGAATTCTGGACTTTGCCGGAAGGGCCGGCAGGTCAATCCCTGAGAGTGCGGCAGAGCAGATTGTCATAAACCCTGATATGGATCAGAATCAGAACAATGCAATTGTAGATCTACAGGTTCGGGAAGCCCTGTGTGACAGTGAGAGCATTGCACTTGTGTGCGAACTGAGCGCACGGGAGAAGGGAAAATATCTGCTTGTTCCCGAAGATGCACTGCCGGAAGACAACATGAGCAACTGGACCGCTCTATCCGATCAGAAGGCAGGGGAGTATGCAGAGGAACACAAACTGACCATGATCAATACGGGATGTATTATTTCCAACATGGAGAAACTTGGGATTTTTGAACAGTCAATGGATTTCAGGTCTGTTTCGGATGACGTGATGGATATTTTCATAACCTGTGGCGTTCAGACTGATGTAAAAAATAAAAAGGTTGAAATCACGGCGACGGCGCGTCAGGCCGGAACCGAAGATGTGATGAGACTGTCAGCATCCATGGTACTGCAGGATGTGGGGACGACAAAAACCATTCACTATGAAGCGGAGGCTGGACCTCAGAAAGCGAATTCTGGAGAGGGGTTGTTTTTCAAAATACAGCGGGCCGATGTCATCCAGACGGATCTGGGAACATATGTGGATATCTACTTCACTGATGAAAATGTGACGCTGGGAGGCGAAGACAATGACCTGGAATTCAGGATCGTCGACAGTGCCGGAAAAGCGGTTGACAGTTTTGGAGGATCCGGGGTAAAAGCTGATGGAGATGGATATAGGACCAGAATCATGCTTAATAAGATAAATCCAGGCGAAGAGCTCAATATTGAAGCCTACAGCATCGACAGTGGCAGCAGGTATGGCCTGTTCAAGTTCAAAAAAGCAGAAAACTGATGGGATGCTTTAATTGGCAGAGATTCACAATGAGACAGGATTTATTAGACTATAAAAATGTGTAAAAAGATGATCTGTTTCCGAACCAATCAGAAATATAGTTCGCGTACAAGAAAATAATTTTGCCATTGACTCCGATTCTGCAAAACATTATGATGTGAACCATGTAATTTGTATCCCGATGACAGGTTCATAATGACAACAAGGAATGGGAGGAGAGCTGAATGAAAAAGAGACTTCTGGCTGCTATGATGGTGCTGGGGATGACACTTGGCCTGGCGCAGATGCCCGTGATGGCCGAGAGCACAGAACTGACGACGGAGGCAGCAGCCGCGCAGACAGAAACGTCTGCAACAGAGGCAGCAGGCACAGAGGCAAATGCTGAGGAAACGGAGAATCCGCTTACGGCCCAGGCTGTCGCAGGGCAGGAAAAGATCAAGGTTCTTCTGCTTCCAAAGTTTGAGATCGGAACCCTGGATGACGGAAAGGTAGGAGAGGGTGAACTTCTTTACAAGGAATACTGCGAAGGCGGAGAGGCTTATGATATTGCCGGAAGCCTCAGCGGCTCCAAGCTCTATGTCAAAGACGGCGTGGCGCTTTATGTCACCGGGATGGGTAAGGTGAATGCCGCGACCAGTCTGACTTCTATTCTGAATGATTCACGCTTTGACTTCTCTGATACCTATATCATCAGCGTTGGCTGCGCAGGCTCTGCAATCGAGTACGGAACGATGGGCGATGTATTTATCATTACTTCCGCAGTTGACTATGATCTCGGGCATAAGGCGGATGTTCGTGAGATGACGAATTCTGACAGCGAGACGACCTGGTACCATGACGCAAGCTACGATGGCTCCGCATTCAAGCATTTGAACACAGCCCTCACAGATCAGGTCTATGAAGTGACCAAGGACGTCAAGCTGGAGACAACTGATCAGACCCGGAAGTTCATGAAGGATGAGTTTGATGATGCAGACTGGGCGGTCAGAGATCCGAAGGTCCTGAAGGGAACAACCGTCACAGGAGACAATTACTGGAAGGGAAAGTACGATCATGCCAATGCGATCCTGATTGCGAAGACCTATGACTGCCCGGATCCGTACGCGACGACCGAGATGGAGGATGTGGCGCTGGCAGATGT
>CACZFF010000085.1 GCA_902780385.1 uncultured Lachnospiraceae bacterium
ACATGACTTTATTCTTCTTCTCTGTTCCCTGGATGGTCAGGGGGCCGCCGAAGCCGCCGGAACCTTTTTCTACACGGATTGCTCTGTATTCTGCCATTTGATTTTCCTCCCTTTACAATTGATTACTTGATTGATTTGATTGTTTGTTCAGTGCTTTTTTGTTTTACGGTTTGCAGTGCCGTGTTGTTTACGCTTTTCTGAAATGCAGCTCGAATTCTTTTGTTTTCCGGCTGTGTTTTTCTTTGATGATTGCATGATATCGTAAATAACCGACAGTCTTAATTCCATGATTGCCGGGAGGGTGGAAATTGATTTGTTTAATGAATTTCCGCCGCGTGGAAAAAGCCCGGTAAAAGAGAAACTGTGCAGAACGTCAAAAACAGGAAAGCCGGCAGTAAATAGAAACAAGATGAAATGGAAAGCAGGCGGCAAAATGAAAAGGTTTTCATAACGGTATGGAAAAGATATAATGTACTAAAGAAAAAAGCTGCCCGGACAGTCCGGGGAGGAGGCGGCGGAGGAATATCAAATGAGAATGAAAGATGCGATTGCATCGCTTCAGCTTGGAAAAAAGAAACATACACAGGTGCATCAGCTGTCAACAATATGGAGCAGGTTTGCGGAGGACGGACCGGATGCAGTTCCGCTGGCCGAATATCCCAGGCCGCAGCTTAAGCGTTCCGACTGGCAATGTCTGAACGGCTGGTGGGAGTATGCTTTCCGCCTGCCGGGCGAGTCCATGGGGATAGCGGACGGCAGGATCCTGGTCCCGTTTTCTCCTGAGACTGTGAGATCCGGGGTCGGACGCACGCTTTTACCGGGAGAACTGCTCTGGTATAGAAGGTCGATAGAGGATTTTCATCTTCCGAAAGGGAAAAGAGCCATTTTGCATTTCGGCGCAGTGGATGAGAGATGTACTGTCTGGTGGAACGGGACAAAGGTCGGTGCTCACCGCAACGGTTATCTGTCCTTTTCCTTCGATGTGACAGACTATGTGTGCGAGGGCACAAATAAGCTGGAGGTCTGTGTCCGGGACGATACCGACCGGGGGACAGCCTGCCGAGGCAAGCAGACGCTGAAGCCGGGCGGCATGTATTATCACGGTCAGAGCGGCATCTGGCAGACGGTCTGGCTGGAAATCGTCCCGGAAATCTATCTTAAGGGATTGAAAATCACTCCTCTTTTGGAAGAAGAGGCAGTGGAACTGGGATTGACCTTCTCCGACGATCCTGGATCCGATCCTGAATCTGATCCTGAATCCGATCCTGAACCCGGAAAAGAAGAAACTGCCAATTGCACAGAGAAGGGGGACTCCCGGGTCAGGATTACTGTTTTTTCTCCGGAGCTCTTCAATTCAAAAGATAAAGCAGAAGGCGCTTTCGAACCGGCAGGGATCGATTTCGAGAAAGATTCTGAAAGGAAAGAGTCCGCAATGACCTTTGATTTCCCCTGTAAACGCAGAATGAAAGTGCGGATCCCGGTCCCGGAGGCCAGACTCTGGAGCCCCGAAGATCCCGCCCTCTATGCTTTCCGTATCGAAGCCGGGGAGGACGTTGTGGACTCTTATTTCGCCATGCGCTCTTTCGGTGTGGGAAAGGATGATGCAGGAAGAACCTGTCTGCTCTTAAACAGAGCGCCATATTTCTTCCATGGCGTGCTGGACCAGGGATACTGGCCGGAGAGCCTGATGACGGCACCGGCAGATCAGGCTATGGTCTTTGACATCACCCAGATGAAGGAACTGGGCTTCAACATGCTGCGCAAGCACGTGAAGATTGAACCGGTCAGATGGTATTGGCACTGTGACCGCATTGGCATGGTGGTCTGGCAGGACATGGTCAACGGCGGAGGCCCCGTGCACAAGATTCTGGAGACCTATGGCCCCACAGTCTTTCCGCCTCTGGGAACCCACCTGAAGGATAATCACTACGCCCTCTTGTCCAGGCAGGATGCCGACGCCAGAAGCCGGTTTGAAGCGGATCTGAAAAAGATGATCCGTCAGCTGTATAATTGTCCCTGCATTGGTATGTGGGTTCCTTTCAATGAGGGCTGGGGGCAGTTTGACGCGCTTCGGATCACGGGCGATGTCAAAAAAGCAGATCCGACCAGGCCGGTCGACCATGCCAGCGGCTGGTTTGACCAGGGCGGAGGGGATGTAAGAAGCGTCCACAATTATTTCCGCCCGCTCACTGTGGAGCCGGACAAAAGAGCTTTTGTCATCTCCGAATACGGCGGTGCCAACTGCAATGTCCCCGGTCATTCCATGAGCGAAGAAGTGTACGGTTACCAGACAGTGAAGGAAGAGGATTTTTCGGAAATATTCCACAATCTCATGGATCAGGTTCATGCCCTGGTAAAGGAAGGACTTTCCGGGGCCGTCTATACACAGGTGTCTGATATTGAAGAGGAGACGAACGGCCTGCTGACATATGACCGCAGTGTGCGGAAGGCAAAGGTCCGCACATAGCTATTCGGTTTTTTCACTATCCGCCATATAATGAAAAACAGGCTCTGCAACGCTGCAGAGCCTGTTTTTATGGGGGGGGTAATATGAGGTATGGTATGGGGGATAATGTTTGGGATTATGGATGGTTCGTTACAGATTAATTCCAGCTATACTATCAGTTCATTTTCGATTTTTCGAAAATAGTTTTCGATAATTATTTCTCGACGATCTGGATCTTTGTTCCGATCTTGACTTCAGGCATGGGCTTAGCCTCGACATAGATGGTGCCGGGAAGTTCGGCTTCAGTTGCGCCGCTGAAGTTGAATGTGCAGTGGCCCAGTCCCTTGAGGGTGATGGGAGCTTCGTAGCCGACGCAGGTGATCTTGAACTCCGCACCGTCGATCACGACGTACTGTCCGGGAGCGATCTCGCCGTTGATGGGATTTACGCTGACACTGTAGCAGTAATCCTTGATCTCATCGGGAGCATTCTCGCCGAAGATGATGAACATTCCTGCATCCTTGAACTCTTCTACACACTCGCCTGCTGCCTTGACCTGATTTTCATAGATAACCTTCATTTGTATTCTCCTCCTTGAGCTTTTTTACATCCTTTATTATTTTTCCTTTTTTGTTCATCTTTCGGATTCCCTTTTTCTGCGGGCTCCATAGATGTTTATTTGATGATTAGAGTTTAACCGAAAGTGGACGTCGCTTTAATGCAGTGATTTCCCTCTGTATGGAAATTGATTAGTACGGCGGATTTCCACCGGGTGGAAAAAAACTGAACAAATGCCTTGATTGGCGATATTATTTCTCGACGATCTGGATCTTTGTTCCGATCTTGACTTCAGGCATGGGCTTAGCCTCGACATAGATGGTGCCGGGAAGCTCGGCTTCAGTTGCGCCGCTGAAGTTGAATGTGCAGTGACCCAGACCCTTGAGGGTGATGGGAGCTTCGTAGCCGACGCAGGTAATCTTGAACTCTGCACCGTCGATCACGACGTACTGTCCGGGAGCGATTTCTCCGTTGATGGGATTTACACTGACGCTGTAGCAGTAATCCTTGATCTCATCGGGAGCATTCTCGCCGAAGATGATGAACATTCCTGCATCCTTGAACTCTTCCACACACTCGCCTGCTGCCTTGACCTGATTTTCATAAACGACCTTCATTCTGATTTCCTCCTGATTAATGATGTTTGTCCTTGTTGATTTTCTAAAACTTTTAATTACGATATTTCTGCTTCTGTAAACCTTTATTCAGGTTTTATCTCCGTTCCTTTGATGATCTGATGATACCTGAAAAAAGAAAACTCTTTAATGCAGTGAATTTCCCCGTCAGTGGAAATGAAGTGACTTTGCTTATATAAAACACCGCGGCAAGGGCGTCAGCACTTGCTGCGGTGATAGCTTTTGACCTTTATACGGAGCACTTTTTATATCTTTATATTTATATCTTCATACGATATTTATGATGTTGAGGTCAAAAGGTGGTTAAGTGAACACCGTCTCGTCAAGCTGCACAAACGCCTTGGGCACGCTCTCGCTCTACCCTCGCTGGCAGCGGTANNNAACAGCGGCCAAGTACCGGCCGCTCGCCAAGGCCCTTCGGCTGTTTGTGCAGCTTGACGAGACTCAGAGCCATTGGATACCTTTTGACCTTTACATCATATTTATATCTTCATACGTAAAGGAAGATTTCAGGCATAGAGACCAATGCTGAAGATAACAGCGATCAGGATCCGGATCCACCCGGTCGCGAAGCGGGAGAGAGTGACAGCGGGGATGCCCAGCTGCATGGTCTCGGGTTTTGCCTCCATCATGCCCAGTCCCACGGGAATAAAGTCACAGGCACACTGGCAGTTGATGGCAAACAGGGCAGGGAGCGCCGCCGCAGGTGCGATCCCGCCCGACTGGATCAGGTCGCCGATCACAGTGGCAAACATCTGGGCGGCGACAGCGCCGGCCCCGAGGATGGCGCTGAGTCCGGGAATGGAGCAGATGATGCTGGTAATGAAAAGACCGGGAAGGCTTCCGCCCATAGGTTTTATGAGACCTGCGATAAATTCCGTCAGCCCCGAACCGCGGCAGATTCCGATAAAGAGGGCGGCAAAGCCCATAAAGGGAAGGATGATTTCCAGACAGGTTTTGACAGCGTCACGGGCAGACTGATGGAAAATACTGACCACTTTGCTGATGGCGGCCACGGGGATCAGCCATTTCTGCCCCCTTTGCCAGGAGAAAGGATTCTTTTCAGAGGAAATATCTTGCTCCTGCTGTGAGCCGGGCTGCATGGCGGGCACATTCGATTCCTTTGGCAGGGCCTCTGCAATCGCTTTATCAGTCAGGGAATGACAGGAATCGTCTCTTGTGAGATCGGCAGAGACGGTTTGCCGGGAAGGTGCTGCCGCTGTCCCGGCCTGCGCCGGGTTTTCCGGACAAGCAATCTGGGCAGAAGTGACTGCAGAGACATAGAGGTCCTTTGTCATATATTTGGCCAGGGGACCGCTCTTTCCCGTTGCGAGCAGGTTGGCAGTCGGTATGCCCTTGCTGGGATAAATCCCGCAGCGAAGGGTTCCGCCGCAGTCGATGATGGCGAGGGCCACCTCTTCATCCGGGCATGTCTCCAGGTTTCCGTTGACTGCTTTCATGCCTGAAAGGGCAAGTATTTTTGCAAGAGGTTCGGGTTCCATGCCGCCCCCGGTCATATAGAGGACGGTGTGCCTTTCCTCTGTCGGCGTGATGGTCAGGGGGCCGCCGTAGCCGCCATCTCCCCGTGTGATGGTAATGGTGCGGTAGGAACTGCCGGAGAATTCTGTTCCCTCGGAAAAAGAGGAATCCGCTGCAGGGCTGGAATCGGCAGGCTTTTCCGGGACAGGGATGCTGCCCGTATTTTCAGTTTCTTCTGAGACAGTGGGGATGTCCATGTTCGCATTTTCTGATTTCGGGGAATCCTTGGGAATACTCCCGGAAACAGGTTCTGATTCCGGGAGATGCACATGAGTAGAGAGATGAACATTGCCCTTTTTTTCCAGTTTCCGGGTCAGGATCTCTGTGACGTAGCCGGATATAAAATTGGCGAGCAGTCCTGCACTCATGTAGCGGAAAGCAAGGGGAAAGACATTCAGTCCGCGGGCCAGGACACCGTTGGCGATTCCGAGCCAGAGGAAAAGCTCCGCGGGATTGATATGCTGAAAAATGCCGCTGTTGGTGTGGCAGTGGTAACTCACGGAGGCAAAAAAGGCAGGTTTATATTCTTCGGGAAGGTATCGGCCCATGGAGACGGCCATGGGATTGCCCAGGACGACTGCGGACAGAAAAGGAAGGACCAGATAACGCAGGAAGGCATTGGAACCGCACCGGAGAGCCAGCCGCTCGACCCGCGCCTGTCCGATCATGCGGGTGATCGCATTGAGAAGGATCAGAAAAAGGAATACCTGCGGCAGAACCTGTGTGATCCACAGGACGAGCTGCTGCGTTCCTGCACTGATGATATTCTGGATTCCGTCGGCGATAAACATGGAGGACCTCCTTAATGAGAGCCTGACGTCAGGGTTTATGTATGTATTCGGCCAGGGATCTTGCCACATTCTGCTTTGTTTAGTATACCATGAACACCGAAGTCTGAAATTCTTAAAATAGGCTGTGATGGCAGCACGTAAGAGCATTGGAATCGCCAAACGCAACATTACTTGTTCGCACTCTCATGGGGGCGTGAACAAGTCTCAGAGCTTTGTGCCGCGGGACGGCCCAAAGCTCCGCTGATCGCATCGGAGAAACCTATTCCGGCTTTTTCTCCTCGCGCTGCCGCTCTTACAAGCGGCATAGTCGGAAAGCGTGTAAAATGCCGTGGAAAAGAACCATACAAGTCATTAGGCTGTGTTATAATATATTGCAGGAAAGAGCAGCAGCTTTCTGAAGCGGAACGCGTCTTTCAGGAACAGGCTAAAACCGGCGGCGATTGCAGCATCTTTTTTTTGCTACTGTATATGATTATGATTACGTCGACAAGCAAAACCGGGTTTAACGAAGAAGGTTTCCATTACAGTGATGAATCATTAAGAAAAGGAGGTGGCGTAGAATGAAGACATTGAGAAAAACACATGTGGCAAGAATTCTTACATATCTGCTTTTATTGACCCTCACCTTTACAATGCTCCCGCCGGTGCATGTCGAAGCAGCGTCTCCAAAGCGGCAGGCGATCAGGGCGTACAGGAAAATGCTTGGAAAGGAAAAAGTGTACGTCATGCCGGAGGGGAAAAAGATTGGCTCCAGGAGTAAGAACCATACTTTTGCTTATTATAAATACAGCAAGAAATCGGATGTCAAATTTGCGCTGATATATCTGGATAACGACAGCATCCCGGAGATTCTTCTGTACGACTGGAATTACGGATATGGAATCTGGACCTATAAAAACAAACACATCACCTGTATATACTCTGCTGACTTCTACAGCAAACCTTACGGATATTACCGAAAAAAGGGAGTGTATGTAGAGAATTATCTTACTGAAGAAAACCCGTCTTACAGAAACTATTTCAGACTCCCTTCCAGACCCAGAGAAGTCTGGCTGGAAAAGGAATATTACAAGGGGAAAAACAAGCACACAGAATACTGGAAGGGAGGAGATTCTGTTTCGAGAAGCAGATTTTACTCGATACTGAAGAAGAAAGTCGGAAGCAGGGGAATGACCAAAATCCATCTCCACAGCAATAAACACGCCAACAGGAAAAAATACCTGCCAAGATAATATAACCTGAATTATTCACGAGTTAACTTGTTGAATGCCCCCCTCCCCGTAAACAGTCGGGGCACACCTTTGCCTCGAAACAGCCGGTAAGGAATTCTA
>CACZFF010000086.1 GCA_902780385.1 uncultured Lachnospiraceae bacterium
TATGTTTTGTCAAGACCTGTATATGTCAACATTATACTGCTGACATAGTCACTGTTTATAAGGCTTTTCATTAGAAAGCCTTGTGGGAAGTTTGAGTTACTTATAAGAGTCTGCCGCTCTTTTTGGAAGGATCCAGGATAGCCCGGACACGGAAGGGCATGATGGGATGAGAGGCGACCAGGTTGGTGCACCATCTCGCGAACCGCTCGATGGCATTGTGGTTTGCTGTGATGTTCCTTAGGTAGTCCCCGGTGTCGACATATTTGTAGGCGTGGCGTCCGGCGGCAAGCAGCATCATGCAGTCCTCCTGTCCGACTCCGCCGGTCAGAGCCTGTGCGACACGGTCCGAGGAATACTCCCTGGAACGGCTCAGGGCAGGGATCAATACATTCGAACCGATCACAGGGATAAAGTTTGCCAGGATGGCCCAGATGGTGTAGTAGATCTGTACGTGATGCAGATAAATATGTCCCATTTCATGGGCCATAGTAAAGTAAACCGGTTCAAAGTCTTTGTGTTCCATATAGGCCAGATCAACGATCTCCGCATTCAGCTGGATGAAGGCCTTGCCGGGTACCCATGCAGTAAAGGCGTTAAGTTCTCCGTTCATCTGCTGGACATATACTTCGGGCTCCTTTCTCAATCCCAGAAGCCAGGTGTATTCTTTCACCTTTGCGTAGATTTCCGGGAAGTTCCTCTCGGAAACCCGGATACTGTAGGACATCTGATCTGCATAGATTGAGTACATTGCCGCCAGCATGATGACAACAAGCGCGATCAGAGAGCCTATACCGAAGATCAGGCCGATGGTCAGCAGTACAATTCCGACGACTGTGGAAAGATCGGTGCCCTCCAATCCGGAGATGCCGTCTGCCAGGAATTCTTCGATCAGGCTGCGGAGTTCCGCCAATACACCCTCTCCCTGTGTTTCCTGGTAGAGGATGACACCGACAGCAATAAATCCGAGCAGGATCAGCAGAATATAGAGAGGCACTTCCTTTTTGTGCCGGGTCCGCTTGATTTCCGCTCTTACAGTTTGCGGCGTGCGGGGCGGGGGATACATGGATCCCGGAGTGAAGCCTGCTCCGGCCAATTTTTCGGTGACGTGTGTCGTATTGCTGTTGGATGCAGTGTGATTTCCATATGCATCTGATCCGGATCCTGTATCGATCGCTGCCTGGATGGGGTTTTGCTCCATGTTGTAATTCGTTGTATCCATATCGTATACCTCCATTCCATGTGAACTGCTGTGGCAGCAGCTGATTATTCTTCGTCCGTATTATAATACTGGATGAAGTAAGGGAAAACACGTTTTTAACATGCTTAAAGAGTGAAAAATCTTGTCGATACAAGATTTTTCGCTCCAGAGCTTTGTGCCGCGAGACGGCCCAAAGCTCCGCTGATTCCATCGGAGAAAACGCCAATTTCAAAGCCCTTATACGTAAGGCTTTGAAATGCGTATTTCTCCTCGGGGCCGCTCTTACGAGCGGCATGGTCGAATGGGTGAAAAAAGAATGACAATACAAGAATTTTTTACTTATCATCCACGTGTGGCGCTTGGTTTTTCAGGGGGAGTGGATTCCTCGTTTCTTCTCTGGGCAGCCAGATCCTGCGGCGCCGAAGTCAGGGCATATTATGTCGATACTGCATTTCAGCCGGCCTTTGAGAAGGAGAACGCGATGCAGCTTGCGGCTTCACTGGACATTGTTCCGGAAGTCATCGAGCTGGACATTCTCTCCTGCAAAGAGGTTACAGCAAACCCGCCTGACCGGTGCTATTACTGCAAAAAAAGAATATTCGGCGCTGTGTCACAGAGGGCAATGGAGGATGGCTACACTGTTCTGATCGATGGTACCAATGCCAGCGATGATGCTTCAGACCGACCCGGTATGCGGGCACTGGAAGAGCTGCAGGTCCTGTCCCCCCTCCGCATGTGCGGCATGACCAAGGAAGAGATCCGAAGGCAGTCCGAAGAGGTCGGGCTCTTTACCTGGAACAAACCGGCTTATGCCTGCCTTGCGACACGTACACAGGCCGGCGAACAGCTCACGGCAGAAAATCTGCGGCGCACGGAAGAAGCAGAGACTGCACTCCGTGCACTCGGTTTTTTCGATTTCCGCATCCGCCACAGAGACGATGACGCCATGATCGAGGTGACCAGATTCCAGATGCAGACCTTACTGGAAAAGGGCCCGCAGATCACACAGATTTTGAAAGGACTTGGCTATAGAGAAGTTGCAGTCAGCCCGGAGCCCAGAAAGCCTTCTATATGATGAAAACAGCGGGGAAAAGCCGGGGGAGCGTCGTACCCGCACCAACGCTCATGAGGCCTTGACCAGCGTCAGACATGAGCACAGAGCAAGGCAAGGCCGCTCTGGCCTTGGCCGGGAAATAATTCGTTATTGTTTTTTCTTTTCATAAGTATTGCCTTGTGCTATCTTTGTTAAGAAAAATAATATATATACATTTAATAACCGTACAGAACCCTAATGGCATGTGAGATACCGGCGGCAGACCACCTGGAAAGAGGATGGAAACGATTTGCCTTCGGATTGGATTACTTCACATTGCCACACTGGAAAGGAGACGACTATTTATGCAGACTCGCAGACGTCCTGAAAACATGGAAAGAATCAATACGCCCGCTCTGGCGCAGGCATTCATTGATGAGCAGATTAAAGAGATCAAAGAACAGGTCGGAGACAAGAAGGTTCTCCTGGCTCTCTCCGGCGGTGTAGATTCCTCCGTCGTTGCGGCCCTTCTGATCAAGGCAATCGGCCAGAACCTGGTATGTGTACATGTCAACCACGGACTGCTCCGCAAAGGTGAGCCCGAGCAGGTCATCAAAGTGTTCCGCGATGAGATGAACGCAAACCTCATCTATGTAGATGCGACTGACCGCTTCCTGGATAAGCTGGCAGGCGTCTCTGATCCCGAGGAGAAGAGACACATCATCGGCGGCGAGTTCATCGAAGTCTTCGCAGAGGAAGCCAGAAAGCTTGACGGAATTGAATTCCTGGCACAGGGCACTATCTGGCCCGACATTCTTGAGAGCGAAGCAGGTATCAAGGCACACCACAATGCAGGCGGCCTTCCTGAGGATCTGCAGTTTGAGCTGGTAGAGCCCGTCCTGACACTCTTCAAGGACGAGGTCCGCGAAGTCGGCAGAGCCCTTGGCCTTCCCGCTGGCATGGTTGACCGCCAGCCTTTCCCCGGCCCCGGCCTGGGCGTTCGCTGCCCCGGTGCTATTACCCGCGACCGTCTTGAAGCTGTCCGCGAGTCTGATGCCATCCTCCGCGAGGAGTTTGCAAAGAATGGTCTCGAAGGCAAGGTATGGCAGTACTTTACAGTCGTTCCGGACTTCAAGTCCACCGGCGTCAAGGACGGTAAGCGCACCTTTGACTGGCCCTGCATCATCCGTGCCATCAACACAACCGATGTCATGGAAGTTACTGTTGAGCACCTGTCCGCAGAGCTGATCGACCACCTGGTGCAGAGGATCATCACCGAGGTTCCCGGCATCAACCGCGTCCTCTATGACTTTACCCCCAAGCCCCCCGCAACAGTCGAGTACGAATAAGAAAATGCCCAAAAAGAAGTCAGTATTTATGCGGTTTCCAAACAAATTCCGTTAAGTGTTGGCAACAGATTGGCAACATTTCTTTGATAT
>CACZFF010000087.1 GCA_902780385.1 uncultured Lachnospiraceae bacterium
ATTCGTTTTCATGCGGACCCCCGGTGCCCGCGTCGGGCTCACCGTCACCTGGTCGCTGAGCCTGACAGACTGCATCACCATTCGAAGATCATGATACCCGTCCGGCCTTGTCCCGACGACATCCAGGCTGAGGTTAATCTTCGCCATCGCCCTGAGATTGATCCGTCTCATTCTTCCCCCGTTTCCATATCCAAAGCTGCCCGTCAGAAGGACCGCAGGCTGTCGCCTGACTCATCGTTTGTCTTGTCGATCTTCCGGATCTCGACCTCGTAGGAATAGCCGTCATTCCCCCGTACCGTCACCACATCTCCGACCTTATGGCGCAGAAGCGCCTTTCCGAGCGGTGACTCGATCGTAATCTGGTTCTCCAGGAGATTTCCCCGCATCGATGTCACGATCCGGTAGGTTTCCTCCTCCTCCATGTCCCTGTCATAGACCGTCACCGAGTTGTTCACCCCGACCTCGTCTGCGGCGCTCTGGTCAGATATGACAATCGCGGTCTTCAGAACATTCTCAAGGTACCGGATGCGGGATTCATTTTCCCCCCTGAACTTTTTGGCCGCGTAGTACTCAAAATTCTCGCTGCGGTCTCCCTGCGCCGCAGCCTCGGCGATTTCCTTCGCCGCCTGATGCCTGACGACAACCTTGCGATGCTCCAACTCCTTCTGAATCTTCTCCACATCGCCTTTTGTCAGTTTTTCTCTTCGCATTGCACTGATTTCCTCACTATTACCTGAAGATCAGCCCTGTCTTGTACTGAATTCTATACATGGGCTGTCTGGACGTATTGTAACACCGATTCCCTGTATATGGAAAGAAAAGAAATCATCAGAGCGTATCCAGCGGCAGACTTCTCCACGAAACAGCTCCGTTCTCCCCATGCACAAGAATATTTGTGTGGGTGAATCCGCAGGCCATTGCCTGCTTCACAGCCCTGTCAAAAGCCCCGTTCAGCAACTCCGCCTGATGTGCGTCTGAGTTAATCAGGATCTCCCCGCCCATGTCATGAAGCGCCCGCAGAAAAAATGAATTCGGATAGAACTCCTTTTTCAGCCCTCTGTTGACCGCACCGCAGTTGATTTCAAACGGCACGCCCTCCTCCACCAGATAGGCCATCGTTTCAATCGCCGGCCTGGTATACCTTGGATCTGTCTCATCCAGCACGTGCATCTGATCGTTGAACTTCGTGATCAGATCAAAATGTCCGATGAAGGTACAGTGCAGCCGGTCGTATACCTGCGCTTCCGTCTCATAGTAGCACCTTGCCAGCTGATAATAATCGCCGCTGAAATATCTGTCCGCCAGGAGCTGGAGATCCTCCGGGGAGGCATCCACCGACAGCGGGCGCTCTTTCCGCGACTGCTCCTGGATGTCTCCCGGCTCGCAGACACCTTGCCCCGAACACTGCGGGCATGCGCCTTCATACCCCCGGTTGCATGCCACGTCCGGGAAGTGAGTGGAGCCGATCGTATATTCCACCTGCCGTGCGTACACTGGGTTGTAAACCGTGTCCAGCTCGATCCCCATCAGGATGTCGATTTTCCCTCTGTACTGCTCCTGCAGGGCATGAATCCGGTTTCTGTAAAGATCCATGTCCATATGATTGTCCGGGTCCATATGGCCGGAGAAGCCGAGCTGTGTAAACCCCAGCGAAGCAGCCCGCTGCGCCATTTCCTCCGGTGTGCTGCTGCCATCGCACAGTGTGGTGTGTGTATGAAAATTTGCCCTGAGCATATTGATCCTCCTGAAGTCGATGAAAAACCGCCGGACACCGTAAATTCCTCCCCGGTGAAGGAGGCCGCCGGCGAACTTTTGACACTGTAAACATAAAAATATCCGTCTCTGTAAAGGTACTACGCTTGCAGCAGATAT
This sequence comes from uncultured Lachnospiraceae bacterium, assembly GCA_902780385.1. GTDB lineage: Bacteria > Bacillota > Clostridia > Lachnospirales > Lachnospiraceae > CAG-791. The sequence goes on from CACZFF010000087.1 coordinate 1,873, forward strand.
GATATCATCTTTACAAAAATCATGCCGCCATATAAAGGCGGAAGAATGGAGATCAGACTATCATGAGGCTTCGAAATATACCCGGCGCACGCGAGGAAATCGCAGCGGACCGCTACGTGATTCCGGAAGACCTGCAGCCCACCCTGAAAGGGAACTGGGCGGGGCGTTTTGGAACAAATCCCCGCCCGCTTTATATCGAAATCGGAATGGGAAAAGGAAAGTTTCTGACCAGTCTTGCGCAGCAGAACCCGGATATCAACTACATCGGGATTGAGAAATACTCCTCCGTCCTCGTCCGTGCCGTTCGTCTTCGAGAAGCGCTGGAAGCGCAGGGCACAGTCCTGGACAACCTGCTCTACCTGCGGATGGATGCAGAGAAACTGACCGACGTCTTCGCCCCGGCAGAGGTCGGAAGGATCTATCTGAATTTCTCAGATCCATGGCCGAAGGATCGTCACGCAAAAAGGCGGCTTCCCGGAAGAACCTTTCTCAGGCGGTACAGGCAGATTCTCGTCCCGGACGGACAGTTGGAGTTCAAGACGGACAACCGGGCGCTCTTTGACTTTGCGCTCAGTGAGGCAGAGGAGGAAGGCTGGCGGATCGATCTGTGCACGTATGATCTCCATGCGGATCCCCGTCTCTGTGCAGGAAACGTCATGACAGAATATGAGGAACGCTTTTCCGCCCAGGGGAATCCGATCTGCAAGATGGTCAGCCGCCCGCCGGCTGATGAGCACTGAGCGCCGAATTGTTGTCAGATAATTACTGTAAATTGTGTCTGGCCACATTTCCGTTCGTTTTCAGAAAATGACCTTCCACCTTGAAACTGCACAAAATCAAGCCTCCTGAGGCACGGCCATCCGGCCATCGGAAATTGTTTTCCACCCCGTTTATCCACACCTCAGCGAGGAGAAAAGACCGGAAAAGTCGAGTTATACACGAACTTATCCACATTATCCACATACTATTCCTCTCATCAGCAGGATTCAGGTGTTTTGTTCAATCTGATAAATCGAAGCATTTCCGTCTTTTTTGTCCGAAAACCATTGACAAATGAATGTACAATCATTTGTAGGAATTCAGGCAATATTTCTTTCAATACAAACAACTTATACCCAATCACCGCAGAGAAGGCAGGCATGGCAAGCCAAAAGGTGCACGTGTGTCAGCCTTCAGCGGCAGCAATTGACTGCAAAGGAACGACCGAATGAGAACAATTGATCACTGGAATTACGCAAAGCGGATGGTTCGTCCGCTGCACATCTCGAAAACAGAGAAGCTGGCCTTCTGCATCGGGTGTGTGATGCCTGACTACAACAAATTCTCCTACATGGGGCACCACATAAACGACTGGTCATACGGGCACAGCTATGCAGTCAGGCGGAAGGAAATTGTTTCCTTTTTCGGGAAGGCTTACAGGGACAGCTGGCTCTGGTGGTATACCGCCGGGCTTCGGTTTCACTACCTTGGAGATTCCTTCTCAAGGCCTCACAACCCGGCTTTTCACTACGGCAGCAAAGATCATGTCAAGTATGAATGGAGGCTCCATCATCTGACTGAAAAAATTCTCAGGACGCGGCCCTTTGGTCCGGCGGCTGTAACCGGAAGCTTCGGCCAGTGGCTGAGCATGCGTCATCAGGCATATATGCGAAACAGCAAGGGCATCACAGATGATGCCTACTATATTGACAGCACCCTGATGGGT
>CACZFF010000088.1 GCA_902780385.1 uncultured Lachnospiraceae bacterium
TGTCAGCTTCTCGGAGATTGAATCTCCGAGCTTGCTGTTCCGCCGCGGGAGTCTTTCTCTACTCCGCAAACGGAAAAGCAACCTTATCCGGATACAGCAGGCTCGCTGTCCCTCCCGCAGGAAAGACAGTGGAGGCCCGCCAGTTAAGGGACGGTTATCCTGGTGAGCTGATTACCAGGAAGTATATTGTAGCAGTTATCCTGCCTGCATGGCTTTTATCGCAAGGCCCCTCTGAAGGACTACGACTGCCGCGTTGTGGTTGCGGTCGTGGTGACTGCCGCAGCCGGGGCATACCCATTCAGATACGCCCAGAGGGATCTTATCCTCCCCTTTGCATACAAACCCGCACACACTGCAGGTCTGTGTCGTGTATCTGGCCGGCACCTTCAGGTACTCCTTACCGTAAAGCGCCGCCTTCTGCCCCAGCAGTTCCATGAACCTGCCCCAGGATACGTCTGATATCCCGTAGGCAAGTCTGTGGTTCCTGAGCAGGCTCTTTACTTTCAGGTCCTCGGAAACGATCATGTCTTGGCTTTCGACCAGCCGTTTCGACTGTACCTGCAGGTAGTCTTCCCTGCTCCGTGATACCTTCCGCTGGAGCACGGCCGTGCGGAGCCGCTGCTTCTGGTAATTCGACGATCCACTTAACGGTCTGCTGTCCTTTATGGCAGCCTCTTTCATCCGGGAGAGCCTGCGCTGCGCTTTCGCGAGCTTTTTCTTCATGCCGCGGCCGTACTTCGGGTTGTCGATCACTCTGCCGTCACTGTCCGTATAAAGGTCCGTGAGGTTCATGTCGATCCCGACACAGGTCCCTGTCTTCCGGAGGGACTCTGTAAACGGCGTGTCAGAAGAGATCTGCAGGACAGCATAATAGTCCCCGCAGTTATCCCTGCGGATTGTAATGGTCCCGATGCGGGTGTCCTCTTTATGCGAGATGAGCATGAACAATACCTTCTCTGAACAGCGGAAACGGATCGTTCCCAGCATAGGGAGTGTGATGAGATGCGGCACCTGTTCGCCGGCGCTCCTCTTCACAAAGTGAACGTTCCCGTCCTCCCAGGAGGCAGCGTCCTTCCTGTAATGGGCGTTCGTCTGGTAGGACTGTTCATAGGACCTCTTATGGAAGCCCGGGACCCCTGTGCCGGGGACTTCACGGAAGCGCTTCCATGCAAGGTTGTGATTCTTTATGGCATTGTCGACTGCAAGTGAGTCTACGTTCTTATCGTTCAGGAAAGGGATCGTGTTCACGAGTTCCTTTTTGGAAGAGCGGACCTGTTCCAGGTACGCGATCCGCTCCCTGTACGCGGGGCACATGCCTGCCGCCTTTTTCATGGCATGGAGGTCCCTGTCATTCGCGGTCATGCGGTTATAGACGAAGCGTGACGCCCCGTCATTCACTGCGATCATATGTTTCTGCTCTGACGAGGGATAGATCCTCAGTTTTGCAGCGAAGTGATATTTCATGTCCGCACATTTACGCATGATAAAGCCTCAGTAGGATTTGGACTGGTTCTCGATATACTTCCGGATGGCATCTTCCGATACAGACCCGACTGTTTCCACGTAGTAGGAATGGTTCCACAGCTGTCCCTTCCACAGCTTCTGCCTCAGTTCCGGGTACGCCTCGAACAGTTTCCTGCCGGTGATACCCTTCAGGTATTTCACGATATCTGTGATGGAGAGTTTTGGCGGTGCCGATACGAAACAGTGGATATGGTCCATTTCCCCTGCTTCAAAAAGGTGTACAGTGAAGCCTTTATCCCTGGCGATCTCCTGTGCAAGTTCTTTCAGGAACTGCTCGATCTGAGGGGTGATGATCTTCCTTCGGTACTTCACGCACCACACCACATGGTAGTTAATATTACACACACAAGTCCTGTATTTAATGATATTTGTTTTCATACGTATAGTATAGCATACGGAACGCATGTTCGCAAACATTTGTTCGCATATAATAAGAATAATAGATATAATGGGTATAGATAAAACTATAAAACAATAGAAAAAAGGGCAATTCCTCTCGGAGATTGAATCACCGAGAATCCTTGCCCCAAAATCTTGAAAAACTATGATTCACAAGGGATGAGTTCTTTACAATGATTACACTTTTATCCAGGTTATTGATCCCGGATTGTGAGAAGACCGACCTCCCCGAGGTGAGGCGCCAGTATGGCGTCCTCTCGGGGGCAGTCGGTATTTTTCTTAATCTGCTATTATTTGCCGCAAAGCTCACGGCAGGAATGCTCAGCCATTCCATTTCCATCATGGCCGACGCCTTCAACAACCTGTCGGACGCCGCATCCAGTGTCATGACGCTGGTTGGCTTTAAGCTGGCCGGAAAGCGAGCGGACCAGGGGCACCCCTATGGCCATGGAAGAATTGAATATCTGACCGGGCTTTTTGTGAGCATCTCGATCGTCCTCATGGGACTGGAGCTTGCCAATAATTCGCTCCTGCGGATCGTCCATCCGGAAGAAGTTTCTTTCTCCCCCGCTGCCACTGTCATCCTGGCCGCATCGATCCTGGTCAAGTTTTACATGTACTTCTATAACCAGAACCTCTCTGTGCGGATCGACAGCGTTGCGCTGCGCTCCACCGCCATGGACTCCCTGAGCGACTGTATCTCCACCGCCGCTGTTTTGCTATGTCAGATTCTGTCTCATCTAAAGGGCTGGCAGCTGGATAGCTGGTGTGGTCTGGCTGTCTCGATCTTCATCCTGCGCACAGGATTTCAGACGATCATGGAGACTGCAAGTCCCCTGGTCGGTCAGGCGCCGGATCCGGACCTGATCGCCGGAATCTCCGATCGCGTCCTGCACACCAAAGGAATTCTGGGCATGCACGACCTCCTGATCCACGACTACGGCCCCGGCCATATCATGGTCTCCCTGCATGCCGAAATCCCGTCCGACCTCACTCTCCTTGAGGCCCACGAGATCATCGACCGCCTGGAGGCCCAGCTGGACAGCGAATTCGGCGTCACAAGCCTCATCCACGCCGACCCTGTCGACATCCACGATCACGAGGCGATCCTCCTTCGGGGCGGTATCCTCTTGTATCTCAAAACCATGGATCCCAACGCCAGCCTCCACGATTTCCGCATCCTGCGGGGCGAGGACACGCCGGTCATCTCCTTCGACGCCATCTTCCCCTATGATTTTAAAATGCGCGATGAGGAGATTCTGGGTGAACTGCAAACCGTCATCCAGGACGAGCTGCCCGAGTACCGGTCGATCATCCGAATTGATCGGAGCTGAGGGGGATTGGACGATTACAGGTATTTCTGATAACAAAAAAGGATATGGGTCCTGAAAGGCGACTATCAGCACTTGTGCGCGGAGCCTTGAAGGACCCATATCCGAACATTCTAATGGAATTTATTGGTGCCATTTTCCAACTTCAATGATGCAAATTGATCAGCTTCTCCGTCATCACGACAAGCGCCGTCCCGGCCCCGATCACAATCTCCCCGCGCGCGCCAGGCAGCGTT
>CACZFF010000089.1 GCA_902780385.1 uncultured Lachnospiraceae bacterium
GTACAGCGGAGTCTGGAGGAGGCAGGCCTGCAGGAGCTTGCGGATCGTCCGATCACAGAGCTATCCGGCGGGCAGCTTCAGCGTGTATTCTTTGCCCGGGCGCTTGCCCAGGAAACACCGATTCTGCTGCTGGATGAACCGGCCAGCAGCCTGGATCTCCAATACCAGGCAGAGCTCGCAGAGCTTTTGATCCGCTGGAAAAAGCGACAGACGACGCTGCCAGATGGCAGGACCGTTCCCAACACCCTGATCAGTGTCTGCCATGATCTGTCACTGGCGCTGGATCTTTCAGATGACCTGGTTCTTTTAAAGGATGGACGCGTACTTGCGGCAGGGCCAGGAGATCAAGTGCTGAGCAGGAGCCTGCTTCAGAGCGTTTATGGAATGGACGTTCCCGCCTACATGCTCCGGCGGGAAGACTTCTGGCGGACGCTGATAGCGAGAGAAACATAACACAGTATATGGAAAACCGGGAGACTGGAGAGATCCAGACTCCCGGTTTTCCGTCAGGTGCTGCATTTTCCGTCAGGTGGTACAGATGAGAGGGGCATACCAGCGATCAGGATGATGTCCCGGTCAGTTCTGAGAGCTGAAATGCACACCGGAGATGTCCCGGATGGTCAGGACGCTGTTTTCCGGAATCGACCCCACGGCCTCGAGATTCAGCATACCGCGGAAGAAGGTTGCACGGATATTGACTGATTCGACCATCTCCGTGTTCCGGACATTGATGTCAAAGGTTGACGGGCTGGTGAAGGTACCGGATGCCGTGAAATTGTACCGTGTCAGGCGGCTTGTGCGCACCTTGCCATCCATTCCGACTGCAAGTGTCTGTGTGACCGCATCAGCCGGATCATCATCATGGCAGATCAGATGCTCATTCCCCTTCGGAATCGTGCGGCCGGCAGGACTGAAGGGATCAAACGCGAAAGCAGGCGCAGCATGTTCAGCCTTTTTGTTGAGTTCAAAGTCAAGGTATGCGACATTGTCCTCGAACCGGAAGGTGACGGCCTTCATCGAAAGCCCGTCTTTTTCAAAGTATCCGGGACCTGCGATAAAGTCCTCGACAGAAGGATATGCGTCGGAATCTGCAACATAGCGGATTTTTCCGTACTGTTTCTCAAGCAGGGGAGCCCGTATGCCCCAGAGGACAGGGAGCTCCCAGCCTTCCAGATAGGAGCGGAGGGAGGAAAACGCCGCCTGATTCTCCGGAAGAGGTTCAGCCGCACCGTCTCCCTTCATAGCAGGGAGCAGTGTATCAAAGACAATATTCAGCTCCGCTTCCGTGTTCAGCGCGCAGGAGGTCAGCAGGACAACGGCGTTTTTCTGCGGGATGACCAGACCGAACTGTCCGAATGCCCCGTCGGCACGCCAGATTCCGGGGACGTCGCACTGCCAGTTCTGAAAACCATAGCCCTTCAGCCAGTTGGATGCGATGTCTCCGTTGTTGTAAATCTCATTGTCGGTTTCAATCTGTCGGGCGGACATCTGCGCTATATAGTCATGATTGAGCAGACGCTTTCCGTCCCAGACCCCGTCCTGCTCCAGAAACCAGATGAACTTTGCCATGTCGAGCGTGGTCAGCTTCATGCCCCAGCCGCCGCCCTGCACGGTTTTTGTGAAATCATCCCCCATGTTTCTTGAAGCGCAGGTGGCATCTGTGATGCCGAGCGGTTCAAAAAGCCTGGGTGTCAGGTATTCAATCAGCGTCTGACCGGACTTCTTCTGGAGGGCTGCAGCCGCCAGATCAGTTCCCCAGGTGTTGTACTGAAACATCGTTCCCGGAGCAAAGTGGAAGGGATGCGCGAGAAATGCGCGAATCCAGTTCCCGTCAAAGCGTTCTGCCTCCGCCATGGTCATTTCGCTCTTGTGACCGCAGCTCATTGTCAGGAGACTGCGCAGATCAGCCTTTGCAAGATGATCGGAAATAACAGGAGGGCAGTACTCCGGAAACAGGTCGGTCAGCCGATCGTCGAGTGACAGGAGCCCCTCCTGAACCGCAAAGCCGACTGCTGTTGCAGTCAGTGTCTTTGAAAATGAGTACATCGGATGCCTCAGGTCTTTTCTATATGGCGAAGCCCAGCCCTCGGCGGCAATTTTTCCATCTCTGACAATCATAAAGCTGTGAAGTTCCACGCCGGCCTTCTTTTCTTCCCGAAGGAAGGCTTCAATCGCGGAAGAGTCGATCCCGGCTTCCTCCGGCGTAACATGTTCAAATTCTGACATCTTCGTTTCCTCCTTTTGCGTCATTATAGCATGATCCTGATGGTGGAGGCATCCCTGAAAATATCATGTAAATAAATAGACACCTAAATAATAGAATACAAAAAAATAATGCACAATCTACTTTACACGCATATTCCGGGCGTGCTAGTATATGTACGAAGGCTTCAACAACTACGTTTTAAAGAATCTATTTCTATTGAAGAAGGAGGTATGCAGGATGGGACTTAGCATTGATTTTACCGGAAAAACTGTATTGGTAACTGGCGCAGGACGTGGGCTCGGGAAGGCTATGGCGCTTACCTTTGCGCAGGCAGGTGCAGATGTATATCTCGGGAATCGAAAAGAAGATCAGGGCATGGAAACGGTCAAAGAGATCGAGGCCATGGGCCGCAAATCAGGCTTCACCAGATGCGACGTCGCGAAAGAAGAGGATGTCAAGAAGCTTCTCCACGATGCCGTTGATTTTGGCGGCGGGAAACTTGATGTATTTGTGAATGCAGCAGGAGTGATCTCCATCGAAGATGTCATGTATACTTCTGATGAAGAAGTGAAGCGCCTGTTTGATATCAATGTGCTTGGAACCATTCATGCCTTAAAGCATGGATTATCGGTCATGGAAAAGCAGAAGCATGGAAATATTGTCACGGTTTCTTCAATCGCAGGTCGTGGCGGAATGGCGATGCTGCAGGCTTACTGTGCGTCAAAGGCGTCTGTGATCAGCCTTACGCAGAGCGCCGCTAAGATGGCCGCGCCATACGGAGTCCGGGTCAACAGTATCGCACCAGGCATTATCCGGACTTCCATGTGGGAAGAGATACTTGATGGAATGGCTCATGGCTGGAATCCGGACGATAAGAGAGAACTGTCATCCGAAGAGCGAGAAAAGCTCTGGAATGCTTCTGTTCAGGGAATGATTCCGATGGGACATGCCCAGCAGCCGGAAGATATTGCATGGGCTACAGCCTTTATCGCTTCTGATCTTGCACGGGAAATCACCGGGCAGGTTCTTGCCATTGATGGCGGTACGACAATGGTATAATCAGAGCGACAGCCTGGAGGAGAGACTGCAGGCTGCCGCGTCCATAACAAAAAACAATTAAGCATCCATACAGGATAAAAGCCTTGGCAGAATGATGCCTGGGCTTTTATTTTTTTGCCTCAATCACTTTTCCTATGGGATTTGGGGTTCCGGACCACCTCAGCCCGGCTTAAGTCAAAGAGCTTGAGGAAGAAGTAGTCGTCA
>CACZFF010000090.1 GCA_902780385.1 uncultured Lachnospiraceae bacterium
GCCCGCCGTGCCCAAATCGGAGGATGATATGCCGCAAGGTCTGACAGATATACATTGCCACATCCTGCCGTATGTCGATGACGGATCCGATGACGAAGATGAGACCAGGGATCTGATCGCCATGCAGACCAGGCAGGGAGTGGACCGCATCATTATAACGCCGCATCTGCGGGAGGGCATGTTCGAGACACCCCAGCAGCAGGTGGATATGGAGTTCGACCGTCTGAGAGAGTATATACATACGATTCCCCTGGGACCGCATGTTTACGCCGGCAGGGAAAACCACTGTGATCATCTTTTTCTGCATGAGCTGCGCAGAGGCCGGGCTGTCACGCTGGCCCAGTCGGATTATATCCTGATCGAATTCGCCAGGCACAACAGGGAGAGGATTTTTAAATACACAAGGGAGGTTCTGGACCAGGGCCTGATTCCTGTCATAGCGCATGTGGAACGGTATCCCGCTGTCTGGGCGGAGCCGGAACTGGCAGGAGAACTTACTGCGGCAGGTGCCCGGCTGCAGATGAACTGTGAATCTGTCATGGGATTGATGGGCCGGAGTCTGCAGGATCTGAGCATGCGCCTGTTGGAGGATGATGTCATAAGCTTTATGGCCAGTGATGCCCATCACAGGGATTACAGGGTGCCGGATCTGGGAATCTGCGCCGACCGGCTCTTCAGAATCCTGCCGCGGGACCAGTTCGAAAGGATCTTCTACAGAAATCCGGAACAGATTTTTGAAAGCCGCCGACGCAGGCGGCGGCACCATCCGGTCTAAAATGACAGATACAGAATATGAGATGCAGCCTGCCGGAAAAATGCGACATTAAAGATTGCAACTGAAAAACATTAATTTATAACATATTTTACATTTATGACGCTGAACATGTTTTAATAACAGTGTGCTGTTATGATTGTCAGAATGCCCTGCTGGCAGAAAATGGCGGTCACGGCACGGCGTCCATAGGAGCATGAACGGATGCGGATTATTGTTTGTCTGCCTGATCCTGAGGACAGAGAAGTCTGTACAAATAAAATAACGGAGCTGGCTGCGGAGACTGGCGCGCCCGTGACTGTGACCCGGATGGGGCTGCGCAGCAGTAAGGATCTCGATTTTCATGCCGAGGAGCTGGAAAAGGCCGACCTGATCTTTCTTGGGATCGAGCCCGGCGGTTTTGACGGCATGGCAGCAGCGGCGGCCATCCGTCAAAAGGGTACGGATATAGATATTGTTTTTTATACAAAAGAAAAAAGCCGTGTATTTGAGGCTTTTGATGTCGACGCAATCCATTATCTTGTTCCCGGAGAATTTTCTTCAAAAAGATTCCGAAGTGTATTTGAAAAAGCGCTCGCCAGATCCAGAAGAAGAGATAAGGCTGTCATCAGATTCAGCTGCGCGGGCCTCCATAAAACAGTGCCCATCGCCCGGATTTACTATTTTGAAGTTACCAACCGGATCCTGACTGTCCATTATGAGGGCGGCGTCTTTGAGTTTTATTCGACCATGTATAAGGTAGAGGAGAAACTGAAGGATTTTGATTTTGTCAGGATACACAGGTCATTCCTGGTGGCAAGAGGATTTATCGCGGATATAACCCATTCCGAAGTAACGCTTTTTAATGGTGAAAAATTACCCGTAGGCGGCAGATATCTGGCCAATCTTGAAAAGAAGTCATAAACTCACAGCGGAAAAGAATGGACAGCGGCAGCTAATCCGGACGCAGGATTTAATCTGTTCAGATATTTGGGTCCTGCTTTTTGGGAGTACGTGTAAAAAGGTGTGTCGGAAGTCAGGAATTATTAAAACAATTAAATATACCATCACTGCTTTTGCGGTTGCCGCCTGCCTGTTCACAGGAAGCGTTTTCCCGAGTGTCACCGGTTATGCGGCTTCTTCCGGACGAAGGCATCATGAAGATACCTGGGACTATTGTATGCAGGTCAGTGATGTAACGATTACGATGTCGGAGATTCAGTCCATGTCCAACGGACAGAGAGAGGCACTGGTCGCGGGGACTTCAGGGTATTCTCTGATCTACCGGAATGAAGACGGGAACCTGTCTGGCCGGACGGCCGATGATTATTGGACAGATTTTTCGGGCGTTTCCTGGTCAGAAGGGACATATACTGTTACCGTCAGGCTCTCTGCGGTCAGAATGGACCATGACAGCTGGATCAGCTATACGCTTACCGTCATAGATGACCTTCCGGATGAACCGGATCCGCCGGTTGATCCCGGTGAGGATCCCGGTGAAGGCGGGAGCGGTGAGGACTCCGGAGATGATAAGACCGGTGAGGACTCCGGAGAAGACAAGACCGGCGAGGATTCAGGAGAAGACAAGACCGGCGAGGATTCGGGAGAAGACAAGACCGGTGAGGACTCCGGAGAAGACAAGACTGGTGAGGATTCGGGAGAAGACAAGACTGGTGAGGATTCGGGAGAAGACAAGACCGGGAAAACCTCTTCTGATGGCAAATCAGAAAATATGAATAACTCTTCGAACGGAAACACATATAAGCCTTCGAAACCTGACAAAAAGCCGCAGAAAGATGACCAGGGCTCGTCCGGAGACGACAGTTCTTCAGGCAGCAGCCGGAAAAATAACGGGAGAAGCGGCAGTAACAGAAGAAACAGCAGCAGAAGAAACAGCAGTTCAAAGCCGGACAGCAGTTCCACAGCGGCCGGCAGGTCTGATTCCGCGGAAACCGCCGAAACGGCTTCAACAGCAGAAACGGCGGCAGCTGCGGAAACAGCGGCAGCGATGACAGAGCAGACGGCAGAAACAGCTGCTCCGGCACAGGAAAGCAAGGATGATATGCCGGTCCAGAAGGAGGCGGCTGACGGACAAAACAGCCAGCCTGCTGCGGAAGCGGAGGAACTGTCAGAAGAAATAGCACCGGCCGCAGCCGTAATAACGGCCGCGGAAGGAGTAACGGCATTAGCGCTTCTGGGGGTGATTATCTCCGACGCCAGGGTCCTTCTCTGGTATCGCCGGAAAGTGAAACAAGTGAAAGAAATGATGCAGCATGGGGAAGGAGGCGAAGAATGACGGTAATCTACATGATTATGCTGATTCTTGCGTGCGTGATCACCGTAGAAGCCGTTGCCCTCTGGAAGCTCCGCAAGTGTCTTAAATCGATCGACGGCATAGAAGGCGTATATATTGAAGAACGGCAGGAAGAAACGCAATATGATGACGCGTATGTGGTAGCGGATTTTGGTGATTGACGAACTCGTGAAGCAGGGCTCTTTCGGGAGCCCTGT
>CACZFF010000091.1 GCA_902780385.1 uncultured Lachnospiraceae bacterium
AGCTTTCATCAGCACCGCTGAGACAGTTGAGTCCGCGAAGCCTACATACTTCTTCCTTGAGCGCTACAATGATGCGTTCGTCGCAGAGGAGAAGGCATTTGTAGATGCAGTCCTCAATGACAAGGAAGTTCCCGTAGGCGGCAAGGACGGTCTTGAGCCCGTCCGTATCGCCATCGCTGCCAAGAAGTCCCTCAAGGAAGGCAGACCTGTGAAGCTTTCCGAGATCGAGGCATAAATACAGGCACTGATTGGAACAGAATTTTTCCGGCATACGTGCTGCCCCGTGTATGTCGGAAATAATGGTACGAAGATTTGAAGCAAAATGTGCGCCCGGGTGACTGTTGTTTATTTCCGGATCGTACAGCTTCAAAATAAGCGGTACGGTGAAAACCGTCCTTTCGTACATAATTAAGACAATACCATTAATTGTTACCCTCTTTAAAAAAGGCTGCGCGAATCCCTGTATGTGCGGCCTTTTTTGTGTGAAAAAAGCACAGAGAAAAGAGCACGTACTCGTAAAAAGCGTCATTGAAATTACCCTAAAATGCTCTTTAATTAGGACAAAAACAGAAAAAAAATAAAATGCGTGACCGGTATCCTGGAAAGCTGTGTTCTTGTGTATTGCGTGCATATCTTGTATAATGAGAAAAACGATTATTGCACGCAAAAAAATGTGTGCGATACGTGTGCTAAAGCGCCATGTGTGATTGAAAAGCAATATGCGCTTTTAATTCTAAATAAGGTATTATTCAGGGGCTAAGTTAAACAAGGGGGGAATAATAGTGGCAGTGACAGTTCAGCAGATTGCCGAGGCAACAGGAGTCTCAAGGGGAACAGTAGACCGCGCCCTTAATAACCGGGGCAGAGTAGATCCGGAGGTGGCGGAGAAAATCCGCAGAACAGCCATGGAGATGGGGTATGTCAAAAAGCCGAGAAAGACAGGGGGCAGGAGAAAGACCTGCAGGATCGGTATTGTGACGCAGCTGGCAGGGGCATCATTTATGCTGGAGATCAACCGCGGAATCCATGAGGCTGCAGAGGAATTGCAGGACAGGGGCGTGGAAGTGATCCTTAAAGAAGGTATGGCTGTAGATGAGAAAGAACAGCTGGAGGCGATCAATGATCTGCTCAAAGAGGGAATTGACGGCCTTGCCCTGATGCCTGTGGACAGTGAAGGAGTGCGTGAAAAAATCAACGAACTGATCGAACATGAGAATATTCCGGTAGTGACATTCAACTCCGACATCGTAGGAACAAAGCGGATCTGTTTTGTGGGCATGGACAATCACAAGAGCGGCCGCACTGCAGCCGGACTGATGAAGATGATGACCGGAGGAAGCGGGAAAATCCTGGTGATCACAGGATATTTTACAAATCACGTCAACAGTTCCCGTGTTGCCGGCTTTGTCGAGGAATTAAAAGCTTCATGCCCGGGGCTGGAAGTTGTCGGTGTTCAGGGGAGCTTTGACGATGCCGCCGAGGTGGAAAAGATTATCGTAAATACGCTGAAGACGATCCCTGATCTGGACGGAATCCTCCTTGTTTCCGGCGGACAGGCGGGTATCCGCAAGGCCTTTGACGACCTGGGACTCACCGAAAGGCCTCATGTGGTCATTTATGACCAGACACCCAAGAACGAACGGGCACTCCGTGAAGATACAGTGGACTTCCTCATCGACCAGCACGGATATGTCCAGGGCTACAGGCCTCCGCATATCCTTGCGGACCTTCTGCAGAAGAATCAGCAGCCGGAAGAAGAACGGATCCTGACAGATATTATTATCAGGACAAAATACAATCTTTGATGTTTCTATGTGTATCCGGGCTTTTTGCGTGCGGGTGCACGCTGTTTCGGAAGCGTGCAATGGATTATCAGGCATATAAAATCAACTGGTTCCCGTTATTGCGTGTGTGCTAATCAAAAATTGTGCAAATTGTATAAGTAGACGCGTAATTGGACCATGAAATTCCGTGAATATGTACAGGTATCCTTGACACTATGGCCTTGTTCTAGTAATATTGTATTTAGCTATGACATCTGCTTTGACCTTTGCTGACAACATATTCGATGAGCGGCAGATTGAGCTGATCATAGGCCGGGGTAAAGATGATAACTACAAGATTCAGATAAACAGCTGTATGTGTTGAGGGATAAAACTGCGGATGACCGGATTACTCTATTGAATGAAAAGCTGCAATTACAGATCGACTTAGATGTTGCGATTTGAATTGCAGCTGTTTTTTTGCGAATATGCAGTGACGATTTATAGTTATTAATAGTGTTTGTGCAAGACTATAGTTGACGCGAAATACAAAAAAAGCCTATAATATATATAATAATGTAAGGATGATGGGATAAAAGCGTTACCGGTAACCCGAGCATGGGCAGATACTTTTCCTTTTTTGTTTTTCAGAGAGTAAGCCGGCAGTCCTGCAGAAGGCTTATTCCGGCAGGAGATGTGTTTGAGGAATGTAAATCAGGACAGAACGTAGTGCCAAAAGGGCATCAGAACTGCGTATAGATATCTGTCACGTTAACTGTGTTTTAGAAGGAGGATAATATGGGTAAAAAATTAAGAATCGGTCTTCTTGGCGGCGGACGAATCGGCAATCTGCACGGCACGAACATCCAGAACTTTATTCCGGATGCTGAGGTCGTGGTCGTTGCGGATCCTTTCATGAATGAAAAGATGGAAGAGTGGGCAAAGAGCATCGGCATCGCCAGATGCACAAAGGATCCCGAAGATGTTTTCAAGGCTGACGATGTAGATGCAGTCTTCATCTGCTCCTCCACTAATACACATGCTGATTTCATGATCCGTGCAGCACAGACCGGCAAGCACATCTTCTGTGAGAAGCCCATCGATCTGTCTGTTGCAAAGATCAACGAGGCTCTGGCAGAGGTTGCCAAGGCTGGTGTCAAGCTGCAGGTCGGTTTCGTCCGCCGTTTCGACAGAAGCCACAAGGCAGTCCGCGATGTAGTCGCTTCCGGCAAGCTGGGCAAGCCCTATGTCGTCAAGGTCTGCTCCCGCGATCCCGCTGGCCCGCCCATGTCTTATGTAGCTGTTTCCGGCGGTATCTTC
>CACZFF010000092.1 GCA_902780385.1 uncultured Lachnospiraceae bacterium
CAAAAAAACACGAGATTGTTCCACATCGTTTCTCCTGATACAATGAATACACAGTAACGATCTTTCTCATCAGTCAGGAGGTATTTATGACCAGAGAAGACCTATATAGCCTTGCCTTCCGTTACAAAAAGACAAAGCTTTGGCTGCGCCTGTTTGACACACAGGTCTTTGCCGTGCGAACAGAAAAAGGTGAAACCATATTTATCTGCATAATGGGTAGGATGGGCGAGCATATTTCCGTCGCTGTCTATCCGGAGAATGAGTTCTACAGCTACTATCATTTTCTTGACGCTGACCCGATTTTCGACGATATGATGAGACCGGACTCGTTCGAGAATTATATCAGTTCTTCCTGCATCCAGTGTTCCTTTGAGAACAAGGACATGATGCATCCCTCCGACCTCGAGGAAGTACGCGAATACGCCAGATCCCAAGGCATCCGTATCGCCGGAAAGAACGCCTTTCCTCTATTCACCAGGTATACGCCCTGCATGTATCCCTGGGTTGTCAATTCCGAGCACGACCTGGAACTTCTGGCGGCAGGCCTGGAAGCTGCAATTGCACTTTCTGATGAGCTCGATCATAATGCCTCTTTAAGAGAACAGCTCCGTCGGATCGATGGCAAGTCAGTCCATGAGGTTCCTTTGTTTGTTCACACTCCGGAGGGATACCGCCATTCCGGCATGGCAGCGCTGCCTCCTCGCCGCGACGCCTCTTATCCTTCCGGGAACTATTCCAATGAAGAAATCCTCAGGAAAATCCGCTCAAAACGCAGGAAAGGCATCATTGACTGCCGAGTAACCTGGTTGAACAATCCGGCTCAGGAGCACCCCAATGACGTCCCGTATTATCCCGCAATCCTGATTGCTGTGGAAGAATCAGACGGAAAAGTCATGAGCATGTCCCTCACGAGGGACTATGAATCCGGATACAATCAGTTACTCTCTGAGTTTATGACCACTCTCTCCGCACGCAAAATGCGCCCGCGAAAAATCTTCGTTCAAAACGCCAGGACATTTGCTCTTTTGGCAGAGACGATGGAAAAGGCGTCTATCGATATCGCTCAAAAAGCAGACCTGCCCGACCTGGATGACGCACTCTTCGACTTATATGACCATATGTTGGCCACAGACGCAGGTGCTGTGGTGCCAGGTCCTGCCGAGCCTGCCGATTTTTCTCAGATTGAAAAAGGTCTGACAATGATGCTGACCGAAATAGAAGCGATGGGAGATGAACTCCTGCGATATCTCCCCGAAGAGGTGACGGAATCCTTGTCCGAGCTGTCGGTCACTCCCGGAATCCCCTCCGCTCTCAAAGAGCGCATCGACAGTCTGCTTCGCAGGCTTGATGGGCTTAGGCAAGACAGCCGCGGAAGCGGGAACAACAAACGAGGCAAAGGCACCTCCCGCAACGAAAAGACCGGTAAAAGCAAAAAGACCGGTAAAGGCCTTGCCCGTGCAGAAGAACCCCTTTCCTATGTGATCAGCGTATCCCCTTATACCGGATGCTACCGCCATATCCGCGTCTGCGCTGACATAACCCTGGAAGAGCTTCACAACATTATCCAGGACGTATTTTTATTCGATAACGACCACTTGTACGCCTTTTTTATGGATGACAAAGCCTGGAGCAGCCGGGACGCCTACTTCAGCCCTGATAATAGGGAGGGGCGAAGCGCAGCGAACTATCGTCTCCGCGACATCGCACTCTTTAAGGGCAAAAAATTCCTCTACCTCTTTGACTTCGGAGACGAGTGGTGCTTTGAGTGCCGCATCCTGCGCGCTATAACGGAAAACACGACCGGATATCAGATTCTGCGTTCCAAAGGCGCTGCGCCGGAACAGTACCCCGATTACTTTTTCGACGACGAAGATGACTACTATGACGATGAAGAAGAGGATCCGTTTGAGTAAAGCAATGAACAGAACGGGGTGATCAGCCCCGTTCTCTCACATCACTCATCAATCTATTCTCAAATCATTTCCGCCTGCTGCTACGCAAGTGCCATTCAGAAAGGCTATCCTGTATCCAGTCCCGGTACCGGTCACCTTTCTCAGAATATGCCTGTGTTCTTCCACATCTCTTCTTCCCAGCTCTTCTCACAGATCCCCGCCGACTGCAGGAGCCGAATCAGGACCATATAGGCAGCTCTCTTTTTTGCCTGCGTCTTCCCCAGGCCGCGCCCATACCCATTAACGCCGCCGCATACACAATCACAGTTCCATTCATCACCCTGCCACTGTTCAAACTCATATTTCGGCGCTTCGTCCAAGTACTTCTTCTGGTAGAGCTCCTGCAGCTGGTTAATGCTGTGCTCAAGGCTCGGAACCAGCCCGGCATCCTTCAGGTTTATCCACAAGCCATGATTACGAATAAATCCGTATGCCATAAATGCCGCTTCCTCGCGTGCCTTGCTGCGTGTGCCTGCATCGACATCGATCCGCTGGCTTGTCTGTATCCCCTTATCATTCTCCGGCACCCGGAAACGAATCGTACAGCCAAATCCTCTTTTGCCGAGGTCATACACCTCGTAGGACGGCATGCACCCGAAGCGCTTCTGATGCCATGCGCCTAACAGGTCATAATGTGTCTCTTTCAGGAATCTGTCCGGATAGGTCAGCTGCACGCAGAGCAGGTTGTCAACGACACGCTCAAGTGCCTTTGTGTCCCAGCTGCTGTCCACTGCGACGGCGCCGATGAGCGCCTCCATCATATCCTCCCGGCTGCTCTCCGTCGGCACTTCTCCGCTCCCGTACAGGATAAACTGGTCCAGACCCAGCTCCTGCGCCCTCTTTGCAAGG
>CACZFF010000093.1 GCA_902780385.1 uncultured Lachnospiraceae bacterium
AATATGTCTGAACTTAAAAAGCTGAATGAGAGGCGAAAGCAGACTGCAGAAGTCTACTTGAAAAAGGCCGAAGAATTACGTGAACGAAAAATGGAACAGAAACAGATCAAGGATATAGAATCATTCGACAGGCATTATGCCATACACTTCCTAAGTGATGAGTGGAGATGACAATTGTTCAGCGCAGCGTTCGGTGAACACTCGTCAGCACCTTGACATTTGCGGGTGTAGGTAAAACTGTGTCAAGCTGAGTCAATCTTAGTCAATCCAGGATTCTATGTGATGGAAATGTGTTTTTTGATTATGATTTCGATGAAGGCTGATGGCGGGATTGGCAGAAAATGTTACAACCAGTCTTAAGGATATGAATGACAGGAATGGACGTTACAGTACACGCCCTATCGCGGGCGTGTACTGTAACGTTGCGAAAATCGCATTCCAATGCGCTACGCGTGCGATTTTCGTCGTTCAACTCGGGTTTTGTGCAAAAAGCGCGCAAACACCTCGCGTTTCAGGTGGGTCTGTACTGTAACGGAATGGGCTGCATCATCTGTAATAGGAACTGAATTATAGTTATAGTTGCTTTCATGCCATCCATGCCTTTATAATGATAAGTGCATGGATGGCATGAGGCATTTTGCTGTGCAGATATTATCCTGGTTGTTGTTTTCAAATGTCTTGTACAGATTTTATACAGATTGGGGGCAACAGGCAGAGAGATAATGCACAATGAAATGTTTATATGGGATCAATGTGAAGTATATGAAAGGCAAATCTGCCCTCTTGCAATGCCGGAATCTGCACGCTCTGTGCCGGATTGCTCCATTGCCGGTCTGCAGTCTTTTTCGTGTACATGTCATAAGTGATCAAGGGTCATGCCTCCGTGTTTTGTTCTGACATACTATTCAGGAAAAACAAGGAGGATTTTTTATGTTTAAGACAGATTTCACTGCAGATGAATGCAGACTGGCAAAAGGACGCAAAAGGCGTAAAGCCTGGCCGGCAGACTGCCCCTGGCCGGAACCGGTATGGGATGGAACCCATGGAGGGATGCAGTGGTCGGCGGATGATGTGGACATAATGACACTTGACGAGGAGGCAGAGGAACTTCTGGAAATCCGGGAGTATATGGACTCGCTTGTGGAAGAGGGACGGTTGAACGAGGATTATTCTTTAAATGAGGATTATTTCTCCGACTTTAATGATATATCAGACAATGATGAAGATGATGAGGAGGATGATCCTGAGGAGGAAGAAGACGGGCTGTTTGAGCCGGAAATAGGGATCGATTACTGGGAAGAAGGATTTGATCTGGAGTCATGGGAATATGCTCTTGAGGACCATATGAATTGCATAAAGATCCCGGCTTCATCACATGATCCGGTCCCGGTCATAAGGGATGTGATCGGGTATGAATTTATCAATGAAAACCTGATGAGACAGGCCTTTACACGGCGGGCTTTCGGTCTGGAGTATGGAGTCGGGGACAGTGAGGAACTGGAATTCCTGGGGGACAGCATTTTGAACATGGTGGTCACCAGGGAGATGGTCAGGCAGTTTTCGGATGTTATCACTATCAAACCGCAGGCGCCATTCCGGAGCCGGTATACGGAAGGGGAGATGACAAAGATCCGAAGCCGCTTTGTCAGCAAAGAACATCTGGCTGCCCGTGCCGCTGAGTTGGGCCTTGACAAATATATCCTGTATGGCACCAGGGAAGCGAAAAGTGATTCTGCCGCTGAGGATATGATGGAAGCGCTCCTGGGTGCGGTAGCGGTGGACTGCGGATGGGACTGGCAAGTGCTGGAGACGGTGGCGGACAGGCTGGTCTGCATTCAGATCACAGCGCCTGACGAGTATCTGAAGACTTCCTTCTACGACCTTTTCAATGCCTGGCACCAACGGCATTTCGGACGCATGCCGGAGTATGAGGTATACGGCGGTGAAAGAACCGGGAAATGGCACCCCTTTTACTGCACAATCCGATTTTCGGTGCCGGAGAACGACAAAGGGGTGTGGACATGGCAGAGGATCGATGTGGATGAAGAGACGCGGGGAAAGGCCAGGGAATATGCCGCAAGAAGGGCATACTACTTTGTGATGGATAAGGGACTCTGGATCAATCTGGCTGACGCCGGGATCGTACCTTCCCTTGAAAACAGCATCAACCAGCTTCAGGAACTGTACCAGAAGAAATATCTGGAGGATAAGGCTGAATACGACTTTGAAGAGCTGCCGCAAGACCGCTGGAGATGCAACTGCACCTGCGGAGGCGTGAACGGCTATGGCGATGCCGGCAGCAAGACAGGCGCCAAAAAGAAAGCCTCCTATATGGTCCTGGTCCGCATGCTGAGCGCCGCCGGAATCTGCAAAAAGGAGTGGAAAGACGAGATGTACCGGACGGTATTGTCGTGACTGCGGGTACTGTGTAAGGGCTGATAAAAGTGAAAGCAATATTCAGGTGGACGCATTGTA
>CACZFF010000094.1 GCA_902780385.1 uncultured Lachnospiraceae bacterium
GAACGCATCATTGTAGCGCTCAAGGAAGAAGTATGTAGGCTTCGCGGACTCAACTGTCTCAGCGGTGCTGATGAAAGCTTCGTTCTCAAGATGGTTGTTATCCTGGACAGCGCCCTTCTCGCAGAGAACTTCGACGCGCTGGTCATAGCCGTAAGGAGCCTGACGGCAGTTGTCGATGACGCCGATTGCGCCGTTCTCGAACTTCAGGGTAACGATTGCAGTGTCAACATCGTCATACTCGGCATAGCCGGGATCAGTCAGGACTGCGCCGGTTGCGGAAACTTCTGTGACATCGCTGCCGGACAGATAGCGGACCATGTCGAAGTCATGGATCATCATGTCGGTGAAGATACCGCCGGAAACAGCTACATAAGACATGGGCGGGCCAGCGGGATCGCGGGAGCAGACCTTGACGACATAGGGCTTGCCCAGCTTGCCGGAAACGGCGGACGAAACCGACCTGCAGTTTGACACCAGCCTTGGCAACCTCTGCCAGAGCCTCATTGATCTTTGCAACTTCTGTGTCGATGGGCTTCTCGCAGAAGATATGCTTGCCGGCCTTTGCAGCGCGGATCATAAACTCTGCATGTGTATTTGTGGAGGAGCAGATAAATACTGCATCCACGTCAGCTGCGGAAAATACATCCTCGGGATCCTTGGAGCAGCGCCCGATGCCGATGCTCTTTGCCCACTCTTCCATCTTTTCATTCATGAAAGGATCCGCTACGATCACGACCTCTGCATCCGGAATGAAGTTCTGGATGTTCGTGCCGTGCAGATTGCCGATACGTCCTGCGCCAAGAAGGCCGATTCTAAGTTTCTTGCCCATGTTTTTCTCCTTTTAAGCAAAAATAAAAGTTGTATACGTGCTGCAGGTCATGCCTGCATCACTTTTGAAATGAACATGTATCATTTCAATGCATTATAAAACTCCGCCACTTCTTCATCGTCTATTTCGAAATGGTAAGCGATCCGGTCGAGTCCCAATGTCAGTCTGCTTTCATCCAGCAAAGAATATTCTTCGGAGTGAGCAACTTCTATTCCGTCGATCCGGTCTAAAGGAATGATTGTCTGTGTGTATCCGAATTCCTGCATTCCGACGTGGTTGGGGAAGATTCCGTTCTCCAATACGATCAGATAGTGATCTGTGTAAAGGTGCAGCGCCTCCGGATTCATCTCCTTCCAGAGCATGCGCTCGATCATATTCTGGGTAGCACCCTTGCGGTGTACATCCGCACTCTTCTGCACAGCACCGACGCGGATGTCGGGCATTTTCATCTGAATATCATGCAGCATGTTGGTCAGCAGCATGGACTCGGGCGCTGTCTCTGATACAGGAAGTGATGATACATCCCTGCCCTGGCTCTTCACTCTCTCAAGTACCAGATTTGTCAGTTTCTGGAACAGATCAAGAGAAACCGAGTTGAAAGGGAAAGAGATGGAACCCCTGGCAGAAAAGACTGTATATCCGCCTTTGAGCAGGTTCTGATAGATCCTGACACCCTTGAATTCCTTCAGGGGAATCTGTTTCTCCAATACTGTGCCGTCCTCGCGTTTCAGGACGAGGAGCCGGTCCTCATACAATGCAACCACATAGTCGTAAAGATCCATACCCGGTTCTGCATTTCTGCGTTCGATCTCTCTCGGGATCTTGATCTTTAAAACCGCCTTGTCGTCAGCTGTAAAATACGGAGCAAACAGAGGGGGCAGAGGGTATTTATCACTGATCTCATATGCCCAGGGTCCAAATGCATTATACTCAGCTAAATCAAGATTAACGTTTGCGGCCATTGAACAAACCTCCTTAAAGCATCTAAAAAAGGTGCCCGGCCCGCTAACAGCCTTTTCAGTGTATGTGACAGGGGACAAGCCCCTGCCACATTCAATTACTGTCGTGCCGACGTGCAATGAAAATGCATGAAGTTCCGGTCTATGCTTGTCGGCGGGCCTTTGGCAATAGCACACCGGACATATTCTTATATCCCGGCACCTGTCTCTGTGTAACAGGCTTTCTGTAATGCCATGGTGATTATATCATCAGGCCTTTGCGCCTGCCTCTTTACGGCGGGCCTTGGCTGCCATTGCCTCACGGGTGACGTCGAGGAGGACAGCGCCGATGATAACAAGACCCAGGACCATGTTCTGGACTGCGGAATCAACGGACAGAAGGGTGAAGCCGTTTCTCAGGGTAGCAATGACCAGAGCACCGATGATGGTACCGAACATTGTACCTTTGCCGCCCATGAAGGATGCGCCGCCGATGACGCAGGATGCGATGGCGTCAGTGTCGTAGGGCTGGATCGCGTTCGCGCCGTTGCAGATGCCGGAACGGCCGACGGAGACGATACCTGCGATCGCTGCCATGAAACCGGACAGAGCGTAGCAGAATGTCAGGACATTGGCTGCG
>CACZFF010000095.1 GCA_902780385.1 uncultured Lachnospiraceae bacterium
GCGATGAATAAAGCCATGAGAACGCAGCTGGGCAGGATCCAGATATATGGTTCGATTAATCGATATTTCTTTTTCATTGACATCCTCTGTTTTCTGTACTCGGTTGACAGGACCTTGCTGCGGAGACAGGCCGGATGAAGCATCCGGCCTGTCTTCTCATTGTACATCTGATGAAGAGCCGAAGAGTTGCTGCAGGCCATGTCTGAAAAATGGCCGGCCTGCCGGTCGTTCAGGATTCCCTGACTGATCAGTACATGGGCACCGGTCCAAGATGGTCAGCCCGCGATTTCGCTCTGGAGACTGTCCAGAAGTCCCTTGACATCCTCACCCAGAAGCGCATTCTGTTCAACATCGATGACACCCTGCTTGACATCTGCCCATTCAGCCTTTGCTGTCGGATAGAACTTGGAAGAACCGACGATGTCAACCCATGCCGCCATACTTTCATCTGCCTTTGCAATGATCTCGCCGCCTGTCTTGGTTGCAGGAAGGAAGCCCTCCATCTGAACCCAGTCAGAATAGCGCTGGTCATCATAGAAGTAATCGAAGAACGTGCTGATGGCTTTCAGCTTTTCGTCCGAGTATCCATTGTCAAAGCACATGAAACGATCCATAACGCCCGCTGATACAGAGGTATCGGTATTGGTCGGAATCGGAGCAACTTCGTAATTGATGGAGTAGCCGCCTTCCTTCAGGTATGCCGGAATGGAATTTGGTCCGATCATCATCGCAATCTTGCCTGCTCCGAACATATCCTGGAGATCATATCTGGTTTCATTCGCAGGGTCCGTATTGGTATAGCCGTCCTTGATCAGTCCGATCTCAAACTCAACAGCCTCGACATTCTTGTCGCTGTTCAGCGCCCAGTTATTGTCGTCATCAACAAAACCGCCGCCGTTGTTCCAGGTATAATAGGCAAAGGCTGCCTGACCTTCATCCGTCGTCAGGTCAATCCCCCACGGATAAACCTCTCCGTTGTAATGATCCTTGATCGCTTTGCACACGTTCTTCAGATCATCCCAGGTCTTCGGAGCCTCCACCCCGACTTCCTTCAGAATGTCCGCGTTATAGTACATCGCCCGTGCAGAAGCCAGATCCGGAATCGCCCAGACCGTTCCGTCCACAACCGACTGGTCAAGGAAGGATTCATACATCTTGGAGTAGGTTTCCTCCGAGACATAATCCTTGGCAGGAAGAAGAAGTCCGTCTGCCTGGTAGTCGGCAAAGACGTCAATATTCAGGATATCCGGCGCCTGATTGTTTGCAATCCTGGTGTTGACTGCCGTATAGATGTCGTTCCATGATACAACATCCACGTTGAGATCAATGTTCGGATTGTCCTTCTCAAAATCCTTCTCAAACCCCTTCCACCAGTTTGCAGTCTGCTGACCGTACTGGGCAGCAATCACGCTGATCGAAATCTTGTCAGAAGACTCCGCGTATGCCGACCCCGCTACCATGCCGGCTACCGCTGATCCGAGTACAAGACCTGCAGTCAACTTTCTCATGTTCATAGCAATTCCTCCTTTTTTCTTTGCCAGATTCTGTTGTTTTTATGGTACAGGATCCGGATAATCCCGTCAATATCTGCATTGATAAAATGCCAATAAATGGCAGTATTATGCCAAATAATATAGCGATACTGCCTTATCATTCCTGCATTTGATCGTGTTAATCGGTTATCTTGTTCATATTATCAGTCTTTTGTCGACTCTGTTTGTGCATATTATGTGTTATTTACTGATTCGAGTTAGAAACTGCCCATCATCGAATGATAAAATACTGTCACATGGAAAAATTACGAAATCGATTAATTCTGTCAAAGGAAAAGGATGTGGTATAAAAAGAAAAAGGTCCCGGAGATCAAGCATATTGAGAATTGATATTAAATATACATCGAATCGGTCTTTCGGTACAACGTTGTAGTGTCTTTACGCTGCGCATCTTGCTCACGATGCCGCATTTTGCCTCGGGCTGCCAAATGAAAAAGGGCAGCCCGTGAGGGCTGC
>CACZFF010000096.1 GCA_902780385.1 uncultured Lachnospiraceae bacterium
AATCCTCCATTGCATACATCTGAACCTGTCCCTGTCCGATCTGCCGATCAATTCTCCGGGTAATATATGCATTTTCACTTCCCATCCTGATCAGCGCATGAGGTACAGTTCGTATCCCTGCGATCTTCGCCTGTCTCATGACCAGATCCTCGTATTCCGGCAGATACGGATACTCTGACGTCTGCGGTTTCAAAATATAGCCTGTCGGATAATCTACGATCGTAAGCCTGCAGTCCGGATTTTGTGACAAGTGCAGCGATAGTTTTTTCTGAACACCGGGAACTGTCAGTCCCTTGCCGGTCATTCTGACCGCGAGCTGCAACAGACCCTCTTCCGTCAGATCAAGCACCGGCATTGTATTTGTTCCGAAAAAAGCCTTTACACATCTTTTGTGCCAACCACTTTCCCGTTCCATCTCAGAGATTTTTCCGGACATTTCCCTTCCACAGTACAAGCAGCGCATTGTCACTCCTCTCTTTGAATACTGACATCTCCAATACAATCACCGCACGCAGCCAGCAGCACTCCAAAACGGTCCCTGTAGTCCAGTTTCCCGCAGCCAGCAGCACTCCAAAACGGTCCCTGTAGTCCAGTTTCCATGTCTCCTGGGTGACCCTCAGCAGCCATCCCTCCGGGATCAGTCCGTCAAAAAAGGAAAACAGCACTTTTGATGAATATGGCTCCATTCGAAGAGGAAGAGTCAGACTTACTGCAATTGCCCCTTCCCTGTCACAATACTCAGGAAAATAGGCAAATCTGTAACCGTCCTCTGTCTCTTCCAGTCTGCCTGCCGGCATCTTTTGCACATAAACAGTCGCTTTCCTGTAAATTCCACTCATTTCCTAATCCTTCCGGGAGCTGCCTCCATACCAAACATTCTCAGGGCCTGATTCACTTTGTCCATTCTCACAGTTTCCTTCCCCTGTTCCAGTTCCCGGACAAATCGAAGTCCCAGCCCTGCGCGAAGCGCGAATTCCTCCTGCGTAAGCCCTGCCTTTTTTCTCTCCTGCTTAATATAATCACCAATCGTGCTCATGATATACTCCCTATCAGGTATAGTAACTCTTCATATACTCTATAATGATCCCTTTCGGGTATATTGTCAATGATTATACCGTCACATTATACCTTATCGGGTGTATTATGCCGCATCTCGCATTAAGTTATACCCTTTCGGGTATGCGCGTCAATAACACCGTACACTAGGCAACGGTTGTCTGGCGCCCGCAGAGGCTGTATGATGAAAGTGATAATCTGCCGGAAACTGATCATCGGTGGACAGTAAACGACAAGAAACTATCGCATACATGTAGTTGAAACGCTCAGCGGTAGTTTTTCGGTACAGAATGATATTTTTTTAAAAGTGACCGATAAGGAGAACACTATGAAAATATTCCGCTTTTTTGTAGGCACGCATGCTTCTGCGGGACAGGATTCCCTCTGTCTTTGTGAAGCTGATTTCCAAGCAATGACCTTTGCTGAGCTCCACTCAATGCAGGGGATCTCTGAGCCCACCTACCTGGCACTCTCCCCGGGCAAAATACTGTATACTTTCGGGAAAACTGCCGCCGGCGTGTCCGTTTACGCGATCCGGGATCAGGTTGTCCTGAACAGCCTGCCCTGCGTTACGGCAGCGGAACGGTCTCCCTCTATGACCTGAATCCGGACGGCACGATCCGTTCTCTCTGCGACTTCCGCCAGTACAGCGGCGTTGGTTATGACTCTTCGGACCGCCAGAAAGGGCCGCACGCTCACTATGCCGTTTTCCACAAAGACAGGGATGAAGTCCTGGTCTGCGACCTCGGCCTGGACACAGTCTATGTCTACGAGCTGGACCGCAAATCCGGAAAGCTCCGGGAAACAACCCGCAGCATCCGCCTGCCGGACGGCTCCGGCCCGAGGCATTTGGCCTTCAGCGACAAGCATCCGGGAATGCTCTTCGTGCTCACAGAAATGGCCAACACGATCTTCACTTATCGTTTTGATCCTGAAAGTGACCGGTACGTTATTGTGCAGCAGATCTCTGCTGTCTGTGACGCCGCATCCGATCCGGCTCTCATGCAGCCCCCCACAGCTGACAACGGAAGTATCGGCTGCGCGATCCGCTTCACCGGTGACGGCAAGTATCTCTTTGTCTCCAGCCGGCGGGGCTACCAGAGCATCTCGACGTTCCGCTGCGATCCCGACGGGAAGCTCTGTTTTGCTGACCGCTGCCTGTGCGGCGGGATCACGCCCAGGGATTTCAATGTCTTCGAAAGTGATGACCCTGAAGATCCGGACATCCATCTTTTGGTCGCCAACCAGGATTCCGATCTGGTCACAGCGCTGCGATTCGATCGCCGCGCCGAAAAGCTGTCA
Source organism: uncultured Lachnospiraceae bacterium (assembly GCA_902780385.1). Lineage (GTDB taxonomy): Bacteria > Bacillota > Clostridia > Lachnospirales > Lachnospiraceae > CAG-791. The sequence goes on from CACZFF010000096.1 coordinate 2,359, forward strand.
CTCCTGGACATGAAAATGCAGGCGGTAAAGCCCACCTGCATCCTGCCGATATGACCACCGGACACAAAAAACGCGGCCCGCAGAGGCCGCGTTTTCCTATCCTCACATCTCAATCGTATATTTCTCCACATCGATGACCGCCGCGCCGCCGACTGCCTCGAAGGAGATGCCTTCCGCCGACTGCCGCGTGTAGATCGTGTTAGACATCACCTGCTCGCCGTCGTTGACAAAGATTTCCACCGAGAAGGTGTCGATCATGAGCCGCAGCCGGATCTCGCCGCCGCGATCGCGGACATGAGCCTTCCTCTCCGAGATGATGTAATACATAAATCCTGAGTAGGTCCGGTCAAAATACAGCATG